>NZ_RHOS01000014.1 GCF_003946205.1 Companilactobacillus keshanensis | reverse complement strand
TCAAAAAACGCCTAATCACATTTAAGTGATTAGACGTAAAATTTCATAATCAACTCCAATTACTGGGGTTCATTGCAGATACCTTTTTTTTGCAATTAAGCTAAATCAATTAAACGCGTACCATGTAATTCTTTAACACCTAAAACCTCGGAAATTTCATCACAATTTTCGTATGTAACGCCGCCACCAGGTAAAATCGTAATACGTCCGTCCGCATATTTGATCAATCGCTTGAGATTATCCAGGTTATCTGTGATAGGAATTTCAAACGGACCACCGTGCGTAAGAATACGATCTACATCGTGATCAACTAGCCAATCGATGGTTTTATCTTGTTTATCATTCGATATATCATCGAAGGCCATATGGAAAACAATTTGCATACCAGCACTAGCAGCGATTAATTGTTCCATAGCATCTTCATCAAGTTCACCAGTGGGTGTTAAGGCTCCAAAAGTGACAGCGTCGACACCTAGCTTTTGCGCTTCAAATAAGTCGGATTCCATCATTTTTATTTCCAAGTCGTTATAGACAAAGTTCCCACCACGAGGGCGAATCATTTCCACTAAAGGAATAGATTTTTCTTGAAGATATTTGGCGCTTTCTTGTAGAACTCCCAAACTTGGTGTAGTTCCACCAGCAGCTAGATTGTCATTTAATTCAATTCGATTGGCACCAGCTAATACAGCTTGGGGAATATTAGTAAAGTTTTCAACAGCAATTTCTTTAAAGATAATAATCACTTCTTCCATTAAATTTTGTCATAAAAAAAACGCCCGACGGCGTTCTAAATGTAAGCTTTCATGAATCCAAAGTATAATATAACAATAACAGCTAAAATAATTCTATACCAACCAAAAGCCTTGAAGTCATTACGTTTAATATAATTCAACAAGAACTTGATTGATCCATAAGCTACGATAAACGATACTAGAGTACCGAT
This sequence comes from Companilactobacillus keshanensis, assembly GCF_003946205.1. Classification (GTDB taxonomy): domain Bacteria; phylum Bacillota; class Bacilli; order Lactobacillales; family Lactobacillaceae; genus Companilactobacillus; species Companilactobacillus keshanensis. The sequence goes on along the minus strand of NZ_RHOS01000014.1, from coordinate 59,587 downwards.
AATTAAAATAATAGCTTGGCTGGATGTAAATGTATTTCCATTCTTGAAATATTTGATAATCTTCAAAAGACTGGCACCAAACATAGTTGGAATAGCCAAGAAGAATGAGAACTCAGTAGCTACGAATCTTGAAGTACCAATTGAGATACCACCGAGAATCGTGGCACCAGAACGTGATGTTCCGGGAACAAGTGATAACACTTGGAAAAGTCCAATCTCAAAGGCTGTCTTATATGAAAGATTGTCAAGATCAGTTACTTGAGGACGTTTGTTTTTAAAGTAATTCTCAACAACGATGAACAAGATACCATAAATCAAAAGTGTAGCTGCAATTACTTGCCAGCTTGTTAGATTGGCATCCATCCAATCATTTAGTGGAAATCCAATTACGACAGAAGGAATAATGGCAACTAGAACTTTAAACCAAATATTCCAAGTCAATTTCTTTTCATGACTAGATTTCTTAGGTGAGAAAGGATTGAGTTTGTGAAAGTAAATCAAGATAACAGCTAAAATCGCACCGAACTGGATAACAACCATGAACATGTGGATAAAAGCAGGAGTTTCGTTTAATTTAACGAACTCATCGGCTAGGTAAAGATGTCCAGTTGAACTGATAGGTAGGAATTCAGTAAAACCTTCAATAATACCCAGAATAATAGTTTTTATTATTTCAATGATCATTATAAAATTTTCTCCTAAAATTAATTAAAACTAGATAAAGTGTACACATACACACTCAGGAATAGCAATATCATATTCAAGAATTGTTAAAATTCCTTTTTTGGAGTTTCGTTTATAAAGCGTTAAATTATCACTATCCTGATTAGCAGCAAGGACAAAGTTTTGTGAAGGATCAAGATCAAAATCTCTAGGACCCTTGCCTTTGGTTTTTATCGTGTCGATTTTCTTTAGGCGTGAGCCATCAGGATCGACTGTAAAGATGGTAAGTGCATCTGCTCCTCTAGTTGAAACATAGAGAAATTTACCATCATTACTGATTCTAATAGCAGAAGTTGTATTCTTTTGTTCATCTTTAGCCGCATCAACTTCATCAACCAAAGTTAGACGCGAATCTTCTGGATCATATTCTAAGACCAAAACTTTAGATGATAATTCGCAAGCTACATATAGGTAGGATTCAGTTGGATGAAAGACAAGATGTCTAGGTGCATAACCACTAGGTATGGTGTATTCATTCAACAATTGAGGGTTCTTAGGATCATCCAAACCGTAAATGTATATACGATCGGCTCCGTAATCACAGATAATTAGTTTACCATCAGGCGTTAAAGCACTGAAATGAGGTTTTGATTGATCTTGTTCAGGTCTAGGACCAGAGCCTTCAAACATTAATGTCGCGTAATGCTCGATCTTGCCATTGGTTGACAAGTGGTCAATCTTTACTTTGCTTAAATGAAAGTAAGAACTGAAGATCAAGTTACGACTAGCATCAAATTTTACGTAAGATGGTGAAGTTTTTTCTGAAATATCTTCGTCCAATAATTTAGGATCAGAATTAATGTCGTAGACTGCAATACCGCCCTGACCATCTTTTTTGACAAGTGCTATCAATTTTAAATCGTTTGTAACATCAATATATGTCGGATCATTTAAGTCGATCAATGGTGTTGGTTCTGAGATGGTTCGGGAATCTGTGTCAAGCTCAGCTTGATAAATTCCTTTCCCTCTGTTGGTGTAGCCACTAAGTAGCACCTTTTCTAACATTTATAATTACCTCCAAACATTGTATAGTATACATTATAAATGGCGTAAACCAATTATTATAGAAAAGTACGTGGGTGAGTATATGAAAGAATCTCCAAAGAAAGAAAAAAGCTTATTTTATCGATGGTTTTTGAACAACCAATTAACGGTCGTTCTATTGAATGTTTTTTTGATCTTCTTAATAGTTTTCTTATTTTCAAAGATAAAATTTGTTTTCACACCGATAAATCAAATTTTAGGTATCACAATGCCACCAGTTATTCTGGCCTTGATACTGTATTATTTAATTAATCCACTGATAAATGTTTTAGAGACTAAGTTTCATGTTAAAAGAGTAATATCAATAATCTTTGTCTTTATTATCATAGCGGCTTTATTAGTCTGGGGAGTTATGTCGCTGATTCCATTTGTTCAAAATCAGATCGATTCTTTGGCTAAAAACTGGCCACAGTATTGGGATTCTTTGAATAAATCATTACAGGATCTCTTTAAAGATCCTAAGTTACACGTCTTCAAAGATCGACTAGCTGATGCTAATGCCAAATTTAGTTCTAATTTTGAAAAGTCGATCGACCATATTTTACCGCAAACGTTCAATAATATTGGCTCAGCCTTGAGCGTTGTGACTAATGTTATTGTAATCTTACTTACGGCACCGTTCATTCTTTTCTTCATGTTAAAGGATGATAAGAAGTTCAAGGATTCAGTTGTTAAATTTGTACCAACAAGATTACGTCGTTCAGCTACTGATATGTTGACAGAAATGAGCCAGTCACTTAGTTCATATATAACGGGCCAGTTGACGGTCGCATTCTGGGTAGCCGTAATGTTCTTTGTTGGTTATCTAATTATCGGTCAACGCTATGCTTTAGTTTTAGGTATTGCTGCTGGTATTTTAAATCTGATCCCGTACGTAGGTTCAACTTTGGCCTTGATACCTTCACTTGTTATTGCTGCCTTTGTTTCACCTTCAATGGTAATTAAGGTATTGATTGTCTTTATCGTTGAGCAGACAATTGAAACACGTGTTATTTCGCCGATCATTGTGGGAAATAAAATGCAGATGCATCCAGTAACCACTATTTTAGTATTATTAGTTGCTGCAGGTATGTTTGGTTTGATTGGAATGATTGCTGGTATTCCGATCTTTGCAATTTTAAAAATAATCTGTACAAGGATCTTCAATTGGTTCAAACGTAATTCGACTTGGTACGATGAGCAAGATATAAAAGAGCTCGATGAACCGAAAAATGATGAAATAATCAAAAAATAATCATGGTTTATTCAAATTTATATTGTATAGTCCAAATTTATCGTCTATACTGTTTATAAACTTTGTGGTTATTTGTTTTTCTCAGAAATCGTTTTGACAAAAGCAAGTAAATTTGACGGGTTTAACTAACGCATGTCCTTGCCGTGAGTGTCACCGAGGGTATGCGTTTTTTTTAATTCAAAAGGAGTAGGAAATGACTAATCATATCGTATTGTATCAACCACTTATGCCAGCTAATACTGGAAATATTGCTAGAACTTGTGCTGGGACAAACACAAAATTACATTTGATTCGTCCGCTAGGTTTCAGTACTGATGATGCCCACATGAAGCGTGCTGGGTTGGATTACTGGGACAAAGTCGACATTACTTATCATGATACCCTGGATGATTTTATCAAATCGATCCCGGATGACCAGTATTTATATTTGATTACTAAATTCTCTGATACAATTTATTCAGACAAAGATTTCAGTGATACTTCAGTTGATCATTATTTCCTATTTGGTAAAGAAACAACAGGTTTGCCTGAAGACTTTATGCGTAGAAATCCTGAAAAATGTTTAAGGATCCCAATGAGTGACAACATTAGAGCATTGAATTTGTCGAATAGCTGTGCTTTAGTAATTTATGAGGCAGTGCGCCAACAAAACTTTGCTGGTTTAGAATTATCTCATCATTATGAACATGATAAATTAGATTAAAGGGGTATTGAACATGAAAACATTAAAGGGTCCTGTAACAGTAAACGCATTCCACTATGACGTTGAGTCACCATCGGCTGACGCTAAACAGGATTTACATATCTCAATTGAACATCCTGATTTAAAAGATGAGCAGGGAAAGCCAATGGACGAAAGCAAGGGGAAAATTTTTCAAATTATCATTCCTTTTGAAGTTCATCCAGAGGGAGCACCTTTTAAAGTATCCGGTTTGATAGGACAAGTGGTTCAATTAACGGACTTCCATGATGAACCTGAAGATCTTAAACCAAAAGAAGTCGAGCAAGTTTCACGTCCCGTCGTAGAATATATTGAAACATTGACATATCAAGTTACAGCAGTAACCTTGAATCAAGGTATTTCATTGAATTTTACGGCCAATTCTGGAGTGAAACCCGATAAAGAGACAGAAGAAAGACAAAATAAAGATAAATAATGTTGCTTGAGTTTGGGATGAATAAACCCAAACTTATTTTTTTACACAAAAGAGATTTTTGTATTGGAAATAATGTATAATTTTTAGTGAGTAATCGAGAATTAGTGAGGTTTTTATGGCAAGAAGAAAGGCAAAAACAACGCCTAGAAAAACAACAAAAACAAAATCAACTAGAACTACCAAAGCTAAAAAAAATAATAATGGTCGCTTGATAAAGTCGATCCTTAGTTTGTTTTGGATCGTGTTGTCCTTTTTAGGACTATTTAAATTTGGGATGGTCGGTAAATTTTTCGATAATGTCTATCGAATTTTTGTCGGGGATAGTTATCCGGTTCTATTGATCATTAGTATTTTCATAGCAGTATTCATTATTGCAACTGGCAGGATTCCAGTGATGACACCTAAGAGAAATTTTGGCCTGTTTTTCACCTACTTAGGAGTGCTGTTAATTTTGCATGCGATTCTATTTTCAAAACTAGCTTTGTATCACAATTATAATATGATAACTTGGAATATTTTATCAGCAGATATGGCGAAGTTCTCTGTTTCTGAATCAGCTGGTGGAGGCATGATTGGATCATATCTATTTAGTCTATGTATGCCACTGTTTTCAACATTTGGAACATATTTCATTATCTTCTTAATGATTTTTATCGGTATCTTAATGCTGTTGAATGTCACAATGAAACAGGTCGGAATCGTCTTTACAAATATTTTGTTATATTTCAAACATGGAATTGTTGGTGCTAAAAAAGCTTTGTCAGGCGGATATGATAATTATGTTGATAAACGTAATAATAAGCCTAAGTCCGAACCTAAAAAGGACCGTCCAGTAGAACGAGATGATGACAAGTTCCAAGATGTAAATAGCTTTGCTAAAGCTAAAAAAGCAGATCCAGAACCGGAATTTCAAATTGATGTTCCAAGTCAAACTGCGACACAAAATCATGTACAGAAATCTTCAAATGACCAGGCACAAGTGGTTACCGCTCCACATACAGTGGGGGATGAAAAAGATTTGCCAACCCCAGTCAGTGTTAAAACATCTGAAAATGATGATTACAAATTGCCAAATTCTGATTTATTGAAACAGATCCCTCAAGTTGATCAGAGTGGCGAAGTTCGTTTGATCGATGAGAATAAAGACAAATTAAAACAAACTTTCAAGAGTTTCGGTGTTAATGTTGAAGTGAAAAAGGCCAGCTTGGGTCCCACAATCACTAAATATGAAATTCAGCCAGCCGTCGGTGTTAAAGTAAGTAAAATCGTCAATTTGGCCGATGATTTGGCCTTAGCTTTAGCTGCTAAAGATATCAGGATTGAGGCACCAATTCCAGGTAAGTCATTTGTTGGTATTGAAGTGCCTAATCAAGCAATTTCAACAGTCTCCTTTAGAGATATTACTGAGAATCAAAAAGATAAGACACATCCCTTGATCGTACCATTGGGGAAAGACGTTTCTGGTAACATTATTGAAGCCAATATTACAAAAATGCCCCATTTGTTGATAGCTGGGTCTACCGGTAGTGGTAAATCTGTTGCCATAAATACCATTATTACTGGTATTTTGATGAAGGCTAAGCCTAATGAAGTTAAGCTTATTTTGATTGATCCCAAGATGGTTGAATTGAATATATATAACGGTATACCGCATCTATTGATACCCGTTGTAACTGATGCCAGAAGAGCAGCAGGGGCTCTACAAAAGGCTGTTAAAGAAATGGAACGACGTTATAAACTATTTGCTGATACGAACCATCGTAATATCGGTGAATACAACGATGATGTAGATAAATTTAATAAAACCGCTGATAAAGATAAACAAATGGAAAAACTTCCATTCATAGTTGTTATTGTTGACGAGTTATCAGATTTAATGATGGTAGCTGGACATGAAGTTGAAGCCGCAATCGTTCGTTTAGCCCAAATGGCTCGTGCTGCGGGCTTGCATATTATTATTGCTACACAGCGTCCATCTGTTGATGTTATTACTGGTTTGATTAAAGCCAATATTCCGTCTAGAATGGCATTTGCCGTTTCTAGTGGAGTTGATTCAAGAACCATCTTAGATTCCGTGGGTGCTGAAAAGTTGTTAGGACGAGGAGATATGCTGTTTCAACCGATTGGTAAGAGTAAACCTGTTCGTATTCAAGGAGCTTATATTTCAGAGTCAGAAGTCGAAAATGTTGTTAAATTTGTTAGTGAACAACAATCGGCTGAGTATGACGAGGATATGATTCCAACAGATATTGAAGAAAAAGGTGAAGACAGTGATACTCCAAATGATGAACATTGGGATGATGCAGTTGACTTGATCGTTAAGCAACAATCGGCCAGTGTCTCAATGCTTCAACGTAGATTCCAAATTGGATATAATCGTGCTGCACGTATGGTTGACCAGATGGAGGAAAAGGGTATTGTTGGATCATCAGAGGGCAGTAAGCCTAGAAAAGTTTTATTAACACCAGAACAACTAGACGTAATTAGGAAGAATCAGGTGAAAAAGTGAAACAAGAAATTGCAAAAAATGTAGTTTTAAATATTGATCCTATTAAAAAATTCCGAACAATTAAAGTTCAAATCGATTTTTTACGTCCACTGGACAAGGAGGAGACAACAAAAAGACGTTTACTGGCAAATGTCTTGTCAAATTCTACTAGGAGTTATCCAAGCTTTCGAACGTTAAATGATCGTGAAATGGATCTATTCGGCTCAGAGATAAACGTTTATACCAGAAGTTTGATGAATCTCAATGACTTGGCTTTTAGTATTGAATTCGCTGATCCTAAGTTTCTATTGAGTAGTGATGATCTATTAAAAGAAAACATTGATCTGCTGAGTAAAATTATCTTTGATCCAAATTTGAAGAATGATCATGAATTTTCAGACGATTCTTTTGAAACTGAGAAACGTAATTTAATGTCCAATTTGGCATCAGTCGACGACAATCAGGATCTCGTTAGTATGTTGAAACTATCGAGTTTGATTCACCGTGATAATCCTAATAAGCAGGTTCCCATTTTTGGAGATATGGTTCATCTTAATAAATTAACTAATCAGGACCTTTATGATCATTATCAAAAAGTTATCAAGGAAGATACTGTGATCATAAATGTCGTTGGTGATATAGATGAGGACGAATTTGCCAAGGCCTTGGATAATAGTGTTATGGCAGCGTTTTTAAAAGAAGCACGTCATGATAGTAAAATCACTTTTGATAGTTTTGATAAATTAGTCGGTCATCCGCTTAACGAAGAAGAACACAAGCATCTTAATCAAAGTCGTTTGGCATTAGCCTATGTGACTGAGAAGACTGATCCAGATTCCAGTCATCTAGCACCACAAGCTATGAATCTAATTTTAGGTGGAGATGATCAATCACAATTATTCTTACAAGTGCGTGAGAAGAACAGTTTGGCCTATTCAGTTTCCAGTTCATATCATCCACTAAGTCATTTATTGACGATTCAAGCGGGTCTCGATGCTAAAACAGTTGATCAGGCTATGGAACTGATCGGAAAACAAATCGACTTTATTCAAAAGGGACAATTTAGTGAATCACAGATCGAGCATGCTAAAAAGGTTCTTTCAACACGTCGTAAGATAAGTTCAGACTCAATTCAGTATTATATAATGCATAATATTTGGGAAAATATTTATCCTAAATCATTATTAAATGACGACCGTTATCAGGAAGAATTGGACAAATTAAATAAGGATCATATTATTAAGGTTGCTCAAGGAATTCATGATATTGCCCAGTACAGATTGATTGGAGATTAGAATGGCAGAAAAATTACAAAAATTTTCTAAAAAGCTTAAGAATGGCTATCAGATCGAAGTAGTCAATCTACCTGGTTATAATCAAACTTATGGTGTGGCAATGGCAAACTTTGGATCCGTTGACATTTTATTGCCTGATCAAAAGAAATTACCAGCCGGAATTGCCCACTTTATTGAACATAAATTGTTTGCAAAACCGGGTTATGATGTTTCGGAAAAGTTTGCTGAATATGGCGCTAACTCTAATGCCTATACTAGTTACACTAAAACGGCCTATCTATTTCAAACATTGATCAATCCATATGATAATTTGAAGGTATTACTTGATTTGATTCAGCATCCCAATTTTACTGAAGAGAATGTAGCCTCCGAACGTGGCATCATTGATCAAGAGATTCAAATGTATCTTGATATGCCTGAGTGGGTTTTGGAACAGAGAATATTAAATCAACTTTATCCTGGAGATCCAATTGCAGAGGATATTGCTGGTAGCAGTGAGTCTCTACAAAAAATAAATTATAGAAATCTTTTGGAAACATATCAGAATAACTATCGACCAAGTAATATGGACATAGTAATTGTTGGGGATGTTGATCCAGATAAAGTTGAATCGATCGTTTCTGAATCAAAATTTGAAACTTTTGAGGGTGTACCCGCAACTGAAGCCAAGACCATGGTACCAATCGGCGAAGGCGGTTCTGAAAAGATGGAGCTCAGTCAAGGTCGTTCTTCTTTTGGGATCAGAGTTGATACTCCATTACGTAATGATGATTTGGTAAAATTACAATTTGAATTGAATATGATCATGGAAACCTTAGTCGGTGAATCTTCAATAAATTATCAAGAATTGACAAATCAAGAAATAATTGATGATAGTTTTTCTTATAATGTGGTTGCAGAAAATGACTATTGCTTTATCATAATTAGTGGGTCAACTAATTATCCCGAAAAATTTCAACAATATTTACAAAAACACCTTTCATATGAACAACTATATAAAGTTCTTGACGACCAAAAGTTTGAACGTATTAAGCGTGATGCCATTGGGGCATATTTATTTGCTCAGAATTCACCTGATGCCATAGCTAACCAAATGGCCGAACTTCACTTCTATGATGTCAATTATTTGGAGCTGATCCATTTGATCGATTCTATCAAGCGTGAAGATGTTCTAAAAATTGCTGAAGATTCATTAAAGAAAGATAATTACACCTACTACAATCTGTTACCTGATAGGACATAATTATGCATGCATTGATTTTAGGAAGTTCTGGCGATATTGGAACAGGTATCGCAAAACAATTAGCAGAAAAGGGCTGGTCGCTTTATCTGCATTACAATAATAATCGAGAACGGATCGGCAAGTTGCTGGCAGAATTAAATGAAGAATATCCTAAACAGGAATTTATTCCCGTTAAATTCGATATGATTAACGATCATGTGTCAGTTTTAACTAGGCAGGTCTTTACACTTGATGCAATTGTCTTTGCTCAAGGCAATACCTACTACAAATTACTTGTAGATCTTGAGGAAGAAGAAATTGATAATTTGTGGAAGATACATATCAAATTACCGATTTTGATCTTGAAAGAACTTCAAGATAAATTAGCTGAGTCTAAATCGGGACGAGTGGTCTTCATTGGTTCGATTTATGGAAAAGTTGGTTCTGCTATGGAAGTTGTTTACAGCACAGTGAAGGGTGCTATGTCATCATTTGCTGATGCGTATGCGAAAGAAGTCGCTTCGTTGGGCATTTCAGTAAATGTTGTGGCGCCCGGCGCAGTGGACACGAAAATGAATCAAGAATTCTCTGTTGAAGATTTAGAAAGTATTCGTGAAGAGATCCCAGCCAATAGATTGGCTAAGCCGGATGAAATTGCTGATCTTGTTGGTTATTTGATCAATATGAAATCAAATTATTTAACGGGACAGACAATTTATTTTGCAGGAGGCTGGCTGCTATAACGTTGCTAGTACTTCTCTAATAAGATATATTATAGATAATAAAAATAGTTAATCGGTGGTAAATAATGGACGAAATTGGCCAAAAATTAAGAAACGCAAGAATTAAAAAAGGATATACGATTGATGACTTACAACAAGTCACAAAAATCCAAAAAAGATATTTAATTGCAATTGAAGAAGGACAATTTGATCATTTGCCCGGAGATTTTTATGTACGAGCTTTTATTAAACAATATTCAGATGCAGTGGATATCTCAAGTGATGATTTGCTTGAAGAATACAAATCGGAAATTCCTGATTCACAACCTAAAGAACCCGTTCAAAGTTCTGAAAAGGGCAGTACTCGTGCCATAAAAGAAGACAAGGGTTCGATCTTCTCTAGACTAAATAACTACATTCCACAAATCGTTGTAGGAATTGTTATTCTGGTTATCATCGGTGTAATTGCCTATGGAATGATCAGTAAGAGTCAAAATGAATCTAAAGTAAATATTCCACAGGACAATACTGAGCAAAGTTCAAAGAAATCTACGACTAAGAAATCAGCTAAGAAGACATCTACTAAGAAGAAGGCTTCTTCAAAGAAAACAACTGCTAAAAAAACAACAGCACTTAGTGTTAAAGAATCAAGTACTGATGGTACTTATAACATTAAAAATGTACCTTCAGACGGTACTACTGTTTTTGTTTCTGGTAAGAGCGGCCAAGCTTGGATCGAATTTAAAGAAGGTTCAAATACGACATGGCAACAAGCACTTAGTGCAAATGAAAAGAAATCAACTAAGATTTCAGCGGACACAGGTTCGTTTACCATTCAAACTGGTAATATAAACCATACTAAGATCACAATTGACGGGAAGAGCGTTAACTTGGGAACTGTTGGCAGTAATGAGTCGATCGTTAAGACTTTGACTTTCAATATTGAAAAGTAATAGTTAGTTTCATCAAAAATCTCGTTGTTTATTTGTAAATGGCGAGATTTTTCTAGTGTCAAATAGAAATTAAATTTTTCACAGTATAATTTATGGAGGAATATCTTATGGTTTGGAATGTACCGAATAAACTTACAATGTTACGGATTATTTTGATACCGGTTTTTATTATCTTATTAGCGTTCAATTTTGCTAATTGGGGTGACGTGTTCATATTTGGAACACTGATACCAATGAATCATTTCATTGCTACTTTGGTATTTATTTTGGCATCATTAACTGATTTGGCCGATGGTAAAATTGCTCGTAAGTATCACTTGGTCAGCAATTTTGGTAAGTTTGCTGATACACTGGCAGATAAAATGCTAGTTATGACCGCATTTATTTTCTTGGTAGAAATGAAAATGGCTCCAGCTTGGGTAATTGCCATTATCGTTTGTCGAGAATTAGCGGTTACTGGTTTAAGAATGATCGTTCTTGAAGAGGGTGGCAAAGTTATGGCTGCTCAAATGCCTGGGAAGATCAAGACAACTACACAGATGATTGCCATCATTCTTTTACTATTGCACAATGTATTCTTTGGAACATTCGGATTCCCTATGGGATTGATTTTCCTATATATTTGTTTATTCTTTACTGTTTACTCTGGCGCTGATTACTTTATTCAGAGTAGGGATGTTTTTAAAAAATAAAACGTAATTTAAAAGTGAGGACAATGGATAATACTGAAGAATTATTAGAAGAAATTGATAAAGTAGAATTTAAAGATTATGTTCCAGAAAAATTGAATTACTTGCCTCATAACGTCGTTACAAAGTTAAAAGAAAAGCACTTATCTATTACAGCTGCCGAAAGTTTAACTTCTGGGATGTTCCAGTCAACCTTGGCACAAATTTCAGGTGCTTCTCAAGTATTCAGTGGTGGTTTTGTAACGTACTCTGATGATGTTAAGTCACAGTTTTTGGGGATCGATCCTAAATTGATTGAGAAATATACTGTCGTTAGTGAACCAGTCGCTCAAGCTATGGCGCAATTATCTGCTAAAGTTGTTAGAGCTGATATTGGTGTTGGTTTGACTGGTGTCGCTGGCCCAGATGCTTTGGAAGGAAATCCCGTTGGTACAGTCTTTATCGGAGCTTTTAATCAATCAAATAATAAATTAGAAGTTAAAGAATTTCACTTCAGTGGAGATCGTAATTCGATCCGCTTGAAGTCAACACTCGCTGCTTTTGCCCTCGTCGAAGAAATTATTTAACCGAACAAACATTTGTTCGCTTTTTTCTTGCTTTTTATTTAAATTACTAATAATATATCTAGTGATGAATGCATTAGGAGGAAAACAATTTGGCTAATGATGAAAGACAAAAGGCGCTTGATAAAGCCCTAAAGAAAATCGAAAAGGATTTTGGTAAGGGTGCAATCATGCGCATGGGTGATGATTTGGATATGCAGATCCAAACCATTTCCTCAGGTTCTCTAGCCCTAGACAACGCTCTAGGTGTTGGTGGATTTCCACGTGGTAGAATCGTAGAAATATATGGACCTGAAAGTTCTGGTAAAACTACTGTAGCGTTACACGCTGTTGCTGAAGTACAAAAGCAAGGTGGGACTGCTGCTTATATTGATGCTGAAAATGCGATGGACCCAACATATGCCACTGCTTTGGGTGTTAATATTGATGATTTACTATTGTCACAACCAGATACTGGTGAACAAGGCTTGGAAATTGCTGATGCCTTGGTATCCAGTGGTGCAGTTGATATCGTTGTAGTCGACTCCGTTGCTGCTTTAGTACCTCGTGCTGAAATTGATGGTGATATGGGTGATGCTCACGTTGGTTTGCAAGCCCGTTTGATGTCACAAGCTTTGCGTAAGTTATCTGGAACAATTAATAAGACTAAAACTATCGCATTATTTATTAATCAGATCCGTGAAAAAGTCGGAGTTATGTTTGGTAATCCTGAAACAACTCCTGGTGGTCGTGCATTGAAGTTCTATTCGACTGTCAGACTCGAAGTAAGACGCTCTGAGCAAATTAAAGACGGTTCCGATGTAATTGGTAACCGTACCAAAATTAAGGTCGTAAAGAATAAGGTTGCACCTCCATTCAAGGTTGCGCTTGTTGATATTATGTACGGACATGGTATTTCACAAACAGGTGAATTAGTTGATATGGCCGTTGAAAAGGATATCGTTAATAAGAGTGGCTCTTGGTACTCATATAAAGACGAACGAATTGGTCAAGGACGTGAGAATGCTAAGAAGTTTCTTGCTGATAATCCTGAGAAGATGGCAGAGATCCGTAAAAGAGTTCGTGACGCCTACAATATGGATGGAAAGTCTGATGAAGATAAAAAATCTGATAAAAAAGACGAAAAATCTGACGATAAGTCAACTGTCAAAACAGCTGATAAGAAGGCCGATACAACAGATTTAAAATTGGATGTTGATAGCGATAAAGTAACTAAACCAGAAGAAAAAGAGACCAAATAGGTCTCTTTTTTAATTTTATTTGATTGACAGGAATTATTTATTCTATAATATAGTGTTGTATGTAAAAATAATGTAACAGTTCTTTGTTTACAAACAATTATGTACTATTAAAATTGGAGGTGATGGCATGCATGGTGCTATCATAACCTTCTCTTTCGCATTGATAACATTAATTGTAGGGGTATTCTTCGGATATGCTTTTTGTAAGGACTCCTATGAAAAAAAACTTTCACAAGCTAGAAAAACTGCTGAAGATATTGTTTCCGATGCTCATAAAGCCGCTAAATCTTTGAAAAAAGAGACTTTACTTGAAGCAAAAGACGATATTCATAAGTATCGAGAACAACAAGAAGACGAGTTGAAAGAACGTCGTCAAGACATTCAAAAACAAGAAAATCGTGCTCTTGAAAGACAAGATATTTTAGATCGTAAAGATCAATCTCTTGAAAAAAGAGAAGAGAATATTGAAAGTAACGAAAACAATATTACAGCTCGACAACACAAACTTGATGAAAAGAATAAACAATTGACTGATACTCTTGATGAACAAAAGGCGGAATTAACAAGAGTAAGTAATTTAACTCGTGAACAAGCTCGAAAGATTATCTTAGATAATTTGAATCAAGAATTATCACATGAACGTGCTGAAAAGATCAAAGAAAGTGACGTTCAGGCACGACAACACGCTGACAAGGATGCCAAAGCGTTGATCGTTGCCGCCATCCAAAGAAGTGCTGCAGATACAGTTTCAGAGTCGACCGTTACGACTGTAACTCTGCCTAATGAGGATATGAAGGGAAGAATTATTGGTCGTGAAGGTAGAAATATCAGAACGATCGAAGCTCTTACCGGGGTAGATTTGATTATTGATGATACACCTGAGGCTGTGGCTTTGAGTGGATTTGATCCAATTAGACGTGAAATTGCACGTATGGCACTTGAAAAATTAATCGAAGATGGTCGTATTCATCCAGCTCGAATTGAAGAAATCGTTGATAAATCTCGTCGTGAGATGGACGATCATATTCGAGAAGTTGGTGAGCAAACTATTTATAGTTTGGGTATCAATTCGATCAATCCTGATTTAATCAAGATAATCGGACGTATGAAGTACAGAACGAGTTATGGTCAAAATGTTTTGAGTCATTCAATTGAGGTAGCAAAATTATCCGCCGTAATGGCTGCCGAATTGGGTGAAGATGTTATGTTAGCAAAACGAGCAGGTTTATTACACGATATAGGTAAAGCTATTGATCGTGAAGTTGATGGATCACACGTAGAAATAGGTGTTGATATCGCAACTAAATATAAAGAACCAGAAGTAGTCATTAATACGATTGCTTCTCATCACGGGGATGTAGAGCCAACTTCTCTTATTGCAACGATTGTGGCTGCAGCTGATGCTATTTCGGCTGCACGTCCAGGGGCAAGATCAGAATCTATGGAAAACTATATCCATCGTCTTGAAAAACTTGAGAATATTGCCGACAAGCATGATGGTGTTGATCACAGTTATGCTATTCAAGCCGGTCATGAAATTAGAATCATGGTTAAACCTGAAGAAATTTCAGATGATCAAGCGGCAATTTTATCTCGAGATATAAAAAATGAAATTGAGGATAACCTTGAATATCCTGGCCATATTAAGGTCACGGTTGTTCGAGAGGTTAGAAAAGTTGAGTTAGCGAAATAATTAGGGGGTCTGTAACGTTTGTTACAGTCCTTTTTTTGTTACAATGGCAGTTGGGTATTTAAATACCATAAATGGGTATTGTATAATTGAAATATTAATTAGAAAGTGAGTTTCAGGGTATACCAAGTATGTTTAGTGTAATAGTAAAATTATTTTTGACGATGATATTGTCTGCTGCAATAACACCCTTTGTTGTTAAACTTGCTTATATTTTAGGGGCTGTTGACAACCCTAATGCACGTCGAGTAAACAAAAAGCCAATGCCAACGATGGGCGGGTTGGCTATTTTTATAGCCTTTACGTTCTCCACGTTTGTATTGTTACGAAATCAGTTTCCTAGTCATGAGCTATTCAGTGTTTTTTTGGCTGAATGTATTATTATTTTGACAGGGATCATTGACGATATTAGAGAGCTTTCTCCCAAGGCTAAAATGGGTGGGATCTTTGTAGCTTCATTAGTTATCTATTTCTTAGCAGGAATCAAGATGAATGAGGTCGTTCTACCAATTTTTGGAGCCTTTAAATTAGGTTGGTGGAGTTTCCCGATTACCATCATTTGGATTTTAGCCATTACTAATGCTGTTAATTTGATTGATGGGCTTGACGGTTTGGCAACCGGAGTTTCAATAATTGCTTTGTTTACGATGGGAATCGTGGGCTATTTCTTCTTGAACATGACTAATGTCTATGTTTCAATTTGGGTTTTTGCCATGGTAGCATCACTATTAGGATTTCTGCCGCATAATTTCCATCCGGCAAGTATCTTTTTAGGAGATACCGGAGCGCTGTTTATTGGATTTATGATCGCAGTTTTCTCACTCAAAGGTCTGAAGAATGTAACTTTCATTACAATGCTTATTCCAGTTGTTATCCTAGGGGTTCCGATTACAGATACAGTTTACGCAATGTTGAGAAGATTCTTGAATAAGAAGCCGATCACACAGGCTGATAAACATCATTTGCATCATAGATTGATGCAATTAGGTTTGTCGCATCGTCAGACAGTTCTAGTTATCTATGGTTTAGCATTGGTATTTGCCTTTATTTCATTGCTATATCCTCTATCAACCTTATGGGGAAGTGTTTTGCTGACGATAGGTGTTCTGATAGGATTGGAACTATTTGTTGAATCGATCGGACTTATTGGAGATAATCGACAACCTCTGTTACATGCCATTCAAAAGTTTGTTAAACGATTAGAAAAAAAGGACTAAGCCTAGGCTTAGTCCTTTATTGGTACCTGTTTGAATTCAGTATCTGTCTTTTCAAATGTAATTTGATTTTGAAATTGATCCTTTATATCTTGAATCAAAGTATCTTGTTCAGTTAAATCTAAGAAAACATTACATTTCACGTCGGTAGAAAAGTTCTTATCTTCCAACGTGATTTTTTCATTTTTTGAATAATTTTCAAATTTGTCGTAGAGATTATAGGGAATGGAGAGCAGATAACCTTGTTGAATCCTATTTTCCACTAGTCCGATTTCTTTGATAGCGTCAGCGGTCGTTGACGAGTAAGCTCTTATCAGTCCGCCAGCACCCAATTTGATTCCGCCGAAGTATCTAGTTACCACGGCAGTAACATTTTGCAGATCATTTTGCTGGAGGACATTTAGAATTGGTGATCCAGCTGTCCCACTAGGTTCACCGTCATCTGACATGCGTTCGATTTGCACGTTTTCTAAAACTATAAAGGCCGTACAGTTATGAGTTGCACTATTTTCTTGTTCACGTATTTTATGAATAAATTCTTTTGCTTCGTCTTCGGAATTTGTTTGAGCTAAGTGAGCTATAAAACGTGATTTTTTGATATCTTTTTCAAAACTGCCACTTGTGGCGATCGTACGATAATTTTGCAAAACCATCATTTCCTTTACGTAATTTTATTTATGAATAATTTAAATGAATTTTTAGGCGGACGTATTTTAGATTTGAAAACTTTGAACCCAGAAATTGTTGGGCAATTGTTAGAGTTAGGATCGACGATTGTTCCGGCTACTTTTGAAAAGCAACAACAGTTATTTTGTAGCCGTTGTTTGATGAGGATCAATAATAATAATGGGTCATATTGTCGCAGTTGTCTAAATATGGGCAAGATCAATACCACTGATCAGCTGTTAATAAGCTCTACAAGGTTGAATTTTGGCTTTCAGAAAAGGCCAATGACATGGAATGGTACATTAACTCAATCACAGCAAAAGGTCTCTAAGGAGCTTATTGAGGCATTTTATAATCAAATAGATCATTTAATTTGGGCAGTTACCGGAGCTGGAAAAACTGAAATGACTTTTCCCTTACTGTCAGAAATAATTAGTTCAGGTAAAAGAGTCGCCTTTTGTTCACCTAGAGTGGATGTTTGTATCGAACTATTTCCCAGAATTAGTGATGCCTTTCCTAAAACAACTATCGGATTGTTTCATGGTAAAAGTGAACAACCCTACATGGCAACTCAAATAGTGATAGCTACCACACATCAGTTGGTCCGCTTTGAAAAAGCTTTCGATGTTTTGATTGTTGACGAAGTAGATTCATATCCTTTGGCTGGTAACATAATGTTAGAACGTGCTATCGACAAATCAGTCAAAGAAATTGGCAATACATACTATCTTTCAGCGACGCCACCAAAAGAATTACTTGAAAAAGTCACTGCTGGACAATTAGGTATATCTAAATTATATCAAAGATTTCATGGACACCCTCTACCAGAGCCAAAGTGTCATCTATTATATAAGGCAACGAATTTTTTGAAAATAAATCCAAGGGTTAAATTCACAATAAAAAAATTGTTGAACGATAATCAACGGTTTATGTTATTTTTTCCCAATATTCCACAAATGAAAGATTTTGAAAAGAAGCTCCAACAACGATTTCCAAAATTGAAGCTTATCAGTGTTAGTTCAAAAGATCCCGATCGTTTGAAAAAAGTCCAATTATTTCGTAAAAATCAAGTGCAGGCCATTTTGACTACGACTATTTTGGAGCGTGGGGTTACCTTCAAAAATGTAACAGTCATTGTCATTGATGCCGATTCACAAGAATTTTCTAAAACATCTTTGATTCAAATTGCTGGACGAGCAGGTAGGGCTGCCGATACGTATGATGATGAAGTACATTTTTATTATCAAAACTATAATATTCAAATTAAAATGGCCTGTGCCGAAATAAAATATTTAAATTGGTGCGCAAAAAATGTCTAATTGCTGTTTATATTGCGGAAATTATTTTTCGTATAATTTGACCATTAAAGAAATATTCAGTTTAGCGCCAATACAGCAAGATAATATCTGTTCATTTTGTCGTGGTCAGTTGCTAAATCTGAGTGCGGATAAGGGATGTTCACGATGCTTTAAGCCTGAAATTAGGACAATTTGTGTGGATTGTCGTTTTTGGGAGGAGAAATATAACATTATTAATTGTCATCAGGCATTGTTTGGGTATAATCAGTTCATACACAATTATTTTAAACAGTATAAACGGTATGGTGATATTTTATTAGCAGATCTGTTTTTAAAAGACTTACTAATTTGGAGTCAAAGTCATAAATTCGATTTAATTACATATATTCCTGCAAGTAAAGGTCATCAAAATGCACGTGGATTTGATCCAGTTTGGGAAATGTATCATAAAGTTTTTGATCTTACACCTTTGTTATTGAAAATCGATGCAGACAAACCACAGGCTCAAAAAAATCGAGACGAGCGGCTGAAAACTCCGCAAACTTTCAGTTGTATTAATGATCAGGTTTATCCAAGTCAGACCAAGGTTTTGATCGTTGATGATATTTATACGACCGGACGGACGATTTTACATGCTAAAACGGCTTTAAAGACAATCGGTTTGGATGATATTTATACTTTTTCATTATCTAGATAGTGAAAACGTTGTCACTTTGCCGATAGAATTATATAATTGAATAGAAGAGTTGATCAAGACTCTAATATTTCCTACTCATCGGAAGGAGAGATTTTTATGTTAACAATTAATGTACGTGGCGAAAATATTGAAGTAACTTCAGCAATGCGTGAATATGTTGAAAAAAGATTATCCAAGATGGAAAAGTATTTCAGTGATGGGAGCACACCTATTGCTCATGTTAACTTGAAGACATACCCTTCAAAGGGAACAAAGGTTGAGGTAACAATTCCGCTACCATATATCACATTGAGAGCCGAGGAAATCAATGATGATATGTATGCTGGTATTGATTTGGTAACTGACAAACTTGAGAGACAAATCAAGAAGTTCAAGACACGTGTAAATCGTAAGGGACGTGAATCAGGTAGCATCAAGGATATTCCTTTAGATGATGTTTCACCTGAGGACACAAAAGAAGACGAATCAGAAATTGTTAGAACAAAGCGTCTATCATTGAAGCCAATGGATGCCGAAGAAGCTGTTCTACAAATGGAAATGCTTGGACATGAATTCTTCATCTTTGAAGATGCAGAAACAAATGGCGCAAGTATCGTTTATAAACGTAATGACGGTAAATATGGTTTGATTGAAACAAACGAATAATTTTTAATTAGTCCCTCATGATTGAGGGACTTTTTTTGTGTACTGATGTCAAAGTAAAATTTAGCAAATGTTTTCTAAATGGTGTATCATTATTAATCTGGAAAGCTGTGTTATCATTTGAATTAAGATTAAGTTTAAAACTATAAAAAAAAATGCTACTATAAAGAATATGTTTATAACTTTTAGGAGAGATATATAAGTATGGCAAATCCATTAAGAAAATGGGTCGAAAGCGATAAAAGAGAAGTTAAAAAAATGGGCAAGATTGCCGATAAAGTCGAAAGTTTTGCTGATGCATTTAGTGAACTTACTGACGAACAACTTCAAGCTAAGACTCCTGAATTGAAAGAAAGACTGACAAAGGGCGAAACATTGGATGACATTTTGCCAGAAGCCTTTGCCGCCGTTCGTGAAGGTGCTAAGAGAGTATTAGGCCTTTACCCATTTAGAGTACAAATTATTGGTGGTATTACTTTACATCAAGGTAATATTGCTGAAATGAAAACTGGTGAAGGTAAAACCTTAACAGCTACATTGCCAGTATACTTAAATGCCCTAGAGGGCCAAGGTGTTCACGTCGTTACAGTTAATGAATACCTTTCATCTCGTGATGCTAAAGAGATGGGTGAATTATATAAATGGATGGGTCTAACTGTTGGTTTGAACCTTAACAGTATGGATTCTGAAGAAAAACGTGAAGCTTATAATTGTGATATTACTTATTCAACTAACAGTGAATTAGGATTCGATTATTTGCGTGACAACATGGTTGTTTACAAAGAACAAATGGTTCAACGTCCACTCCATTATGCAATTGTCGATGAAGTTGACTCCATTTTGATCGATGAGGCTAGAACACCTTTGATCATTTCTGGAGCTGCTGAAAAGTCAACTGCTATGTATGTTCGGGCAGACCGTTTTGCTAAAACTTTGGCCGAGGACGATTACAAGATCGACTGGCCTACAAAGTCAATTAGTTTAACTGAAACTGGTATTAGAAAAGCCGAAGATTATTTTGGCCTTGATAACCTTTACGATATTGAGAATACCGTCTTGAATCACCATTTAGATCAAGCTTTACGTGCCAACTTTATTATGAGTTTGGATATTGATTATGTGGATCAAGAAGGTGAAGTTAAGATCGTTGACCAATTTACTGGTCGTGTTATGGATGGTCGTCGTTATTCAGATGGATTGCACCAGGCTATTGAAGCCAAAGAGGGTGTTGAAATTCAAGATGAAACTAAGACAATGGCTAACATCACTTATCAAAACTTTTTCCGTATGTATGATAAATTATCAGGTATGACAGGTACCGCTAAGACAGAAGCTGAAGAATTTAGAGAAATCTATAACATGGAAGTTATTTCAATTCCAACAAACAAACCAGTTATTCGTGATGATAAAGATGATGTTCTTTACCCAACATTGAAGAGTAAGTTTGCAGCCGTTGTTAAAGATATCAAGGCACGTCACGAAAAGGGTCAACCAATGCTAGTTGGTACTGTTGCGGTTGAATCTTCAGAATACCTTTCAGAGTTGCTTAACAAAGAGGGTATTCCCCATGCTGTCTTAAATGCTAAGAACCATGCTAAAGAAGCTGAAATCGTTATGAATGCCGGTCAACGTGGTGCCGTAACAATTGCTACTAATATGGCTGGTCGTGGTACCGATATTAAATTAGGACCTGGTGTTAAAGAAGTCGGCGGATTGGCTGTTCTTGGTACAGAACGTCATGAGTCTCGTCGTATTGATAATCAACTTCGTGGTAGATCCGGTCGTCAAGGTGATCCTGGTGTTACACAGTTTTACATGTCACTTGAAGATGATTTGATGAAACGTTTTGGTTCTGAAAGAATCAAGCGTGTCCTTAAAGCATTGAGGATGGAGGATGACGATGTTGTTATCAAAAGTCGTATGATGACGAAGCAGGTTGAATCAGCTCAAAAACGTGTTGAAGGTAACAACTACGATACACGTAAGAATACTTTGCAATATGATGATGTTATGCGTGAACAACGTGAAGTTATCTATAAAGAAAGAATGGACGTTATCACAGAAGATAAGGACCTCGATAAGGTATTACTACCAATGATCGAACGTACTATCAAGGCTCAGGTTGATGTTCATACTCAAGGCAAAGAAGAAAATTGGGAATTAGATGCTATTGCTGATTTCGCTAAATCAACATTAGTTAGTGATGAACAAATGAGTGTCGTTGACCTTCAATTGAAGACCCCTGAAGAGATTAGTAAATTCTTGATGGATTTTGTTAACAAGAATTATGAGGATAAAAAGGAGCAACTTGGCGATCCTGCTCAAATGCTAGAATTTGAAAAGGTTGTTATTTTAAGAGTTGTTGATGAACACTGGACAGATCATATCGACGCAATGGATCAATTACGTCAATCGATAGGTCTACGTGGTTATGGTCAGTTGAATCCTTTAGTTGAGTACCAAGAAGAAGGTTACCGTATGTTTGAAGAAATGGTTTCAGATATTGAATACGATGTAACTAGACTATTTATGAAGGCCGAAATTAGACAAAATATGGAAAGATAAAATGCAGGCCTAGTGCCTGCATTTTTTGTAAAGGTGACAAGATGGAATTTGGAGAAATAAAATCCAAAATAAACGATATTGAAGAGAAAGTATCCCAGTTCAGGGGGTCTCTTTGACCTAGATAATCTTGAAGAAAGTATTGCTGAAAATGAATCCAGAATGACAGCACCTGGTTTTTGGGATGATCATGATAAAGCACAATTGTTAATTGATGAAACTAATGATTTAAAGGATAAATTTGATAGTTTCAAGTCTATGTCTGAAAATTTAGAAGATATTAAAATTTTGGAACAACTTTATCAGGTGGATACTGAAAATGAACTTTTGAATCAGTTGGAAGAAGATACTGATTCTTTAGAGAAACAGTTGCAATCATATGAATTGACTATGCTGTTATCTGAACCTTATGATTCCCATAACGCTATTTTGGAGATCCATCCAGGTGCTGGTGGCAAGGAGTCCCAAGATTGGGGCACAATGCTCTTAAGAATGTATCAAAGATGGGCCGAACAACATGATTTTTCAGTTGAAATAGAAGATTATCAGCCAGGTGATGACGCAGGAATCAAAAGTGTTTCGATGATGATCAAGGGTCGAAACGTTTATGGATTATTGCGTTCTGAACGTGGCGTACATCGTTTAGTTAGAATTTCTCCATTTGATTCAGCCGGTAGGAGGCATACATCATTTGCATCAGTTGATGTTATGCCGGAATTGGATGAAAGTATTAATTTAGAAATAAATGACGATGATTTAAGAGTAGACGTTTTTAGGTCATCTGGAGCTGGTGGTCAACATATTAATAAAACGTCCTCCGCAGTTAGAATCACGCATATACCAACTGGTATCGTGGTTAGTTCTCAGGCTCAGAGATCGCAGTTGCAAAATCGTCAAACAGCTATGAATATGTTGAAGGCTAAATTATTCCAAAAAGAACAAGAAGAGCAAGCTGAACGTAATGCCAAAATTAAAGGTGAACAGATGGATATTGGATGGGGTTCACAGATTCGCTCTTATGTGTTCCATCCGTATACAATGGTTAAAGATCATCGTTCCAATTATGAAACTGGTAACGGGCAAGCAGTAATGGATGGAGATTTAGACCAATTTATTTTTGCCTATCTTCAGTGGAAGTTACAAGGGGAAGGCTCAGATTAAAATGACAAAGAGAATTTTAATTGTTGATGATGAACCGTCTATTTTAGAGTTGATAGAATACAATTTGCAGGGTCAAGGATATGAAGTTAAAAGAGCCATAAATGGAAAGATGGCGCTAGAAATGGCCAATTCTGAATATTTTGACCTTATTTTACTGGATCAAATGTTACCTAAATTAAGCGGTATTCGAGTTTTAAAAAAAATGCGTGCGACCGGTAATTTGACACCGGTTATCTTTCTAACGGCTGTTGATAACGAGGATAGTAAGGTCGATGGTTTGATCAGTGGAGCCGATGACTACATTACAAAACCATTTAGTATTAAAGAATTATTGGCTCGAGTTGAAGTTGTTATCAGACGAACATCTAAGGTGGACGGTGATAAGAAAATAAATTTTCATCTTAATCGTGCAATGAAAAGTATTATTATTGACGATACGGAAATTTCATTGACCCGTAAAGAGTATGAATTAATGGACTTCTTATTAAAGAATACCGGGATAGTCGTATCTCGAGAACAGATTTTTGATAATGTCTGGGGTGTCAACTCTGATTCGCAATTGCGAATGGTGGATATCCAAATCAGTCATCTTCGTGATAAAATTGAAAAAGATACGAAAGATCCACAAATAATAAAAACCGTGCACGGTTTCGGTTATATTTTAGAGGTGTGATGTATGAGGAAAAAATTAGGGCCTATCATTGCGGTAATTGTTTCCATAGTGATATTTATTATCTTGTCTGCATTTGCGGACAGCACTCTGGGGAGTTCACAACATAATACCTTTTATGATGAAACTGTTTCATATAAGGAATTAAAGAAGAACCATACTGCTGCACAGGCGGCCAAGGTATCTGGTTTAACTCATGTTGATGCGGATAAGAGAAATACGGCAATGGAGAAAAGAGTTTATGATTTGATCCATAAAGGTGGTCTTTCTCCTAGTCAAAATTATTTAACGGATAAGACCTTTGGTACCAGAACGATGTATTATATCAGCGACTCCAATAAAAACGTTGTAGTAAAAGAATATAACCGTTTATGGAGTCAAAATACATCGACTTATATCTTAGTTGCCTTAGTTTACTTTATTTTTATTAATTCAATTGTTTTGTTCTACTACAAACGTAAGCAAAAGCTAAGTACAGATATCAAAAATGTTACTGAGAATCTTCGTCGTGTAAGAAAGAATAAAGATATGGCATCAATTATTCTTTCACCAGATGATGAATTATATGATTTGGTTGAACAGACCAATGAAATCAGTATGGATATCAACGAATTACGTGATAATGCGCGTTTACGTGAACGCCGCTTCAAGAGTTTGGTTGGACATTTGCCAATTGGTGTTATGTTATTGAATTCTCAAGGAGAAGTTTTGATGCATAACCAGGCTATGTCCGCTTTATTGGACGTGAATATTTCAAATGATATTCATCCCTTTATTGAAGATGTTAAAACTTACGGATTGAGTCGAATGATCGAACACACTTTGCGTAAGAATAAAAATCATCATAAGGAATTAGAGTTGATCGGTAACTCGCAAAAGTACGTCGAAGCTAATGTAATTCGTTTAGTTCATTCACGAGAAGACTTTGACCAACAGATCTTAGTGTTATTATATGACCTGACCGAAAGTCGCAAGATGGATCGTATGCAAGTGGACTTTGTTAATAATGTCAGTCATGAATTGAAGACGCCTATTACTTCTATTTCCGGTTTCTCAGAGACACTATTAAATGGCGCTAAAGATGATCCAGAAAAACTAGATCACTTTTTAAATATTATCAATGAAGAAAGTACACGTTTAACTGAATTGATCCAAGATATTCTTTCGTTATCTAAAGTTCAAAAAGATGATGATCAAGCTGAGGCGATTGATGCCAAAAATGATATCGAAAAAATCATTGAACATCTGTCACAAAGAATTTCTAGACATCATCTAAATGTTAAAACTGAATTTGCTGGCAATTCCGAGATAACTATCAATAAAGATAAATTCAATTTGATAGTTGGCAACCTGGTTAAAAATGCTGTTTCCTATAATAAAGAGAATGGTGATATTAAAATAAGCTTCAGTCATGATGAAATTGAGAATCGTATTCAATTTAGTGTTGAAGATTCTGGTATTGGAATTGCTGAATCTGAACAGGATAGGATCTTTGAAAGATTTTATCGAATCGACCGTTCACGCAGCCTTGAAACTGGTGGAACTGGTTTAGGATTAGCAATTGTCAAAGAGACATTGAATACACTTGACGGTGATATCAGAGTTGAATCTCATAAGGGATTAGGGACTAAATTTATCGTCAATATTCCATTATAAAAATTAAGTCATTCATTTAATTGAATGGCTTTTTTTATATTCTTCATTATGCTTTTTATACAAAAAATATACATTCCTATATTAATATTGTAAAAGACAGAGGTGAGTATATTGAAAAAAAGACTGGTGGCTATTTTTACATTATTTTTTTCGGCAATTCTAGTATTGACGGGTTGCAAGGGGAGTAATGGCCAACAAACAATTACGGCCGTAGGTTCTTCTGCTGCACAACCGTTAGTGGAGTTAGCGGGAGAAGAATTTACGAAAAATAATCCTAACGAATATATCAACGTACAAGGTGGAGGTACCGGTACTGGATTAAGTCAAATTCAGCAAGGTGCAGTAGATATTGGGAACTCTGACTTATATGCTGAACAAAAGAAGAATATTGATGCTAAGAATTTAGTAGACCATCGTATAGCAGCGGTAGGGATGGTTCCCATTGTCAACAAGGGAGTAAAAATAAATTCTTTAACAATCAAACAGTTAAGACAAATTTTCTCTGGTGAAGTTACTAACTGGAAACAAGTTGGTGGACAAGACATGCCCATAACAATCATTAATCGTGCCAATGGTAGTGGTACTCGCTCAGCATTTGAAGATGATGTTATGAACGGAACACCTTCAGCAAGTTCTCAAGAGCAGGATTCCAGCGGTATGGTTCGTCAAATCGTATACAATACTCAAGGTTCTATTAGTTATTTGGCTATGCCCTATTTAAATGACACAGTTAAATCACTAGAAGTTGGTGGAGTTAAACCAACTATGAAAAATATTGAAAATAATACTTGGAAAATTTGGTCATATGAACATCTTTATACCAAAGGACAACCTAAAGGTATGACAAAACGTTTCTTGGACTACATTATGACCGACCATGTACAAAATAAAGTCGTTAAGGCTTTGGGATATGTACCAATTAGGAACATGCAGTATCAAAAAGATTATAAGGGTGACGTAACCCCAATTTCAAAGGAGGGAGATTAAATTGAAAGATCCAATTAGAGAAAGTTTAACCAAAAAGTCTGTCTCTGCAAAACGTGAAACTAAAGGTAAAATTATTTCATTTAGTTTTACAGCCGTAATCGTTATTTTGGTGGTTACAATTATTGGCTTCGTGGCATCGAGAGGTCTAGTTATCTTCTTTAAGGATGGTGTCAATCCAATCGACTTCTTGACACATTCAGTTTGGGCACCTGATAAATTAGATAGTGCTGGTCATCCTATTGTTGGTGCAGCTCCTATGATTGTCGGATCATTTGCAGTTACTTTGATTGCGGCGTTGATCGGAACACCATTTGCAATTGCCGCAGCAATCTTTATGACTGAAATATCACCTAAATTAGGTCGTAAGATCTTGCAACCGGTAATTGAATTATTAGTTGGTATTCCTTCAGTTGTTTATGGATTTATCGGGTTAACAATTGTCGTGCCATTTGTCAGAAGTATTGCTGGTGGTAGTGGTTTTGGTATTTTAGCTGGATCATTTGTTCTATTTGTTATGATCTTGCCAACAATCACTTCTATGTCAGTTGACGCATTAAAAGCCGTCCCAGAATACTATCGTGAGGCTTCATTAGCTTTAGGGGCAACACGTTGGCAAACGATTCATAAGGTTATTTTAAGAGCTGCTTCACCAGGATTATTAACAGCAGTTGTTTTTGGGATGTCACGTGCTTTTGGTGAAGCCTTGGCCGTACAAATGGTTATTGGTAACGCGATGCTCTTACCACAAAACTTAGTATCACCATCGTCGACTTTAACTTCTGTATTGACGATGAATATGGGTAATACGATCATGGGTTCAACGCCAAACGATGCACTTTGGTCATTGGCATTACTATTGTTGCTCATGTCACTGTTATTCAACTTCGTAATAAGATTGATTGCTAAGCGAGGTGAGTTCTAGTGTTTAATGAAAAAGTTAAAGATAAAATTGCTACAGGTGTTATTTATATAATGTCTGGGATAATTGTTTTGATCCTAGCTGGACTATTAATTTATATTTTGGGAAGCGGTCTTCGTTACGTTAACTGGCACTTTCTAACATCAGGGTCGAAGGCATTTCAAGCTGGAAGTGGAATTGGTATCCAACTTTTCAATTCGTTTTTCTTATTGATCCTTTCAATGATTATTTCGATTCCTATCGCTATATCAGCAGGTATTTTCTTGTCAGAATATGCTGGCAAAAATAAATTAGTTGAACTTATTAGAATTTCAATCGAAGTTTTAAGTTCATTGCCATCAATCGTTGTTGGTTTGTTTGGATTCTTGATCTTCGTTATTAGTTTCAAATTTGGATTTTCAATTATTTCCGGTGCTTTGACATTGACTGTCTTTAATTTGCCAATTTTAACTAGAAATGTTGAGGACTCTTTGAAATCTGTATCTCAATCACAACGTGAGGCCGGATTGGCTTTAGGATTGTCGAAATGGGAAACAGTTATCCACGTTATTATTCCAGATGGTTTGCCTGGTATTATTACCGGGATGATCATTGGTGCTGGTAGAGTCTTCGGTGAAGCCGCTGCTTTGATATATACGGCCGGTCAAAGTGCTCCACCACTAGATTTTACAAATTGGAATATCTTTAGTATTACAAGTCCATTGAATCTGATGCGTCCTGCTGAAACATTGGCAGTACATATTTGGAAAGTTAACTCAGAAGGTTTGATCCCCGATGCAGTTCAAGTTTCTGCTGGAGCGTCAGCTGTTTTGATCATTGCTGTTTTGATTTTTAATTTACTATCAAGATACATTGGTAATTTAGTTTATAAGAAAATGACAGGAGAATAGTAATTTATGGCTGATGAACAAGATCAATACATCTATCATTTAGATGAAAAAGAACATGAAATTGCTATGGAAACTAAAGATCTACAAGTTTTCTATGGCGAAAAAGAAGCTATGCATAAAGCCTCATTACAGTTTGAACGCTACAAAATTACTTCTCTCATCGGCGCATCTGGATCTGGCAAGTCAACTTTCTTGCGTTCACTAAATCGAATGAACGACAATGTTCCTGGGGCCAGTGTTAAAGGTAAAATTATGTATCGTGGATTGGATATCAACAAGAATGATGTTGATATTTATGAAACTAGAAAGCATATTGGAATGGTTTTCCAACGTCCTAACCCGTTCTCAAAGTCGATCTATGACAACATAACTTTTGCACTGAAACGTCATGGCCTGCACGACAAAGATAAATTAGATGAAATTGTTGAAACGACACTCAAACAAGCATCATTGTGGGAACAAGTCAAGGATGATTTGCATAAAAGTGCTTTGGCATTATCGGGTGGTCAACAACAACGTCTCTGTATCGCTCGTGCTATCGCAATGAAACCGGATATTTTGTTAATGGACGAACCGGCTAGTGCACTGGACCCTATTTCTACTTCTAACGTGGAGGAAACTATGCTAAGTTTAAAAGACAGTTTTACTATTATTATTGTTACTCATAATATGCAGCAAGCTGCCAGAATTAGTGATTATACAGCCTTCTTCCACATGGGACATGCGGTAGAATTTAATGAAACAAGAAAAATCTTTACACGTCCAAAAATTAAGACCACTGAAGATTATGTTTCTGGACATTTTGGATAGGAGAAAAACTTTGGCTGAAAAGAAAAAAATTTTGACATCATCAGATGTTCATTTATTTTATGGAAAAAAAGAAGCCCTAAAAGGGATCAACCTTGATTTCAATGAACATGAGATCACGGCCTTAATTGGACCATCAGGTTGTGGTAAGTCAACATATTTACGTTGCTTAAACCGAATGAACGATCTGATCCCAAGTGTAACTATCACAGGAACAATTTGTTTAAATGGCAAAAATATTTACGCACCAAACGTTGATACGGTAGAATTAAGGAAACAGGTGGGAATGGTTTTTCAACAACCTAATCCATTTCCATTTTCCGTATATGATAATGTGATTTATGGTTTGAGATTGGCCGGAGTCAAGGACAAGTCAGTTCTTGATGAAGCCGTAGAAACAAGCTTACAAAAAGCAGCTGTCTGGGATGATGTAAAAGATAAGTTACATCAGAGTGCCTTGTCATTATCAGGTGGACAACAACAGAGAGTTTGTATTGCTAGAGTTTTAGCAGTTAAGCCTGATATTATTTTGTTAGATGAGCCAACTTCAGCCCTAGATCCAATTTCTTCCGCAAAAGTCGAAAATACTTTACTTGAATTACGTGATGATTATACAATTATTACCGTAACTCATAACATGCAACAGGCTTCAAGAATTTCTGATCAAACGGCATTCTTCTTGAATGGAGAATTAATTGAATTTGATAAAACAAAAAACATTTTCTTGAATCCACAACAAAAACAAACAGAAGATTATATTTCCGGAAAATTCGGATAGGGGGCAGAATTCATGCGTAGTACGTTCGAGGAAGAACTCAGTAATTTACATTTAAGATTCTCAGAGATGGGAATGATGGCCAGTGAGGCTATTATGAAATCCGTTAAAGGATACATTGATCACGATAAAGAATTGGCAAAGGATGTACTTTTAAAAGATCATTTCATCAATGTCAGAGAGATGGATCTTGAAAAAGATTCTTTTGAAATGATTGCTCTACAACAACCAGTTACATCTGACTTAAGAATGATCGTGACTGTTTTAAAGGCCAGTTCAGATTTGGAAAGAATTGGCGATCATGCGGTAAGTATTGCGCAAGAGACTATCCGTGTTAAAGGTGAGCACAGAATTCCAGAAATTGAAAAATTGATTGCTGAAATGGGTGAATTAAGTACAAGTATCGTCGAAGACTCACTAGAGGCCTACCTAAAAAAGGATGAAGATCTGGCTCGTGAAGTTTCACATCGTGATATTAAAATTGACCAAAAGAGCCATGCAATCAGTAAATTGTGTATTGAAGATATGCAAAAGAAGTCCGACAATGTATTGAGCGGTACGTCTTACATGTTAGTTGCCAGTTATCTTGAACGTGTCGGTGATTATGCAACTAATATCTGTGAGTGGGTCGTTTACTTAAATAGTGGTCACGTAGTGGAACTTAATAATAAGAGATCCAATAAAAAGATGTAGTTTGAATTTTACACAACTATGTTGTATATTTTGGAAACAAGTTGAGGTGAAATTTATTGAAGGAAAGAATTACTAGATCAAGTGATGATCGTTTTCTTGCTGGTGTATGCGGTGGTATTGGTGAGCATTTTGGAATTGATTCCACTTGGATTAGATTGGGATTTATTTTTATAACACCATTCAGTTATTTCTTATCAATACTTGTTTACATAACCTGTGTCTTCTTGATGCCTGAGAAACGCAATGTGCAAGAAACAAGCTACCATAAACGTCACCATAGAAGAGATTCGACTAAGGAGTTGAACAAAAGCAAAAAATGAAATTATTAATTAAAGTGGCCATTCATACGCTGTTATTTCTAGCAATAGCGCGTCTATTACCAAACATGTTCAGAGTTGACAGTTTAGCAACGGCAATTTTGGCTAGTTTTGTTTTAGTTTTGTTAAACTGGACTGTTAAGCCAATCCTACATGTTATTTCATTCCCAATAACGTTTATAACGTTTGGGTTATTCTCTTTCGTGATCAGTGCGATCACTTTGGAGTTGACTTCAGCTATCTTGGGTTCGAATAGCTTTTACTTTAGTAGTTTCGGAGCTGCCTTGTTGGTAGCCGTAATTTTGGCCATTTGTAATTCAATTATAAATAGCTATACCATGAACAATTTTAAAAGACGCGTCTAAGACGCGTTTTTTTAATATCAATAAAATGATAGAATGAAAAAAAGACGATTTGTGAGGGTTGATTATGTCAAATTTTGTTACAGTAGCTGATTTAGTTAAGGATAATGAGTTAAAAGTTTATAGTGGTGAGGAACTTTTAGATAAAAAGAAGATCACAACTAGTGATATTTCTCGTCCCGGGATCGAGTTAACGGGTTATTTTGATTATTACCCAAGTGAGAGAATTCAACTGATTGGACAAACCGAGTCAGCATATTCAGTTTCAATGACGGCCAATAATCGTTATAAGGTAATGTTGGAAATTTGTCGTGAAGATACACCGGTTTTATTGATATCACGTGCCATACAACCAAGTGATGAATTATTGAAAGCTGCCGAAGAGCACAAAGTGCCAGTCATTGGATCAGAATTACCAACAACTAGACTTTCAAGTATGATCACTGAATATTTGGATCGCCGTTTGGCACCTAGAGAATCAATTCACGGTGTTTTCGTCGATGTATACGGAATTGGTATTTTGCTAACTGGACATTCTGGCATTGGTAAAAGTGAAACTGCTTTGGAATTAGTTAAGCGTGGACACCGTTTGATTGCTGATGATCGTGTTGATGTTTATCAACAAGATGAGAAAACTATTGTTGGTGAAGCACCTAAGATTTTGAATCATTTACTAGAAATTCGTGGAATTGGTATTATTGATGTTATGAATCTCTTTGGTGCCGGGGCAGTTCGTTCATCTAGTGATATTCAACTGATAATTAATTTGGAAAATTGGTCACCTGATAAGAACTATGATCGAATCGGTTCGATGGAAGATAAACGTGAGATTTTTGATGTTAAAGTTCCACAGATCACAGTACCTGTAAAGGTTGGTCGTAATATTTCAATTATTATTGAAGTTGCGGCTATGAATTATCGTGCTAAAAAGATGGGATACGATGCAACTAAAAAGTTTGAAGAGAATTTAGGAGCTTTGATTCAAGATAATACAAATAAGGAAGAAAAATAATGCTTAATTTTCTAGCTTTGAATCCGATTGCTTTTAATCTCGGCGGATTACAGATTCACTGGTATGGATTGATAATTGCTATGGGAGCTTTGATAGGTGTCATTATGGCAATATCTGAAGCTAAAAAACGTGATGTTGATCCAGAAAATATTTTAGATTTGGTTTTGTACGGCGTACCGATTGGTTTGATTGGTGCTAGAATTTACTATGTTATCTTTGAATTACCGTTTTATATGGCTAATCCAGGTGAAATTATTAAAATTTGGCATGGTGGTATCGCCATTTATGGTGGATTGATAGCTGCATTCATTGTTTTGATAGTATTATGTAAAAAACGTAATATTTCAATTTGGACGATGTTAGATATTGCTGCGCCTTCAGTTTTGCTAGGACAGATCGTCGGTCGTTGGGGTAATTTTATGAATCAAGAAGCTTTTGGTGGTAAAACTACTTTAAGTTTCCTACAATCATTACATTTACCAGACTTTATCATTCAACAAATGTATATTAATGGCGCTTATCGTCAACCTACATTTTTGTATGAATCCAGTTTTAATTTGATTGGATTGATTATTATCTTGGTATTACGTCATCGTAAACAATTCTTTAAACGTGGTGAGGTATTTTTAGCTTATCTAGTTTGGTACCCTCTAGTTAGATTCTTTGTTGAGGGTATGAGAACAGATAGTTTGTATATTTTGCCAGGAATCAGAGTTTCGCAAGCATTATCTTTGATTTTATTAGCTGTTGCGGTTATCTTAATCATTTATCGACGTAAGAAGTATCAAGAACCTTGGTATCAAGATATTTGAGCAAGATAATAGCTATTTAAAATTAAAATGGTAATATTTGATAAGTATTTATGAGGAGGTAAACTGATGAAAACATATGATGTTGTTGTAATTGGAGCAGGTCCTGGTGGATTAACTGCCGCACTTTATGCTTCACGTGCAAACTTGTCAGTAATGATTTTAGATCGTGGTATTTATGGCGGACAGATGAATAATACTGCGGAGATCGAAAACTATCCTGGTTTTGATTCAATCTTGGGACCAGATTTGAGTGAAAAGATGTATAACTCGTCAACTCGTTTTGGGGCCGATTTTGGCTATGGAACAGTTGAATCGGTTGAAGATAAGGGTAATGTTAAAGTTATCCATACTGATGATGGTGATTACGAAACTAAAGTTGTTATTATTGCAACTGGTTCACAATATAAGAAAATTGGTGTTCCTGGTGAAAATGAATTATCAGGACGTGGAGTTTCTTACTGTGCCGTATGTGATGGTGCTTTCTTCAAGGATCAAGATGTAGCAGTTATCGGTGGTGGAGATTCGGCCGTTGAGGAGGGCGTTTACCTAACTCAAATGGCTAAATCAGTAACAATTATTCACCGTCGTGATCAATTGCGTGCTCAAAAAGTTCTTCAAGATCGTGCCTTCAAGAATGATAAAATCAAGTTCGTTTGGAATGCTGATGTTAAAGAAATTACCAGCGAAAACGATAAAGTTTCAGGTGTTAAGTATGTGGATAAAGAGACTGGTGAAGAACATATTGTTCCAGCTAAAGGTGCCTTTATCTATGTTGGAATTCAACCAATGACAGAGCCATTCGAAAGCTTAGGCGTTTTGGATAGTGAAGGTTGGATCGATACAAATGAAAATATGGAAACAAATATTGCCGGTGTATATGCAGTTGGCGATGTTCGCAAAAAGAGCCTTCGTCAAGTAGCCATTGCTGTTGGTGAAGGTGGGATTGCTGGACAAGAAGCTTTCAACTACATCCAAACATTAGGTGACAAAGTTTCTGCTAAATAGCTAATAAATTAAAGTCGCTTTGCTTAATTGCAATGCGATTTTTTTGTCTAGGCAATGCTCAGGAAAAGAGCGCTTATTGACGTGTTTTATTGAAATGCACTTACAATAAGCAAATCTCTGCGCTTACTACGATTAAGGAATGTATCATCTTCGTTGATCCAATCCATAATCTAGGTAATGCTCAAGGAAAGAACACTTATTGACGTGCTTTATTGAAATGCACTTACAAATAAGCAAATCTCTGCGCTTACTACGATTAAGGAATGTATCATCTTCGTTGATCCAGTCCATAATCTAGGTAATGCTCAAGAAAAGAGCGCTTATTGACATGCTCTTATTTTAAGTAATATTTAATTTTTTATTGTTAAACTTTAGTAAATCAGTTTTTAATAGTCCTATGAGATTGCTATAATAGGAAAATGTAAGGTCTTACAAATTAGGAGGACGAATTAATGTCTTGGCAAGAAACAATGCAAAATTGGCTTGATTATAAAGAGCTTGATCCTGAACTAAAACAACAATTATTGAAATTAAAAGAAAATACAGATTCTGCACAGGAAGCATTTTATGCACCTATGGAATTTGGTACTGCCGGAATGCGTGGATTGATCGGACCAGGGATCAATCGCATGAATATTTATACAGTTAGACAGGCGGCTGAAGGTTTAGCTGCTTTCATGGATACTTTAGATGAGAAAACTAAGAATCGTGGAGTTGCTATCAGCTATGATTCACGCTATTATTCACAAGAATTTGCTTTTGAATCAGCTAAGGTCCTAGGAGCACATGGAATTCACAGTTACGTTTTTGACTCATTGCGTCCTACACCTGAATTGTCATTTGCAGTTAGAACTTTGCATACTTATGCAGGTATCATGATCACTGCTAGTCATAATCCTAAGGAATATAATGGATTCAAAATTTACGGTCCAGATGGTGGTCAAATGCCTCCAGTTGAATCAGATAACATTACTAAATTTGTTCGTAAGGCTAGTGACTTATTTGCTATCGAAACAAAGACAATTTTTGAATTGCGCGATGAAAAACTGATGAGTTTGATTGGTGAAGATGTCGATTTAGACTACTTGGATAAATTGGATACGGTCGTTGTTAATCACAAGCTGATTGAAGATGTCGGTAATAAGATGAAATTTGTCTATACACCACTTCATGGAACAGGTAAGATGATTGCTCCAAGAATTTTCCAAAAATTAGGTTTCAAGAACTTCACTATGGTGACTGAGCAGGCCATTCTTGATCCTGAATTTCCAACAACACCAGCCCCTAATCCTGAATTTGCCCAAACATTTGATTTGGCAATTGAAAAGGGTAAAAAAATCGGTGCTAATATTCTGATTGCAACTGATCCAGATGCTGATCGTTTAGGTGCCGCTGTTCGTCAACCTGATGGATCGTATAAATTGATGACTGGTAATCAAATTGCTTCCGTTTTACTTAACTATCTGTTGAGTGCCAAAAAGGAACTTGGAACCTTGCCAACAAATGGTGCGGTTGCTAAGTCAATTGTCTCATCTGAATTGGCAACTAAGATTGCTGAAAAATACAATGTAAAGATGTTTGATGTTCTAACTGGTTTCAAATACATTGCCGAGAAAATTGAAGAATTTGAAGAAACTGGTAGTCATGAATTCTTGTTTGGCTTTGAGGAGAGTTATGGTTATTTAGTTAAATCGTTTGTTCGTGACAAAGATGCTATGCAATCAACTATTCTATTAGCCGAAGCCGCTGCCTACTATGAATCAAAAGGTAAGACGATTTATGATGCTTTGGAAGATCTATACAAAGAATTCGGATATTATCGTGAAAAAACAATTTCTAAGACTTTTGCTGGAATTTCCGGTAAAGAACAAATGAAGCAAATTATGGAAAAATTCCATGAAGAAGGCATTAAAGAAGTTAACGGCGTCAAAGTAGTTGAATCAATCGATTACTTTAAGGACACTGATACAACTGATCAAGGAACTCAAAAAACGGGATTACCTAAAGCTGATGCTATGAAATTCATCTTGGAGGATAACACATGGATTGCCATTCGTCCTTCTGGTACAGAACCTAAGATGAAGTTTTATGTAGGTATTAATAGTGATAGTGATGATCACGCTGCACAAAAACTTGAGAAATTTGCTAAAGTGATTGATAGCTGGGAATAAACGAAAAGAGAGTGTCATTTTTGGATGATACTCTCTTTTTATGCTGTTATTTAATGATATTTTGATAAATATTGTTATATAATGTTCAATATGAAATGAGGGAGCATTATGAATCGAATTACAAAAAACAGGGTGACAGCTATATTTATGCTGTTTATATTTGGAATTTCGTTGATAGGTAATTTTTTTAATGCTAATAACACACGTGCGGATGCTGTTAGTGATAGCTGGGAGAAACCAACTATGAAGCTAATTGCCGGTGATGGATCTGATATAACGAATATTTCAAATTTAGCAAATTATACGTCACTAACGGCTAATTATCAGTGGAGAATACCTGATGAGGCAACAGTTACGGATGGTGAAAAGTTAACCTTCACAATTCCTGATAACGTACAAATTAATTTTGATAAAGAAGGGGAAGATAAAGTAGTTAAAATAGGTTCAGGTACAGCCGTTATTCCTTATGGAACTAGAACGGGTACTTTTACATTGAGTGATTACTTTACTTTGCCATCGCATAATACCAATAGAACAATTAATTTATCTTTCTCTGGTGTTGGTTTAAACCCATCATCAGGAGGTGATCCAGGAACTGATCCAGATCCAGGTGGTGATAAAGAGTTTATCGTTAAAACTGGTTGGTTTTCAGGGTTTGCATCTGGAGAGGGCAGTGAGCCTGATCAAATGGCCTGGAATATAGTGCTTAATCAGGATAAAAAAACGGTTACTGATTTAAAAGTTACTGATGTGCTTGGTGCTGGGCAAAAAATGGATCAGGACAGTTTAAGTCTTAAGGATGATTCTGGTAACGCTATTGAGGGTACAACTGTGGACTATACTGATAATGGCTTTGTAATAAACTTCCCCCAAACCTTCAATCAGAAAGTAAATATTGTTTATACATCAACAATAACTACAACTATTAATCCTGATGAACAAGATATATATACGTGGACTAATCATTCGGAAAGTAGTTATACGGGAATCAGTACAGAACCCGGAGGTGTTGCGGTTCCTACAGGTGATCCTGTCATAAGTCCAGCAAACGGTGCCAAATCTTGGGGTGCCAGCGGTAGTGAGTCCGGTCACAATGGGTCCGTAGTTTTGACTAAAGTAGATTCTGTTACTGGTAATGATTTGTCTGGAGCAATATTTAACTTAGTTAATGATGATGGGAATGACTCAACTATCGAAGATCCTGATGGCAATCCTATGTATCAAAATTTAACTACTGACAGTAATGGTCAAATTGATATATCTAATTTACCATCTGGTAAGTATAAGTTTATAGAAACGCGTGCTCCGGATAATTATTTATTAAATTCAGATGAGACAAAGAACGAAAAAGAATTCAATATTACTGATAATCAGCAATTACCAGTAGAATTCAATTTCTCCAATGTTAGAGATCCCTCAACAATAAAGGGAAATGTAACTTTGAATAAAACGGCTTCTGATACAGGTAAATCCTTAACAGGTGCAGTGTTTGATTTGCAGAAATCTGATGGTACTGAAATTGCTCAAGGATTAACAACTAATGATGATGGACAAATAAATTACAATGACTTACCAGCCGGAGATTATCAATTTGTAGAAACATCAGCTCCTGCTGGATATGATGTAAATAAAACTAAGTTAGGATTTACTATTTCAGAAACTAAGACTAACGAAAATGTATCAATGATCGATAATAAGACCACTAGTACAAGCGTTCCAGACAAAACTGATACTGGAACAGTAGTTTTGACAAAAACTGATGCTAAAACTAATGGTAGTCTTCAAGGTGCAATATTTGATTTGGTAGATGCTAATGGAGATGTTAAGAAGTCTGGTTTAACAACAGATTCCAATGGTAAAATCACTGTTGATAATCTCAAAACTGGTAAATATCAATTCGTAGAGACAACTGCTCCTAAAAATTACGTTTTGAATAAAGATCCGATTAATTTTGTTGTAAAAGCCAATG
The DNA here is from genome assembly GCF_003946205.1 of Companilactobacillus keshanensis. GTDB lineage: Bacteria > Bacillota > Bacilli > Lactobacillales > Lactobacillaceae > Companilactobacillus > Companilactobacillus keshanensis. Next base: position 21,281 of record NZ_RHOS01000014.1, on the reverse strand, counting down.
ATGTGACAAATGTTTCAGCAGTCAATAATAAAGAAGACGATGTAACGATTCCAGTTGATCCGAGTGATCCTAATAATCCAACTGATAACCCTGATCCGACGGATCCAGTGAACCCAGAGACTCCAACTAATCCTGAAATCCCTGGAACACCTGATTTAACAACTAAGCCAGGAACAGGCAACACATTGAATCCAGGCGCACCAGTATTGAAACAACCTGCAACAAATTCAAATGTTAAAAACAATTCTGATAATATTAATCAGGCAAAATTACCACAAACAAGTTCAATTAGGACAACGTTTGCAACTGTAACCGGCTTTTTACTACTTTTGCTAGTTGCCTTGGAAATATTCACAGATTATCGTAGAAATTAAAAAAAGTATCGTCTGAATAAACAGATGATGCTTTTTCTTATACACTTTTCTTCATTAATGGTTTATAATGCGATATAAGAAATATTATTAAGGGGAGGTACTACTATGGAACAAGTATTAGAACATAAATCAGCAGATGTGGTATTTATTTTATCAATAGCATTGGTAATTCTTATTTCATGGGCTTTGATCAATTTTGGAGCACCAAAGGCAACCTTTGCCTTGTTATTCAATTTAATTGATTTTGTTCTTGTTGCTATTTTGGTTGGCGTTGGAATTAAATTTAATCGCAATTAACCGTTTAAAGGTATAATTACTTCAAAAGTTCGTTTATATTCCAATAAATAAATATGATATATGTACTTTAAAAATCTTCCGTATTCCCTTGGGATCGGAAGACTTTTTTGTTGAAGAAATTATTATATTATGAATTTTCAATTTTAAATTACGCATAATAAGTTTAATACTTATCTGGCATGCTCCTTCCAAAGATAAAACAATTTATTTTTTTGTGGTGAGTGGTCATTTACGTGAGTTACAATAAACTATATATTAATTTTGAGGGAGATTTTTATTTTGTCGACGAATCAACATATGGTAATAATTTCTTTAGATTCAATGGGATTTAGAGATATTAATGAACATCAAAAAGAATTGCCAACTTTAAATAAACTTGTTAATGGGGGAACTTGGGTAAAATCTGTCACGGGAATTTATCCCACTTTAACGTATCCATCACATACGACAATCATTACAGGTCAATATCCTAGTACACACGGAATCGTCAATAATACCAAAATTCAGCCAGAACGTCGTTCGCCTGATTGGTATTGGTATCAAAGTGATGTGAAATCGACTACTTTATATGATTTAGCACGTCAAAAGAAATTAACCACGGCGGCTTTTTTGTGGCCTGTTACTGCGGGTAGCAAGATAAATTACAATTTGGCTGAGATTTTTCCTAATCGAATTTGGACTAATCAGGTCTGGGTATCATTAAAGGCTAGTTCACCACTGTTCTTATTGGAAATGAATCATAAGTATGGGAAATTGCGTAACGGTATCAAACAGCCACAACTGGATGACTTCATTACGGCTTGCGCAGTTGATACTATTGAAAATAGAAAACCCAACTTAACTATGATCCATTTGGTTGATATGGATAGCATGCGTCATCGTTATGGCGTTCGTTCTAAAGAAGCTATGGAAGCTTTGCATCGGTTGGATAAGCATGTTGCACAACTTATTGAGGCAACTAAAAAGGCAGAAATATTTGAAGATACTAACTTTGTTATTTTGGGTGATCATTATCAAATAAATGTTAACAAAATGATTCATTTGAATACCTTGTTTGCTAGAAAGGGATGGTCATCATCCAAAAATAATCAGACTATTGAATATAACTGGTCAGTTTTGGCAAAAAGTTGTGATGGGGCAACTTATATTTATACACGTAATTTTAAATATTTGGATGAATTAAAAGAACGAATTTCAAGAGTTGAAGGCATTGAACATATTTATTCTCAAGAGGAAGCAGTCAAGAGAGGCGCTGATCCGGAGTGTACTTTTATGGTTGAGGCAAAGGCCGGATATTACTTTACTGATGAAAGTGATCGCCCAACAATTGTTGAAGAAGTAGATCCCGATACGTTAGGTCAGCCTGATCGTTATAATGGTGTTCATGGCTACGATCCTGATAAAGCTGGATATCAGACAACGATTGTCTTTAATGGTCCAGCTGTAAACGAAGGTAAGACAGTTGAGAAAGCAAACCTAGTAGACGAAGCGCCAACTTTTGCAAAATTATTAGGTTTAGAATTTAAAGAAAAGATAGCCGGCCATTGTATTAATGAAGTTTTGAAAAATTAGGGGGATTTTATGCGATTTAACAAACAACAGTGGAGCTGGATCTTCTATGACTGGGCCAACTCGGGGTATGGAATTATTGTTACAACTGCGGTCTTACCAGTTTATTTCAAATCTGTTGCTCAAAATGGTGGTGTCACTCCAGCTAATGCGACGGCTTATTGGGGATATGCTAATAGCTTTGGGACTTTACTTGTCTCCATATTGGCACCAGTATTAGGAGCTTTAGCAGATTATCCTAAAGCTAAGAAAAAAATGTTGAATATCTTTGCCATCTTGGGGGTTGTCATGACTTTTGGCTTGAGTGTTGTTCCATCAACACAGTGGGCTTGGTTACTGGGAGTTTATATTCTATCGATTATTGGTTATTCTGGTGGTAATTTATTCTACGACAGTTTTTTGACTGATGTATCGGATGATAAAGATATGGATATTTTATCTTCGTACGGTTATGGATTTGGATATTTAGGCGGTGTTTTAGCTTTTATCCTCTTCTTGATACTGCAGTTAACTAGTGGATTTGGTATGCTAGGCAGTTATGGAGTGGCTCGCTGGAGTTTTGTATTGGCCGCCGCCTGGTGGATAATTTTTTATATTCCATTGATTAAAAATGTTCATCAGGTATATTCATTGAAAGCTAGTACTAAGCCTATTTCATCGAGTTTTAAACGTGTTTATGAGACTTTAAAACATATCAAAAAATATAAGGCCGCCGCATGGTTCTTGGTTGCTTATTTCTTTTATATTGACGGTGTAGATACTATTTTTACGATGGCAACATCGATTGGCATGGATATGGGGATTACCACGACTACTCTGATGATCGTGCTATTAGTTGTTCAGTTAATAGCTTTTCCGTTTTCAATCCTATATGGTTGGTTAGCTAATAAAACATCAACTAGAACAGGGATTTTTATTGGTATTATTTTATATTTCTGTATTTGTTTGTATGCCTTGAGATTAAAGACAACAATTGATTTTTGGATATTGGCTGTCTTAGTAGGAACAAGTCAAGGCGGTATTCAAGCACTTAGTCGTTCATATTTTGGACGTTTAATTCCTAAAAAATCTGGTAGTGAGTTTTTTGGATTCTATAATATTTTAGGTAAATTTTCAGCGGTCATGGGACCTGTATTGGTCGGAATCGTTACCCAAATTACTGGTAAATCAACAATTGGTGCGGCATCATTGAGTATTTTATTCTTGATTGGTCTGGTAATATTTGCCTATTTACCAAGGTTAACAGCCCACGAGTAAGATAGTGGCGAAAATATGTTCGCTATGGTAATATAGAACCAATATAATTGTGCCTAACGCAAATGACATCTAATTCATATTTGAGTTAGGTGTCTTTTTTAGCCTTTTTGGGAGGGTATGTCTGTGATAGATCGAGTAGACGATAATAAATTTGATTTGGTTTCCAAGTATGCACCTGCTGGAGATCAGGCTCAAGCAATTGACAAAATTACTAAGGATTTTAAAGATGGTGATAAGGAAGTTATTCTTGAGGGTGCTACTGGTACGGGTAAAACATTTACCATGGCTAATGTCATCAAAAATCTTAACAAGCCAACATTGATAATTTCACATAACAAGACTTTAGCCGGTCAATTATACGGAGAGTTTAAGGAATTTTTCCCTAATAATGCCGTGGAATACTTTGTTAGTTACTATGATTACTATCAGCCAGAGGCCTATGTGCCTTCAAGTGATACTTATATCGAAAAGGATTCTAGTATCAATGATGAAATCGATAAGTTACGACACTCCGCGACTAGTTCACTTTTAGAACGAAACGATGTTATTGTCGTGGCTTCTGTTTCTTGTATCTTTGGTTTAGGTGATCCTAAAGAATACTCTGATAGTATTATTTCTTTACGCGTTGGTCAGGGATTAGCTCGTAATAAACTATTGGAAGAATTGGTCGATAACCAATTTGAGAGAAATGACATTGATTTCCAACGTGGACGCTTTCGTGTGCGTGGTGATGTCGTCGATATTTTCCCAGCTTCTCGTGATGACAATGCTATTCGAGTTGAGTTTTTTGGTGATGAAATTGATCGAATTATTGAAATGGATGCCTTAACTGGTGAAGTAAAGGGTCAAATGGATCATATCGGAATTTTCCCAGCTACTCACTTTATGATCTCTGATTCTAAGATGGAAGAGGCTCTGGATAGAATCCAAAAAGAAATGGACATTCAAGTTGCTCAATTTACAAAAGAAGGTAAATTACTTGAAGCTCAAAGAATCAAGCAACGGACTGAATATGATATTGAAATGATGCGTGAGATGGGTTATACATCTGGTATCGAGAATTATTCACGTCACATGGAAGGTCGGGCTGAAGGTGAGCCTCCATTTACATTGATCGATTTCTTCCCTAAAGATTTCAATATTATGATTGATGAGTCACATGTTACCATGCCACAGATTCGAGGTATGTATAACGGGGATCGTGCCAGAAAACAAATGCTAGTAAATTATGGTTTCCGTTTGCCTAGTGCTTTGGATAATAGACCACTAAAACTTGAAGAGTTTGAAACACATGTTAATAGGATATTATATGTTTCAGCTACTCCGGGGCCTTACGAAATGGATCGAACAGATCATGTCGCACAACAGATCATTCGTCCAACTGGGTTACTAGATCCAGTAATTGAAGTACGTCCGATCATGGGACAAATTGATGATTTAGTTGGTGAAATAAACGACCGTGTAGCTAAACATGAACGTGTATTTGTGACGACTCTGACTAAGAAAATGGCCGAGGATCTGACGGATTATTTTAAAGATCTCGGTATTAAAGTTAGATATTTACACAGTGATATCAAAACCTTGGAACGTACTAAGATCATTCGTGATCTGCGATTAGGTAAATTTGATGTTTTGATCGGTATTAACTTATTACGTGAAGGTATTGATGTACCAGAAGTCTCTTTGATAGCCATTTTAGATGCGGATAAGGAAGGATTTTTGCGCTCTGAAAGATCACTTGTACAGATCATTGGACGTGCCTCGCGTAATGAAAATGGACGCGTTATTATGTACGCTGATTCAAAGACTGATTCAATGAAGGGAGCCATTGATAAAACGGCACATCGTCGCGAATTGCAGATGGCCTTCAATAAGGAACATGGCGTTACACCCACTACGATTGTTAAGCCAATCAGGGATGCTATTTCAATGTTCCAAAAGGTTGATAATAAGGCATCTGAAACCGAAAAAATTAATGACGATCTGGACTTTAAGGATATGTCTAAAAAGGAACAAAAAGAACTATTATCTAACTTACAAGAACAAATGGAGGCAGCAGCTAAGAAACTTGATTTTGAGGCAGCAGCTAATTTACGTGACACGATTCTAGAATTAAAGGCGGAAATGAAGTAAATATGTTAAATGACAAAATTGTGATCCATGGGGCAAGAGCTCATAATCTAAAGAACATTGATGTTACTATCCCTAGAGATAAATTAGTTGTAATGACGGGGTTATCAGGTTCTGGTAAGAGTTCTCTGGCATTTGATACTTTGTATGCTGAAGGACAGCGTCGTTACGTTGAAAGTTTGTCGTCTTATGCTAGACAATTTTTAGGACAGATGGATAAACCAGATGTTGATTCTATTGATGGGCTAAGTCCAGCTATTTCGATCGACCAGAAGACGACTTCTAAAAATCCTCGTTCAACTGTTGGTACTGTTACGGAAATTAATGATTATTTACGTTTATTGTGGGCACGTGTAGGTACACCCATTTGTCCTAATGATGGGACAGTTATCACGAGCCAATCAGCTCAACAGATGGTTGATGCTATTTTGAAATTGGATGATGGTACGAAACTACAAGTATTATCACCGGTTATTAGATCTAAACGTGGTCAACATAAAAAGGCTTTGGCACAAATTCAGAAGCAAGGTTATGTCAGAATCAGAGTTGATGGTGAAACTCATGATGTAGGCGAAGAACTAGATTTGGACAAGAATAAAAAACATGATATTGATGTTATTGTCGATAGAATTGTGATCAATGACCATATCAAGTCACGTTTATTTGATTCAGTTGAAGCAGCCTTACGCTTATCTGATGGATACATGAACGTTGATGTGATCGGTCAAGATATGATGGTTTTCTCCGAAAATAACGCCTGTCCTATCTGTGGTTTTACGGTCGGTGAACTTGAACCTAGATTATTCTCGTTCAATGCACCTTTCGGGGCCTGTGAGAATTGTGATGGGTTGGGAATTAAGCTAGAAGTAGATATCGACTTAGTAGTGCCTGACCAAAGTGTTACTCTAGCTCAAGGTGCTATTATTCCTTGGAATCCGATCAGTTCACAGTACTATCCACAGATGTTGGCTCAAGCCTGTAAAGAGTTCAAGATTGATATGGATGTACCATTTGAAAAATTGCCAGAAGATGCGAAGAACACTATTTTGTATGGTTCTAATGGTAAAACATTCCACTTCCACTACGAAAATGATTTTGGGAATGTTCGTGATGTTGATGTTCCTTTTGAGGGTGTAATCAATAATATTAATCGTCGTTATCATGAAACAAACAGTGATTTCACTCGTGAAGTTATGCGTAAGTATATGACTGAACTTACTTGTCCAGTTTGTCATGGTAAGAGATTGAATGAAAAAGCTTTAGCTGTTAAAGTTTCAGGGCAAGATATTGCCGATGTGTCCAACATGTCGATTAAAGATGAGCTACCATTCTTCAAAGAGATCACCTTAGGTGAGCAGAGTACAGTTATTGCTAAGCCGATCCTCAAAGAGGTAAAAGATAGACTTACTTTCTTGATCAATGTTGGTTTGGATTATTTAACATTATCTCGTTCAGCTGGAACTCTGTCTGGTGGTGAAGCACAACGAATTCGTTTGGCTACTCAAATTGGTTCAAACTTATCAGGTGTTATGTATATTTTAGATGAACCATCAATTGGATTGCATCAACGTGATAATAACCGTTTGATCAGTTCTTTAAAGAAGATGCGTGATCTTGGTAATACTTTGATTGTCGTTGAGCACGATGAGGATACTATGATGGCTGCTGATTATTTGATTGACGTTGGACCTGGCGCGGGTGAAAAAGGTGGTCAAATCGTGGCTGCTGGAACACCTAAACAAGTTATGCGTAGTACTAAATCATTAACTGGTAAGTATCTTTCAGGTAAAAAATTTATTCCCGTTCCTTTAGAGAGAAAATCTGGCAGTGGCGACTTTGTTGAAGTGTTTGGTGCAGCAGAAAACAATCTTAAGAATATTGACGTTAGTTTTCCACTAGGTAAATTCATTTCTGTTACTGGCGTCTCCGGTTCAGGTAAATCTACGTTAGTTAATACAATTTTGAAACGTGCTCTGGCGCAAAAGATGAATCGTAACTCTAATAAACCGGGTAAGTATAAGAAAATTACCGGTTACGACAAATTGGAAAAGATGATTGCAATTGATCAAAGTCCAATTGGACGCACACCAAGAAGTAATCCAGCTACGTATACTGGAGTATTTGACGATATCCGTGATTTGTTTGCTCAAACAAATGAGGCGAAATTACGTGGATACAAAAAAGGTAGATTTTCATTTAATGTCAAAGGCGGACGCTGTGAGAATTGTCACGGTGATGGAATTATTAAAATTGAAATGAACTTCTTACCTGATGTTTATGTGCCATGTGAGGTTTGTCATGGAACACGTTATAATTCAGAAACTCTTGAAGTTACATATAAGGGGAAAAATATTGCTGAAGTATTGGATATGAAGGTTGAAGATGCTTTAGACTTCTTTAGTAATATTCCTAAGATCAGAAGAAAACTGCAGACGATCGTTGATGTAGGCTTAGGCTATGTTTCAATGGGGCAATCAGCTACACAATTATCTGGTGGTGAAGCTCAACGAATGAAGTTAGCTTCTGAATTATACAAGAAGTCTAGTGGTCAAAATTTCTACATTCTTGATGAGCCAACAACTGGATTGCATACTGACGATATCAAGCGATTACTTGGGGTCTTGCAACGGTTAGTTGATGAAGGTAATACTGTTTTGGTTATCGAACATAATTTGGATGTCATCAAGTCATCTGATTGGGTAATTGACCTTGGACCAGAAGGTGGAGAAGACGGTGGACAAGTCGTTGCTATCGGAACACCTGAAGAAATTTGTGACGTCAAAGAAAGTTACACTGGCCAGTATTTGAAACCTATCTTGGAACGTGATACTAAACGTACAATTGATGCGGAAGAGAAAATAGCCAAGAAATAGTATTTAACTCTACATCAAGAAAATATCAGGATTAATTTGAAGTACAAAAAAACAACCTAAATGGGTTGTTTTTTTTCGATATATTATCAAATTTTTAGGTAATGAAGAAAGTCTATTAGAGAATATAATTAAAAAAATTGTTCATGTAGGATTGTTTAATGATCTTTAAAATGACACACCAGGGCTGCTGTGGTATGATTATATCCGAATGTGAGGTGTACTTATGTCAAAAGACGTGCTTAATTTAGTTATTGTGACTGGTATGAGTGGCGCAGGTAAAACTGTTGCTATGCAGTCTTTTGAAGATCTGGGGTATTTCTGTATTGATAATATGCCACCAAATCTTTTGCCCAAGTTCTGGGAGTTAGTTCATGAATCTGGAACGATCAACAAGGTAGCCTTGGTGGTTGATATTCGTTCTCGTGCTTTCTATGATGAAATTTTTTCAATGGTTTCACAAATGGATGAGGACGAACAAGAAAAACAGCAAAAAGTTAATATGAAAATTCTATTCTTGAATGCCTCTGATGAAGAACTTGTTTCCAGATATAAAGAAACCAGACGTAGTCATCCGTTAGCAATGGAAGGTCGTCTATTAGACGGTATTCAAAAAGAACGTGAGTTATTGTCTGAGATCAAGAGTCGTGCTCAAGTTGAAATTGATACATCTGATCTGACTCCACGCCAACTTCGTGAAGAAATTTTTGATAACTTCCATGAAAGTTCAGCTGTACCAACGTTCCATATTGAAGTAATGTCATTTGGGTTTAAATATGGATTACCAATCGATGCAGATATAGTTATGGATGTTAGATTTTTGAAGAATCCATATTATATTGATGAATTGAAAACAAAAACCGGACTGGACAAGCCGGTTTATGACTATGTAATGAACGATGAACAGACTGAAACATTTTATAAAAAACTATATGATTTATTTAAATATATTGTGCCTGGTTATAAAAAGGAAGGTAAAACTAGTCTAACGATTGCTATTGGTTGTACTGGTGGACAACATCGGTCAGTGGCCATTGCACAGCGTTTAGGAACCGATCTGAAAGAAAACTACTATGTCGATATTACACACCGTGATATGGATAAATCTCAAAAGAAGGTAATTGAAGATGCCAACAAATAGGATAGTTCGTGTTGTTAAGGGGCGTCGTCCAAAAGTTGTTGTTATAGGTGGGGGAACTGGATTACCAGTTGTTTTAAATAGTTTGAGAAATAAAGATGCAGATATTACTGCAATCGTTACTGTAGCGGATGATGGAGGATCTTCTGGGATTATCAGAAACTATATTAACGTTGTGCCACCAGGGGACATTCGAAATGTTTTAGCCGCTTTATCAGATTTGCCAAAAGTTGATCTCGATGTATTTCAATATCGTTTCAATACTAATGATGACTTCTTCTCTGGTCATGCGATCGGTAATTTGATAATTGCGGCACTTTCCGAGATGTCACCTAACATTTTTGATGCTGTACAAGAACTATCCAAAATGATGAAAATTGATGGTCATGTGTATCCGGCCAGCAATACCAAGTTGACATTGAATGCTGAATTTACCGATGGAACCACTCTTGCTGGGGAGCATGAGATAACTCATTCCGGTAAGCATGTTAAGCGTGTTTGGGTCACTGATTCAGATGAACCAGATCAAGTACCTAAATCGTTATTGCCCGTCGTTGCATCGATCATGCAGGCTGATGTGGTTGTTTTAGGACCAGGAAGTTTATTTACTAGTATTTTGCCTAACCTGATGATCAGTGATTTAGGTGAGGCAGTGCGACAAACTCCGGCCGAAGTCGTTTATATTTGTAATATTATGACTCAGATCGGTGAAACAGAAGGCTTTACAGATGCAGACCATGTGAATGTTTTGAATGAACATTTGGGTGGAAATTATATTGATACCGTATTGGTCAATACTCGTGAGATTCCAGAAAATTATATGGATCACAAGAAATATGATGAGTACGTTAAACAAGTTACACCTGATTTTAAGGGCTTGCGTGATATGGGATGTCGGGTTATTCAAGATGACTTTCTATCTCTTCACGATAAAGGTGCTTTTCATGATGGTGCTAGAATTGCTCGTGAAATTTTAAATCTAGCCTTTCAATCAGGAAACAGAAAAAATGAGGTGAGACACTAGTGGCTTCTTACGCAAGTGAAGTAAAGAAGGAACTCACTAGTTTGGAAGTTCATCCCGAACATGCCCGTGTTGAATTATCAGCACTTTTGAGAATGAATGGTTCGCTTAGTATACAGAATCATCATTTTGTTTTGACTGCACAAACAGAAAATCCGGCAATTGCTAGAAGAATCTTTTCTTTGATCAAGCAAAAATACGGGATGGAATCAGAACTTTTGGTCCGTAAAAAAATGAAATTGAAAAAAAACAATCAATACTTAGTTCGTCTCAAATATGATACGAATAAAGTGTTGACTGATTTAGGAATCTTAGATGAAAGTGGATTATCGATCAATACCGATGTACCAAAGGATATCTTAAACGAAGATCAGAGAATGAGATCTTATTTACGTGGAGCTTTTTTAGCAACAGGCAGTGTTAATAATCCAGAAACATCACGTTATCATTTGGAAATTTATTCATTATATGAATCCCATAATGAGAGTGTTGCCAAGATGATGAATCATTTTGGCTTGAATGCAAGAATAACTAAACGCCGCAATGGTTATATTGTTTACTTAAAGGAAGCAGAAAAAATTGCTGACTTCTTACAAGTTATTGGTGCAACAAATGCGATGCTGAAGTTTGAGGATATTAGAATTGTTCGCGATATGCGTAACTCAGTAAATCGTTTAGTTAACTGTGAGAATGCTAATATTAATAAAACGGTTGAGGCAGCAGAGAGACAGATAAACAATATTAAATATCTGCAAACGACCATCGGATTAGATTCACTTCCACAAAAATTGCAGGAAATTGCAGTTTTGAGACTGGATAATCCAGAAGTATCATTAAAAGAATTAGGTGAAATGGTGCCTAGTGGTTCTATTTCTAAATCTGGTATTAATCATCGATTGAGAAAGATCAATCAAATAGCTGAAAGTACTAGTGTTTAAAGAAATTGTTTATCTTAAACAATTTCTTTTTTTGTTTTAATCAATATTGCTATAATAAGTTGACTTTTCAGGGAGGGATTTTTTTGAATAAATCAAGAGTTGAGGCTTTTACAGATGCCGTTATAGCAATTATTTTAACCATTATGATTTTGGAGTTTAAGACTCCGGAATCAGCCAAGTTATCGGCAATCTTATCGCAAGTACCTTACATGATATCGTATGCTGTGGGCTGGTTATTTATTGGAATTGCTTGGTACAATCACCACTACATGTTTACAAAAACAAAATTAGTTACGAGAAAGATATTTTGGATCAACAATATTTGGATGTTTACGACATCTTTTATTCCCGTAGCGACTGCCTGGGTAGGCCGTGATTTGAATGCTCAAGGTCCGGAAATCTTTTATGCTATTGTTTATTTCTTCTGGTCATTTGCATATGTAATTTTGACATATGCTATTGCCAAAGCCAATGAGAATGCTGGACATAAAGAAATTGCCATAAGTATTCGTCATATGAAGATCTATCGTGCATTGACCAGTTGGCAGTTTGTGGGAGCTGAAATAATCATCTGGGTATTGATTTTGATTTATATTCCAGCGTTACAAATGGTGTTGATAACCTTTCAAGTGTTGGTTGTTGGTGGAAATGTTAATGAAGATAGTGATAAATTATTTGAATAAAAAATCGTACCTGCAAAATTTGCAAGTACGATTTTTGTTTACCAGATAAATGGAATCAATTCTTTAGTATTTCTATGATAATTAACAAATGCTTGACCGTAGTGTTTTTGTAAATATTTATCGGCATTAGGTATATAAATGAAAACAAACATGCAGAGTAGGAGCAAAGGAATGATCAATCCCCACCAGTTACAAGTTGTTAGTGCAAGTCCAAGAACCCACAAGATATCTCCAAAATAGTTAATATGAATGGCGTATTTGAATAGTCCGCCAGTGTATAATTTATTTTTATTTCGCGGATTATCTTTAAATGGTTTGCGTAATAATTCGGAAGTAGTATTGATCAATGATCCCGCAATGAACAAGGTCCAACCACCAATAATCATGCCAGGAGCGATATTTCCAAAAATTGCTAAAAGTGGAAATCCAATATAATACAATCCAAATGCCAAACTATTGCCAATGGACTCTTTCCAGCCAATTCCGCGAGGAAGCCAGAAAAACATCATTGCGTTTAATCTTAAAAAAGTGATCCAGATCATGAGATTGATATTTTCCATCATAAAATCATCAAAATGTGGAAAGATAAATAATAAAATTACTAGTAAGTAAATTATTTGAGTTACTAATATAAATATTTTGGCACCAGTAGTTTTTCTGTGAATTCCATACATTATTGTTCTCCATTAGTTCCAATTAATTAGTTTTCTTCTTATCTTTAACCATAATGGCGAAAACAAAGCCTATGATCGCCATAATACAGAAGAAAGTGAAGACATAGTGATAGCCTATTAGACCTGTATTAGAGGCCAGACCATGGTTCTGATTGGAGGTTACAAGTATCAGTGTAGCTAGACTAACGCCCAGAGAACCCAATAATTGACGAACAGTGGTAATGATAGCCGTACCATGTGGAATAAGTTCCTCTGATAGGGAATTACCACCAAGCGTTGTTGCTGGCATCATGACAAAAGCGTTCCCACCTTCAATAAGCATGGCGATCAGGATCATTGATACTAAGCCCAATTTTTGGTTGAGGATGAATAGTAAAAACCAGCCGATGACAATCATAGACATTCCAGATATCAAAGTTGATTTGAATCCGATCTTATCAGCCAATTTTCCGGTCAGTGGATTTAAGATACTCAACAAAATAGCTGGTGGTACAAGTGCCAGCCCTGAAATTAAAACGGAAGTATGCAAAATATTTTGATAATATAATGGATAAATAATTGTTACAACGATCAATGATATATAAGAAAAACCTGTCAGTAATACTGCCAGATCGAAGTTGAAATTACTCATGACTTTTAAATCTAACAGTGGTTCTTTTTGAGTCAGTTGACGGTGGATAAATAATCCGGTCATAACTATACTGGCAGTTAAAAGAATTATGAGATCAGTGTTTAAACTGTGTGTGCTGCCGGCTTGATTGACAACATATAATAATCCAATCAATCCAAGCAAGTAGAAGATAGAAATAGCATCAAGTTTTACTTTGTGACGCGGCATGACATCTTTAATATAAAACGATCCTATAATAAAAATGACGATCATGATAATCAAGAAGATCACGAATAATCCTTGCCATTTTAAAAAGTTTAAAACAATACCAGAAATAATAGGTCCGGATGCTAAAGCTGACCCCATGACTAATCCCGCAAAGCCCATAGTGGTTCCACGGTTGTCCTGTGGTGTTATGGCTAATAGAACTGATTGAAATGATGGAAATAAAAGTCCCACACCAATCGCTTCCAGAGCTCTACCAAGCATCGCCATAGGGAAATTAGTGGCAGTTATGATGATCAAAGTGCCGATTGCAAAAATTGCAACAACTCCTAAAAATATTTTCTTGAATGAAATATTATTCAAGAACCAGGGACTGATCGGCATCATGATACACATTATTAACATAAATCCAGTTGTTAACCACTGGATCGTTGGTGCAGTGACACCGAAGAATTTCATGAGAGTTGGATAAGCCGTGGATAGGGATGACTGGCTGATAGACATTGTAAATGTACCAGACAATAGTGTAATGATAAATAATTTACGACTTAAAGAATCCTTTATAGTAGTCTCCATATTAATCCTCCTTTTGTTCTCCTAATTATAAATTAAGGATAGCCTAATTAACTGAAACTGTCTAATGGCAACAAAAAAGCGCAGAATACAAATATTCTGCGCCGAAGATAAGCTATTTCTTAGCTTTATCTTTATTTATCATAACTTCATCGATCAAGCCATAATCCTTAGCTTCTTGAGAAGTCATGTAGTTATCACGTTCTGTATCCTTTTGAAGTTTTTCAAATGCTTGTCCAGAATTTTCGGCCAAGATACGATTTAATCTCTCTCTTGTTTTACCGATTTCCTTAGCGACAATTTCAATCTCAGTTTGTTGTCCTTGGGCACCACCAGATGGTTGGTGAATAAGAACAGTTGAGTTTGGAAGTGCAAAACGTTTTCCCTTTGTTCCGGCTGATAATAGAACACTGGCCATTGAAGCAGCTAAACCTGTTGCAATAGTTTGAATATCAGATTTTACAAAGTTCATTGTATCCATAATAGCTAATCCGGCCGTAACAGAACCACCGGGTGAGTTAATGTAGATAGAAATATCCTTGTCAGAGTCTTGAGCATCAAGGAAAAGTAATTCAGCAATTACTGTATTAGCTAATTGATCGTTAACCTCACCTGACAACATGATGATTCTGTCTTTTAATAATCTTGAATAAATGTCATAGGCACGTTCGCCACGTGAGTTTTGTTCAATAACTGTAGGAACTAACATAAAATGCCTCCTAGTTTTAATTAGCACTCTTAATAGTACAGTGCTAATTTAGCATACTATTTTAAAAGGGTCAACAAACAAACCTCAAGATTACAAAAAAACTCCCATAATAGGGAGTTTTTAATTATTTATTTCTGATTTCTTCTAATTTAGCGTGATAAGCTTGAGCATTTTTCTTAACTTGTTCGAAGTCGCCTTTAGTAGCAGGGCCAACTAAATTGCCACCGGCACCAACAAGAGTAACACCTTTATCAAACCATTCTTCCATGTTGTCGAGACTTACGCCACCAGTAGGCATGATGCTTACCTGTGGGAATGGAGCTTTAACAGCTGAAATGAACCCTTGTCCAACAACGCTACCAGGGAAGACCTTAACGATATCTGATCCGTATGTCATAGCAGTTTGAATTTCAGTGATTGACATGCAACCAGGTGTATATGGAATCTCGTAAAGATTACATAATTTGGCAACTTCTTTGTTAAATGAGGGACTAACGATAAAGTCAGCACCGGCCATGATAGCAATACGTGCAGTAGTGGGATCAAGAACAGTACCCGCACCGATACATGCATCAGGATCATCCTTGTAATCAGCCTTTAGATCAGCAATGATCTTATCAGCTTCTGGGGCCGTGAAAGTTAATTCGATACCTTTAACTCCACCGTCGATACAGGCTTTAGCAGCTTTGTAAGCTTCTTCTCTAGAAGCTCCACGAACAACTGCAACAACACCAGTTTTTTCCATTTTCTTCAAAGTTTCAACTTTTTGCATAAAAGTTCACCATTTCCTTATAATAAATTTACTTTTCCTTACAGAAACTATATAATCATTATAGCGCTTTCTTTAAATCTATCAAGCGGAGGATATATAATTGGTAGAATCAAAAAGTTACGGAACAGTTTTAATTAAGGCTAAAGCTATTTTAGATTATTTAATGGAACATGATTCGGGATTAACCCTAAAAGAAATTCATGAAGGCATGGAAATGTCTAAGTCTACTACTTTAAAGATTTTAACGACAATGTGTGAATTAGATCTTCTATGGAGAAATGAAGAAGACAAAAAATATCATTTAGGTGCCGAATTAATTGGACTAGGCCAAAAAGCACTGGCCGATTTTAATATTCATCAAATTGCTTTACCATATTTGAAAGAATTACGTAATGCGACTGAAGAAACAGTTCACTTAGGAGTGGAGATCGCAGAGCATGTTGAGTTTTTGGAGAAGTTGGAAAGTCCTAGAAGTGTCAATTTGAAATCAAAAATTGGTGGTCGTTTGAATCTCTATTGTTCAGCTATGGGGAAGGCCATTTTGGCCACTAAGACTTCTGAAGAATTGGAAGACTATTTTGACAGGAATCCATTAAATCCATTGACTAAATTTACTGTTGTGAACCGTAAAGCATTGAACAAACAAATTGATATTGTTAGATCTAACGGTTATTCAGTAGACGATCGTGAAAATGAGTTAGAAGTATTCTGTATCGGAACCGTGTTGATGAAGCATGATCAAGTATATGGTGCTTTCAGCGTAAGTACCCCTTATTATAGGATGGATGAGGATCGTGAAAAGCGAATCATCAAATTAGTTTTGGAAACTAAAGATAAAATAGAACAGGCAATTTAGACAGAAAAAGTTCTGAGTAGAGGGTAAGATCCTCGCTCAGAATTTTTTTATGCCAAAAATATTTATTCCCAAAATCGGTAAATACTTTTTATGATAAGTGAATCTAACATTGTGATTTATTGAATTATACTTAAGTAGTTATAAATGTTTTTTTCAGGGAGAAATGACATGGCTAATATCAAGCTATCTAAGTCACAAAAAGTGACAATTGCAGGGGTAACACTTTTTTCAGCACTAATTTTAGGTGGGTTAAGTACCACTAACGTAAGTGCTGCAACAGAACAACCAGCTACCGATCAAGTAGTCGGGCAAAACAATGATCAGATAAATAACGGAACCACAAGCTCAGGGACAAAAGAAGAAGAATCAGCACCTGATACAGGGTCAGGAACTGGTTCAAATACTGGACAAAATGATCAGAATGCTGGCACAGGGAATGCGGCATCCGGATCCAACAGTAGCACAGGGGTTACTGGTTCAGACGATACAGGATCTAAAACTACAGGTTCAGGGATAACTTCAGGTAATAGTTTATCAAGTAATATTAATGCATATATTGCAACTCCAGTAGCCACTGCTACTGCACAAGTTCCAGTCGCTAATTCACAGAAAGGCACGATTGACTGGAATAATACATCTAATTATGATCCTAGTGCTAATAGTGGAATTATTATTAATTACAAGGTTGAAACTCCAGATAGTAGTGAAGTTGGAGATTTTCAAGATCAAAAAGGTCAGGCATTCATAGTAGGTAATACTGATGATACTGTTGATTTAACAAGCTCGCTTCCACAGGGATATACTTTTGTAAATGCTTCAGATAAGGATCAAGTAATAGGTGCAGGGTATGATGGAACAGATGCTAAGACTTATATAAACAGTATTACTAAAACAATTAACATTGTTAGAGCAGAAGGAAGCACTGATGACATTTTACCAGCAGTCTACAGCTTTGTTTATGGAAATACTTCGTTCCCAGCTTTATATTTGGAATATATAGAGCAGAATCTAACTAGTACTTCGGCAATTGCGTTCACACCGATAGGTTTTTTAACGAAGAATCCTACCATTTTGACAAATAGCTTTCATTATTCTGGTATGCATAGTAACACCACTTCAATAGAAGTATTCAAAGATAATAAAACATTAATGACTAATACCGTTAACTTTAAATTGGGAAACGATACTTTAAGTACATATAAAACTGATTCAACTAAATTAGGTGACACAGCTGAAGTAACCGCCCCAACGGGATATACATTTAGTGATGGGACTACAACTAAAAATATTACTATTGGTGCGGCCAGCCCAATGTATTTGGCATATTATTCAACGCTTGGAATAACGGATATTGATCCTTCTATTCATGATTTAGAAGTTGTAAAGGCTCCAGTAGTTATTTCTGATAAGACGGTAAACTTAAGTGTGGCCGATGGAACGGTATGGGATCCTGAATCTGCTTACGATGCAACTAATAGTACAGACGAAAATAATGCTCCCATTCCATATGCTAATCTGACAGTTACAATTCAAAAAGTTGATAGTGCAATTCCAGAAACTGGGACAACAATTGATCAGTCCAAGCCAGGTCAATATACAATTACTTATGCATATGGTGAATATTCATCTACAACAGCTGTTAATGTCAGACAGACGCCAACTCTAACTGTTACTAAAGATACTGATGATGTCACTGTCAATGATCAAGCCGCTGTCTCTAAATGGTTAGGTACAAGTACAGATGAATATGGAAATATTTTAAATTACGATAATGTCAATTTAACGGTCTCTGTTGATGGTAAAGATATTGCGAAAGATTCAGAATTAGATACAACTACTGCAGGAACACATGATGTTACTTATAAATATAGTTACATGTCAGGATATGAAGCTGATGGTGTAACGCCCGTAACAACTGATGTTACTAAAACAGTCATAGTTAACGTTAATAGAGCTATTGTTGAACCTGTAATTAATGTAAAGGACTCAACTCTGGTTTTAGGTAATGATTGGAAAACGGATGACAACTTTATCAGTGCAACTGATGAATATGGCGATAACTTATATTTATCTAAAATAACCGTTGATTCTTCGAATATCCAAGCTGATAAGGCGGGCGTCTATAACGTAATCTTCAAATACAAAGATACAGTCGAAACTGCTAAGGTAACCGTAACTCAGACTCCAACTATAAATTCTGTTCCATCATATGATGTTATGAATTCAACTTCTACCAAACCATGGGATGCAAGTGAAGCATTTAATGGTGGAACTGATGAGAATGGTAATCCTTTGACATTTAATAAAGTAACAGTATCAGTTGATGGAGTCATTACTAATGACTTCAAACCATCCGTAGTTGGAATCCATCCAGTTGTGTATTCATATGCATATGGCGATAATCAGACTGTTGATTCTTCAACAATTCTTCATGTAAAACAAGCTCCAACATTAGCTGTATCAGGTAATCTATTCAAATTAGGCAGTAAAGTTAATTTATTTAGTTTCATTAATAATAATGTAGCACTTGATGAAAATAATGTTCCTTTTTCCGCAAGTAATACTAATTTAACATACATAGTTGATGGAATTGACTATCAGTATGATGGCATCTACACTGTTTTAAAGTTAGGCAACAATAATGCTAGTGTTAAATATACTTACTATATAAATGGATCACCAATGGAAACTTCCTCAGAAATTTCAATTATTGGATATCAAGATCCGGTTATTAATTCACAGGGAAATACTGAATATACAGTAGGTGATGCCGTCAATATTTCTGACCTTTATGGATCAACAAGTACAGATGAATATGGAAATATTTTAAATTACGATAATGTCGATTTAACAGTCTCTGTTGATGGCACAGTTGTAGATAAGGATTCAGTATTAGATACAGCTACTGCAGGAACACACGATATTACTTATAAATATAGTTACTTGTCAGGATATGAAGCTGATGGTGTAACGACTAGAACAACTGATGTTACTAAAACAGTCACAGTTAACGTCAATAGAGCTATTGTTGCACCTGTAATTAATGTAAAGGACTCAACCCTATCTCCAGGTAATGATTGGAAAGCTGATGACAATTTTGTTAGTGCAACTGATGAATATGGCGATAACTTAGATTTATCTAAAATAACCGTTGATTCTTCGAATATCCAGGCTGATAAGGCAGGCGTCTATAACGTAATTTTCAAATACAAAGATACAGTCGAAGCTGCTAAAGTAACTGTAACTCAGGCACCGACATTAGTTGTTCAACCTTCTTCAGTACATGTTGGGTTAACATGGGATCCGGCTGATAGTTTTGTTAGTGCAACTGATGAAAACGGTAAAGATGTGGCATTGCCTGATATAACTGTCAATTCTTCAGCATTAAAACTTGATACACCTGGAACTTATGATGTTACATTTACTTATGGTGATATTACTAGAACAACACAAGTTACGGTAACTGCTTCGACCGTTCTTAATGTCCATGATTCAACAATTCATGTTGGTGATAAATGGAGCCCTGCGGATAATTTCGATAATGCTACAGATTCAGATGGTAATTCAGTTGGTTTAGATAAGGTAACCGAAACGGATAATGTTGATACAACCAAAGCAGGTATTTATAAAGCAACTTATACGGTAAATGATTTATCTAAAGATGCTACAATAGTAGTTTTAGCAAATTCAACAACTGATCCAGGAACCCCTTCAACTGATAAAGAATGGCTAATAAATGCACCATATCTAGTAAAAGCTGATAATTATACACAAATTTATAGTTCGCCATCTACTTCTGATCCAGTGGCAAATCGTCAATTGGTTCACGATAGTGATTGGATGGTTGGATTGGCTGTTCAGAATAGTGAAGGAACTTTCTATCAAGTTTCGACTAGTGAATGGGTCAAGGCAGAGGATATGTGGGCATTTAAACCTATTGCTGATGAAGTTTATGCCAATGATCCAAACAATACGGCGGTATTTAGTACCGTCGATGAGAACAAAAATACCGATATCAATATTAGTTATCAAACAGCTTGGTTAGTTGATCGTGTAGCTGTCGATAATGACGGTAATACTTGGTATCGTGTCGGAACAAGTAATTATGTTAAATCTTCAGATGTTACTAAAATAGTTCCAGAAACTTCCTATAAGGGTAATGTTCAATTAACTGGTATGGGAAATGTAACATTGTATAAATTAGATTATTATGGCCATATTGAAAAAGCTTCACGTAACGCTGCTAGTGGTACAAATTGGATTTCAACTAACCATCGTGAATTGAAAGGTATAACTTATCATCAAATTTCTAATTCCGAGTGGGTCTCTGAGATTGATTCTGTATTTACAAAGCAGGATTAAATAGAAAACGTGAAGAAACATGTTTAAATCATGAATATAAAATAAAAGATCCTCGCATTTACTATGTAAATGCGAGGATCTTTGTATTTAAAAGGAAAAAGTTGTATTTAACTGTATATTTACATCACAGTCTTTTGATCCAGATAAAATTATTCACCTGGTTTGTAATCTTTATCAATTACCAAGATAGGTTTGATTGTCTTACCACTTACTGAATCTGCGT
>NZ_RHOS01000013.1 GCF_003946205.1 Companilactobacillus keshanensis | reverse complement strand
AGAAGAATACATCAAATTTTGGAATGAAGAACGAATATTCGAAAAACTGGGCTATCAGTCGCCGGTAGAATACCGGAACTTAATAGCCCAATAAAAGAAGTGCTTTTATTTTAATGTCTCAAAAAATAGTTGCAGTGCCATTTCAGGTGCGGTATATCTCTTTTTTATTGCGGATGAACTTGATTGTGCCGTCTGACAAATAGTTGTTTTGGTAGCGCCTGTAAAAAGGTGATCGCCAATATCAGTAGCGCACCGGTTATTTCGGCTGGACCGATATGTGTGCTCAATAAGGTAACTGAAAGGATCGTAGCTGTTAACGGTTCAAAGGCACTTAGCATACCTGTAGTTGTAGCGGTTAAATAATTTAAACTTTGCAGATAGAATAGATAAGAAAACATTGTTCCACCAGTAATTATGAAAATAATTGCGATCCAAGATGTCATATTTAAACTTGGGACTTGATTAAGATGCGCTACCGGTGCAAAGACGATTCCACCTAGCAACATTGACCATCCGGTGACTATTCTAGCGTCAAATTTTTTTAACAGTTCTCTGGGCAAAAGTGTATAGGAAGCTTGACTCAAACCAGACCCGACTCCCCACAAAACTGCTAATGGCGATAATGCCAATTGGTTCATTTGACCATGTGTCACTAGTAAGTAAGTTCCAAACAGTGCAAGTATGATCGATAATACATCAATTCTTCGTGGCAGATGCAGTTGACGAAGTGACAAATACAGGATAATGAACAACGGCCCTAAGAACTGTAAGACCGTCGCGGTTGGCGCATTGCCATATTTTATCGCCATGAAGTATGTATATTGTGCTGGCAACATTCCCAGAAGTCCAAAACATAGTAGTTGGAAAATATAACGTGGTCGCATTAATATTTTAAAAATTTCCGATTTCATGGTGAATCCGCACCATAAGATAAGTAATGAACCAGCAACGATCAGTCTTAGTCCCACAAGCCATTGAGTTGGTATACGTTGCGAGTTAAATAAGAATTGCGCCACACTGCCAGATATTCCCCACAAGAATGGACCGGCGATGGCATATAAGAATCCCCTTTGTTTATTAGACATTTTATATCCCCCAGATAATAAAATAAATGTTACCACAAAATTAGGTGAAAAAAAGGTTATACGATACACTAAAAAAAAGATTATCAGGGGGGGAGAATCACGATGCTCGATGTAAAACATGTTAGTAAAGAGTTCAAAACAGTTAAAGCATTGAATGATATCAATTTTTCAGTTGAAAATGGTCAGATACTTGGTCTTATTGGTCAAAACGGTGCCGGTAAATCGACAACTTTTCACAGTATCCTAAATTTTTTACAATATGACGGAGAAATAACTTGGGAAGATAAACCGATAACCGATACGGTTTTTGACCAGATAGGTTATTTACCGGAAGAACGAAGTTTAATGTCAAAACTAACGGTAGAACAACAAATTGTCTATTTAGCAAGATTGAAGAATCGTCCGGCTAAAGAAATCAGACCTCAAATAGATACGTGGCTCAAAAAATTCGCAGTTAAAGGAACAAAAAAGGATCGAATCAAATCATTATCAAAAGGGAATCAGCAAAAAGTTCAGTTGATTTGTACAATGATCCACGATCCTAAATTGATTATTTTAGACGAACCATTTAGTGGATTAGATCCAGTTAATGCCGATTTATTGAAGCAAGCAATTTTAGAAGCTAAACAAAATGGTGCAGCAATTATCTTTTCTAGTCATGATATGGAAAATGTCGAAGAGCTCTGCGATAAATTAGTAATGCTAAAAAATGGCGAGATAGTTTTAGATGGGACTGTTAGTGATGTTAGAAATTCATTCGGAAAGACACATCTATTTGTCACAACTGATTGGACCAAAGAACGATTAGAACAATTGCCAAAAGTCACTTCAGTGGTTGAACGTGAATCAAATCGTTACTTATTACAGTTGGCCGATGAATCCGCAGGTAAAGAAATATTTACAAAATTGACAGATGGTAAATATATTGAAGAATTCAGTCAGCAACCACCATCATTGAATGAAATTTTTAGAATGAAGGCAGGTGCGATCAATGAATAAACTTTGGATAGTAACGTTTGAAACGTTTTTAAGACAAATTAAATCGTGGAGTTTCGTAGCTTTAGTTTTAGGACCATTCATTATTTTTGGAATCAGTATGGGAGCTGGATATGCTAGTGCCAATGGTGCCGACAGCGGCTCAAAGATTGCAGTTATTAGTAATGAAGTGGAGATGCGCGAACAATTTATCAAAACTAATAAAAGCTCAGTTGATAAGAAGGTCACGACGGTTTCTGATGCCAAAAAAGCTATGGATAAAAATAAATTAGCTGGATATTTGATTCTGAACACTGATAAAGATCAGATTAAGGCGACTTATTACGGTACTAGTTCGATCGACAGTTCTTTAAAAACAAAAGTCATCACATTCACCAGTCAGATTCAGCAACAATTGAATTATGCCAAAGCTGGGATGACCTTAGAACAAGTTCAACAGTTGCAGCGCCAACCTGCGTTTAAAGAGAAAATCTCTAAGAAAACTGGGACTGCTAAGATTGCTAAAATAATTTCTTTTTGGGTAACAGTCGGTATGGTTTATACAATTCTAGTAACATATACTGGAATAACTGCTCAAGAGATCGCCTCTGAAAAGGGCACCAAAATTATGGAAATTATTTTCTCCAGTACTACTGCCAGCAAATATTTCATTGGAAAAGTTTTAGGAGTGCTACTAGTTGTTTTGTCTCAGATACTTATTTATCTGGTCGGTGGCTGGGGTGGATATTTAATTGCCCAAAAAGCCTCAATGACTAAGGATATCATGTCGCAATATCATACATTGATAAATTCCGTTTTACATAATTTATTAAGTATTAATCTAGTTTTCTTGTTGCTAGGAGTAGTTATCTATACTATTTTAGCAGCATTCAGTGGTGCATTAGTTACGAAAGCTGAAGATGCGTCAAAGGCAGCTCAGCCTGTGATAATGCTAAGTGTGTTGGCATTTATCGTGACATTTCCATTCCAAAATCATCTTGATGCCTTGCCGGTCAAAATCTTATCATATGTACCATTTTTCTCATCATATTTTATGCCAATGAGAGTTATTAATTCCGAGGCTAATGTTTGGGAAATAGCTATATCACTAGGGATACTTATCTTGAGTATTGTCTTGATGACATTTTATATTAGTAAGATCTATCAAGGTTTGATGTTACAGACTGATGATTCTAGTTTTTGGAAGAGGTTTAAACGAGGATTGTCTTATAATAAATAGATTGTATTTTGAGGATATAAAGAGAACCATGGTATAAATGTGCGACAAAACATAATTTTTTCCGTTTAAAATAAATAGACACTGTAATCCAAAATCGGATTACAGTGTCTATTATTTTAATACTCGAAAGTTGAACATGTTTTGTCGCACTCTCTAAAAGAACCAACTACATACTTTAACGGCCAAAATTGCTCCAAGGATAGGGGCGACAACTGGTACCCAGCTGTATTTCCATTGCGATGATCCTTTATGCTTTAATGGCAAAATTGCATGTAAAATACGTGGTCCAAGATCACGAGCGGGGTTCAAAGCAGGTCCAGTTGGTCCACCAAATGAAACAACCAAACACATGACTAGAAATCCTAATCCAATAAAATCGGCACGTGGATCGAGCTTGTCAGAAGTTAACATAACAGCTCCGAAAACTAAAAGGAAGGTCCCGATAAATTCGTTGATAAATCCATTAATGCGACTATCAGCAGCATCGATCGTTGAGAATGTTCCCAGAACAGATTCGAGATTGTCAGTTCTGTCGTAATATGGTTTGTAGGCGGCAACGATCATAGCCTGACCAAATATTGCACCTAAGAATTGGGCAATAATATAGGGACCGACTTCGGCCCATGGAAATTCATTGTTGAAAGCTAATGCCAATGTCATCGCTGGATTAATTTGTCCGCCAGAGATTGGTCCAAACATCATGGCTGGGATCATAACACCGATACCATACCCGAATCCAATAAGGACCCAGCCACCGTGAAAACCTTTAGTTCCCTTTAATTCAACGTTGGCAACTGAACCATTACCTAAAGCAACCATGATTGCAGTACCAATAAATTCTGCAATTAGACGTGTTAATAATGAATAGTGCATATTTTTAATACCCCAATAAAATTATTTCTCAAAACAACCTTAATTATTCATTAGTTAAAAAAATATATCAGAAATGGGATTAGATAGGATAAATTCGTTAAAACATCTTGTCTTTAGTGATATAACATTACTTATACAATAAAAAATTGCTCCGTTAGGAGCAATCGATTTTAATAACATAACAAATGAAATAAAGCAAATATTTGAGTTACGCATTTTATTGTATCATACACCACCAAATGTTATAGACTGGTTATAGAAATAATCAATAAACACTATCGTGTGTTATTGT
This sequence comes from Companilactobacillus keshanensis, assembly GCF_003946205.1. Classification (GTDB taxonomy): domain Bacteria; phylum Bacillota; class Bacilli; order Lactobacillales; family Lactobacillaceae; genus Companilactobacillus; species Companilactobacillus keshanensis. Next base: position 56,719 of record NZ_RHOS01000013.1, on the reverse strand, counting down.
ATAAAAAAATATTCCTAAGAAGTGGGGAAGCATAATGAAAGTTTTAAGTTTAGTAGATCTAACGGACAAGCAAAAACAAGAATTAGAGGAGATCAAAGGTGTAGACCTCAATGTGGTTTCTGCCAAAAGTGCTACCTCCGAAGACTTAAAAGGAGTAGAAGTTTTATTTGATTGGTCAAAGAGACTTCAAGAAGATATTTTAAATAGTGAAACTCTAAATTGGATCCAAACTATTCGTGCTGGAGTAGACGCACTACCTTTAAGAGCTTTAGATGAAAAAGGAATTATGCTATCAACTGGTTCAGGTGCTAATTCGATCAATATTGCTGAACAGGCTTTGGCTTACATGTTGATGTTTGAACGTAGTATGAATTTATCAACTTGGGATCAGACTAAAAAAGTTTGGCACCGTGAGAAAAAATACGATGAAGTTTATAACAAGACAGTTATGTTAGTTGGGGTTGGTCATATTGGAAGTCAATTGGCTCAGTATGCTAAGGCACTAGGAATGCGTACAATCGGAGTTAGACATTCTGATCAACCACTACCAAATATTGATAAGATGGTATCTATGAATGATATAGACAAACATCTGAAAGAAGCAGACTTTGTCGTAAATTCATTACCAGATACAACAGATACAGAAAAAATGTTTAATAAAGATTTCTTCAAAAAAATGGCTAAGACTTCATACTTTATTAGTATTGGCCGTGGCAAATCAACAAACACTAATGATTTAGTTGAAGCATTACAAACAAAAGAAATTGCCGGAGCTGGATTAGATGTCGTTGATCCAGAACCATTAAAAGAAGACAGTCCATTATGGGACATGAAGAACGTAATTTTGACACCACATAATGCGGGTAGAAGTGTTCATTATGAAGAAAGAGCTTTCAAGATTTTCAAGAAGAATTTGAAATCCTATATCGAAAACGGTGAAGTCGTTGAAAATTTAGTTAGTTATAGTAAAGGTTATTAGAGAGTAGAGAGTGGAGAAAGACGTTTAACTCCTGAGCATTACCTAGGGTAATGAGAATGGCGGTCTATGCCATACTCGTTATCCGTAGTAAGCGCAGGGAGTTGTCTTTCGGAACTCGTTTTAAATATGTGAATTAAAATTTTAAAGGCAGGACTTCAATATTTTGAGAAGTCCTGCCTTTAATTGTTATTTTATGTTTTTAAAATATAAAAAAGCATGAAGTATACAATTTCTTAATATTAAATCTGTATACTAAAAGAGTAGTAATTATATATTAAATGATAGTAACTAACCGTAGGAGCTGTGTAACAGGTGTGTAATAACTTGATTCCGCAGCGGCCATTTTTAGAAACTATAAAATAATCTAAGAGGGAATAATGGATCAAATACTAGTTATTATGACACTTATTTGGCTACTTATAACGGCAGTATTTCTAGGACTTAGCCTGATTCAAAGTGTATTGGAGCTTAAATATAATTTAACATCAGGTAAAGACGGCCGTTCTGATCTAGTGGAATTGAAAGAAAATTTTGTTAATGTTCATCAAATGGCGGGAATAGTCGTTTCAATTTTGATAATGATTATTTTTTCAGTTCAAATAGGACAAACGTGGAATATTTCAGTAACTCAATCTTTGAAGATGCTTCTGACGACAAATTTTACTAGTAAAATAACTTGGATGATTGTTTTTAGCTTGTATAATTTATATGCCATTGTTAGTTCATTTTATTTATTCGTTCAAAATGATCATCTTAATAAAATTCTAAAAAGTAGTAAATAAGCAACACGCTAATTAGTGATTTCACTGATCAGCGTGTTATTTTATTTCACTTCAACAAAAATTGCTCGTTCGTCGTAACCATTAACATTGTCATTTAAAATAATATTAGGGGCGATGCTGACGGCCTTTTTATTCCCAAGGATTGTGATCCTGTTTAGTCGAAAAACATGATAAAGGATCGGTAAATAATCTGCCGCAATATCAACATTAAGAATGATTTTCTCAAGTTCTGGTTTCAAAATAAGTTCTTTTGCATCTTCTAAGGTCGTTGAATTATCGATCTTTATTTCTGACATAATATTTCCTACGCTCTCTGCCGATTATAGTATTTCAAATAATACTTGCGACTCTTTCCCAAAACAATCAGTTTGGTTACGCTGGCATTATCTGGTTCAGGAATCATCATAGGATCATCTGGGTGAAATAAGCCTAACATAGCAGCCTTTATAGAAAATCCATGTGTTACAAGTAATATTTTTTGATCTGGAAATTTCTGGGCCGTTTCGACTAAAAATTCTTTAATACGATCAGCAACTCCGTCAAATGTTTCGCCACGAGTTGCTTTTTGAACATAGTCTGGTAAAACATCCTGGATATATGGATCGAATAGTTCAGGATAGGCGGCCTTTAAGTCGGCATTTTTCAGTCCGTCCCACTGTCCATAGGAAATTTCGATCAGTCTTTTGTCGGTTGAAATGGGTAAATTATAGCCATCATTTAAAATATTGGTTGTTTCTAAAGTTCTAAAAAGCGGACTGCTAATAATTTGATCCAAATTAGAAATGTCGAAAGTTTTGTGTAATTTTTCAACTTGCGTTTTTCCGACTTCAGTTAAATGCGTCATCTCATTATTAATGCTTCCTTGCTTGATACCAGTAGCATTAGCAGTAGTCTGACCATGCCTTACTAGATAAAATTCTGTCATTTAAATTCCTCGTTTTCTGTATACTGATATTGACACTTTAAGCATTCATTGTTAGAATATCTCTAAATTAATTGGAGGATTACTAATTATGTTAGAACAATTTCATTTTATCTTAATAAGCTCCTCCTTGTCTACATGGTTATCCGTGTAGGCTTATTTACGATTAGCCACATGGATTTCAAGCGATTGAAAACTGTGGGGCAATAAATGTACTAACGTAGTCCCCACAGCTGTCTGTGGGGACTTTTTTTATAATTTTGAAAGGGATGAAGATATGTCAGTATATAATTTTGCAGCTGGGCCAGCCATGTTGCCTACAAGTGTTATTAACCAAATCAAACGTGATCTGCCATCATTTAACGATTCAGGAATGAGTGTAATGGAGATTTCTCATCGTTCTGATCTTTTTGAAAACATAATTAATGGGGCCAAAACAAATTTACGAGATCTATTAAATTTAACTGATGATTACGAAATATTATTTCTACAAGGTGGTGCCACGACACAATTTGCGACGATACCATTAAATATTGCAAAAACAAAACACATTGGATTAGTTGATACAGGCCATTGGGCCATTCGTGCACAAGAAGAGGCAAAAAAAGCCGGAATAACGGTCGATACGATTGCTTCATCAAAGGACAACCAATATCACAATATTCCTAAAATCAGTCAACCGCAACAGTCTTTAGATTATATTCATTTGACGACTAATAATACGATCGAAGGTACAGCGTATGACCAATTACCAGACCTTAAACATCTGGTATTAGATGTATCTTCAAATTTCTTGGCGCAAGATTATCGACTTGAAAATGTTGATCTGATCTACGGCGGGGCACAAAAGAATCTTGGTATTGCCGGATTGACTATCGTAATAATTCGAAAGGATCTAATTGTTGATACCGATCTTCCAAGTATGTGGAATTATAAAATTCTTGCTAAAAAGAATTCGATGTTGAACACTCCACCCGTATTTGCGATTTATGCTGCTGATCTAGTTTTAAAGTGGCTCAAGGATCTTGGTGGTGTGCCTGAAATTGAGAATCGTAATCGTCAAAAATCAAGCTTAGTATACGACTTTTTAGACAATTCTAAACTATTCAATAATACAGTTGAAAAAAAATCACGTTCACTGACAAACCTAGTCTTTAGTACTGGTGATCCCAAACTAGATAAAAAGTTCATTGAAAAAGCTCAAGAAAATAATTTAGTTAATTTGAAAGGGCATCGTCTAGTTGGCGGTATGCGTGCCAGTTTATATAATGCGATGCCATACGAGGGGGCCGAGGCCTTAGTAGATTTCTTAGAAAAATTTGAGTCAGAAAACAGGAGGATACGCTAATGTATCAAATTAAAACTTTCAATGCCATTGCCGATAAAGGATTAAACACCTTTACGCCAGAATATACGATCAACCAACCAGATAATCCCGATGCTTATCTGATCCGTTCCGTCAACCTACTTAAAGCACAATTTCCAGCAACTTTAAAAGTTATCGCCCGGGCCGGAGCTGGAGTAAATAATATTCCTATAAAAGACGCGACTAATCATGGTATAGCCGTCTTTAATACTCCTGGAAGTAATGCTAATGCGGTTAAGGAATTGGTTATATCAATGATGATCGCCACAGCCAGAAAAGTATTTGCGGCCTACGATTATTCTCATCAGAATATTAATGCTGATATATCTAAACAAGTTGAATACGACAAAGCTAAATTCAATGGGACCGAATTATTTGGGAAAAACCTCCTTGTGGTAGGACTTGGCAATGTAGGCTCACTAGTCGCGAATGAAGCCGTTAATTTGGGGATGAATGTCAGTGGATACGATCCTTATTTATCGGCTGATTCGGCTTGGAAAATCAATAATCGAGTTCATCGTCTAACTGATCTGAAACAAGCTTTAAAAAATGCCGATTATGTAACGATACATGTACCAAAAAACAAAGAGACGATGGGACTTATTTCAAACGCAGAGATCAAGGCTATGAAAGATCAAGTTGTTTTATTCAATTACGCCCGTGGTGGGATCGTTGATAATAAAGCAGTTGTCGACAACTTAGGTATAAAAATCCAGTTCTACTGTACTGACTTTGGGGATGATATTATTGCTGATAACCCTCGTGTGATCACTACTCCTCATATTGGTGGATCAACTCTGGAGGCCGAAGATAATGGGGCAATCAAAGCGGCCAATACGATCATGAATTTCTTGGAAAATGGCGATACTGTTAACTCGATAAATCTCCCTGGAATGAAGTTACCATTCAATGCCCCTTATAGATTTACCGTGATGCATCAGAATGTTCCAAACATGGTAGGACAGATAACAACTCATTTAGCCCAAGCTCATGTCAATATAAATAATATGGCTAATGCTGCTAAGGCAGAAACGGCCTATACAGTTATAGATGTTGATAATTTAAATTATAAAAATCAGTTATTAAAACAAATTCAAGAAATACCTGAAGTACGTAGAGTCAGATTGATTGCTCATAGGTAAAAAATTATTGTTTTTTCGTTAATTATGGTAGAACAATCTCAAAGAGGCGAGCTTATGTATAAAGTTTTAATCGTGTTACACGAAGGTGACGAATATATTCGTATGAATAAGGTTTACGTAGAAAATATGCCAGTTGCCGGTCAGTATATTATTCATTCTGATGGATTGGCATATTATGTTGAAGAAGTAACGTCCTTTGTGGGCTATGTCAGCAGTAAAGGGGCCACAACGATCCTAGTTGTGCATCCTGCTCCAAAAGATTCTGCGGTAAATCATTTGTACGGTATGGATATTGAGAAAGATCTAGATGATCCTGAGTATAATAAACGTAATTAAATTTTTGTTGTTTAATTAAAAAGACTTTATTGCCTGACAATAAAGCCTTTTTTTATTATAATAAAATTATAAAATTTAATTTTATTATAAAAAAACTGTTTGAATTCTAAGCAAGTAGTTGTACAATCTTAACAATCACGGTTTAAATTAAAAGTGTGATAAATCATTTTAAGGTCAATTTATTCAAGAAAGGGTGAAATAATGAAACGTTACTTGGTATTAGAAGATGGAAATATTTATTCCGGCCAAGCATTTGGTGCCGATGCTAACGCATTTGGCGAATTAGTATTCAGCACGGGGATGTCTGGATATCAAGAATCAATTACAGATCAATCTTATAATGGGGAGATCTTAATGTTTACCTTCCCACTAATTGGAAATTACGGTATCAACCGCGATGACCATGAATCAATAACCCCAACTTGCAAAGGTATAGTAGTACATGAATTGGCCCGACGATCCAGTAATTGGAGAATGGATCTGTCATTAGATGATTATTTGAAACAAAACAATATCCCTGGTATCAGTGGAATCGATACTCGGGCAGTCACACGACACATCCGTTCTAAAGGAGCTTTGAAAGCTGTTTTAGTAGACGAAATAACCGATACAACTGTTAGTGATCTCAAAGAAGCTAGCTTGCCTCGAGATGAAGTCGCTACAAGTACGACCAGCAAAGCATATTCAGTTCCAGCTATTGGTAAAAAAATTGTCCTAGTAGATTTTGGATTAAAACTTTCTATTTTAAGAGAACTTTCTGCTAGAAAATGTAATATCGTTGTCCTACCATCAAATTCCAGTGCCGAAGATGTCTTGAGTCATGACCCTGATGGCGTTATGTTGTCGAATGGACCTGGCGATCCCAAAGATGTTCCAACTGCTTTGGAAATGATCCGTGGCGTTGAAAAGAAAGTGCCACTATTTGGAATTTGTTTAGGGCATCAACTATTTGCTTTAGCTAATGGAGCCAATACATTCAAAATGAAGTTTGGACATCGTGGATTCAACCACCCTGTTCGTGAACTTGCCACTGGTCGAATAGATTTTACTTCCCAAAATCATGGATATGCAGTTGATCGTGAATCACTGAAAGATACTGATCTAGAAGTTACTCACGAAGAAATCAATGATCAAACCGTTGAAGGGATCAAACATAAAATCTACCCGGCCTTTTCTGTACAATATCATCCAGATGCAGCTCCTGGCCCACATGATGCTGACTATTTATTTGATAGATTTATAGAAATAATCGACGAGAATAAGGAAAAGGGGAAAGTTTCGCATGACTAAAAGAACTGATATACACAAAATCATGGTAATTGGCTCCGGTCCGATTATTGTTGGTCAAGCAGCTGAGTTTGATTATTCAGGTACTCAAGCCTGTATGGCTCTGAAGGAACTTGGTTATGAAGTTGTTTTGGTCAACTCCAATCCAGCTACGATCATGACTGATAAAGAAATTGCCGATCAGGTTTATATTGAACCGATTACTTATCAATTCGTTTCGCAGATTTTAAGAAAAGAACTTCCAGATGCAATTTTGCCAACATTAGGTGGTCAACAAGGCCTAAATATGGCGATGGAACTTGCTAAATCAGGTATTTTGGAAGAATTAAAGATCGAATTATTAGGAACAAAACTTGATGCGATCGATCAAGCTGAAGACCGTGAGAAATTTCGGAGTTTAATGAATACTTTGAAAGAACCTGTTCCTGAATCAGCTATCGTTAATGAGATGCAAGAAGCTGTTGAGGCAGGTAACAAAATTGGTTATCCATTGATCGTCCGTCCTGCATTCACTATGGGTGGTACAGGTGGTGGAATTGCTGATAATGAACAGGAATTACGTCAAATTGTTGATCGTGGTCTAGCACTTTCACCGGTTACTCAAGTAATGCTTGAACAAAGTATTGCTGGATTCAAAGAAATTGAATTTGAAGTTATGCGTGACGCCAATGACAATGCGATGGTCGTCTGTGGGATGGAGAACTTTGATCCCGTAGGCATACATACTGGTGATTCTATCGTTTATGCACCGATTCAAACTTTGAGTGATCGTGAATTTCAAATGCTTAGAGATGTAGCTTTGGAAATTATTCGAGCTCTAAAAATCGAAGGTGGTTGTAACGTTCAGTTGGCCCTTGACCCCAAGAGTTTCAAGTATTTTGTGATCGAAGTTAATCCTAGAGTTAGCCGTTCGAGTGCTTTGGCTTCTAAAGCAACTGGTTATCCAATTGCTAAAGTGGCCGCTAAAATTGCTGTTGGTCTGGCTTTGGATGAAATTATCAATCCAGTTACTGGAACAACTTATGCTGAATTTGAGCCGGCACTAGATTATGTTGTCTGTAAGATTCCTAGATGGCCGTTTGATAAATTCACTAAAGCCGACCGTCTATTGGGTACACAAATGAAAGCAACCGGTGAAGTTATGGCTATCGGACGCAATATTGAAGAAGCCACCCTTAAGGCAGTGCGTTCTCTTGAGATCGGGTTGAACTATATTGATGAGCCTAAATTGCATCAGATTTCAGATGAAGACCTGGAGGAAGGTCTCGTTCATGCTAAAGATGATCGACTATTCTATCTTGCTGAAGCAATTCGCCGTGGTATGACGATCGATGAGTTAGCAGATAAAACAAAAATCAATTTATTTTTCCTCGATAAATTACTTCATATCATTGAAATCGAAGACGATTTAAAGAAAAATATTAATGATTCAGAAATTTTATTAACTGCTAAGAAAAATGGCTTTTCTGATAAAACTGTTGCCAAAATGTGGGGTCAATCAGAGGATCAAGTCCGCCAATTTAGAACTGATAATAAATTATTGCCAGTTTACAAGATGGTTGATACTTGTGCAGGTGAGTTTGATTCTGAAACACCATATTTTTATGGAACATATGAAACAGAGAACGAGAGTATCGTCAGCGACAAACCGTCAATTTTAGTTATCGGTTCTGGTCCGATCAGAATTGGTCAAGGTGTTGAATTTGACTATGCGACGGTTCATTCCGTTAAAGCAATTCAAAAGGCCGGATATGAGGCCATCATTATGAATAGTAATCCGGAAACAGTTTCGACTGATTTTTCTGTTTCTGATAAATTGTACTTTGAGCCGTTAACTTTGGAAGATGCCTTGAATGTTATTGATCTAGAAAAGCCAGAAGGTGTTATCTTACAATTTGGTGGTCAAACAGCTATCAATTTAGCTGAGCCACTACTTGCACATGGCGTAAAGGTTCTCGGTACTAGTGTTGAAGATATTAACCGTGCTGAGGATCGTGATGAGTTTGAAAAGGTCATAAATAATGCCAATATTGCTCACCCAAGTGGTGATACGGCGGATAATGCTGAAGATGCTTTAGTGATCGCTGAAAAAGTTGGATATCCAGTTCTAGTCCGTCCTAGTTATGTTTTAGGCGGTCGGGCAATGGAAATCATTCATCACAAAGGGGATCTTGACTACTACATGCACAATGCCGTAAAGGCCTCGCACGACCATCCGGTTTTAGTTGATCACTATCTGATCGGTAAAGAGTGTGAAGTAGATGCGATCTGTGATGGTAACGATGTCTTGATCCCAGGTATCATGGAACATATCGAACGTGCTGGAGTCCATTCAGGAGATTCAATGTCTGTGTATCCGACTCAAAGCTTTTCACAGGATATTTGTGATCAGATCGTTCACTATACAAAGTTATTGGCTAAGGATCTTAACTGTATTGGAATGATGAATATTCAATTCGTCATCCACGAAGAAAAAGTCTACGTTATCGAAGTTAATCCTCGTGCCAGTCGGACAGTGCCATTTTTGAGTAAGGTAACCGATATTCCAATGGCTCAAGTGGCAACCAATGTTATTCTGGGAAAGACTTTACATGAACAAGGATATCAAGATGGATTAAGGCCTGTTGGTGAATTAGTTCACGTGAAAGCACCGGTCTTTTCCTTCTCAAAATTGAATGGTGTAGACCCATTATTAGGACCAGAAATGAAGTCAACTGGTGAAGTTATGGGGACCGATAAGACATTTGAAAAGGCACTTTATAAGGCCTTTGAAGGTGCCAAATTACATGTTCCAGATCATGGTAAAGTTCTGATTACAACTAGGGAATCAGACTTTGTTGAGAGTTATCAAGTTGCAAAACGTTTCCGTGACTTAGGATTCTTAGTGTTGGCTACAGGCAATACCGCTGATTACTTGTCCTCTAAAGGTTTAAAAATTAAAAAACTTGAACCTAAAGAATTGCACCAGATGATGCTAGATAAAAAAATCAACGTTGTTATCAATACAGTGATCGACGATAAGGATCATGGCGAATATGTCAGGACCTTGGCTGTTGCTCATGGAGTAACACTGTTCACTGCTATTGATACAGTCTATGGAATGTTGGATGTTCTTGAATCACAGTCATTTTATACGAAGGCTCTTTAAAGATTAAATTAGTTCAAAATAAAAAGCCCGAAATCATTTCAGATTTTGGACTTTTTTTGCTTTATTTTTTTAAATATTTTTCTAGTAAAATATCTAGACCAATTTTAAAAAGTTCTTTAAACAGCAAGTTCGAATTTTGGTTCAAAATTGATTAATTTATTTTAGAATAAAAAAATAAAGGCCTACCACTAGCCTTTATTGCGAGAGATCCAGAGCCTACCACAAACTCTGTTTACAAGCAGTTGAGAAGGAGTACTACGTGTAACAATAACAAGAAGTTAAGTTCATATTTCCCGCCTATATAAACCATCTTCATTATAAAGCTTTACTTATGATATTTCCACACTTTGTGAAAAAACATTTTAATTCTAGTCAGCAACAGAATATTATAAGCATTAGTAATTGAAGCGCCATCAATATATAATATTATGCCTTTAACGATAAGATTTTTCTGAACGAAAATGCTCTAAATGCCGATATTGTTGGTCTATGTCAATTTTAAACAATCCAATTTTATAATTATGGTTATAAATAGTCGGAATAATGTTAGATAATCATATCAGATAGAAGTTTTAGTTTTGATTATGGATTGAAGGCGGTATGAGTCTTGGAAGAAGTTAAAGGAACGTCTATAAAGAGCGACGAAGTAGTTCGCGAATTAGAAGAATCTGTTGGGACTTTTAACATCAATTCTGAAGAAGTCTTGATTGAACTTGTGATGAGTTATATTTTTAAAATGAATAAGCAAGTCGATTGGCAAATGCCACTCGCAAATTTGCGCAGTGATTTAGTTTATTATTCTCTACAAACTGACGATCTTAATAGACGTGATGTTGAAGAGTTGTTATTCAAAATCAATTATCTTTTGAATTGTCGATAGATTTCGCAATTATTCCCGAGGTACCAGAGTAATATTTGGTGCCTCTTTTTTTGTCCAATGATATAGTAAAAAAGAGGTGAATTTGATGGTTAAGATTTATCAGAGAAATTTTCAAGACGTGCCGGTACTCGAAGTAGTTGAGGAAGAGAATCGTTACAAAGAGGTGCCATTGGTTGTGTTCTATCATGGATGGCGTTCGGAAAAAGAATTGGTTTTGACACAGGCAAGAAAGCTTGCTGCTAAAAATATCCGAGTAGTCATGCCCGATGCAATGCACCACGGTAAAAGATTAGAGGATGTTTCGTCAATTCCTTCATTTACATTTTGGAACAGTATTCAAGGCAATTTGGCCGAATTTGAAATGATAATGAGCTTTTATCGAAAGAGAAATTTGATCAAAGATGGAAAAATTGGTGTTGGAGGATATTCAATGGGTGGAATGACAACAGGGGCCTTATTGGCTCAACACCCAGAGATAACAGCCGGAACGATCATTATGGGGACACCGAATTTGAATGCTTATGCAGAGCTTGTTAGATATCACGCCAAAAATCATGGTATTTACGTACCAAATGATCTAAAAATGCTGACAAGCTGGATCGATAATTATGATTTGAATTTACATCCAGAAAAAATCAATAAACGTCCACTTTTATTTTGGCATGGAACTGAGGATGAGCGCATTCCTTATGAAGAATCTAAGGATTTCTTTGATATGATTCAAGGTCATGATTACGCTGAACAAGTAGCTTTTATTACTGGCTATAAGGCAGGACATTTGGTTGAGCCACCATTGATGGACAAAATCGCTAACTTTTTTGAGTATTATTTAAATTAGGTGGATTCCGCTGAAGATTTTGAGTAATTCCACCTGTTGTGCGAGCGACTCGAGCCAAGGTCTCTCGTCTCGATTATGAGCTTTGCATTCGCAAATCTCGTAATCGTCAGTGGAGTAAAACTCCACTTTCACAACTGGTTCCATTACTCAAAATCTTCAGCTTTTATTGTGTGAGTATAGGATAGTATAAAGGGTAATAAAACAGGAGTTCTATGCCGCCTCTGGAAGCAAGAAAATTTGGTGCTCCCAAAGACTAGTGTATTCGTTGTTTCTAGTATTATTATCGAAATGGAATGATTTTAAAAAGCTAAGATAAATTTTCATTATGAAATTTTACGTCTGATCACTTAAATGTGATTAGGCGTTTTTTGACATAAAAAACCCCTTGCTTGGATTTCTCCAATACAAGGGGTCCTTACATTAAAAATTTATCTTGGCTCTTATTTTTTTAACTAGTTGAATTGAATCGGAAGGGATGATACTTAGATACCTATAGCAACTTATATACCATTCCATGCATCTTACGCCGCAAGATTTTTCCACTGGATGTTTGTGGAAAATGATCGACTTGGCGAAATTCCTTTGGAACTTTGTAATGTGCCATGTGATCACGACCATATTCCAATAGATCTACGCCGGTAAGATAAGCATTTTCATCTAGAATTACGTAGGCAATGGGAATCTGTCCCCAGGTTTCGTCACGTTTTCCTAAAATAGTAATTCCTAGGATACCTTTAATTTTGCTATAAAGGTTTTCGACTTCTTCGGGGTAAATATTTTCTCCACCAGAAATGATCATATCATCTTTTCGACCTTTGACAAATAAAAATCCTTCGTCATCTAAATAACCGATGTCACCGGTTTTGAAGTATTGGTCACTTGTCATTCGTTGCTTAAATAGTTCGGGCATATTCAAATAGCTTTTGGCAACGTTGGGTGCTTTGACCTCGATCTCACCGATCCCATCATTATTTTGCTGTGTGATCCTTAACTGAACGGGAAAGAGTGCCTGTCCTGAAGATCCGACTTTTCTCTCGGCGTCACGATTGGTCAATGCGACTACATTTGAGGCAGTCTCGGTCATACCGTAACTTTGAATGACAGGGATAGCTAACATATTACAACGTAACAAAGTCCAATTGTCGATCGGGCCACCGCCTAATAAAACACAGCGGAAGTTGCTATTGTATTTTTGCTTAGGGGTCAGATTGTTTAGCAATCTTTTTAACATTGTTGGTACTAAAGATATAATCGAAGCACGTTCATTGATCAAAATCTTGTTGATATACGCTTCGTCAAATTTAGGTATCAAATAAACGCCGATACCGTAAATCAAAGAGCGCATTGCAATTGAAAATCCAGAAATATGGAATAGTGGGACGGCAATTATCCAAGAATCACGATAAGAGATCCCGAGATTCAAAGAAGTTCCAATGGCAGAATAGAAGTGATTGCCAAATGTTTGCAAGACTCCTTTAGGGCGTCCAGAAGTTCCAGAAGTATACATGATCGAAGTTATGTCGTCATTATTGAATTCTTCCACAGGTTGATAACTTTTAGCAGAGTGTAATGATAATGTCTCAGAGATCTTAACTTGTGGAAAACTTGTTTGAGTTATCTCTGATAAATCGGCACCGTCATCTAGCAAGCAAAATTTGGCATTTGAATCTCGTAACTGAAAACCTAATTCGTCTTTTGACAATCGAGTGTTTAAAAAAACAATTTCAGCGCCGAGTTGTTGCAAGGCCAAAATGGCAATATAACCGTTGAAACTATTAGTGATAAAAATTGCGATCCGGTCATGTGATTTTACACCATAGGTTGCAAGTTTGCTGGCATATAACTGTACACTCTCGTCTAATTCAGAAAAAGTGAAGTCAGAGTGTTCGAGGATCAAGGCTGTTTTATTGGGATTAAGCTGAGTTTGTTTTTTTAACCAATTTTCCAAAGTTCATCTTCCTTTCTAGGGGAATTTGGGGAACTTGTCGAAATCCGGATCACGTTTCTCTAAAAAGGCGTCGCGACCTTCTTTACCTTCGTCAGTCGTATAGAATAGCATGGTTGAATCTCCAGCCATCTGTTGTAATCCGGCGATTCCATCAGTGTCGGCATTCATAGCGGCTTTAATGAAGCGAATAGCAGTAGGGGACTTTTGCAAGATCTCATTGCACCATTCGATAGTTTCTGTTTCGATATCATCTAAAGGAACAACTTTATTGATCCAGCCCATTTGAAAGGCTTCATCGGCTGAGTAATCTTTGCACAAGAACCAAACTTCTTTAGCACGTTTGTGTCCGATAACTCGAGCAAGATAGGCCGAACCATAACCAGCATCAAAGCTACCGACTTTAGGGCCGGTCTGCATAAATTTAGCATTGTCAGCTGCGATCGTTAAGTCACAGACTAATTGTAAAATATTTCCACCACCGACTGACCAGCCACGTACCATAGCAATAACTGGTTTAGGGATGATACGGATCAAGTGTTGCAAGTCTAAAACGTTTAGTCTTGCAATGTGATCGGGGCCAACATAACCACCATTACCACGAACACTTTGATCACCACCAGAACAAAAGGCCAGATCTCCTTGTCCAGTTAAAATGATAGCACCGATCGAAGCGTCGTCACGGCAGTAATTGAAAGCCTCAATCATTTCCTGTACAGTGACAGGTGTAAAAGCATTACGTTTTTCGGGACGATTGATAGTGATCTTAGCAATCTTGTCCATACGTTCAAAAAGAATTTCTTTATATTCTTTAATTGTTTCCCATTTACTCATTAAAATAACCTCCGAGGTGTTAAGTTATGAATCTTTTAGAAAATCTAGGGATAAAAATAGTCGAACAGAATAAGAAAAAAGTCGTCTTAGAGATGGCAATAGAAGATAAACATTTACAGCCATATAAGATCATGCATGGAGGTCTCAATGCCGTTCTAGCAGAGACCGCAGGCAGCATCGGTGCCAACCTCAATATTAAAGAAGACGGTTTTGCGGCTGTCGGTGTAGATATTATGACACATCAACTCAACAAGATTAAGGATGGAATTGTCATTGCCGAGGCCACACCGGTACGAATTGGCAAAAACATTCAAACGTGGCAAGCTTTTACTCACAAAAAAGGCAGTGCGATCAGTGCCAGTTTGAGTACGATGACTTTGAAAAAGGTTAAGGTAGATTAGTTTCGATAGATCCGTGAATTGATGATTTCAAAGAAAGCTAAGACGATCAAACCGATCCCAAATAATTGATAAAAGAAGATCATTGTTTTGGAAGGGTTGAGAATGAAAATTATCCCCACACCGATCAATAACGCTGAATAGAAATAGTCCAGCCACGGTGTGACGTTGACCTGTCTTTTAGTTTCATTGGAATCTCTAAACTGATTAATTCCGTTGACTAATAGAATTATTCCTAATACTGGTGGTACAAGTTGAATCAATATCTTGGCTACGAACAAAACCAATGCGGCGACAAGTAACGCACCGGCACCAAGTCCGATGGCAATGTTATTTTCGCCGGTTTTTTGTCTAATACTGATACCGTCGATGATCGATAGTACGCCGTAAATTGCAATATAAGTAGAAACTAGGTAGATAATGGCGTTTACGCTTTTGGTCGGTTGTGCCGTTATCAATATTCCAACAACCAACAAAAAGATAAAACGCAGCCAACGATAAAGTTGGAACTGTCTGACCATTTTTTCACTTCCCCCAATTAAGTATAAAACTATGATAACAGAATAATCCAAATAGGTTGTTTTTAAAGGGATTGCCGTCAATTATATTAATTAAAAATATTTTAATTAATAAGTAAGTGTCAACAACGTTTTTTCGTCTCTAACCTCTGCTGACTAATAAAAAAGCTTGCAACTAAATTAGAAAACTATTAGAATGTCATTATTTCTATTATTCAAATTTGAGAATAAGACCAGCAGCAAGTTATGAGGAGGATTTTATATGAGCAGGATATTTAAGCGATTGACCTTAAAGGAAGATCCGAGTATTTATGAAGATAAGGATGCCAATCTGGTAAGAGTTTTAACGGTTAAGGATTTCTTAGCCTTGGGTGTCGGAACAATTGTTTCCACGTCGATTTTTACTTTACCAGGTGTCGTTGCGGCTGATCATGCTGGCCCAGCGGTGGTCTTTTCGTTTTTAATTGCTGCGATCGTTGCGGGGCTAGTAGCATTTGCTTATGCTGAAATGGCAGCAGCGATGCCATTTGCCGGATCTGCGTATTCATGGATCAATGTTATGTTCGGTGAATTCTTTGGCTGGATCGCCGGTTGGGCGTTGTTGGCTGAATATTTTATTGCTTTAGCCTTTGTCGGTTCCGGATTGTCAGCGAATTTTCGAGGGTTATTAGTACCACTGGGAATAAATTTCCCCAAGTCTATCTCGAACACTTTAGGAAATGACGGTGGAATTATTGATATCACGGCCGTCATTGTCCTAGTCGCCGTTGCCTGGTTGTTATCTAAAGGTGTTAACGGTGCGGCCAGAGTTGAAAACGTCTTAGTTGTTTTGAAAGTTCTAGCAATTTTGACATTTATTATTGTTGGTTTAACTGCCATTCACATTGAAAACTACGTACCATTTATTCCTAAATACCACGTTAATCCAGATGGAACTGCTTTTGGTGGTTGGAAAGGTATCTACGCCGGTGTCTCGATGATCTTCTTGTCATATATTGGATTTGATTCGATCGCCGCCAATTCGGCAGAAGCTAAAGATCCAGAGAAAACAATGCCACGTGGGATCCTTGGTTCATTAGTTATCGCCGTTACTTTATTTGTTGCCGTTGCTTTGGTATTGGTCGGGATGTTCAAATATACTAAATATGCCAACAATGCTGAACCTGTTGGTTGGGCTTTACGTCAGGCTGGACATTCAGGGATTGCTAGTGTTATTCAAGCGGTTGCCGTCATTGGTATGTTCACAGCTTTGATCGGAATGATGTTGGCTGGATCGCGTCTGTTGTATTCATTTGGACGTGATGGTATGTTGCCAGCTTGGTTAGGAAAATTGAACAAACGTAACTTGCCTAACCATGCACTATTCGCATTATCAGCTATTGCGGTTGTTGTTGGTTCACTTTGTCCATTCGCATTCTTGGCACAGTTGATCTCCGCTGGTACCTTGATAGCCTTCATGTTCGTTTCTCTAGGAATCTATCCATTGAGAAAAAGAGAAGGTAAGGATCTGCCGGAACCATCATTTAAAATGCCACTTTATCCGGTTTTACCTGCTGTTGCTTTCTTGGGTGCTTTATTTGTATTCTGGGGACTTGATGTTCAGGCTAAGACTTATGCTGGGGTATGGTTTGCTATTGGTTTGGTAATTTACTTTACTTATGGTATTCGTCATTCTTATCTTGGTAAGGGTAATAAAGGCGTTAAAACATCATCAGAAAAGGAATAGTTCAAAAGACCTCTTGTGGGGTCTTTTTTTGACCTGTTTTTTTCGCCAAAGGGCACAAGTAATTCCGCCTGTTGTGTGACCGGTCCGAGCCTTGGTCTCGGGCCTCGATTTCAAGCTTTGCATGCGCAAATCTTGGAATCGTCAGTGGAGTAAAACTCCACTTTCACAACTGGCTCCATTACTTGTGCTCTTTGACTAGATCGTCGCTGGTTTCGTAATTTAGTTTATTGAATAATATATAGATGGAGTTAGTGATGATTGATGAATATTTGATAAGTATGGTGAAATCACCACAATATGAAATGGCCGGAAAGATTATGGGTCTTTCGGTTAAACTAGGTATGGATCAAAGAGAAACAGCGGATTGTTTAGATATGAACTATGAGCACTTGCTTGATATTGAATCATCTGATTTGAATATCGATATTGAAGGATACAACGAGGTATATTCAAAATTACTTGAAATAGGTCGTACTACATTTATGGATAAAAATAGTTTGTAAACTGGTTTTGATCCGCCGAAGAGCACAAGCAATTCCACCTGTTGCGGGACCGTCTTCAGCCAAGGTCTGAAGACTCGATTTTGAGCTTTGCTTTCGCAAATCTCAGAATCGTCCATGGTGTAAGAACGGAAAAACACCGTTCTAACGCCATTGTCGCAACTGGTTCCATTACTTGTACTCCTTGGCTATTTTTTTGAATTAAATGATTCAACAAAAAATACCTTCAAAGTAAACAGATAAAATCTGTATACACTAGAAGGCATTTTTAAATTCATAAATATAGAGCCGGAGATATTGAGTAATGCAACCAGTTGTGCGCGTGGAGTTTTACTCCACGGACGAATTTCAAGATTTGCGGGGCAAAGCTTGAAATCGAGGCCCGAGACCAAGGCTCGGACCGGTCCCCACAACAGGTGGAATTACTCAATACCGTAGGCGGGAAAAACAATACTAGTTAGAAACTTTACCATCTGATTCTTGTACGGTTGTACGGCCAGCTGCATGGGCATTCTTAATGGCACGAATGATCTCACTGTCACTCCAAGCTGGAACATCCTTAACACCAGCATCAGTTAATTGTTGACGGGCTGTAGCAATGTCGGAATTAGTAATTGTACCGCCATCGTATTTTCTACTTTCTTTGTCAAAATCACCGTTAGCGGCTGGATTGTCGCTATCACTTGTGCCTGTAGCTGAATCATTGTTTGTAGTCGTAGAATCTGAACTGTTACTACTATTATTAGTAGAATCACTGTTAGATGTTGTAGCCTTAGCAGAACTCTTTGGCATGTCATCTAAGAGCTTTTTAGCTTGTTTGTAGATATCTGAGTAATATTTACCTTTGATTCCCTTAAAGCCGGTAATTTGTTTCAAGAGAGTAGTTGCTTGATCGATATTATCTGACTTGATCAAACTCTTGGCCGTCTTGATATTTATCTTAAAGTCAGAACGATTTTGCATGATCCTTTTGACTTGTTTCAAAAGTGTCTTGGCGCGATCAGTCATCTTAGAATTGCCATTAGATTGGTTTTTGGCTTTGTTCAATGACTTCTTGGCGTCTGAAAATTCACGCTTGTTCATTTGTTTCTTTGCGTTAACAAGATTCTGGGCCTGTTTCTTATATGCAGAAGACTTAGTAGTACTCTTTTCCTTATCAGCTGATTTGTAATATGTCAAAGCCTTGGAATAATCTTTCTTGTCCACGGCCTTATTACCTTTAGACATTTCTGTCTTATAGTCGTTACTATTATTATTGCTGCTGCTTGATGATGAATTAGAACAACCGACAACTAAAAAAGCTGCAATTGTTGCTACCATAAGCGTTAGTATTTTCTTCATAACTTAATTCCTCCATAGTAATACTGCCAAGATTATAACATGTTAAAAGAAATTGAAAAAAGTATTTCCGTTTTTGGTATCGTCACTCGTTATTATTTATGTAAGTTACTTAAGTCGGCCGACAAAGTTCCTTACCAAAAAAGAAAACGAGGTAGTTTTGATGGACTGGGAAAAAACATCTATTAACGTAACAATGACAAATGATAAGTATGCCAAGGGCAAAGTAGTCAGAAACTTCAATAACATCGTAGCCGATCCAACTAAGACTCAAATTGATCTATTAGTAGAAGGATTGATCATGTTATCTGATGGGGATGCCTTCTTAAAAGCTGAAGTTATCAAGCACGACGCAATGGTCACAGAATAAAATCAAAAAGGTGGAGTAAGCATATAATGAAGAGACTACAATTGAGTTTTAAAACAGCAGCAGGTAAGAAACATGATCTAGTATTGAATTACATCAAGGATGATCTTGATCCACTCGCGGTGAAAAGTGCCATGGACAAAATCACGGCCAGCAAGATTTTTGAAAAAGATACTGTCCAACTTTATTCAGAAGTCCTTAGTGCCAAGTATGTGGAACGCACTGAAACTGAAATTTTCAAAAAGAGCTTGGTTTAGCATTTTACTGAAAATAATTAAAATTTTTGTATGATATTACTTGAGCCTAATCCCGGAATCGTCTATTATGGGATTAGGCTCTTTTGATGGGACGAATGATTTGAGTGACCGACTTAACACATTTTCGGGTTAGAAATATTACAAACGTATTATTTTTAATACAAAAATGTTACAAAAGCCGGTAATTCTTATTTAAGAGTTGATTCAAAAGCCGGAGTTTCATATAATGATTGTCAGTGGGATAACCACTAACAAATTAAAAAAAATAAATTCTTGTAGTCCAGGGGAGGATTCACATTGAAAAAATCAATTAAATACGCTGGCGTGGCCGCAGCTACTTTATTAGCCGTTGCACCCGTTGCAGCACCAGTTTTAAGCTCATCAGTTACAACAGTTCAAGCTGCTGCTGACAAAGATACAACATCAACAGTACAAAATGCTGCATCTAGCTACCTAAATAATTTGAAATCAAGTACTACAGTAGCTGCTGCTGCTGATTTACCTGATTTATCAACATTATTAGCTACTGCTACAAATGGTACTGCTACAGTTCCTTTTAATACTTATTCAGATTCTGATGTTTATAAATTAAACACAGCCAATGCAACAAATGATGCTAACCTAAACTTAACAAACAATGTCTCAAATGTTACACTATCTGGCATTTCAGCCGTGACAACTGCTGGAGCAACTCGTTCAATTAGTAATAAAGCTGACTATGATAAGGCTGTTGCTGAAGGTCTTAAGTCAGTTACATTGACAGTTGGTATTGGTTCATTTGGTACTGAAGCTGGTGATGATGGCGTAACAACAATTACACCATCACCTGCTACAGCAACAGTTACGTATTCAGTTAAAGATGATACAACATCAACAGATACAATCAAGACAGGTGCTGTTTCATATGACAAATCATATGATGTAGACTTCGGTTCAAGCACCGTAGCTCCACAATATTCATCAACAACAAACTTTGCTGCTAAAGATGCTGATGGTAAGACTATCTCAGCTGCAAGTGCAACTCCAGATACAAATTATTACGCAACTAAGTATGATGCTCTTACTGCTTTAAATGGTGGAGCTCATAATGCCGTTACTCTTGATGGAACATTTGATAAGGCTGACACAACTTATTATCAAATAGTTAATGTTGCTGTGACTGGTGACTTAGCAACATTGTTAGATAATTATACGGACAAAACTACTAATGCTAATAATACATACAAAGTTACTGCAAATGATAGTGATTTAAGCTCACTTGTATCAAGTAAAGATGTTAAACTTGACGTAACATCTGCAACAACTGGATCAACAGCAACACCTGCAACAGCCACATTTAGCTATGTTCGTGCTATCAATGTTGGCTCTGAAGAAGCTGCTAACTGGACAGTTAAAGACGAATCAGGCGTTGTTACAACAAAGACTGACAAGACATATTACACAATGAAGAATGATGACAACAACACTATTTCAAACCGTGCTCTTGCTGCTAACACTTCATGGCAATATGATCAAACACGTACAGACAAAGATGGTAATGTTCAATATCGTGTATCAACACACGAATGGGTTCCTGCTGAAAGTGTTACTGTAAATGATAACAACGGTGGCGGAACAACTGATCCAGATGGCGCATTGACAGTTACAAATCTTGACACAAAGAAAGTTCTTAACTTGGCTACACCAGGTATGACATACTTCCTTTACAACAAAGATGGTAAGATGTCAGATACACGTGCTCTTGCTGGTGGTACATCATGGTTAGTTGACAAGACTGCTACTGATGCTGCTGGTAACACTTACTACGGTGTTTCAACAAACGAATTTGTTAAAGCCGGTGAAGGTGTTTCATTAGCTGACTAATTATTAGTCGCTTAAAAAAGACTTGCGTAAGCAGGTCTTTTTTTTTGCTCTGATTTTGTTCGGTAATAAATATATTTAATTATTATTGTTGCTCTTCAATTGGAGTAAGATGAATGTTATAAGCGACGAGAGGGTGATAATTTGAAGATCAAATATAAAACGGATAACTTGGTTTCTATTTCATTAGTAACTTTAAGTGGTTTGGTATTATTAGGTACCCATGAAACGATAGTTCATGCTGATACTACTTCAACGGATTCTGCACCAACTACTGAGTCTGTGGCAACTGATGGATCTGCCACAACTGCCAGTGGTGCCGTCACTTCTGGCGATAATTCTAGTACTCCAACCTCGAGTGATCCAACTAATTCTTCGGAATCAAATGGTAGTTCTAGTAGTTCGAGTGCTCCCATTCAAACTGGCACTGCAAATAATACGGATTCAATAAAGACAACCAATAATAATCCGGTGTCTTACTCATCTTCGGAGAATCCGGTACAAACTAATGCAACGACTAACTATCCTGATACAACGGCGATCCCAACAGATACTGCAGCAGATCATCAAGGTAAATTATCTGGTGATAATGGTAGTTCTTGGTATTTAGATAACGCGGGTACGCTTCACATTGGTGCTGGAACTGTCAGTGACCCAGTCTTTGATACTACAACTACAACGTGGTCCGGTTATAAATATGCTGATGATGTTACGAATGTTAACTTTGAAGATGGGGCGGTAGCTGATACTAATATGTCACGTTACTTTTACGGCATGTCTAATTTAAAAACGGCCGATGTTAGTAAATTAGATGTATCTAATACTACTGATTTTTCTTATATGTTTTCCCAAACCGAAAATCTTGAGAGTTTGGATCTATCAGGTTGGAAAATATCTGATGGTGTTGATTTTCAATCGTTTGTCGGTGGTAGTGGGATCAAGTCGTTGAATCTATCCGGATTAACGCTCAACGGTGCTAATTTGAACGGTGCATTTGGATTCGATTCATCATTAGAAAATATTGATTTAACGAATTTTTCTGCAACCGGTGTTACTGATGCTTACACTCTATTTAATATGGATTCTAGTTTAAAGAGTTTGGATTTAACTGGATTTACTTTAACATCAGCTGCAAATACAACTGGTATGCTGGCTTTATTAAGTGGATTGGCTAGTCTAAAGGTCAATAGTGACACGGTTTTAGCAAATACTGGTTTGAGTAATCCGACAGGATTTAAGGGCTGGACTGATGGGACTAACAGTTATACTTCTGACGATTTGAGTGCAGTATATGGTGCCGGAACGAGTAGTGATAGCGACGCTAGAAAGTCGACTACTTGGACTGTTACTAGTTCATCTAATGTCAACTACGTTATAAATTATTATGATGATGTCACTAATGATTTAGTTGGATCAATCAGCGGTAGTGGTCTAGAAGGTGGATCTGTTAGAATTAGTCCTAATTATCCGGGATATGAAACAACGGTTGATGAGAAAGTTTCATCGATCAATTTGCCTACTGCTGGTTTTGGTTTAACTGTGCCGGATCAGGTATATAAATATAACATTTCGCCGGTGGATTCAAGATGGGTCAAAATCACTGAAAGTGATAAAGGAGCAACCAATTCAACAGACAATCAAAATATTGAATTGGTGTATAACAATGACACTGGTAATTTGGTGAATATAGCTACAGCAAAGAGTAATTTAGAAGCCGATCGAACATTTGATTTAGCCGATAGTACGGTGGAATTTACAGTTAATGGTAATGATTTTAAAGGTAAATTATCTGATAAATCTTTAGCTGGATATACTATCGGACAACTTTTGCAGATGTTTACTACTGGGAAAGCTGATTCTGATGGGGTTCCGTTGGACATTCCGGCCGATACAACTAGAGAACAGTTAATTGATTACATGGTTCAGCTTTATGATAAGTATCTTATTTCAGTATCAGTTGGGTTGGTCTATGAACCTAAAGCTACGACTAATACGGGTGGTGATTCTAATCCATCTAAGACGGTATTAAAGGATCAAAACATTGCTACCACGACTAAGACTGTTAGTTTATATGATGAAAATGGTAAATTGGTCACGAATCGTGGTTTGGATATTAATACTGCCTGGCAAAGTGACGCTGAATATACTCTTGATGGTGTCTTATATTATCGTGTATCTGATAATGAGTATGCTAAAGCTAGCGATGTCTATGTTTATGTTGATTATCCTGGGATTATTCGAGTTTCTAATGGTCAAAAAGGTGATCTGGTCGACTATTTAGGTTGTAAGCTTGATCGTAAACTTGGCAGTTTGACTGATTGGAAGACTGATCGAATCGCTTTGATCAATGGTGGTCGATATTATCGAGTATCTACTGATGAATTTGTCGATGTTGATGAGGCTTATAATATTTAGAGTTTCATAATTGCTGATTATTAGATAATAAAAATAGCTACCTATTAAGTAGACATATTTAATTACTGTCTATTCAGAGGTAGCTATTTATGTATTCATATGACACTTTTGTTTGCAAAGTAGTTTTAACACGTAATGAATAATATTTGAAATATTAAATCCGACTTGTTTCCACTCATAACGTACAAAGGTCTCACAATATTGGCTCGTCTTCTTTAAGAAATTCTTTAGTATTACACATGTCATTGCTTCAAAAAATCATCAACATTACAATGGTAATCAGTGGGAGTAGGCCTATTTTAAAATTCCCAACAATTTCTTATATCTCGGAGGGAGATACTATGAAGAAAACTATTAAATATGCTGGAATTACGGCTGCTACTTTGTTAGCCGTTGCCCCAATTGTTGCTCCAGTTGTGAGTTCTGTAACGACAGTAAAGGCTGACACGGCAATATTGTCAGATGACGATGTTAATTCATATACCGCCATGTTTAAAAAAACGGCTACATATACACCTGCACAGGCGGCTAAATTTAGTGCTGATGATATCGATACAACAATCAAAGCCGGTACATTTTTGAAGAATGACTTTTTTAGTCAATTTTTAACTAGTCCTACATACACAGGAAACGCTAGTGATAGTAATTCTTCTGTAAAAGTTTTTGCTTCAGATGAAAACGATAGAATACTAAATGCTGCTGCGGTTGCTGATGCATTTAAGAATAATAAACCGGTCAAGTTTATTGCTGTTTTTAGCTACGTTGTAACAGGGGGTATACCAGTATCATGGAGTATTCCAATTAGTCTATCATCAGCAAATACGCAATCTTCAAATGTTAGTTCATTAACTGCTAAATTTACAACACCATATTCTGTAAATTATGGTTCAAAAACAGCTGATGCTAAGGCACAAACTTCATCAGATCTTTCATTAACAGATCAAAACGGTAATACTTTATTATCAAGTAATAATTATTCATTAGGTGGATTTTTCAATTCATATGCTGATGCACTAAATGGTAGTAATGCAGCTTCTGTTGGTTCAACCTTTACAACAACAGATGGTTCTTCAACGGAATACTATCAACCAGTCACAGTTACAGTTAGTGCTGATTCGGCTTTGGCTACTTATCTCAAAACTAACTCGAATAGTTCAACTTATACTGTAAATGGTTCATCAAAAACAACAACAGACAATGGTAAAGTTGGAACAGACACTGACGGTAACACAACGATCACATTTGTACGTACAGTAAAAGTTGGCGCACAAAGTGATACCGACTGGACTGTTAAAGATGTTAAAGGAATTGTTAAAACAAACAGTGACAAGGCCTACTACACATTACACAATGATGCTGATGAATTAGTTTCAAACCGTGCCTTGGACAAGAACTCATCATGGCAAACAGATAAAGTTCGTACAAATGCCGCGGGTGCTAAACAATATCGTGTATCAACTCATGAATGGATTCCTGAAGCCGATGTTAATTTTGAGGGCACAGATATTGATACAGGCTCAACATCTGATGGACTAACTATTACTAAGTTAGACAAGAACAAAATCGTCAATGTTTCAAGTTCTGGAATGGTTTACTTCTTATACAATTCTAAGGGTGTTAAGTCAGATACACGTGCTCTTGGTGGTGGCACATCATGGCAAGTAGATAAGACAGCAACCGATGCTGCTGGCAATACTTACTATGGCGTTTCAACTGACGAATTTGTCAAAGTTGGCGAAGGCGTTTCACTAGCTGAATAATATTCATAGATCTCTGTTTAAGAAATTCTTTAGTATTTCAAACTTCGTTGATTCAAAAAATGAGGACCAATATAATGGTAATTGGTGGGATTAGCCCTACTTAAATTCTCAAAATCTTTTTTTATCTCAGGGGGATAATATGAAAAAATCTATTAAATATGCTGGAATCGCAGCTGCCACTTTGTTAGCTGTTGCCCCAGTTGTTGCACCTGTTGTTAGTTCTACAACAACAGTACAGGCTGCAACTGCTACTTCAGCTGATGCAGACGCTTACGTTGCTGCATTCAAGAGTTCAGCAACTTACAATAAGGCTCAAGCTGCTCAATTCAATACTGCTGACTTCGATAAAAAAATCGGTGCAACTACTTTCTTATCAAATGACTTCTTCAAGAATTTCTTAAGTGGTAAAGATGCTGGTAGTCTTACTGATGATAATGCTAGCGTGAAGTTTACTGCTACTGATTCAAATAATAAGGAATTGGATGCTGCTGGTGTTCAAACTGCTTTAAATGGAGCCAAAGCAGTTAACTTTAATGTTGCCTTATCATACTTTACTGAGGGTACAAATACGACAACAAAGAACTTTACGATAGCTTTAACACCAACAAGTGATCAAACTTCAACGATCACTTCATTGGCTGCTAAATTTACAACACCTTATGATGTAAATTATGGTTCAAACACAGCTGACGCTAAGGCACAAAAATCAACTGATCTTTCATTAACAGATCAATCTGAAAAGGCCCTATTATCAGATACTAATGAAGTTAGTGAATACTCATTGGGTGGATTCTTTAACTCATATGCTGATGCATTAAATGGTGGTACTGCTGCTTCTGTTGGTTCAACTTTTACAACAACTGATGGTTCTTCAACTGAATATTACCAACCTATCACAGTTACAGTTAGTGCTGATTCAGCCTTAGGTGTTTATCTTAAAGCCAATTCTAACAGCTCAACTTATACTGTAAATGGTTCATCAAAGACAACAACTGACAATGGTAAAGTTGGAACAGACGCTGACG
Organism: Companilactobacillus keshanensis; assembly: GCF_003946205.1. Lineage (GTDB taxonomy): Bacteria > Bacillota > Bacilli > Lactobacillales > Lactobacillaceae > Companilactobacillus > Companilactobacillus keshanensis. The sequence goes on along the minus strand of NZ_RHOS01000013.1, from coordinate 30,096 downwards.
GTAATACAACACTTACATTTGTACGTACAGTAAATGTTGCTGCCCAAAGTGATTCTGACTGGACTGTTAAAGATGTTAAAGGAATTGTTAAGACAAACAGTGACAAAGCCTTCTATACATTACATAACGATGCCGACGAATTAGTTTCAAACCGTGCCTTGGACAAGAACTCATCATGGCAAACAGATAAAGTTCGTACAAATACTGCTGGTGACAAACAATACCGTGTATCAACACACGAATGGATCCCATCAACAGACGTTACTTTTGATGGTAGTGAAATTGATACAGGTACAACAGATCCAGCTGGCGCATTGACTGTTACTAAATTAGATAAGAACAAGATCATCAACGTTTCTACTTCAGGAATGGTTTACTTCTTGTACAATTCTAAAGGTGTTAAGTCAGATACACGTGCTCTTGGTGGTGGTACTTCATGGCAAGTAGATAAGACAGCAACTGATGCTGCTGGCAATACTTACTATGGCGTTTCAACTGACGAATTCGTTAAAGTTGGCGAAGGTGTTACTTTAGCTAACTAATTATTATTAATAGAGAGTGCCGACAAAACATGGTCAACTTTCGAGTATTAAGGTAAAGAGACAATGTGATCCGATTTTGGATTACATTGTCTCTTTGTTTTAAGCGGAAAAAGTTAGATGTTTGTCGCATGTTTAAGACACAGCTTCTTTTTGTTATTATTAAGATATTAAATATTTTTTACGGGGAGAAAGAATATGAGGAAGTCAATTAAATATGCAGGTATTGCTGCAGCAACGCTGTTGGCGGTTGCACCGATTGCGGCACCTGTTTTTAACTTGGATCCTACAACTGTTAAGGCGGATACCACGCCAAGTGATGATGAGATAAAAACTGCTATAAATGATTTGGCAAGTACATTGCAGAGTAAAGCATATAAAAATGATGCCAGTGATCCGTTTCCTAATTTGACGTATGATAATGCAAATCCTGGGGAACATGTCAGTGGTACATTTTCTGCAGATCCTTCTTTTAGTGGTGGGGCAGGTGCTACGGCAGCAGCATTTATCAATGACACCGCTAGCAACTATTCTAGTTATATTCTCCATGGAATGGACACTAGTTCATTAACATCTGCTGATAAAGATGTATTATCAAATAATAATGTTGCCGGAAATATCAAAGTTGTTACTCAAGTAGAGGATAGTAACGGAAATCTGATAAGTATTCCTAATGGTTCATTATCTCCTGAATTTTTTAATTTCTTAGATACCATAAAAAATATTCGTGATAACGGTGGGGCTCTGAAACTTACTACTACGATCAGTTACAAAGATGTAAATAAAGCTGTTAAATATACGTTAACCAATAAAAAAATAGTATCCGCCAATGTGGATCAAGTTAAGGATGCAGTCAAAGACTTTGAAGGGCAGTTACACGATGTAACTTTAAAAAATGGTAATAATCGCAATTTGGCAGCGGACATGCTTTATAATTATCCCGCCACTTTAACCGGTTTCTCTAGTCAGAGGGTATTTAGAGGCTTTTATAATGATCCAGCAGGTCAAAATGCAAAATTCAGTAGTTATGATTTGTTTAAGTCATTGGCATCACTTGGAGTTTCACTAGGTGATATTTCTGCAACATCACAAAAGGCTTTCTTGGATAATAATATAAATATTGTGGTTACTGCTAAAGATCAAAATGGAAAAGTTATTGATACTACAAAGTCATTAAATGATATAACTACTGATATCAAACAGGGATTCAAGTTAGATTTCAGTTTTCAATATCCTGATACAAACGGAAATATTCAAACTATTGATGATAATAAAGAAGTAACTTTTGCACCAGAACCTGAACTTACCAATGTTAAGGCTACTTATGACGATGCAATTCATGTAAAAGATGGCTCACAAGTTAGTGATGCATCAGATCCCAATTTTACATTTGAGGATTCAAATGGTACTAAGACCCCTATTAGTTCTACACTGTACGAGTCAGCATTTTATGCTAACTCTGATGACGCGTGGAATGAAATAGTTACTAACAGTGGTAATAACCAGATTGATGTTGGTGATAAATTTGATGCCAGTAAAGGAACAGAATATTACCAAATTATGAAGGCAAGTTTCAGTGGCCTTGAATTTAATAGTCCTATAAGAACCTTTATGAATAACTGGGTGGAAGATAGCAATTGGTCAGAGGGGGAGCCTGTTACTTATAAGTTAAATATTAATGGAAAGACAATGCCTCAATTTGAAAATTCTGCTAATCCAAATGACCCGACGCAAACATATGTCAACAGTCAAATGATTCTCTATATTCGTAAAGTTATTGTAGATAAAACTGCTTCTAACAACAGTGGATCAAACAGTGCGGTTCAATCAATTTCCGGTATCGTAACGACACATACTGACAAGGATCATTATGCTTTATACAACGATAAGAACGACAAAGTAGATAATCGCGCATTAATTAATGACTCGTCTTGGCAAGTTGATGGCGTTAGAAACATTAATGGTGTCAAACAATATCGGGTTTCAGCACATGAATGGGTCAATGCTTCTGATGTTGATTTTATTGAGAATGGTGAAGTTGTCGAGGGAATGACTGTTAAGAAACTTAATACTCCTAAAGAAATAAATTTGGCTACAAATCATAAAATTTATAACTTGCAGAATTCCAAACAGAAAGTTTCTAGTGTCCGTGCTTTGGCTGGTGGAACTAGTTGGTTAGTTGATAAGATCGGGACCGACGTGCATGGTGGAATTTATTACGGAGTTTCAACTGATGAATTCGTTAAGGCCAGCGATGGTGTTAATGTAGTTAAATAGTATAAAATTAAAGACTCTAAAATGGGTCTTTTTTTGGTTGCCCTAAATAGTTATGTTTACTATACTTTGTTTATGAATGCATAGCGCTTACATTTTAGGGGGATAAACATGAGAAAATCGGTCAAATATATGGGAGTAGTATCGGCAATTTTATTAACAGCGCCATTAATTGCACCCATTATTCCAAATACAACGGTACAGGCTCAGAGTTCTGATGATCCTAATTATCAAAACATCATTGATAATATAAATGTTTCAAAACTTAATAGTATTGCGAATGAGGTGAAGACTAACCTTAAATCTTATAATATTAGAAATGATTATTATCCAAATTTGCAGGATATATTTTCAGGTAGTCTAGATATTTCTGAAATGTTGGGTGTAGATAAGGGAAGCTTCACTTTGGATTACCAAGGCTTTAGTGATTTATTTGACAGAAAAAAGTTGGTATCAGATTCTAGCAGTAAATATCTGCAAGATAATTTGATATTTTTTGCTATAAAAATCTATGATAGTGATAATAATCAGATTACTGATGAGGCCGGAATCAAAAAGTTACAAGATAATAAAAGTCCCTTTAAACTCAGTATAGATTTAATTTATCTTACTAAATTTGAAGAAAATGGTGATAATGATCCGATTTTAGAAACGGGTGAACCTATTGAAGCGTCACAAAATGTACCTGTCAATGTTTCGGAAGAAAAAGCCTCATCTGCTAATTTTAAATACAAGGATAAAATTACTGTTAAAGAAGGAACTCCACTTAGTGAGTTAAATAATGTGGAATCCATTGATCCGCATATGATAGATACTAGTGCTAATTCACCATTTAACGGATATGATATTAATGCTACGTATGAGTTTAACAAAATTGTTGGGCTTTACTATTATTTATCTAAAAAAACAGCTAGATATTCTTCTGGGAATTTTTCAGATTATTCTAAAACTAATCCGGATTATGATAGTGAGTTTATGGGATCTCCCGAGGCAACTCCTGAAGGCGTGGACATGGGAGATACTATCACTACTAAATATGGGACCAAATATTATAGAATGATTCAATTGGATATTAAAAATTTTACAACCGAACAAGCGGGACAAATAGTTGGCGACAACATATCATACCTATTTGGTAATAAGGATAAACCGGATACAGAACTCTTTGTAAATGGTGTCAATGTTAAGACATTAGATTATAATTTAGAAATAAGTTTAAGTGGCAGAGAAATGGATTTAATGCAGGAGATTGATGTTGTTCCTAATAAGGACTCAAGCAATCAAAATAATAATGATGTTGAAGAAATAACTGGTATCGTAACAACTCATACCGACCAAAAGAGTTACGCCTTGTACAATGACGATAATGTCAAAATAGATAATCGTGCCTTAATGGCAAACTCATCTTGGCAAGTTGATGGCGTTAGAACTGTTAAGGGAATCAAACAATATCGTGTTTCGACACATGAATGGGTCAATGCCTCTGATGTTGACTTCGTTAGTAATGGTGAAGTTACAGAAGGTATGACAGTCACTAAACTAGATGATCCAATGCAGATCAACTTGGCAAGTCACCATGATCGTTATGGATTACAAAATTCAAAACGCGAGAATTCTAAGACCCGTGCTTTGGCTGGTGGAACTAGTTGGTTAGTTGATAAGATCGGGACCGACATGCATGGTGGAATCTATTACGGAGTCTCAACGGATGAATTCGTTAAGGCCGGCGATGGGGTTAATATTGTTAAATAATCGATGAAAGATATTCATGTAAAAATGGATATCTTTTTCATTTATATGAGATTATAATAATCTTCATAAGAGAGCGGGGAATCAATATGAAAAAATCAATTCAGTATGCAGGGATAGCAGCAGCGACACTGTTGGCAGTTTCTCCAATTGGTGTGGTATTGTTAGATCCAATAACTACAGTTCGGGCCGATATTACAGCTCTTGATAGTGCAGATATGCAGAGCTATGCAAAAGAAATGGGCGATACTTTAGAAGGTCAAAAGCTTCAGTATGACTTTAATAAATATGCCAGTGTTCAAAAAACTCTAGACGATGGCTATACATTGGCAACAAGTAAGAATCTAACCGATGGGTCAATTTTACTATCGCCTAGAGCAAGCATGTATAATTTGGGAGGAGCCATACCTTTAAAAAGAAGTACAGTAAATGATATGGTAAATAAATTAGGTGATGGATCAGTTTACTATACCTTGAAAATTTTTGATCCTGATGATAATCAAGTTAAAACTGCAACTGATTTAGATAATGCTATTAAAAATGATAATTCATTAAAAAATTATAAAGTTGATATTGGACTGGCATATGCCAATGATACCTCAGGGACCAACTTTACAGAATTAAGTGGGGCAAAGGGACTAGGTATTATTGATTTGAGTGATATAACATCAGCAAATCTGGAATTGGGTCCAAGTGAGATCACTGTCAAGCAAGGCAGTTCGGTCGATGATATTTATGGAACTAATTTTAGTGCCACTGTTGTCGATAATAATGGTGTTCAAATTGGTAAATCGATTGATAGTATGGCTAATGATTATTATGCAAGTTTTGAAGATGCTAATCATGCTATAGATGCAGTTGGTCGATCTAATGGATCAGTTATCACTCCAGATCCTGTAGATGTAGGGGATACTTTTAAAACTCCAGGAACCTATTATCGAGATGTTAGCATAATAATTGGTGGAGCAGCGGACCAATACATGATTAATTATGTTAGTGAGCAGCCTGGGGCAGGAGACCTGACAGTTAATGGGGTAGCTGCTTCAAAGGACCGAGTTGTAAACTCTGATCAGGATTACTTTTTAGGTAGTGGTGACGGATATGATTATATCCAAAAAGTTATCGTAACGCCTAGCAGTAATACTGGAAGTTCAACTAGTAATAGTATCTCGGGAATAGCCACTACTCATACTGACCAAAAGAGTTACGCCTTGTATAATGACGATAATGTCAAAATAGATAATCGTGCATTAATGACAAACTCGTCTTGGCAAGTTGATGGCGTTAGAACTGTTAAGGGAATCAAACAATATCGTGTTTCGACACATGAATGGGTCAATGCCTCTGATGTTGATTTTATTGAGAATGGCTCAATTAATGAAGAGATGTCCGTTAAGAAACTCGATACCCCTAAAGAAATAAGTTTAGCTACAAATCATAAAATTTATAATCTTCAAAACTCTAAACGTGTGGTTTCCACCACACGTGCTTTGGCCGGAGGGACCAGTTGGTTAGTTGATAAGATTGGGACCGACATGCATGGTGGGATCTATTACGGAGTTTCAACGGATGAGTTTGTTAAGGTTAGTGATGGGGTTAATATTGTTAAATAATCGATGAAAGATATTCATGTAAAAATGGATATCTTTTTCATTTATATGAGATTATAATAATCTTCATAAGAGAGTGGGGAATCAATATGAAAAAATCAATTCAATATGCAGGGATAGCAGCAGCGACACTGTTGGCAGTTTCTCCAATTGGTGTGGTATTGTTAGATCCAATAACTACAGTTCGGGCCGATATTACGGCTCCTGATAGTACAGATATGCAGAGTTATGCAAAAGAAATGGGCGATACTTTAGAAGGTCAAAAACTTCAGTATGACTTTAATAAATATACCGGTATTCAAAAGGGTCTAGATGATGGCTATGCATTGGCAACAAGTAAGAATATAACCGATGGGTCAATTTTAATATCACCTAAGGGTACAACTATGTTTAACTTTTCACGTTTATTGGGAAACGCTACACCTTCAAAAGTTAAGACAAAGGTTGCAATAAAAAACCTAGACGATGGGTCAGTTTACTATACCTTGAAAATTTTTGATCCGGATGGTAATCAAGTTAAAACCGCAACTGATTTAGATAATGCTATTAAAAATGATAATTTATTAAAAAATTATAAGGTTGATATGGGACTGGCATATGCTAATGATACCTCAGGGACCAGCTTTACAGAATTAAGTGGAGCAAAGGGACTAGATATTGTTGATTTTAGTGATATAGCATCAGCAAATCTAGAATTGGGTCCAAGTGAGATCACTGTTAAGCAAGGAAGTTCGGTCGCCGATATTGATGGAACTAATTTTGGTGCCACCGTTGTCGATAATAATGGTGTTCAAATTGGGAAATCGACTGAGAGTACAACGTATAATTATTATGCAAGTTTTGAAGATGCTAATAATGCTATAAATATTGATCTACCTTCTGGAACCGCTATCACTCCAGATCCTGTAGATGTAGGGAATACGTTTAATACTCCAGGGACCTATTACCGAGACGTTGGCATAACAATGAGTGGAGCAGCGGACCAATACATGATTAATTATGTTAATGAGCAGCCAGGTGTAGGAGACCTAACAGTTAATGGTGTAGCCGCTTCAAAGGAGGTCGTAAACCCTGGTCAGGATTACTATTTAGGTGGTAGTAACGGATATGATTATATTCAAAAAGTTATCGTAACACCTAGTGGCAATACTGGAAGTTCAACTAGTAATACTGGAAGTGAAACTAATAATAGTATCTCTGGAATAGCCACTACTCATACTGATCAAAAGAGCTACGCCTTGTACAATGATGATAATGTCAAAATAGATAATCGTGCATTAATGGCAAACTCATCTTGGCAAGTTGATGGCATTAGAACTGTTAAGGGAGTCAAACAATATCGTGTTTCAACACATGAATGGGTCAATGCCTCTGATGTTGATTTTATTGAGAATGGCTCAATTAATGAAGAGATGTCCGTTAAGAAACTTGATACCCCTAAAGAAATAAGTTTGGCTACAAATCATAAAATTTATAATCTTCAAAGCTCTAAACGTGTGGTTTCAACCACACGTGCTTTAGCCGGTGGAACTAGCTGGTTAGTTGATAAGATCGGGACCGACATGCATGGTGGAATCTATTACGGAGTTTCAACTGATGAATTTGTTAAGGCTAGTGATGGTGTTAATGTTGTTAAATAAATTTTATTTAGTTGATCAGTATTCGGACTAGAATTTCTATTTTGAAATTTAGAAAATCTTTACTACGGGATTATGCTTGTAGCCAATTTTAAATGATAAAACACGATAATTCTTAGAAAGGGATATCGTGTTTTTGTTTGAGCAAATAACTTGTAAACCGGTATATAGGTCTGTCTTGTGTAAATAACAAGTAATAAATTACTATTAAATTAAGAACAAAATTCAAATTTGGAGGAAAGACATATGAAAACGACGATGAAATATGCAGGAATCGCCGCAATGACCTTGGTTGCCTTATCCCCCGTAATTTCGGTGGTTACACCGTTTAATATGGTTACTGTTGTGCAGGCGGAGAATGAAGAAATTTTTGATAAAGTAGATATACAGTTCCCTTCAGAAATATATGTTGAAGAGGGGAGCAAAGTAAAAGAAATTTTAAATGTTGATGATTCTAATTTGTACGGCAGAATTGTAGATGTTAATAACCCTCAATATTCAATAGAAGCAAATAAGTTTGGATTGTGGGCTCCATATAATAAAATTTATCTAACTGATTATATAAGTTCTAATGCGTGGAAAGACTTAGGAGTTGATGATACGTTTACTTTAGAATATGGTCCAGTAATTTATAGAATGTATCAAATGTATTTTGAGCCTAACGCTTTATTTAAAAAGTTTTTTAGTTTGGGAAGTCACGATATTACTACAAATGGGATTTCTGGAGGACATTATCATATACGATATGGTGATGGACGCGTAGAGGTAGCTCAGAAAATAGTTATTGGACAAGATCCGGATGAAAAAGAAAATGAAAACAATGAAAATACTACTCCTCCAAAACCAGAGGTAATCTCAGGTACGGTAACAACACATTCCGACAAATCTAAATACAGTATCTATGATGACAACAATTCTGATGCTGAACACAGATCTTTAGGCGCAAATTCATCATGGAGAACGGATAGGGTTAGAACTATTGATGGTATAAAACAGTATCGTGTTTCAACGCATGGTTGGGTAAATGCATCTGATGTAACTTATATTCCCGACGGGGAAATGAATTCGAAGTTAATTGTTACTAAACTAAATACACCAATTGAGATTCATGTGTCAGATGAGCATCCTCATCATTCTCTTCAAAATGTAGACAGAGAATTCATTACACATCGTGCGTTAGATGCTGGAACGAACTGGATGGTTGATAAAATCGGAACGGATACTCATGGTCGTATTTACTACGGCGTATCGACTAATGAGTTTATCCACAACAGTTATGGTGTATCAGTTGTTAAATAAATCAAAAAGATGCCAATAAGGCATCTTTTTTGCTATGGGTATATAATTCATTTGCTATATAATGAGATCATAGAGGGTATTTCAAGATACTCTGGATAATGGATATAATTTCTACAGGCAAGAATTTAACGATGGATTAACAGTAGTGAAATAATTTTAGGGAGAATTACGACATGAAGAAAATAGTTAAGTTAACAGGGATAACTACGGCCGTTTTAATGATCACTGCTCCAATTTTTACAACAATGATTGATCCAATAACAACCGTTAAGGCCGATGATCCTGGACCGGATTATCAAGCAATTATTGATAATATTGATCCTACAAAATTACAAAGCATTGCTGATGAAATTAAAGCAAATATTCAAGAACCAGCATTTAGAAATTTTGACAAAGATTCTGTTGTATTCAACTTATTAGGCTATGGTTTCGATATGGGACCTGTAATTGGTATAACTGATGGTGGTTCAGTTTTACCCTATAGTCAGCTTTCTTCAAATGTTGGAGGACTATTAGATACAGGTATTTTTGAAAATGGACAGCACTTGTCTGAAGCCGATGGTAAGTATTTGGATGATAATATAGTTTTATTTGACATGAAAATATATGATGCCAATGGCACTCAAATAACTACACTTGACAACTTGAATGCACTACAGGATTCTGATTTAAAAGTTGATATTGATATGAAGTATATGACAGGTTATGTTGATAACAAACCAATTTTTGACGGATCTATTCCAGTTATTAAAGATACAAAAGTGTCTTATAATACTTCTAAGGTAGCGACATCTAAGTTAGAATATCAAAAAGATATCACCGTCAAAGCGGGAACGGCAGCGTCTGATATTCGAAGTTCTGATTACGGAAATGCTAAGTTGATTGATACGACCGCTGGATCTGATATGGAAAATACTACTATTGGTAGTACCAGAACTGCTACTTCTGATGGAATGTTTTTCAGTGATGAAGCGTCTGCAGAACAACATTTGAACGGTTCAACAACTGGTCAGGTAGACGCCGGTGATCCTCTTTTGGCAGGTACTTATTACCGTGTAGTTAATGCCAATTTAATTGGTTTGGCAATGGGTGTAATTGTTGATGGTGATGGTTTGACTGTTGATGGTGATGCGGTACAGTATAAGCTTCCTACTTCTAATGCTGGTTCGACATTTGACTTTGTTCAAAAAGTTACAGTTACACCTAAAAATAGTGGTAATACTGATACAACTTCAGGAATAGCTACAACGCACAACGATAAAATTAACTATTCACTCTATAATGATAATAATGAAAAAGTTGATAATAGAGCTTTGGCACCAGTTTCATCTTGGAAAGTCGATAAAGCAAGGACTATTAATGGCGTAAAGCAATATCGAGTTTCAACACATGAATGGGTCAACGCTTCAGATGTTGATTTTGTTTCTGGTGGTTCGATCTCTGATGGTTTGACTATTAAGAAATTAGATACAGCCAAGGAAATAAGTTTGAGTACTGATCACAATATCTACAATCTAGAAAATTCTAAACAAGAAGTTTCAACAACTCGAGCACTAGCTGGAGGAACCAACTGGTTAGTTGACAAAATTGGAACTGATTCCCATGGCGGGATTTATTACGGCGTTTCGACCGACGAGTTTGTTAAAGCTAGCGATGGAGTTAGTGTCGTTAAATAGCATTTGCACTTATTTCAAACGCCGGCTAAATAATAAAGACGTAGCACGACAATCCTTATTGATTGTCGTGTTTTTTTTTGAGCTTTGAACTTGGTATTAGTAAATAATTATCAAAAGTATTAGTATTTTTATTGCATAACTTTCTCCAGTCAGGTAGTATTTAATTAAGGACATAACCAAGGAGGGACCAAGCATGAGAAATAAAATAAAATACGCAGGAATAACTGCGGTAGTTTTACTCACAGCAGCCCCTATGATTACGTCTTCACTTAATTCGACAACAATTAAAGGAAGCTCAGTCGTAGACGCTAATGTAAGTAATGTGAATAATAGTAGAGTAGATGTATCAGAGATTCAATCTGCCGATTTACAATATCCAACTGAAATCACAGTTGAAGAAGGTAGCCTAGTTAGCAATATTGATAATAATTTTTCGGGATATCAATTAGTAAGTAGTGAAGAAGGTAGCAAAGGTACACTAATTGGTACAGCAAAAAATGTAGAAACGGGTACACTATATGATGGTAAGGAATATTATTCTGATCCAGATTTAAAAAATGGGATTGAACTAGGAGATACTTTTACATCGGAACATTCAACTTTATATAGATATGTGGTTATTCAATTTGATGATCTAGCGGGAAATTTTCTAGAAAGGATTAGTAATGGTGGTGCAGGTGGTATATATGAAGGATTGACTGTAAATAATTCTGATCAGGATCTTAGTATATATTTAGTTTCAGACAGTGCCATGGACAAGCAAAAAATCAACGTAGTGCCACCTACACCAGTGACCCCACCTGTAGAAACTCCAAAGGAAATTTCAGGGGTAGCGATAGTAAACCATGATAATTCTTTCTATCACTTATATAATGAAAATAACGAGCAGATCGATCATAGAGCCCTATCTGCTAATTCACATTGGCAAGTTGATCAAGTAAGAACGATCGATGGTGAAAAACAATATCGTGTTTCAACAAATGAGTGGATCAAGGCAGAAAATGTATCTTTCATTGAAAATGCCGAAGTGGCTCATGAGTTAACAATCACACCGTTATCAGAAACACAACAAATTGATTTATCCGATGGAAGTCACCATAAACTATACAATTCTGATTTAGAAGTTTCGGATGTTCGCGCCTTATCAGGTGGAACAAGTTGGATAGTTGATAAAATTGGAAGAGACGCTCACGGTGGAGTTTACTATGGTGTTTCAAATAATGAATTCGTCAAAGCTGGCGATGGTGTAACTTTAATTAAGTAAATAAATGGCAGGTCTAACGCAAGTGGACCTGTTTTTTTTTGTATTTAGGGTATAATTAGATTAAAGCTTAAAAAGGTGGTAATACAATGCTAGAAAACGTAAACGGTATTGTTAAGGTAAACCAAGATGACCGCTACGTGGTCTTCCTATTCGATACATACGAAATGGATCGCAAAATGTTGCAAGACAAGTTTGTTAAAGGTCAATCAGCATGGTATACAGATGCCCGTGGGATCGGTGATGATGGTAAAGCGTTTTATCGTATCGCTCAAGATGGCGAATGGATCGAAGCGGATTACGTTAACTTTATCGACCGTAATGAATAGAATTTTAAATTTTTTCCTCTGCATTTAAGTGGGAATTAATACAATAAAGTATTGCCTCTTGGCTACACCTATTTGATGAAAATTTGTGCAACTGAGGGGTTTTTATTTTTTAGAGTAAATATATACCCCCTTATATTTAGTTCCTAGATTTAGAAATGATTTCAGTTATATTAAGTTTTTTGCTCAAATGTTTAGAATTTATTACGGTTCAGTTGATTTTATTGAACAGAAAACCGTTACATAGTAGGCTAATGTTAGACGAGAAATTTTTAAAAACAGGGGAATTTAGACATGAACAAAAAATGGGTAGCATCAACTGCGCTAGCTAGTGTTCTGGCTGCAGTAGGTATTTCATCAAATACGTCCCACGTAAGGGCATCCGTTTCAGCAGACGATAAGAGTAATGACAACGATTCCGCTACAACGGGTTCAAACGGCAAAGATACAAGTGTTGCTAGTGTGATGGATGAACAGGGAGCACCGGTTTCTGACTCGACTGATACCCCATCTGAAGGATCAGATATTTCGGATGCTAAGGCAGCCAAAAGCAGTTTGCTAAAATCACAGACTTCAGCTTTAACTCAAGCTACAACTACAGCCGGAGCAACGAGCTCACAACAACAGGCCTTTTTATCAATGGCCGTTCCTATGGCTCAAAAGGCTGCGGCAACATATGGTGTTTATACATCTGTAATGTTAGCCCAATCTATTCTAGAAAGTGGTTGGGGAACATCAACTTTGGCCACTGAAGGAAATAATTTATTTGGTATCAAAGGTGACTATAATGGTGCCTACGTAACTATGAAAACTGCTGAATGGAGTGCCGAACAGGGATGGTACTACATTTATGCCAATTTTTGTAAATATCCTAGTTATTTAGAATCATTTGCCGATAATGGTAACAAACTTCGTAATGGTGTATCATGGGATTCTAAATATTATAGTGGTGCTTGGAAAGAAAATGCGGCTACATATAAAGATGCTACGGCAGCCTTGCAAGGAAAATATGCTACAGCACCAACTTACGCATCAACACTTAATAATATGATCGAAACATATAATTTAACAAAATACGACGGTGAATCCGAAACTGATGCTGGATCCGACGGCGATAATAATGGTGGTGCAACTCAACAAGTGAATGGTACTCAAACAAAGATCGATGACATCGCTACTGTAACCAAGAAAGGTGCGGCAGCGCTATATACTGACGCCTATCCTGATCAACAAGTAAGCACTCGTGCTTTAGGTGAAGGAACGCCTTGGAGAGTTATCTCTAAAGTTGTTACTCCAGAAGGCGAGACATATTACCAAGTCTCAACACATGAGTTTGTCAAAGCTTCTGATGTACAGTTGAAATCAGAAGAAGGTTCAACGACTCAACCTCCAGTATCGATCAGTGATACGGCTACAATTTCGAATACTAATGGTGCTGTGGTTTATTCTTCTGGGAATGCAAATGCTACAACAGATCGTACTTTGCCATACAAGTCTTCATGGGTCACAACGGCTTATGTTCTAGGCGATGATGGAGCAAAGTATTATTTGGTGGGAACAGGTTCTTACGTTAAAGATTCTGATATTCAATTGGCTTCAGAAACTACAACAGATGAATCGGACCAAGATGTGATCGTTGATTATCCTGACGTAGTTCACGTAATTGCATCGCCAAGTGCTCGATTATATAACTCTAAGCATCAAGTAAGTACCAATCGTGCCTTGGCCGCTAATACCGACTGGAAGGTTGATAAGAAATCAACTCATTCTGATGGCTCGATCTGGTATCGTGTGTCATCTGACGAATGGGTCAGTGCAAATGATGTTCAAGTAACCGGATCAAACTATGTAACTTCTGTGAATGGTACGGTTAAAATTAACTATATTCCAGGTTATGGTATCAATGTTTACAATAGTCCAGCAGCTACTCATAAGTTTACTGGCACACGTTTAGCTGATGGTACAACTTGGAAAGTAAATTCTAAACAAATCGTTGATGGTACAACTTGGTATCAAGTTCAAGGTGGCTGGATCGATGGGAAATACTGTATCTATACTGCTATTTAAGACGCCGAAAGGTGTCTTTTTTTGTGGGAGCGTTTGCGCGTGTTTGGACCACGAAAAAATTTGATATTGGAGCAGTGAAGAATGGATAATATTTATCAGTTCTCTAATCAAGTGATCGACAAGAAGTGGTTACTAAGTCAGGGGATAAAGCTCCTATATATCAATGATGATTTTGTGGCAGATAGAAATATAGTCGCACTACTAGATATCAAAGATTTAAATATAGTTCATGGAAAATCACTCGTGGTCCATAATACCAAAGGTGTTTTTATTGTTGAAAGAACTACCAAGCAGATAATGAATGAATTTCATCAAACAAATCGAGTAGGTTTCATGATTTCTCGAGTATTATCAAATTATTTTAATTTCAAACATTATTTACCAATGGTTCACGGTAATGTTAGTTACATGCCAATGACCGGTGGAAGCCGAAATAATGCTGACTGGATCGGTTTACATTTCATTGAGGATTTTAGACAGATCGGGAAAGTTGCTCGTTTCAAATCTACGCAAGGGTTCGAGATCGAAATGGATTTTCCTAAGGGTAATTTGAGTTCAAGATTGCATGATGTCAGTGTCATGGCTGAATATTTTGTTTCATCAACTATGATTTATATGGAGTCGATGAATTTGAAAGTTGTTCCTATGAATAACAATAGTATCCTAAATGCCTTTTCAACTTGTCTTTGTCCACGACATGATAAAATGCCTCATAACTATCGAGATATTGGCAAAGGGGTTAATTATTTAACCGATTCAATACTTTTAAAAATGTGTCGGGGTGAACTGGGGTATAGAGAGACAAAAATTATCTATACACAAAGAATAAATAAAATTAAACGTAATTATTAGTTGAGACGCCCAGTTTGGGCGTCTTTTTATATATGCTATAAATTGAAATAACCGTCGAATACGTGATAAATAACAATCATGGCAACTAATATTACAAGCACGTTATCGTTATTATTAGGTCATTCACAGGCCTGTGAGTAAAAAATCTTAGGAGCTTACTCACAATGAATGAACAAGGATTTATCTCGGCAATTAAAAATGAACGTCTGATTCACGGAGTGTTAAAACGTGTTCATATTTATCCGACACGAATTGATTATGAAGATTATTTTCAAGAGGCAGTTATTCTTTATGCTTTAGGATTTGAACAAGCGCAGAAGCAAACTAATCCCAAAGTTTATCTTTATCAAAGATTAGTTTGGAAGCTAACGGATCTGTTACGTAAGGAAAAACAATATAAGGAAGTTCACTCACTGGAGGAATTTGATTTTCAGAGAGTAGAAGCCACAGAAATACTCAATTTAATTCAAGATGTTGATTTAGAAAATTTTGCTAAAATGGAAATTGTTTTGTTGCAAGAACATTTCATAAATCAAGAATCCTTAGTAATATTAGCGAAGCGTTATAACTGTTCAACACGCAACCTCAGACATTGGCGCAGTAAGCTTCGTAGTAAATTACAAATGATGGTAGCGTCATGAAGTTTACTATCTGATTACAGCTTTATTACTTTTGTCAAATTGGCAAAAAAACTTGTTATAATTTAGTGGTTAAGAAATTTAACGGTGGGAAGGATAATTTATATGGTATCGAAAAAGAGATTAATGGCTACTTTAGCAACTTCAGTTGCTCTAGCCGGTGCGGGATATGTAACGGTGAACCAAGTGGTTCCCCAAGTATCAATACAACAAACAGTAAAAGCTTCAGCAATCAATGACTATATTGCGGCAAATAATATTAAACCCGTTTCAATTCAAAATGAAGAGGGTACATTCAGTCAATGGTTTGGCTACGCTAATGGTGTTGGTAAGCCTATTGGTATTGTTATTCACGAAACAGCTACTCCAGGTGCTTCTGCACGTAATGAAGTAACTTATTTCAACCGTGAATGGCAAAATGCTCAAACTTATGTTCATGCGTTCGTTGATGCAAATGAAATTATCAATATTCACAATACTGACTATGGTGTCTGGGGTGCAGGACACACAGCCAATAACAACTATGTTCAAGTTGAACTTTGTGAAGTAAATACAACTGATGAGTTCGCTAGATCAGTTTCTAATGACGCTTATTATGTAGCTTCTAAATTGATTCAATACAACTTGCCATTTACACCAGGCGTTACAGTTGTATCACATGATGATATTTCTAAGATGTACGGCGAAACAAACCATAATGATCCTGTTGGCTACTTTGCTAACTGGGGTTACAGCATGTCTCAATTTGATGAGCTTGTTGGTCAATACTACAACAACCTAAAGAATTCAGGTTCAGTTGATGGAGACGGCAGTTCAACAAATGGTGGCGGTGATGACACAAATAATAATACTGGTAACTCAGATGTTGTTGGTGTAACACAAGTTAATAATCCAAATGGTTCTTATGTTCCTATCTACATGTTTAATGAAGATACAGGACTTCCTGAGAAACAAACTGTGCGTGCTTTAGCTAATAACACACCATGGGCAGTTGCTGAAACAAAGACATTTGATGGTCACGTTTATTATCGTGTATCAGTTAAAGAATGGGTAATGGATACTTATTCACAATATTCAGCATTTTAATCAAAATTTTTATAAGAATCCCGATCGGGATTCTTTTTTTATACTTTCGTTGGAGTGCTACGTTGTATAATATCCTTATATATATGAAAGGTTTTTGAAATATGGGGAAAAAACTTTTAGTAATTTTGAGTGTTTTGGTTTTTTTTAGCGTAATTTTAGGATGTGGCAAAAAAGACAACGCGGTGGTTACTGCTACGAATCACACTTGGTATTTATATCAAGATCAAGGCGAGGACAATGTTGTGTCAGTTAAATTTGCCGATAAAAAGGCCAATGTAACTGATATGTCAGCTATTGGAGATAAGGTTGGTATTCAAAGACTTAATGTGAATAATAACAAGCCGTCTTATACTTTGGATGATAATGGAAAAACTATCACTGTTAATGCCACTAATAAATTAGTATTTACGCTAGGTAAAACATACAAAGAAAATGTTTATGGCCGTCACATGCAGGGTTACTATGTTAAATATCAAGGTGATACTTATAAATTCGCCTATATCACGAAGACTGATAAAAAATCTAAGGCTGTTCAAGTTAATAAAAGTAGAGCTCAAAAAATTAGTTACAGTCAGATGAAGAATCATATCGCCGATATTGAATATGGGGCACAAAAGCCTAAGAATACTAATTTTGTTGGTACTTATGATTTTAGAACGATCATCAATTATCGTCGAACTGATGGCAATTTGACTATCAATGAAGATGGAACCTATCAGATGACTTTGACAGAGCATGCTGCGCAAACTATCGATGATAAAACTGATAATCCCACAGTTATGACAACTTTGGTCACATCTGGTCAAGTGAAGAATCTTTATGGCAAGTATTATTTAGTACCTAAGAATCTTTTGACGATCGAGTATTATTTCCACGGTCAAAACCAGGATCACTTGTTGCCAAAGAGCGTTAACCTAAAAGTTAATTCGAAATCGACTGGTAATCAGATTGATTTGGCCAGAACAAGGATCGAACAAGATTCTGATCAAATATATTTATTCTCGAGTGACTACACGGTTAGGGAACAAGAAGGTCAGACTAATTCTAAGGGTAACTTGTTGACTAAATCTAGTTCTAAACAGACTTCTTTACAGGATGCA
The DNA here is from genome assembly GCF_003946205.1 of Companilactobacillus keshanensis. Taxonomy (GTDB): domain Bacteria; phylum Bacillota; class Bacilli; order Lactobacillales; family Lactobacillaceae; genus Companilactobacillus; species Companilactobacillus keshanensis. Next base: position 11,982 of record NZ_RHOS01000013.1, on the reverse strand, counting down.
ATAACTCAGACTAATAATTACTATTTAAGTTATTTATCTGATCCGATCCAATCGAATGCTGATTTCATGCAAATGGTAGCGGCAATTTCTGATAATAATAAACAAAAAGTCGGTAATGTTGAAGTTAATTTTGGTGGTAAATATAGTACTAATCAGAATGTCAGCGATTATAAAGGTGTTGATATTGATGGTAACAGTCAACCTGACATGCAATATATCTTTTTGGTGACGGCCGCTCAAAATGGTGATAACAGTCCAACCGTTACAACAAGTAAAGGTAAGTTTTTAGTTTATGGGATGCTAAACAATAAATTATATCTATTAAGACAGCCAGATAGTGACTCTACAACAATTACGTGGACGCTAGTTAAGGGCGTTTCACTGAAAGTTCCAGCCTTGAAATTTACCGTAAATTAGTTTTATGGAGGGATTCATGTTCTATATTTTAGGGACAGTCATAATTGCAGTTATAGAGTTTTTACTGATTTACCAAGCGCGTGCGATGTACAGCCGCTGGCCGTTTCTATATATGGGTATTGCCGGAATATTTTTGATCGCATTAGGAAGTGTACCATTGTGGGATGCATCTCGATTGTTCAACTTTATCGTAGGGATGATGTTTTTTGTCAATCTAGTCTTCTTTGTCATTATGGCAAACTATATGATCCGGATGAGATTCTGGAAAGATTCTACTATTAAAGATGTCGACTATATTGTTGTCTTAGGAACGAGGATCATGAGTACCCGCATACCTCCTAATCTTAAAAGTCGGTTGGATAAAACTATTGAGACGTATCGTCAACTAAAATGTCGTCCCAAGATCATAGTCAGTGGTGGGTTCAGTTCGACCAACCCCAAATCTGAGGCAGAAATGATGCAAAATTATTTAGTGAAGAATGGGATCGAACCAGAAGTCATTATAGTTGAATCTCGATCGCTAAATACGATGCAGAATTTGGAATACTCATCTATCAGGATCAGAGCCGACTGGGAAAATAACTATTTTCCGCAAATATTGATAATCACCAGCGATTATCACGTACCGAGGGTAAATCAATATGCGAATGATTTGAATCTGCGTTCTAACTTTGTTCAGGCAAAGACCTTTAAACTATTCAAATATCCGGCCATGTTTCGTGAATTTACGGCGTTTGCCTGGTACCGTCGCTACACTCTTTTGACGACATTTCTATTGATGTTTGTTATTCTAGTTAGTACATTAGTAAGTTAGGGAGATTTTTATGTTTTCATATGATAAGTTTGTTGCTAATTTAAGGCTCAGGCGAGTAACTTTATTGATTGCGGTTATGTTAGTTTTTTACTTTTTCCGCAGTATGATGAGTTTGTTTCTCCTGACGTTTATTTTTACATTTTTATCGGTTCAATTTGTTCGTTTTGTACAGAGAAAAATCAATGTTAAGCCGGTTTGGATCATTGTGCCAGTATATTTATTGATCATAGCAATGCTGGTCTTTGCAATAACTAATTATGTTCCGCAATTAGTTAGTCAAACCGTCAAAATGTTTTCTTCTCTGCAAGATTTTTATCAGAGTAAGGAAATGCGTTCCAATCCCTATCTTCAAGTCGTCTATGACTACTTAAAACAGATCAATCTTGATAATCAGATCAAGGTCGCTGTCACACAATTAGTAAATTATATTACTAGTGTCGGAGCAGTCGGATTGAATATTCTTTTGTCATTTTTGCTTAGTTTCTTCTATACTAGTCAAGTAGAGCAAATGAATGACTTTGGACGTCAATTTTTGAATAGCAAGTACGGTTGGGCATTTGAGGATCTTCGTTACTATGGTCAAAAATTCATCAATACTTTTGGTGTTGTTATTGAAGCACAACTTATGATTGCTATTGTTAATACTACTCTGACAACGATCACATTGATTTTCTTGAAGATGCCAGGGATCATCGCATTGGCCGTTATGGTCTTTATCATGTCACTTATTCCGGTAGCTGGTGTGATCATATCGTTAGTTCCATTGAGTTTCGTGGCTTATTCAGTTGGCGGAGTTAAGTATGTTGTTTATATAATCATCATGATTATCGTTATTCATATGATCGAAACATATTTCTTAAATCCACAGTTCATGTCCAGCATGACTCATTTGCCGATCTTCTTTACTTTTGTTGTTCTTTTGGCTTCAGAGGAGTTGATCGGAACTTGGGGATTGATCATTGGAATCCCAATTTTCGTCTTCTTCTTAGATATATTAGGAGTTCATTCGATCGGTGGAAATAAGAAGAGAAATAAAATTAAAATAAAGAATTACCGGAAATCCAAATAGAATATCTTATCGTATATTATAATTAGGTTATTGAGTATAGAGGAGACACGCATATGTCATTTTTTGATAGGAAGAAAAAAGATAGTCCAGATACAGGCAACTATGAGCAAAATAATATGGCGCCTTATCAAGGATCACAATTTCAGCCAGAATTTAATAATGATCCTCAACAATTTCAACAGCAACAGCAGCCACAATCACAGGCCGAATCATATTCTCAAGGTCCGGAGATGCCAGGCTATTATTATGAGGAACAAGAAGTTCCCGAAGCTGATAATGCTGATGATTGGCAATACACTGAGCAAAATTTACAAGATGTGTTAGAGCAAACAGATTCTTTAAAGAGCAAACTGCGTCATGAATTGCTAGCTGAACGTAGTTATAGTAATCATGTTCTGCGTAGTTCTGGAGTAGATGACACTGATATGCGTGACAATGCTGCAGCCAAAATCAAAACGATCAATGATTCATTACGTAAATGGTTTAAGACCGACGAAATGGCTAATGAAATTTTCTTAGATCCAAATCGTAATTACTTCATCTTTACTGACCATTTAACTGATGATCCTGATCATCATGTCGAACAAATGTGGAAACAGATCAATCAAACTTTAGCTGAAAAAAATCTGATCGCTAATGCTATTTCTGTTTCTTATGACGATCATGCCAATCAAACCTGGGTCGATTACCAAAACGATGGTATGGCCAATAATAGTGCCTACTTATTAAATATGTATAATGATCTTCAAGATAGAAATAATAATGTTCCCATCACACCGGCAGAAGTACCATTTGAAGAAGACTATCATGTTGAACATATGGGAGATAATAAGGACCAAATTTTCAATGCTGATAGTGAAATGATCATGGAAGTTTCCAGAGATAATGATCAGAATTTACAGATCATTCGTCATTACAAGAAGAGTAAATTGTTGAGTCGAGATATCTTTGATGTTAACGGGGTTATTTCCGCCACTCAATTTTATGATCATCATGATCCTAATAAAGTAGTCCGTGAAAACTTCTATCGTCAGGATGGAACACTAGTTATGATCAAGAGCTATACCGAAGAGGAACCTTTGATCCAGCTATTTACCTCTGGTAATGTTTTGATCAATACTTTTGAATCAGACGATGAATTAATAGTTTGGTGGTTAAAACACCAAGCATTACGCCAAGTCTCTGCTACTATCTTTGTATCGATCGATTCCAAATATTATAAGGAATTGCTCAATTTGAGAAAGGCCGGTTTTGAGATCATTCCAGTTGTTATGACTCAAGATCAAAATGCTAAATCAATTTCTGAATTATTGAACGGTACTGATAAGATTACTGCCGTCTTTGCCGGTAGTGACAAAGTAAATGGTTATCTTAATAAGAATGCCAAAATTAAAATGGATATCTCAACATTGTCAGATATTGAGACACCAGTTTATAAGCAATAAAAACTTTGATCCAGTTTATTTATTGAAATACCCTAAAAATTAATTCTGTCGCCGCTTTCGACTAATTATTTATATAACTTATGACAAAAAAATAACAGTTGTTCTTCACCCGGAAATATTCCATTGAGTGAAGAACAACTGTTTTTTGATTGATCAATAATGAAAAAGTTCACAAAGTCGTTGCTAATCCTGATATACTTAGCTTACTTAATAAATATTAATTTATATTTTTTAGGGATGAAATTATTAATGATTGGGAGGAAATACTTATGTCAAGTAACGACAAGCATTCACCCCATAATCACAGGGGAATTTCTAAAATTAGTAACAATTTGATTTTTGCATCAGTGGCTACAGTTGGTGTTACTGCCGGTTTGACCATTAATCAAGTAACAGTCTCGGCTGCAAATGAAGATGCAACAATTACAGTTTCACAATCAGAAAATTCGGCTCCAATGGATCCGAATGAAACTGATCAACCACCAAGTAATGAATCAGAGGCTCCAGCTACTTTATCAGATCACTATACAAATGCACAGAATCAGGTTAATGATGCCAATGGGAAAGCAGATACTGTGAATAATAGTTTGATTAAGTTGCAGAGGTTATTGAATAATCCTGATTTAACATCACAAACTGATTGGCAAACAACCTTACAAAATGCCATGAATGAGTATCAAAATAACGCCACAAAATTTAGTAGTACAACAGACAATACTCAAGAATTGATTAATGCATATCAAACAAAAATCAATGAAACGATCAAGGATCAACCAAACGCTGTTAATCAGGTTACGGATACTGAGACGACCGGGACTCATTTATCGGATTATCAACAATTGACCGATAGTTTCAAGAAGAATGTTACTGATCAATTGCAGATAGTTCAAACTAATTTGGATAACTATGCTGTATCAGATCAAGTTAATCAGGCCAGTGCTAGTCTTACTTCGGCAGCTGATGCTTTGAACAATGGTCTCACCGATTCAACTATGACAAGTTCTGACTTAGAGAGTTTGAAAACAACTTATGATGCGGCAGTGACAGAATATAACACGGCGGTAACTGCCTATAATGATAAGTCCGGATCAACTATGGCGACAATTAGTTTGGATGATATTCCTGATATTACACAGATCTTGGCAGATATTAAGGTTAAAGAATCCTATGCTATAGCAGTCGATGCGCACCAGAATGTTCAGGATAAAGTCGATCCATATCAGGATGCTGTGAAATCTTGGCAGGATGCTGTTAAAGCCTATAATGATGCTTTAGCTGGATTGAGAATGCCCGATAGAGCTGACGATACAGATCTGAAAGCAGCACAAAAAGCGGTAGAAGATGCGGCTAATAAGATAACTGAGATGCAGGAAAACTATAATACTGTCATTTTAAATCCGGATAATAAGAAAATCATTTCAGATTATCTGAACGTGTCTGTTAATTATCCCACTGAATTCGAGGATTACACTTCAGCGCAAGATGATTATGATAAAAAGTTGGATGCCTTGAAAAAAGCAGAGGATGCTTTATCAGTGGTGCCAGCTGACAAAGAACTGGCAATAAAATATGCTCAAGAACAGGTAGAGAAGTGCAAAAATGACTTGACCACAGCGGAAGAAACTATGAAGGCCGCAGAGCAAGTAGTTACTAATATTTCAGCACCATATAAGTTGAAATATGACGATCTTTTGCAAGCAGAGCAGGATGTTATCCAACCATATAACAGTGCCCTAGTCGACTTACAAGATAAATTGGCAACTTGGCAGGCTGCTTATGGAGAATATAATAAAAAAGTGATTTCAGCAAGTAATTCTGAACAGACATTACCAGATTTTGATAAATTGCAAGAATCTGTTGATACTGCTCAAACAGAAGTAGAAAAAACTCTCGGAGAAATTGGTAGTAGTCAGTCTGAATATAAACTAGCGTTAGATTCCTATCAGACAGCATTAGATAATGATAATCTGGATATTAAATCGATCGATGGGACCTTACCAGACTTGTCCGCTTTACAAAAGGAATTGACGGAAAAATTTACTCAAAATACAGACGTTATGAATGCCACACCTAAATTACTTGCATTTATCAATGCAGAGTTTCAGTTACAACAACGAATCGTTCAAATAAATAATATTGTTTTGGCAATTAACAGTGATCAAGAAATGTTAAAAACAATTTATAATGCAGCTTATCAAGGAGACTCTTGGTCGGTTTTGACAAGCAAATTTAAGTCCATTGGAAATGATTTAGCAGAAAAGACGATAAATTATGAAACGGCAGTTAATGGTGAAGGTCTTAGCTATGCTGATTTGGTGAAAAATTTGGAAGATGCCAGGGCTGACTATGATACTAGTGATATCACCTATACGTATCCTAACGTAGCGGATGTGAACGAACAGTATGAAACATTTAACACCCATTTTACAAACTTTAAAACTAGTTATAATAGCTTGTTGGAATTTTTAGCTAAAAGTGCACCTAATGAAGAATATAATGCGGCCGCTGTCGAGAATATGAAGGATGGGACTAAATTATCGACTGATGGTGTTTCGACAAATATTGAAGATATTGAAGACGGTACTTCAAATATAAATATAAATACATATTTAGGTAAAGACTTAGATTACTTTGTTGGTAGAAGTAATATCGATTTATATAGCGATAAATTTGGTGATTATGGATATAATAGTGTGCTCAAAATTGAACAAGAAGATAAAATATCAGCAGAAAGTGCTGCGGGTACTAAATATTATAGTGTTAGTCCAGATAGATTGGCCGAACTGAGTGTTATTTTGCACGGGATGATTGTGTCGTCTTTTGAAAAGGACGGAATTACTTATCACTTGACGGGATTAAAGGTCCCAGGAACAGGAACAGGCTCAGAAGGTATCACTGATTTAAAAGTTAATAATTTGAGTGAAATTTATTCTTTTACAAGTCTTGATCCAATCAAGGAAATTATGAGTATGTTTACCGGTATTAATGTAAACGTTAATGCAAATACCATGTTTCTTTTCTTTTATACTGCGTCACCTCAAAAGGGTTCAGAAGATACTACAAATCTAACTGATGAAGATACATTACCAAAATTGAAGAGCTTTTCGACTGAAATACTAGATTCCTCTGGTGATTGGAATAGTGGTTCATTAATATCTGGAAGTGAAATAACCAATCCTACTCCAAACAAGTCTCCTGATAGTAGTGGAACAGTTACGGGAACATATTCTGGTGGTGAGACGATCGATAATAGTTTTGATGTTTTGACTATTAAACAGGCCCCAACAATTACCCTTAATGAGGTTAAGGGAACACCAGATCCAGGTAATCCGGGAACGACTGACCCAAGTGATCCGGGAACGCCAGATCCAGGTAACCCAGGAACGACTGACCCAAGTGATCCAGGGACATCAAACCCGGGTAATCCAGATACAACAAATACTAATGATCCAGGTCCTGATGGTACTGTTCAAGTTCCATCAAATAATAATGGAGCCGGCTATAATGATATTGTTTATGTTCCAAAAACAGGTCAGTTCTATGATTCAACGGATAAGATTTCACACAATGATCAGAATAATTTGAATAAAACAGCTAAGACACTTCCACAAATGGGTCAAAAAAGTAAGGGAATCTGGGCGCTATTAGGTAGTTTGCTATTAGCAATTTCTGGTTTATCATTGATTAATTTTAAAAAGAAAGAATAGATAAATATTTGAAAACGTTTTTATAATAAAGTTGTGTTCCTTTTAAGGAACATAACTTTTTTTTGTTACCTTTTTCGTGTAAAATGTGGAGTTGTATAAGAAATGAAAAGAGGATTTTTAAATGTCAAAATTAGTTTTCATTCGTCACGGACAAAGTGAATGGAATTTATCAAATCAATTTACTGGCTGGGTTGACGTTGACCTTAGTGAAGAAGGCGTTAAGCAAGCACAAAATGCTGGTAAACTTCTTGAAAAAGAAGGAATCGAATTCGATCAAGCATATACATCAGTATTGACACGTGCTATCAAGACATTGCACTATGCTCTTGAAGGCTGCGACCAATTATGGATCCCTGAAACAAAAACATGGAGACTTAACGAACGTCACTATGGTGCTTTGCAAGGATTAAACAAGGCCGAAACAGCTGAAAAATATGGTGATGAACAAGTTCATATCTGGAGACGTTCATACGATACTTTGCCACCATTATTGAAAGCTACAGATGAAGGCTCAGCAGCTAAGGATCGTCGTTATGCTAACCTTGATCCAAAGATCGTTCCAGGTGGTGAAAACCTTAAAGTTACTTTGGAACGTGTAATTCCATTCTGGGAAGATGAAATCGCTCCTAAATTGCTTGATGGCAAGAACGTTATCATCGCTGCCCACGGTAACTCATTACGTGCCCTAACAAAATACATCGAAAACATTAGTGATGCTGACATCATGGATGTTGAAATGGCTACTGGTGAACCAGTTGTTTATGACTTGGATGACAAGTTGAATGTTGTAAGTAAGAAGAAGCTTAATTAGTAACTCTTAGCGACTACATCGCATAGAGTTACTAATGGGGTCGCCTCCGTGCGACCGTATACCATTAATCTAGTTGAATATAAAATACGACCTGCACAAGAGTGTGAGGTCGTATTTTTTTGCATTACTCAAATTATTAATTTATTCATTAATTGTATGAAATTTATAAAAAGTCTATACTTATAAGAAGAAATAAAGCACTATACAATTTTTTAGTTGTTATAAATAAAGATGTAACTAAATAAATAAGACATTGCACTGTGTGTGAGTCTTATTTTTTGTTGGAATAATAGGAAGAAGTAGGGGTATGAGTAGAAATCGTAAAATTTTGGTGACGTTTGCGCTGGTTCTGTCTAATATGATGGCGGGTTTGGATGCAACTATCATTAACACCGCATTACCGGCTATCATCAGTGATTTGCATGGGATCCAGTATATGGGTTGGATCGTTGCTATTTTTCTTTTGGGTATGGCAGTTTCCACTCCATTGTGGAGTAAGTTTGGAGAAAAGAAAGGGAACAAGGTTGCTTATATCACGGCGACAATTGTTTTTATGCTGGGGGCATTATTTCAAGGACTAGCACCTAATATTATTTGGTTTATTACGGCCAGAAGTGTTATGGGGATCGGCGCTGGTGGGATGAATACCATTCCGTTTATTATTTATTCGCAAATTTTCAAGAATATTAAACGTCGGTCACAAGTTATTGGGATCGCTTCGGCCGGGTTTAGTGGAACTTCGATTGTAGGACCTTTGATCGGTGGCTGGATCGTTGATACTTTCAGTTGGCATTGGGTATTCTATATTAATTTGCCATTGGCTTTATTATCGATTGTTATTGTTTCATTGTTCTTTAATATAAAAGAAAAACTAAACGAAGAAAAGGTCGATTACTATGGTGCTGTCTTGATGGTCCTTGGCCTAACATCAATTTTAATTGGTATTCAATTATTAGGAGTTTCATCAATATTTGTTACAATCGGTTTTATTGTTTTGGGAGCAGGGTTAATTTATTGGATGTCACGAGTTGAGGCCAAAGTGGCTGATCCTATTGTCCCTAACCGTCTGTTTAAGAATGAAAAGTTGGTCATTGATTTGATCCTATTTGCTTTGTTATGGGGATCGTTTGTAGCATTTAATATTTATATTCCAATGTGGGCTCAAGGTATTATGGGCTTGAGTGCTTTGATCGGGGGAATGACTCAGATACCTGGTGCAATTGCTAACTTTATTGGTTCCGAATTGGAACCATTTATGCAACGGAAAATGAGTCGTTATTCAATCATTGCAATTGGAACGTTTGCCTTTCTAATTTCCTTTGCTGGTTTGTATTTAGTCAAGCAAAATGCGAGTTATACTTTCTTGCTGGTAATGGGAGTTTTTGAAGGATTTGGTGTCGGAATTTGCTTTAACGCTCTATTGATTGCGGTTCAATTTGATGTGGAGACAAGGGATGTACCAGTTTCAACTTCTTTTGCGTACCTAGTACGAATTTTGAGTCAAACTTTTATGTCTTCAATTTATGGAGTGATTTTGAATTTGGCCTTGATCAAAGGTGTTCGCGAAAGTCATGGTCATATTACAATTTCAATGTTGAATAAATTGAGTAATGCCGCAATAGCTAAAGAATTGCCACAAGCTTATGTACCACAGATGAAACGGATCTTCTTCTCGGGAATTCATAACATCATGTTAACTGCCTTGATTTTGATAATTATTGTTATTTTGATTTTAGGTTATTTGTTTAAACGTGAAGCTGTAAAAAAACGTGCTCTACGAGCAAATTAAAGGATAGATCCGACTCTTTTTAGTTGAATCTATTCTTTTTTGATTTTTTAAAATAATTTGTACAATTAATGTGTAATATAATAATTAGAAGGTTATTTTGTACGAATTTGAATAATAATTAATATTTGATAGTTTAATAAATGAGGTGTTCAAATGGGGTTACTTATTTCAACTGCTGTATTGACTGTTTCGGCGATGCTAAGTATTATCATTAATCGTCGTTGGTTGCCAAGGTTATCTGTAAATTACGTTAGTATGTTGATTGGTGCGGTGATCGCAATCGTCCCGTTATTAAATGGATTGATCGACAAATTTGATTCAGAGATTTTTATTGGTTTGATCGTTGCACCACTGCTATATTTTGAGGGACAGAATACACGGTTGAATTTAGTTGGTCATCATGTTGGTGAAATCGTTAGTCTGACAGTGGGAATGGTGACACTCTGTGCGATCGTGGCGGGATTTAGTAGTCATTTATTAACAGGCGTAGGATTACCATTGGCTTTTATTTTGGCGGCGATCAGTACACCAACTGATGCTACAGCTACTGAGTCCGTGACAATGGGGCGGGTTTTACCTCATCGTGAACAAATCAGTCTAAAGTTAGAGTCATTATTTAATGATGCTTCAGGAATTATCTTATTGAATATGGCAATTTTATGGTATATCAATGGTTATGTTAATTATCCACAAACACTGTGGGATTTCATTTATTCAGCGGGTGGCGGTATTGTTTTTGGTGGAGTAGTTAGTGCCTTGATCGTTTATATTCGACAGATCATGCTACGTTCTAAATTGAACTTTATTAATAACACTTACAATAACGGAACACCACTAAAAATTATTTATTTAATGACGCCATTTGTTTTGTACTTTGGCGCTGAGGGTCTAGGTGTTTCGGGTATTATTGCAGTTGTCTTTGCTGGTTTAGTACACAATGCTGAAGGAGAACGAAGTTCATTGGCCAATCCACAATTAGCTAGTGATATTGGTCAATTAGTTAGTTTATTAAGTGATGTTTTGAATAGTATTGTCTTTATAGTTCTAGGAATCATGTTAGTACGTATAACTATGGATCAATCGGTGAACTATAATGGTTCATTATTGTGGATCGTTATGGGAATTATCCTATATCTTGCAAATTTGTTGATCCGTTATGTATATGTCAGATTCTTGCACAAAGTATCTAACAAAGAGGCTTGGATTTTTGCTCTAGGTGGGATTCATGGTGCCGTGACATTTGCTTTAGCATTCACGGTTGCAGAAACGCAGGTGAAAACGGCTGACTTTAATTTGGTCTTGATGTCAGAAAGTTTATTGATCATTTTGAGTTTGTTAGTTCCGACAATTATTTTTCACTGGTTGTTGCCGAAAGTAAAATTGGATGCCTGTACAGACGCTAAGATGAAAATTATTCGACAAAAGATGATCGATGCTGGGATTCAATCTTTATGGTCAATGACGATATCACAAGAATTTAAAGAGGCAGTAACCTTTGATTTAAGATCGCAAAATGGTCATACTACCGTCCGTCAGTTTTTCAGTGAGTGGCAAAGAATGGTCAGACATGCCGAATATACTCCAGAGCAAATACGTGAACTTATGTCTATTTATCGCCAAGTTTTCCAGACTGAACGGACTTATCTTTTGAAACAATACGAAGTGAATCATGAAATCAGTGAAGATTTATTTAATAATCTTTATCGTGAGATCACAATGGCCGAAATGGTTGTATTGAAATATGGAGCCGACAGGTAATAAACATATATTAATTAAAAAAAACCTCACGATGGCACTGCAACTATTTTTTGAGACATTAAAATAAAAGCACTTCTTTTATTGGGCTATTAAGCTCCGGTATTCTACCGGCGACTGATAGCCCAGTTTTTCGAATATTCGTTCTTCATTCCAAAATTTGATGTATTCTTCT
>NZ_RHOS01000012.1 GCF_003946205.1 Companilactobacillus keshanensis | reverse complement strand
AGTCAAAGCAAAAGCACCTCCAAGATTTATTTTCTCAGAAGTGCTCTTATTTATCTGTATCAAATTATATACTCAGTACCTTTACCTAGTAAATACGACTTTTTTATTATATTTGTTAGTCTTCTTTATAACCATTAAGATGTTGCTTTTTAAAATTCCATGCATCTTCAATAACTTTATGTACGTCATCGTATTTTGGATTCCATTTTAAGATCTTACGAGCTTTGGTGGAGTCGGCAATTAATGTACTGGGGTCACCCGCACGTCTAGGACCAATTTCAGCGGGGATCTCTTTACCAGTGACCTCGCGAGCAGATTTTAAAATCTCCTTGTTGGAGAATCCAGTCGAGGAACCTAGGTTAAAGATATCACTATCATTACCAGAACGTAGGTATTCCATTGCTAAACGATGGGCTTCAGCGAGGTCCTCAACATGAACGTAGTCACGTACGTTCGTACCATCTTTTGTATCATAATCATCACCGAAAATTGTTAATTTATTTCTTTGACCAGCTGCAACCTCAAGAACAACCGGGATCAAATGAGTTTCAGGATTATGATCTTCACCGATTGAACCATCAGGTTTAGCACCACCAACGTTGAAATATCTCAAAGCAACATATTTGATACCATAAGCGACTTCTGACCAATGGATAATTTTTTCCATAGCCAGTTTACTTTCACCATAAGGATTAGTTGGGATGGTTGGATCTGATTCTTTGATTGGAATTTGTTTAGGTTCACCATACGTTGCGGCTGTTGATGAGAAAATAATATGTTTAACATCAAAATCACGCATAACTTCCAATAAAGAAATCATTCCATAAGTGTTATTGTCGAAATATTTAAGTGGATCCTTCATTGATTCTGGTACAATTGAAAAGGCGGCAAAGTGTATCACATCAGTAATATTTTCCTCTTGGAAAATTTTGATCAGAAATTCTCTGTCACGAATATCACCTTGATAAAAAGTGGCGTTCTGATTGACTGCTTGTTTGTGACCCGTTTCCAAATTATCGGCCACTACGACGTCATAACCCATATTGCAAAGATGGTCAACAGTGTGTGAACCGATATATCCAGCTCCACCTAGTACAAGAATGCTCATAAAAGCACCTCCAAAATTATTTAGACTCTTTTTATAATTCTATTATAGCTTATAATCGTAATTTATCAGAATTACCTTGGACTAACCTTAAAAGTTTAGATTTTTAATTTAACTTTTAACTGAATATGTCTTATTATGATTAATATAACTAATTACTCGAATGGACTGGAAGCTCATGAAAAAATTCTTCTCAATTTTTGGGACGATCTTATTACTATTGATAGCTTTAGCATTGATCTTCAACGAGCCGATTAAAGAATATGCCGTTAACTATATGTCTGAACAGCATATGAGTTCTTTAACTGCTAAAAAAGTTAAAAGTAATGAAAAGAAAAAAGGTCAGTATGACTTCAAAAAAGTTAAACCTATAAGTGCCTCACAGGTTGCTAAGGCTTCAGTGAAAAATACTGCTGCTCCAATCGGAAAGATGGCTGTACCTTCTGTAAATCTTTATCTACCTATTGTAAAGGGCCTAAGTGATGATTCCCTTTCAACCGGTGGTGGAACGATGAAGAAGGACGAGAAGATGGGGAAGCGTAATTATGCCTTAGCAGGTCATTATATGACTCAAAATGGAGCACTTTTCTCACCACTTGAGAATGTTCAATTGGGAGATTTGGCCTACATAACTAATATGAAAAAAGTTTACGTCTATAAAGTTTTCTACAAAAAAATTGTAGCTCCAACCGCAGTTTATCTTTTAGATGACGAAGAAAATAAAATCATGTTAACTTTGATAACCTGTGCTGATGGTGGAACTAATCGTTGGGCGATCCAAGGCTCACTGGTTAGAACGCTTCCAGCAAATAAAACGACCTTAGCAGTATTTTCTAAATAAGCCGAATAGGCTTATTTTTTTGTTATCTTAATATATAATAAGGTAATAGTAGGTGATGTATTGGTTTCTAAAAATTGGATAAAAAGAAAAGAATTGTCGCCAAGTGAGATTGACGATTTTTCCAAAAAACATAATTTTGACAAATTTTTATCAGAATTGTTATTAGAACGTGATTTGACTGATGATGCAAAAATTGAGGATTTTCTTCATGCTGATATTGGGGCATTGCAAGATCCATTTGGTCTGCATGATATGGATAAGGCTTTAGAAATAATCGATCAAGCGGTTGAATCAAATAGTAAAATAGCCATTTATGGTGATTATGACGCTGATGGTGTGACAAGTACTTCTATCATGAAGTTAACCCTAAAAAAATTGGGTATCGATCCTATTTTCTATATTCCTGATCGTTTTAAAGATGGATATGGACCCAATCTTAGTGTCTACAAATTTTTGGCTGAGCAAAATATTGATTTGCTGATAACAGTTGACAATGGTGTCAGTGGTAAAGATGAAATCAAATATCTTAAAGATCAAGGTATTAAAGTAATTGTGACTGATCATCATGATTTGCCAAAAGAATTACCAGAGGCTGATGCAATCGTGCATCCAACCATTCCTGATTCTGAATACGTTTGTCCTTATCTATCTGGTGCTGGTGTGGCTTTTAAGATTGCTGACGCACTGTTGGGTGATGACGCATTAGAGTTCATTGATCTGGCTGCTATTGGTACTGTTGCGGATTCGGTTCCTTTATTAGGTGAAAATCGGGTTATCGTAACTGAAGGACTCAAGCGTATGTCTGAAAATAATCACGTTGGTCTAAGTGAATTGATCAAGAAATGTAAGTTAAAGCCCAATAATATGAGTGAAGAAGATATAGGCTTCAAAATTGCTCCAAGGATCAATGCACTGGGCCGATTGGCTAATGCCTCTTCAGCGGTAGAATTATTAACGACAGGTGATACTGGATTTGCCAAAGAAATAGTTGATGAAACTGAAGATATCAATAAAGAACGTCAGGGTATTGTTGCTGATGTTTATGATGCCGCTCAAGCACAAGTCGAGGCTCAAAAAGATAATGGTGTTTTAGTTCTTAGTGGAATTGATTGGCATCAAGGAATTCTCGGTATCGTTGCTAGTCGTGTGGTGGAACAGACTCACAAACCAACATTGGTATTACAAATGGTAGCTGGTTCTGGAATCTATAAAGGTTCTGGTCGTAGCCCTGAAGGATTCAACCTGTTTGAGGCTCTGGACAGTTACCGAGATTTATTCGTAGCTTTTGGTGGACATGCGCAAGCCTGTGGCTTTTCAGTTGCCGAAGATAAACTTTCAGAATTAACTGAAAAATTACAACAGGAACCTGATAAACAGGATTTTGATTACCAAGGTTCTATAAAAGAAATTTTTGATCTAGATTTAAATGTGTCAGATCTGGATTTTGATTTGATCAAATCAATCAGTAATTTGGCACCATTCGGAATGGGTAATCCTAAGCCGGTTATAAAACTTAAGAATGTTAATCTTACGCAGATTCAGTCGATCGGTAAAGATGGTACACATCTTAAAACTAAAGTGACATCTAATAATAATCAGGTCGATGCCATTGGTTTTGGAATGTATCAAAAGGGCAAAGAAATTTCGACTAATATCTGTGATGTTTATGGTGAATTAGGCATAAATGAGTGGGCTGGTCGAAAAAATCTGCAACTGATGTTAGATGATTTTGAAGTCTCATCTGAAGCTAAAAAGATGACTCAATTGCAGTCGATTTACTTGGATTATCGTGATAAGCGAATTGCACCTTCGATCTTGGATAAGTTTGACAGTGTGGTTTTCTTCAATGAAACATATTTAGAAGCGGTTAAACGACATGACTCCAGTGCTAAATTAGTTATGTATGATCAATCATGTGATGGTGAAAATATTTTGATATATGATCGTCCACATAATATTGATTTATTTAAAGAATTTATCAAGCAAAATAAGACCTTGCATACGGCTTTGTATTTCCATACTGATCTTAATAGTCGTTACCTCACACCAGATATGAGTAAAATGAAAGTATTATTGAAATATCTTTATGCACACCAAAATATTGCCGAAAATGATATGCAAACAGTGGCAGATTATTTAAAAATTCAAAAAAGTGATGTGGATTTCTATTTAAAAGTGTTTTTTGAGCTGGATTTTGTTAAAATAGTAAATGGTTTTGTTGAAAAAGCAAATGCTTCAAAACAACGTGAATTAATTGAATCTCCGACTTACTTAAAGAGATTGAAACGTAATGATGTTGAAAAAATATTAATTGAGTCTGACTTCGGCAGTCTTTTATCTTGGATGAGTGATTATGATTGCCATAGTTAGATTGAATGGAGAAATTTAAGATGGATATTGATTTTAAGAAATATGTTGCTAATGTTCCGGATTTCCCAGAACCAGGTGTACTATTTCGTGACATTTCACCATTGATGTTAGACGGTAAAGCCTATGCTGCTGCCACTGATAAAATAGTTGAATATGCTAAGAGCCGTGGGGCAGAAATGATTGCTGGACCTGAAGCTCGTGGATTTATCGTCGGTTGTCCAGTCGCTTACAAATTAGGAACTGGGTTTGCACCAGCCCGTAAAAAGGGTAAGCTTCCTCGTGAGACAGTTTCAGTTACATATGATCTCGAATACGGTCAAGGTTCTTTGTATATGCAAACAGATTCGATCAAACCTGGTCAAAAAGTATTAGTAGTAGATGATCTAATGGCAACAGGTGGCACATTGGCCGCTACTATCGACTTAGTTGAAAAACTTGGTGGTGAAGTTGTTGGAACAGCTTTCTTAATTGAATTGAAGGACCTTCATGGTCGTGATAAAATTAAAGGGTATGATATGTTTACCTTGATGCAGTATTAATATAACAGGGCGGATGCCCTATTATGGAGAGTTGGCAGAGTGGTAATGCACCGGACTCGAAATCCGGCGAACCCGTTAGTTCGGGCGCGCAGGTTCAAATCCTGTACTCTCCTTTTTTAGAACAAAAGAGAACAAAAGTTCTCAAAAACAGTTAGAGGAATACCGAATTAACGGTGTTCCTCTTTTTTTGCTTTATAAAAAACGTAGGAGAATTTAAATGTTATTTGCGCAGAGTTTTGCGCAGGAATGATATTTTGATGATTTTTAGAGGTATACCAATTTCAATAAAAAAAGCCTGCGCAAAGAGAAATTGTCGAAAAATGGGTTTGCGCAAAAAATACTATTTGTCGTTGGTATCATTAGGCTAATGCTCTTTTGTTATGTTATCAAAGATATCCTTCAGCTCGTTATTTTGCTCAAGAGCGGTCTTATTGAATAAATGGGTATAATACTTCAAAGTGGTTTTTAACTCCTTGTGGCCTGCATGTTGCGATACGAATTTCGGATTCATACCGTTGTCCATTAGATAAGATATGTGAGTATGTCTAATATCATGAAAACTAACCATCTTTTTAGCACCGATCAAAGTCAATAAATCTTTAAGGGAATCGTTAACGGTTTTAGATTGAACCAGGGTTCTATATTTTGTCCTAAATACAAAGTTGCCCTTATCAATGTAGCCAATTGATTTGAAATAAAGTTGCTGCTCAAGTTTGTAGTTTTTTAGTACATCTAAACCTTCATCGGATATAGTGAGTGTTCTTACACTAGAAGGTGTCTTAGTCTTTTGAAGCTCTATTTCATCACGCCTGTAGGCTTTATCAACTCTAATAGTAGAATCATCGAAGTTAATCTTGTCCCATGTTAGGGCAGTTATTTCCTCATATCTCATACCAGTTTCGGTAGCGAGATAGATCATAGTTGCCGAAATGTTTGAATATCCAGATTTGGCTTTTGAGATCTTTATCAAATTGACATAATCATCAGGCTCAAGAAATTTATCAGATTCTTTTTTTGAATCACGTCCTGCAATTAATTCAACGTTCCTAGTAAAATCTTTGTGGATAATGCCTTCCTCAATTGCTTCAACAACCATTTTATGTATAAAGGATTGATACTTCTGCATAGTAACCAAAGTTCTTTTCTTTCCGAATTTATTCATGAATGTTTGGTATTCCTTTTTGGTTACATCAATAAGCCGCTCATCAGGAAAGTTCTCTTTAATTACTTTATGTGTGAAGTAATATCGATTAACGGTAGATTTAGATCGTCCTTCAATCTTGTATGTATTGACCCATTCTTTAAAGTAATCAGAGAAGAGGACTTCTTTTTTAGATAAGTTTACATTGTTTGATTTGTCCATTTCGATTATTCGGGCAGCTTCAACACAATCTGTTTTTCTTACGAACCCGCCCTTTGTTTTATTTCTATATTTGCCAGTAGTAGGATCTTTATAGGAAACGCGATATTCCCATTTTCCATTGCGTTTATGAATTGTTGCCATGATTACAATTTCCTTTCTTATGTAAATTTATTTAATGATTTAGCCATATTTAAGCTTTTTTTGCGTTCTAAGTTGACATTTAAGGGATTACTGTAAATTCAGGGGCACATATGTTCTTTAGACATTAAAAATAAAAAGCCGTTTCCGGCTAATTATTAGTTATTCACCGTCATATTTAAAAGAACCAAATAAAGACGTGTGAGCAAGCCTATTACCAGTGTTATCTTCTATAGTTATGTATTTACTTGCATCGCCTACAGAGTTATCTCCGGGCATATAGCTGCTAGACATCTTAATTCCTAGATCCCATGCACTTTTACATACACTCTTTAGTTCATTACTTGAAAGTGATAAAGCATCGTCAGAAAGAACCAAGACAGTATTTCCACTATCATTGTCTACATATGCTTTAGTCAGAGCACCATTGGATTGATCAGGAAGAGTAGTAAGGGCATTTTTATAATCGTCAAAGTTTTTTTGATCGTTCGCTTTTTTAGTCGCCTTAACCTTTGCGTCTTCGTTATCCTTAGATTTTGGTTTTGAAGAAGTTGCATTTGCCGTAGGTTTAGACTTTTCTTTTTTCTTTGTTGCAACTTTTTCAGTTTTATTCTTGGACGATTTATTTGAATTAGAATCATCTTTATCAGCAGATATTCCAATTGAAATAATTAAACAAAAAATTGTTAAAAATACAAAAAGATAACCCCATCCTTTGCTCTTGTTTTTAAACAGGTAGTAAACCATAAAACCCATAAAAATGGTAATAAGCCACATAATCATAATAAAGCCCCCTAAAATTCAGCTTTTAATGTCGTCAGTTATTGGACATTAATTTAAAAAGTACGCTTTGTTTGTATTAAGCGACCAGCAATAAATATTTCATTCATATCTGATCCAACAAATATTCTAGGTTGGTAGCTGGAATTAGATGCAGTCAAAACAATAGAATTATCTTTTCTAGTAACATGTTTCAATGTTCCTTCTTCTCCGTCAATAATAACCGCATAGATTTTTCCATTTTCTATTTCAACATCTTTTTTAATTAAAGCTGAATCTCCATCGAAAATTCCATCACCAATCATAGAATCGCCCTTTGTTTTTAACCAAAAATAATCTTTTGGATCCCCAATTTCTGATTTTTGAACAGGTTCATAACCAGTCTGATCTGATAAGGCCAATCCATCGGGCCCACATTTAATAGTTCCAACAACAGGTATCGCAATCGTCTCCTCATTATCGAATGGAGTTATTTCTCCAAGGTTTTCAATTATTTTGTTTTCAGTCGTTTCTTGATAACCAGCCAAAGACAAAACGATGTTAGCGGGTACTCGCAAACCGTGAGCCATACGTTTTAGCGTGTCCGGTTTAGGTATATTGCGTTCTCCGCGTTCAATAAGAGACCAATATGAAGGCGAAATAGCAGATTCGGATTCAGTTTTTGACTGATACGATACCTGACGGAGCGAATAGCTATGTTGATCTCTTATTTTTTTTATTTCTTGTCCGAACTGTTTTTTATTAATTCTTTCAGGCATATAATCAATCCTTTCATCAACAAAAGTATAACAAATGTTTTACTTATTTTTGATATTTGTGTAAATTTGTACACAAAAACTGTTTACAAAAGTTTTACAAGTGTTATTATATATATGTACTTAAAAAGAGGTGATTGAGAAATGGCAATCTATGTAAAAGATAAAGACAGAATAAACGAGCTTCTTATTATAAATAATTTCACACAAGTAGATCTTGCAAACGAAGTGGGAGTAGGACAATCATACCTATCTTCGATTTTAAATCAGCATAAGCCGGTCGGGACAAAGACCGCGAATAAGATCAGCTCGTTGCTAAGTTCAAATTTTGAGGATATTTTTACGTTCAAACCGTCCACAAAAGTTTTACAAAATTAATCAACTTCAACATTCTAATAATAACTTTGTATAAGGAAACAAAGAATAGACATTCCGTATTAAGGAGGTGATCAAAAATTGAACGATGTAAATATCTTTAAAGAGTTAGTTGATCTAAAGAATCGGGGTCATCTTAGTTATGAAAATATCGGAGATGCTGCAGGGTGCGTTAAAAGTACAGTACAGAAATGGTTTGTTAAATCCCACCACGTCGATGAACGTTATTTGTGGGGGATCGCTAATGGTGTCGGAGATAACCGTTTCAAATTAGCAGTACTTTGCTACCAAACTAAATTACCATCAGCGATGCTTAATATTCTATCTAAGTACAATAGCAATTCATTTTCTATGCTAGTAGGAACTCAAATAGAAGACGCTGACAGTGATACAGCCATTGTTAAATTGATACGTGAATTGAGCAAGCCAAAACCTGATGAATTAGAAATAGCGAGTTGCACTAATGAAATGCTTGATACAGGAATAATGATGATCCTATCAGCTTTCGAAACATTGAATGAATATAAGATACCAATTCATAAAGCGGTATTAGAGAGGAGCTACCAAGGTGCTAGAGGCTAAACAAATAGAATTTGAAGCAATCGCCGAGAAGGATAACAAGGTTCTTGGCTGGATAAGTAAAGATACACTTCATGAATTACAAAGTGAGCCGGAGGCTGATCCGATTGAAGATTTGAAATGGGCAACCAGAATCACAAAAGTTTCTGGTAAGACATTGAAAAAGATCTTAGATCAACCATTTATCCAAAAACAACTTGATATGAAAAACGGTGGTTGTGTTTATTATTCAGATGGTCATAGCCATTGGAAGTTTATAGCTCCAGAGTTTGGGAAGTTCGTAATAGATCACCCGCAATATTTTATTAAAGGAGGAATTTAAGAATGTATATATCAGATCCGGAACTGTTTGCGGATTACTTAAACAAAACTGAAAAAATTGGAAAAGAAAAAGCTAAAAGTAGAAAACTTTTAACTGATCTTCAAGAGCAAATTACTTTAGCTAAATTTAATCAAATGAACAGCATTCAAAAAAGTTATGTTGATTCAATTCCAGATGAAGTTATTTCATTTTTTGAAAAAGCAGGGATTGAGATTGAAACTAATACAGTTGTTGGTCGTGATTTAGTAAACATGACTTACCGTTACATCTTTAGATTTTAGGAGGATTCAATAATGTTTGAACTAATAATTTTTTGCGGAGCAGCTTTCGTAATTGGGTATCTCGCTGGTGAGGAAGGCGGAATTCTAAACCTGTTTGATTTCGATGAAAGGTGGATAAAGAAGCAAAATGCAAATTTTAAGAAGTATTTCGATATTTTTTTCAAATAAGAAAAGGTGCGTAACCGATACATATACCGATCGCACACCAAGCGTAATAAAAAAAGACGTCCTATCTGGTAAATAGGCCGTCGAAGTAATAACAAAACATTTTATACACAAATTATAGCATAAAAATGAGGGGAAATAATTATGGCAAATGAACTTTCGATATCTAACGCTAATGTTGAATTCAAACCAGCAACAATATCAATTAATAATCTTGATAGTTTGAAGGATAAGGCTAATGAGATTGTTAAAAAATACGAAGGATCAATCGCTACCGAAGATACTTTAAAAGGCGACAAAGCAGTGCTAGCGGATTTAAAAAGTTTAAAGAAAAACTTGAATGATGAAAGAATAAGCATTCATAAAACATATGATCAACCTTATAAAGAATTTAAGTCTGATATTGATGAAGTAACTTCAATTTTAGATAAGGCTATTGATCCTATCGATGCATCAGTTAAGCAACTTTTAGAGAAACAGCGTAATGAGCGTAAATCACATGTATTAGATTTAATTGCTAATTTTGCTAAAGATAACGGTATTGAACCTGATGAATTAGAATTCGATGACAAGTGGACTAACAAAACTATGACTGACAAAAAGTTGGCTTCCATATTTGAAGATAAGTTAACAAGCATTGAAGCTAAAAGATCAGCGTATGAAATGGGTTCGAAGTTGATTGCTGAACATTGTAAAGTGCTAGGAATTGATCCAGCAGGTTGGGTAAGTCAATTAACTGATGATACAAATGCTAAAGAAGTAATTGAGGCTATTGATGCTCATATGGAAGAAGAAAGTCAGAAGAAGATTGTCGAGCAAAAACGAGTAGAGGCCGAAAGAGCTAAACGTGAAGCAATTCAAATGAAGATTGGTGAGACTATTGTCAATAAAAAGACCGGTGAAGTTGTTCCACCTAATAAATTTGAGTGGTCAATGAGACTAGTAGGTTCAAAGGGAGCACTCATTAATGCATTCTCTGCGTTAAATCAAATTGATGGTGTCACCGTTGAGACAACAAAAGGCTTATCAGAAATGGAGATCAATCATGAAGGTTAATGAAGCACTTATATCAATTAGAGAAAAGATTCAGAATCCTGAAAAAAAGGGACTAAATCCGATGTTCAAAAGTTCATATGTGGAACTTAACGACGTGCTGAAAGTGATTGCTAATTCTTTACCTGAACAGGCAAGTTTCACTCAGCCTATAAACGTTGACAAAGAAACTGGTGATAGCTATATCGAACTTCATATTATTACTGATGAAGATGAAAAAACAGTTTCAACCATGAAGGTAGTTGAGATGGATGGCAATAGAGGAACCAATAAACTTCAAATGTTTGGTCAATCTATAACCTATTTGAGACGTTATCAGCTTCAAAGTTATTTCGGACTTGGAGCAGAAGATAATGATGGTAGTTCTGATCAGAATCAGCAACAAAGAAATAATAGCCGTTCTACAAATAGAAGTAGTCAAAGTCAGAACTCTCAGTCTCAACGATCTAACCTCGCAAGTAAAACAAGGCTCAATTTAATCAATGGACATATTGAAAAGCTTGCCGAGATCATGGGTTCAACAAATAAAGCCATGACAAAGGTTTTAAGGTCACATTTTCCAAATGTTGATTTTCAAAACATTACTAATGATGTAGCTGACGAAATGCTAGTAGATTTAAACAAGCAAATTGATGAGGCTAAGCAAGCCATTGTTCAAATGGCAGCACAGATTTCGTAGGAAGCGATTAGATGAAGTTTTACGCAAAGCTGCAAGGAATTATAGGTAACAAAATAAGTGCCGTCTTAGATGACGATGTGAACATATCGAGACTACAAAAGTTGTCTGGTAATAAGCAGCCGACCATTGAGGTTGAATTTTCTGATGGACGATCGATATCAGTAGATCAACGTAAGAAGATATATGCGTTGATCGGTGAGATATCCAATTGGTCAGGCTACATGATTGCTGACGAGGCACCGCAGGTTATGAAATGGCAGTATCTCATGCAGACGGGTAAAGACATGTTCAGTTTATCTGATTGTACGATGACTCAGGCCAATAACTATCTTAGTTGGTTACTAGATTTCTGTTTTAACAACGATATCCCTTTCAAAACACGTACCTGGGATATGTTACCGAATGATTTTGCAATGCAGTACAGATGTTTAACTCATAGAAAGTGTTGCATATGTGGCAAATCTGCTGACGTGGCTCACTTTGAAACAGTGGGAATGGGTAGAAATAGGCATCATATAGATCATGGTAATTATCATTTTATGGCACTATGTCGAGAACATCATATGGAACAACACAGGATTGGAATCAAAGAGTTTTTACAAAAGTATCATATCAAACCTATCAAATTAGATAGTGATGATCGAAAGAAATTAAGAATAGGGGGGTAGCTATGAATTACGTAACTCAGCTAAATGCATTCTTTAGAGTCGCTGGAAGTCTTGAACTTAGTTCATCAGCTAGAATGTTATATCTTTCTTTATTGAACAAGAATAACTCTTTAGCATGGATAAGGTCCTTTACTTGTACAGCCTCTGAACTGGAGTCCTTAAGCGGATTAAGTACGTCTGGTTTGCAAAGAGCGAGGAAACAGTTAGTTGATAAAAAAGTAATCACCTATTCTAAACGTGGATCAAATAAAGCACCAAGATATTCGATACCGGAATTATTGGATAACTTCTTGAAGGTCATATTGAACGACACACCGAACGACAGTCCGAACAACACTCCGGTTAACACACCGAACAGCACACCGAACGACAGTCCGAACACATTAACTAAAACAAAACAAACTAAAACAAAACAAAGTAATAAAGATAGTCACGACTCGAAACCCGCAAAGCGTGTTTACGAACCGGACGACCTTAACTTGAAACTAGCCAATTACTTGCTAACTAAGATCCGTGAACGTAACTCTAGCATCTATCCGACTGATTCTAAGAACCCACCTGATACACAGAAATGGGCTAATGACATCAGACTAATGCACGAACGTGATGCACGTTCTTACGACGATATCAAACGAATTATTGAATGGTGTCAACAAGACAGTTTCTGGCAGAACAATATCTTATCTGCTTCAAAACTTAGAAAGCAGTTTGGCAAGTTGATAGATAAAGCAGACGCACCAAATAATTTTAATGGCAACAAGGGTGGTAGAAAACCACTCTATGACTTGCCGTACTAGGGGGTAGCTATGGAATCAATGTTTGGATTGGATAAAGTTTCCCGTGAAATAGCCTTAAAACACGGTGTTGACTATTCAGGAATTGACTTCAAAAAAGTTATTTCTGAGCGTGATAAACGAGAACAGCAGCGATCTATCGAATTCACTAAAAAAAATATTCAAGTTAAGCGTGAGGGAATATTTAGAAGCTCTTTAGTGAGTGATTTCAGCGACCTACAATACAATTTTGCAGATTTTAGGACTGATACACCTAATCAAGCAAGTGAGCTTAAACAGGCTAAGAATATTGCTAATAGGGTCTATGTCGGTGAAACAGGTAACTTTCTTTTTACTGGTGAGCCAGGACTTGGTAAATCTATGTTGGCTGTTAGTATTTTGAACGGTTTGAATAGCCAAGATACCACATTATCATGCTACTTCTTGAGTTTTGCGATGTTCGTTAATAACTCACAAATGGCGTTTAAAGATCAGTTCTTACAACAAGACAACTACAAGGTTGAAGAGTGTGTTAAGAACTGTGACGTGCTTGTCATTGACGATCTGGGCAGTGAATCATCGCTAAGATCTGAAACGAACGAAGCAACTAACTATGCTCAACGAATCTTATTTCGCTTTGCAGATTATCGAAAAAATAAAACAAATATCATTACCACAAACAATACAGGGCGTGAGCTACAACAGCTTTACGATCCAAAAATTATTAGTCGCTTAATGACAAAAAAAGCCTCTAACACAATTAAATTTAGCGGTAGCGACATGAGAAATAATTAGGAGAAATTAAAATGCTAAAACAAAAAAATGTTGAATTAACTCCAGAGCTAAAAATGCTTTTGCTTCCCACAAATCGAAGTTATTCACGTAATAGCGTCGATAACTTGAACCAAACACTGATTGTTGCCAGTGATGTAGCTGAATCCGCTTACGGGCAGTTATATGGCACCCTTGAGAATCTAACAGCCTTAGACGATGAGTGTGAGCTGTTTCAAGGTGACATGCAACTAAACAACGACATCATTTTAGCTGCTTCCTTGATCAATCATATTCAAAGACGTATCGATAAAAAGCTTGTTGATGCTAACCCACACATTTTGGACGTGCAACTTGACTAATCAATTGAAACTAATAATCGATGAAGACCCAGTACCCGCCTCACGTCCTCGTTTTAGCTCATTTGGTGGCAATAAGAGAGCATATACAGACAAAAAATATCGGATTTACAAAAATGAAATCAAAGTGTTGTATTGGGATAAGTACCATAACAAACAGCTTTTTAAAAAAGGCGCTCCTCTCATTGCACACATACGCTTTTACAGAAGAATCCAAAAAGGATTATCCAAAGCGGAGTATAAGAGACGTGCTAATCATGAGGTAAAGCCGACTGTAAAGCCCGACTTGGACAACTATGAAAAAGCTATTTTTGATGGCTTAACAAAAGCTTGGTTTGATGACGGGCAAATCTGGAAACACGATACTGAAAAAAATTATGATGAGCACCCACGTACTGAAATTTTGATTGAGGAGTGGAAAAAATGAATAACTTACAAGAATTTACTAATGGTGATATCAAATTACCAGTTAGAACAAAAGAAAACGGTGACATTGAATTCGATGCTGAAAAAGCAGCTATTGGATTGGGAATTGTTGATACATCTAAGGGAAATATTAAGGTTCGCTGGTCACGCTTAAATACTTATCTTGGTAGCGCCAAAAGTGGCGCTCATGTTTTAAAGGGTGATTTCATTACCGAACCACAGTTTTATAAATTAGCAATCAAAGCTAATAACGCAACAGCTGAAAAGTTTCAAGATTGGGTTACATCAGAAGTTCTACCGTCAATACGTAAGCACGGGGCATACATGACAGACCAAAAGGCTTATGACATTACTCATAACCCTAATTCATTGGCCGACTTGCTACTACAAGCGGGTGAACAATTGAAATGGAAAGATGCTCAAATTACGGAGATGAAACCTAAGGCAATATTTGCGGATTCAGTATCAACTTCGCATACAACTATTCTTATAGGCGACTTAGCAAAGATTCTAAAAGGCAATGGTATCAATATTGGTGCAAGAAGGCTGTTCCAATGGATGAGAGATAATGGCTATTTAATGAAACGTAAGGGTGCTGACTACAATTCTCCTACTCAAAAATCAATGAATTTAGGATTGTTTCAAATTAAAGAATCTTCTCATGTTAACGGAGATGGAGTGACGGTTGTTACTAAGACACCAAAAGTTACCGGCAAAGGTCAAAATTATTTTGTTAATAAATTCCTATCAGAAAATGAAAGGTTGGAAGCATAAATGATCAATAGAACTGTTTTAGTTGGACGCTTAACACGTGATCCAGAATTGAAATATACAGCTAATGATGTGGCTGTTGTAAGCTTTACATTGGATGTAAACAGACAATTTACTAATTCTCAAGGTGAACGTGAAGCCGACTTTGTTAATTGTGTTATATGGAGAAAGGCTGCGGAAAATTTTACTAGTTTCACACATAAAGGATCACTTGTTGGAATTGATGGACGTATTCAAACACGTAACTATGAAAATAATCAAGGTCAAAGGGTTTACGTTACCGAGGTAGTCGTTGAGAACTTCTCGCTACTAGAATCAAGACCAGATAGTGAAAAGAAATCTGGATCAAGTAATAGTAGCAACAAAGGTCAGACACCTAGTCACAGCCAGCCATCTAATCAGTCAAACAATAACTCGAGTAATACTGGTGATCCTTTTGCAGATAACAGCAAACCAATAGATATATCGGATGATGATTTACCATTTTAAATGTAGGGGAACGGAAAATGTCAAAAAGACAGTTAAGAAGTAAGTATAAGGAACTTGTAGATCATGTTGAATCATATAAAGCGGATACGACGTTATTTTACATAATTCAGCGGCTTTATTATAACGATGACCCTAATCAAAGACATATTGCCGATAGATTATGTGATGGACTGGCTACCAGCTATGACTTTGATGAGTTAATTCCAATTGTAACTGATATTTATAACGACAATTACGAGCTTGAAGGTCCCAAATATGCGTGGAGATTTCTGCCAATAAATGGTGAACTAAATCAATTGTTTTTGGGCAATTTCTATAATACTAAGCCAGATTTGTTTACTCAAAATGAGTTTGACCAATTTATAAAAGATAATGACTATTTGAACAGTGAAATGTTTAAACGTGAGGAAATGTAGAACTAATAATTAGCGGTATTTGCGAAAGGAAAAATAATGAATGATCTAAAGTATTTATCCAAAAGTTTACAAAATTGGATCAGTAAAAACGGAGAAAAAATAGTTAAAGTTGGCAAAGTTCATGGTCAATATTCATATCGAATTGAGACAGACCACAATATATATTATTGGGATTTTGTTAATAATGAATTATTTTTGCAAAACGATACAGAGTTCTCACGTGTTTTGTATCCGAACAGAGCCATAGAAACAAGTTTGTGGGGTGATTAGATGGAAAAACTACCAGTAGACAGCTTATCAGAAATAGCGTCAGATATTCCGATTGAAGCATTAATAGACATAAAAAATAGAATGGGCGACTGGGTGCTATCCGGTGGAAAGCAGAATGATCCTTATATGTGGCAGCAGGTAAGATACGCAGAGAGATTTTTGAAATTAAAAGTTTAGGGGGTGAGGTTATGAATTCGGCAATTAACCGTAAGAACGCCAGTTTAGTAGCAGAGGATTTGTTAAACCGATACGATCAGGCGTCAGATATTCCAGAAGACGACCCGACATTGTTAATACTTAGAAAATGGTTCAGGCCTCGACGCTACGAGAAGAAAGTTAGAAAGCCATATAGCTACTACACCTTCGATACTGAAAGGGCTCAAGAACTGTTAGATTCGGGAAAGTTTAAGCAGGACATTTCGGACGAGCTTGGTATTGGTCAGTGGGTCTTAAATGATCGTATTAAAAAAGGAATTTTGAGCGATAAAAAGTGGCTGGAGGAAATTAACAATCGGCTACCAAAATACAGATTGATGTATGACCGCAGGATTCAAATGGTCGGGACAATCAATGAGATTCGCAATCGAATGAATTACACCGCGTTAGATATTGAACGGTTGAGCCATAAAAGTTTGGGATTACACATCGAAAAGATAAAGGATAAATAATATGAGAATAATTAAAGATTGGTCAGAAGATGAAATTAAAGAATTTGAGAATTATATGTCAGTATATAAAAGCTCTCATGGAGATTTAAGTAGCATGGTAGTAATTAGTAGTGTTGTTAATATAACTGGAAGCTTTCCAAACTTACATGATAGATATGCAGTGAATGATAATAACTCCAAAGATAATCAATTTGCTCAAGATATTGTTGATCTAGTGACTGGTAAGGCTAAATTTGAGGATAAGAAATATTATGTAAAGCTTATGGACGAACGAGAAGGCTATCTAAATATAGATACTATTCATTATGACAATTGTCTTGGAAGCACTAGGCATTATTCAGGTATTAAAACTCAATTTACTATGGACGAAATAAAAGCAATTGATGAAAGATATGTACCGTTTGCTGTACCGGTTGAAGAGATGGGCGAATAATGAATAAAGATAAAGTTTTAGATAATTTGATGAATATTAGAGAGTGGGCGGGAGTCGTTGACCACCCAGCCACAGAAAATGAAAAAGATAGGTATATGCACGGGATTATTAATTTAGCTAGTGAAACCATTAAAGAAGTTAATTCAAAACCCAGGATGCCAAAAGTATTTGACGATTGGGCATCTAATTATGACGTCGGGACTACAGCTGGGCTAGATTACGCATTAACAGATATATTTAATGCCTATATGGGAAGTCGATATGAGTTTAGTGATTTAGATGATTGGTTCAGAGATGGTAGTGATGCAGATGAAAAGAAATATTCAGACTGCGTTGATGCCTTATGCAATGGATATGAGGTTGAATAATGGAAAAGAAGATTAAAATTAACAAGCAACAATTCATTGCTAGTTTATCAGTAGCTGCTTATATGCTTAAAAATGCTGATCAAGTAGAAATTTCTGATTTGATTGAAACATTTAATGAACAAATTGGTCCCAACATGAAAGAGAATTGGGACACTAATGTTGTTTTAACTGACTATGAGAAAGCTCTTTATAAGGAAGATAATTAATGAAGTGTGACTTATCAGACTTCAAATATTATTCAAAAGATGGACGGCGTTGGCTAGCAGTTTATATAACTAAAGAAAATTTACCAGAAATCGCTAAATGTTCAGGGCTAATAGAACCATTAGATGCAAACAATGATGCATTTTGCTTTGGTGTTATGTGTATCTCAAATGTTAATAGATGGTTAATCGTTAAACTAGATCAGCGAAACGATAGACCAATATCACTTGAAACTGATGCAACATGCATATTTGAACGCGATTATAGATATATGAGTAGAGAGAATGGAGTGAATAATGGTAATGATGGAAGCTGTACTAGGCGGCATGTATATATCCAAGATTAAATATAATAACTTTGGATATGGTATTAAATCACTAAAACTAGTTACGAATGATGAAAGTGCAATTTTATTTCGGGAAGAGAACGAAGCTCTAAAAAGCTTGGGCGTAAAATTCTTTAAAGTTAGTTCAGAACATGCTGGTTATTAGAGACAAAAAAAGACCACTCACAAATGTGAGCAGTCCTTGATGTGATTGTTTCCGACAATTCAATTATATCATAGGGAAGTGGCCGAATGTTTTTGTTACCAGAATATGACGAAATCAAGTGTAGAAACAATGTGAGACCAATACTTAAACGGTATCGTCGAATGGCTAGAATTGCTGGTCGGCCACTCACTGATTTAAGGTCTCCAATAATTTCAGATATGCCACGATCGCTATCATTTGATAATAATCAGGAGAAAGAGAACTCTATATCTGTTTCAGCAAAGATGGAAGTTGATGAGATTAATCGAGCGGTTAAAAATTTATCGCAGGAATGTTTTGCTGTGATCTACTACACATATTTATCTAAAGAAGAATATACGAATCTTGAGATTGCAAGTATTGTTTTCGGTACGATAAATGCTAATAAAACAGTGGAACGTCGTCAGAAAGATGGATTATTGCAGTTTTGTGAATCTTATAGACATGGACAATTACTTGTATACAAAGATAGAAATCAGTCATCTGTTTTATGAGGGACTTTTGTCAAACTTTGTCTGTATTTTGTCTATATGTTGAGGGTAAAAGTACGTTTTGAGGATGTATATTGATATTGTAAGAAAATTTAAATAGAAAAGAGTTGAAAGAAGCAACCTTTTATTTGAATGTTTCTAGTTACTCTACTTACAAGGAGCAATAGAGACAAGGAAAAGTCCCTAAAACCAGAATGATATCTAAAAAAGACAACCGTCAGATAAGACGTAAAAATCAGCAATCAAACGTTACAGGATGAGATGGTGATTCTCATTCTTTGACCACTCATGATAACGGTGGTCATACTGCGGTCACTGGTGTTTATAGTCATACAATGATGTGAAATATAATCCTCTCAATTTATATTTTTATGTATTAATCAAATAGGTAGGTTCGATTCCTGCCGACCGCATTTATATATTAATAGTATTGCCGTGAAACTTGATCGAACTATTATCGTAAGTTCGGTGGATATTGTGACGATGAGGGTGCAGACGTGCTACCGCCAAGGCAATAAATTATAGATCACTCATTGGGTGGTCTTTTTTTATTGGAGGGGAAATATGAAAAATAAAGTTACACAAAAGCAAATTGATAATATCATTAAACACTCAAGAATTGACGTTAAAACGGTTTTCAACAAAGTAACGTTAGTTACATGCAAATTGCCAAATGGCTTTGTATTAGTTGAATCTAGTGGAGCAGTCGATAAGAAAAATTATGATGAGGACATGGGCAAAGAAATCTGTATGGATCATATTGAATCGAAGATTTGGGAACTTGAAGGATATTATTTAGCAAAGTTAATTTATCAAAAAAAGCAATCAAATTCAGGTAGTCTTTATGGAATGATGTCAGCAACTCAAGGTGTGTATAAATAATGCTTAAAATTGATTACAACGATTATACGTGGTTTCTATTTGCATTAACACTAATCTTCGCAGCAGCTAAAGTATTTGGCTTTATTACATGGAATTGGCTATGGGTATTTAGTCCATTATTGTTCGTAGGTGGTGTTATCGTTGTGGCATACATTATTAGTTATGGATTTATTTTAGTTTGTATGCTGATTTACGGAGTGGTTGCAGGGATCAAGAAGGTGTTTAGCCATGAAAATGATTAAGACATCGTGTGGATATATGACCGCTCAAGAAGCTAAGATGATTGGTGACATTGCTAGAGATGAAAAGAAACAAAAAAGAAGTACCTTAATAAAACTAAAGCAGTTAGAAATTAAATAAATAATTTTAGAAGGAGGTAGGTGCCATGTAATGAAAAAGCTAACTAAAAATCAGCAAGAGTTTGCAGATAATTACATCAAAAATGGTAATGCTTCGGAAGCTTATCGTGAAGCGGGTTACAAGGCTAAAAGTGCTGCAGTGATTAGAGCTAACGCAAGCAGATTGCTAACAAATGCTAACGTTAAAAAGTATATTGAAGAGCGTATGAAACAGATTGCTTCAGATAAGATTATGGGCGTTACTGAAGCAGTTCAATTATTGTCTAGTATTGCTAGAGGAGAAGTGACTGAAACTAAGGTAATAGGCACTCAATATGGTGCTGATACGGTAGATGTTCCACCTGATTTAAAAACTAGAATTTCAGCAATAAAGGAAATTCTTAAACGTCATCCAAACGATGATGCGATGTTAAAAGTACAGTTGCGTAAAATTAATGCTGAAACTAAAATTGCTGAAATTAAGGCTAAAGATATGGTTAAGAGCGATGATTCTCAAATGAAGGCTATCGGCGGTTTACTTGATAAGATTGAAACGGAGGTTCAAAAAGATGACACAACTAAATAAACTTTTTGCCCCCAAACAATTAGAAGTGCTTGACCAGGTGGTTAATGATCCAATGTGGAATCTAATGATTAATTACGGAGCTGTTCGTGCCGGTAAGACATTTGTTGATAATTTTGTATTTCTTTTGGATGTTAGACATGCAGCAGAGGTTGCTCAAGGTCAAGGCGTGTTGCACCCGCAATATATTTTGGCTGGTGTTTCATCTAAGACAATTCAAAATAATGTGTTGAATGAAATTGAGAATACATTTGGATTGAGTTTTCATTTTGATAAGCATAATTCGTTTGAAATAATGTTTCCGGGATTGCCAGCGGTTAAGATCGTACAGGCTTTCACTGGTTCGATAGCTGGTTTAGGTGCTATTCGTGGTATGACTGCTTACGGTGCTTATATCAATGAAGCTTCACTTGCTAATGAAGAAGTGTTTGATGAAATTAGAAAGCGTTGTTCACCTGATGGTGCTCGTGTTGTCTGTGATACTAACCCTGATATACCAACGCACTATTTGAAGAAAAAATATATTGATAATCCTAATCATAGTAAGGCTATCCGTAGCAATCACTTTAGGATTGATGACAATACTTTTTTATCTAAGACTTACATTCAAAATCTTAAGGAAACTGAACCGGCAGGAATGTTTTATGATCGTGCTATTGAAGGTGAGTGGGCAGCTGCCGAAGGTATTGTTTATCAAGACTTTGACCAGAAAACTATGATTATACCGCGTTCAAAAGTCCCCGATAATCTCACAATTATATGCGGGGTCGATTGGGGATATGAGCATAAGGGATGTATCGTAGTTGCTGGCGTTGATAACAAGGATAGATATTTCATTCTTGAAGAACACACAGCACAGTTTAAGGAAATTGACTACTGGACTGATATTGCTAAGGATATTCAGAAACGATATGGCAATCGTGTTCCATTCTATGCTGATTCGGCTAGACCGGAGCATGTAGCTCATTTTCAGCAATCAGGTATTAACTGTATTAATGCTTATAAAAACCGTTTAACAGGCGTTGAGTACGTAGCTAAAGCTATGAAGACTAACGCTTTTTTTGTTGCTCAAGATGCTATTGATAATACTGGAATCAGTCAGACATCAGATAAGTATCATTGGTTTCTTGAAGAAATATATCAATATGTTTGGGATGACAAAACTGGTGAACCATTAAAGGTTAACGATGATGTCATGGATACGATTCGTTATGCGATTGCCACATATGAGCGTA
This sequence comes from Companilactobacillus keshanensis, assembly GCF_003946205.1. GTDB lineage: Bacteria > Bacillota > Bacilli > Lactobacillales > Lactobacillaceae > Companilactobacillus > Companilactobacillus keshanensis. The sequence goes on along the minus strand of NZ_RHOS01000012.1, from coordinate 39,983 downwards.
TTAAAAATATACCTACTAGCCCAAGTATCAATGAACAAGCAAATTATCTCAATAGTTTGGGATTTTAAATGAAAGGAGAGTGATCTAATGGCAATTGAAGATAATCCGATAGCATACTATTCAAGTTTGCCTTATCCGAATCAAAGAACAGTTCATATGCTCAGTGGTAGACGTTTCTCGCTTGATTCAAACAAGCAATATAAAATGCCAGCCGAGTTGTTTAACGTTATCAAGGACGACCCTGTTAAGTTAGGTGAAATGGCAACAAAGTTTATTGAGAGCCATCAATCGTTACAAGTACCACGCTTGTTAACACTCTACCGCTATTACATTGGTGATAATGACATTCATTATTGGGACAGTGAGAAGTCCGAAAGCCGCGCAGATAATCGTATCGCTAGTGGATTTGCCCACTTCATTACATCAATTAAAACTGGTTATCGATTTGGTAATCCTATTAAGTTTCAATATAATGATGATTCTGAAATATCTGAAGCTGATGAAAATACACTCAATGATCTAATTAATAAATTCAATTCTAAAAATGATGAGTCGTATCATGAAAAAATAATGGGTAAGAACCTTTCTATCATGGGACGTGCTTACGAATTGATGTATGTTCGTGAGAATACCAATGATGTTTCATTACGTCCTGTAGACCCTGTTAATGCTTTTGTCGTCTATGATTCATCAATGGAACAACATTCTTTATTTGGCGTTTATTATTACAACGTCAATTTCAATGAACAAGATTATTGGTACACAGTTATTTATACGGATACAAATATTTTCATTTATAAGCCAACATCAAGCTTTGATGGTCAATTAACGTTATCCGATAATCAAGAACACAATTTCGGCTCAGTCCCATTGACCGAATATATCAACAATGATGAGCGCATGGGTGACTGGGAATATAAGCTCGATACCATTGATTCAATTGATAAAAGCAAATCCGAAATGGCCAATTCACAAGAAGATTTCAGCAATGCTATGTTGATGATCACAGGTGATATTGATGTTCCTAAAACTCCATGGGTTGGTGCTGATGGGCAACCATTGACAGATAAAGACGGCAATATCATTTATAGAAAGACGCCCGAAATTAATACTCGTCAAAGTAAAATCTGGTTAAAACCAGCATTGGTTAAGAATGGTATCAATGATAATGGTCAAGTCATCCAGCCAACTGCATCATATCTAACCAAAGAGTTAAACACAGACGGTTGGAAACTCTATATTGATGCTCTTAATATGGAAATCCACAAGGACACAAATACGCCTGACACAAGCGATGCTAATTTTGCATCTAATGCGTCGGGTGTTGCTATGTCTTATAAATTGTGGGGCAATGATCAAGAACGAGCTAATCAAGAATCACTTTATACACGTGGACTAATGAGACGCTTACGATTACTTGGAAATTATTGGCAAGCATTAGGAAGTATCCAGAATGCTGATATGGTTGAAAATATCAATCCTATATATACGCCTAATATGCCTAAAAATGATGCAGATATTATGCAGACTGTTACGGCTCTAGTTAACACTGGCAAGGTATCGGATCAGACTATTCGTGAGCAAATCGAACCCGTCACTGGCGTAAGCAATGATGCCGAACAACAACGTATTGACGAGCAAAATGAGAAAATAAAGGAAAATGATCCATTTAACAATGTATTTACTAGAAAGCCTGATGAGTCTCAAGATGATGATGGTGATAACACCGACGATTCTAATCCTGACGAGGTAGACAACAATGAAATTGACGAAAAGCCAAGCGATTAGTATTGCTCAAAAGATTTACGGTAAACAAGATATTAGAGTTAAAGAAATCGAATCGATGTATCGTGATACTCAATCAAAAGTTATCAGTGATGTTGATGCGTTTATTGGAGCTAATAAGTCATGGACTGCTAAAGCTAATCCTGGTGAAATTGCTGCCTTTCTTAGTAATCTGAAAGACACATTCTATAATGCCAGTCCTGATGATCAGAATTTAATTAAGATGGCTTTCAATAGCAATAATTTAGATACAAATGGCGATATGCTGATGGCTAATGTTACTCAAGATATTGTTAGACTGGCAATGGCACAAAAGATTCATTTAGGTGTCGCAACGGAAAATATTCCTAATGTTGTTTATGCACCAACTTATGCGCAGGCTAAAAATGTTATTAATAATAATCAGCATATTGCTGAGCAAAGTAAGAACGTGGATGCAATCATTTATAAATCTACGCAAAATGCCGTGTTAGACAGTCATGTTGATTCTGATATGTTTTCTTCAATAAATAAGCAAACTATGCAGACGTTGAGAAAAGTTCGTGAAGTGGCTGAAAAGGCTGCTAAAAGTCCTAAAGATTCATTAAATTGGACCAAGGATGTCTCTGATATATTGACTGGTGGAAACAAAGCAATGAATGGGCAAATGGGACGCGCTGCTGGCATGATTCGAACGGCTACCGCTCAAGCAATGAATAGAACTAGATTGCAAGAATTCTATTCAAGGAACGTTAAGAAGTATAAATATATTTCACTCGAATCACCAACGACGTGTGCTGACTGTGATGCACTAGATGGGCAAATATTTGATGTTGATGATGCTGAAGAAGGCGTGAATTTTCCATTGATGCATCCTAATTGCCAATGTACAGTAATTGAGGAGAATGATGACGATGATTGGGACACTTCTAATCATGATGTAACCGATGAATTAAATAATTTATAGACGACTTTAAGTGGTCGCCTTTTTTATTGCCTTCAAACGTGTGTCAGGCATTAAAGAGCCACGGATATAGTCGACGGACTCTAAATGGAAATTAAAGCTGACGAGCTTAAAACGGGAGGATAACTCATGAACCCAGATAATAATCAAGAGCCAAATATTCAAACGAGCGACAACGAGACTAAAGAAGTATCTAAGGAAGTATCTTTTGATGATAAGCAGCAAGAAAAGGTTAACCAATTAGTTAGTCAAGCAAAAGCTAAGGAAAAAGATAAATCTGGTCAAATCGTTAAAGAACTCCAAGACAAAGTTAATAGCATTCCTGATTTAATCAAGAGTGCTATTACTGAACACGATGCTGAGGCAAATATGACCGATAAAGAAAAAGCTGATGCTGAAACAGCTGACTTGAAGAAGAAACTTGAAGAATTACAAGCTGAGAATCAGCATCGGAATTTAATTAACTCAGCTACTAAAATTGCTGAAAGCATGAAGTTGCCATTGTCGCTTGCTGAATTATTCGTTGGTTCTACTGATGACGAAACAAAACAAAACCTTGAAAGTGTCAAAACTGAATTTGATAATGCTGTGCAAGAAAGTGTTGAGAATCGTTTGAAAGGTAAGAGTACGCCTCAAACTGCCACAGGTAATGCGACAGTGACACTTGATAAGGATTTGAAGGATATGAGCCTTGAAGAACTTACAAAGGTTTATATGGAAAATCCTGATTTAATTAAGAAAGATTATTTAAACAAATAGAAAGAAGGAATTTTAAATGCCACAATTTACTGGAGCTACATTTCTAGGACAATTAGTTGTCCCTGAATTATGGGCACAATATATCAATAACGATACAACTAAAACTAATCGTCTTTTAACATCAGGAGCAGTAACTGCCGATGATGTTATGGGGGCACATCTCCAAGATCCCGGAAGACTAATGAATATTCCTGTATTGAATGACCTTAGTGGAGATCCTCAAGACTGGAACGATACTGATGATATCTCAATTGAAGGAATCACAAGCGATGAACATAACGCTATTAAATTTTATCAAGCTAAGGCGTTTGGACAAACCGATTTTGCAGAGCAAGTTTCAGGTGCTCAAGTACAAGGACGCATTACATCACGATTTTCAAACTATTGGCAAGGTCAAGATGAACGATTGTTATTAGCAATTCTCAACAACATGTTTTTACTTGACGATCTTAAAGAAGCTAAGTCATTCGGATTTGATAATGTTCAAGCCTTATCGGCTGGTAATTATTTAGCTGCATTATCAAGAATGGGTGATGTTGCTACTCCATCATTGACAAGATTAGTAGTTAACTCTGCTACCGTTTATGCTATGCGTGAACAAAATTTGATTGCTGACGTTCAACCTTCACAAGGTGCAACGGTATTAACAACTTATAATGGAATCCCAATCGTTGAAGATGACGATATTCCACTAGATGCTGACGGAACAACTACAATGTACGCAATGATGGATGGAGCTTTGAGATATTCAACAGCACCAGCTAGTCAAAACGCAGTTGAAGTAACACGTGACTCACTTGGCAAAGGTGGTCAATCCGCACTTATTAACCGTCGTATCGTTTCGTTACACCCAAATGGTTTAGGATATGATGTCACACAACCATATGTCGGATTAACCGTTAATAAATTGGAAGCTGCTACAACTCCTTATTATAAAATTGTTACTGATCCAAGAAATATCGGTACTGTTGCTTATAAATTTAAGATTGATCCTAAGTATGTCGTTACAAATATCAATACTAAGGCTAAGAAGTCAGCAACATCAACATCAGGCACTACACCAGGTAAGTAATGAGGTGATTTTATGAGTGAAGAAACTCAAGAGACCACAGTTAATGATTCGGTACTGGCAAATATAAAAGTCGTCAATGACTTAGAAGAAGATGATCCAAGGATTCCTCGCATTAAGATTTATATCGAAAATGCTGTAGATGAAATTGAATTATATTTAGGCGTTGATGATCTGGATTCAAAGCTATCTGTTGCTGTTCAAAAAGTCACACAGAATGCAATTACCAGAGAAAATTATGAGGGAACTAAGTCAGTTAGCGAAGAAGGGATGTCTTTGACATTTAGCGATACTGACCTAGAGCCAATTCAAAGTTTGCTTGATTCATATAAGAATAGCCTTGCTGATAATGACCACAGAGGGGGCGTATTTACCTTTGATTAGACCAATTATTTATTTGATACGAAAAGTTAATGATCCTAAAGATGATGTACTCAATCACACAAAGACATTGGTAGCGACTAAGTTTTACGGTGCTAGAGTTACAGAATTGAATGGATCACAGGAGCAAATTAATGTAATTGGCAAGCAATATGATAGATCGTGGGTAATCAGACTGAATTGCCCTGAAACGGCTGATTATGTCGCTTTTGATGGTGAATATGACGAAAAGAAACAATCTCCTAAATATATTGTCAAACAAGTAAGACATCATAAGAGCAGAACGACATTATATGTTGTTGGAACGGAAGTGAAACCATGAGCTGGGATAATGAACACGTACCAGTAGTCAGGATTCAAGCTAAGGATAACTTTAGTGATCCATTGATTGCTATGGCTAGATCACTAAAACAGTCTGGCAATGCTGATTTGGCAGAAATGATACTTCAAGATAAAGCACGTCTTAAAAATAATGTGCCCAAGGCAGTCGATAAAATTGCCAATGATGAAGTGGATGGCGCCCAAAAATTGATCAGAGAGCGTGAATATCATTCTAAAAGTGGTTATGTTGGACATGGTAACTTGTGGAAGTCTGTGGCTAAGCACCCTTCTAAGAATAAGATGTCATCTGATATCTATGCCAATGCTGAATCAAAAGAGGGATATGAATATATTCAGGCGTTCGAAAATGGTCTGAAAGATAGAAATTATCCAGCTCAACATGTTATGCACGATTCGGGTATGCAGCTTGACGTTGATAAATATTCAGACGAAATCATTGAAAATTCAATAAAGTAGGTGATAAATTTGATTTCACCACAACGAGACATGGTTACATCAGCTATTAAAACAATCGAAACCATAGCAGACGACATACCAATATTTGATTCAAATGTGAGTGATACTAATGAATATCCTCAAATAATCATTTCAACCGGTGACACTGGAGACGTTAATCGTGCTAAGAACGAACAGCTTTCAAGTTATACGTTGTACGTTAATTATTTTGATTTGGTAGACAATGACCACGGCTTAATGATGGATACTTGTTTCAGCATACGTGAGTATCTGAAATATTTGAGATTATCAAGTTATAATTGCTCATCTGTCGCTTTCAATCAAGTTGAAGTAATTGATAATTCAACCGATCAGAGTTTGAGACACGTGACAATCACGATGGATTACAACATAACAGAAAAATCATTTATTTAGACATTCATTTCAAGAGTGAATGTTTATTTTTTTACCAAAGAATTTGAAAGAAGGAAATAAAATGGCTGACAATACACAAACAGGAAACAAACTCAAAAAAGACTTTAAAGGTCGTGATGCAAACAAAATCATCTATTTGTATAAGCGTTTTATGCATGAGCCGGTAACTAATAAGGCACACATTTTAGGTCAACAAGGTGCTACATCAGGTACTAACACACGAGCAATTCAATCAACTGCTACTAAGCGTGGAACTGCTAAGGGCGTTGGTGCAATTAATCAACAAAGAACAGTCGATGTTATCTTTGATGATCCTGACAACAACGGAAAAGATCTCTATTGGGATCTATATGCAGCATGGGAAAAAGGTGAATTAATTGGCTTATGGCGTGTTGACCTAAATACGCTTCATGGAACAAAGCCAAATCGTAAAGTTCAAGCACAATTTTCTCAATCTTATGTTCCTAACTTGCCAAATACTGAAGCACTTGGTGGAATCGTTACATCCAATCTTCAATTTGAAGTCAATGGTGTTGAACGAGCAATTAATTCTGATGAGAATGCTTTTGAATTGGACGAATCTGACCTTGATGATGGTGTACTTGATGATTTAGATAAGTATTACAACTGGGCACATCCAAGTGACATTGGTACAGAAAATGGGGATGTGGTTGATAATTCTGCCGATGATGAAACCATCACTGTTCAAGATACAACAACTGGTGAAGATGTCATGGGTCCTGGAGCTTCTAAACCAGCTAATACATCTAATTCAGGAAGTTCAAGTACAGGATCAGGTACAGGATCAGTTACAGGATCATAAGCATCTTAGATACTAAGCCGATTGCTTAGCATCTAATCAAGTGCATACTCACACACTTGAGCGGTGGTGGACGGAATCAAATTACTAGGAGAAATTAAGATGCTAACTTTAGAGACAAAAAAAGGAATGGTCACACCTACTTTTAATTATCTTTTATACAAGAATATTGCTGGTGAAGACAAGGATAAACGTGCTGACAAATTTAATTCATTTTTAGATGGTTTATTTGCTGACAATGTAGATTCAGTAATTACTTTCTTTAAGGCTGTTGCTGGAAATTTGCTTAAAGAAGATGAGTTAGTTGATCAATTAAGTGAAGATGGTCGATTTGACGATATCCACGAAGTTACTAGCGAAATTATTAAGGGGCTAATTAACGCAGGTTTTTTAAAAGCGAAAATAAGCGAGTGGATGAGATACGGAGATCGTTTGATCAAAGGTATGAAGAAGAGTTTGGAATTGAAATCGGTAAAAACCGAAGAAAAAGAAATGACTCAAATTCAAATCGATCAACTCGAAGAAAACATGAAGGAAGCAAACAAGAGAATCGAGGAAGCAAGCAAGTAAATCAGTTTGATTTGGATGAGCAGATAAGTAGAGCTAGAAGAATTATCGGTATTACAAATATTGATGATTTTTGGAAGTTAACTCCCTTTGAATTTAATGATTTGTGTCGTGGAGCGTTGCTTGCTCAATATGACGATCTTGAGAATGAGCGTCTTAAATCCTCAATGGTAAGACCAGTAGGTCTGATTGAAGATATTGAAACACAAAATCGATCAATTGAATCTTCACTTTTCGAGGTTAAAGATTTTGCTACCAATTTTGGCAAGGAATCGGACAACATTCAAAGAAAACAAATCAGTGCAAAAGCGTTTCATGATCTGGTCATGGAAAGGGGGCGAGAATAGATGCCAGATATCGTAGTAAACAAAGTTATTAATTTTCTTGGTAAAGATCAGTTAACTCCGACTGCTCAGAGAGTTAAACAAGCAATGGATAACATCAAGGATAAGAACGTAAAACTTGATGCTACTGCTGATGAGCAGAAAATCGTTACCTTTAACCAAAAACTTCAGGGCCTGCCTAAAGACGTTCAAACTAAGTTGAATGCTATGGCTGAAAAGAGCGGCTTTGATACGTTTGACAGCTATATGAAGGCATTGCCTAAGGATAAATATACAAAGTTAAAGGCAAACGTTGAACAAAATGGATTTGAAGCATATAAATCAGATCTAAAATCATTGCCAAAAAGTCAGCAGACTGAGTTAAAGGCAAAACTAAACGATACTGGCTTTCGTACGTTCAAAGAGTGGTATGACAAAGTTCCAAAAGAAGCACGTACACAATTAAATGCAATTGCGCACAAGGCTGCATTTGAAGATTTTGAACGTGTTGCAAAGAATATTCCAGATCACATCAATACAAAAGTTACGGCAGATACATCTAGTGCTAATACAAGTCTTGAACGATTTAGTAGTCGGATGGATGCAGCTAAGGAAAAAACTAGTCGATTTAAGTCAATTATCGGTGGTTCATTAATTGGTGGCGCTGTTCTGAGTGGCTTGCAAGCAATGTCTGGTGGCCTTATTTCTGCTGCCCAAAGTGGTATGCAGGTAGCAGAAGCTGGTGAACAGATTAATCGTGTCTGGGAAGGCATGGGGCTTTCTGCCGGTCAAACTAAAGCTATGGTTGGCTCTATGGCTGAATTAAGAAGTGCCACTGGTTTTTCTGCTGGTGCAATCAATGACTTGCAAAAGAAAATTTATGGATTTTCTGGTAGTTTTACTACTACCCAAAATCTGACTAGAGCATTTTCAAGCTTGGCAATAGAATCAGGCAAGGGTGAAGATGCTGCAAACGGTTTGGCTTCGTCTTATGCAAAAGTTGAAGCATCAGGTAAGCTTTCTACCATGGCTTATACACGAATGTCTAAAGCAGTGCCAGCGTTGCCGCGTGAGTTAGCAAAAGCTTTGGGGATGACTCAAGATCAGTTAACTAAAGCTGTTTCAAATGGTGATATCACATCACAAAAATTTGAATATGCTATGACTCAAGTTGCCGCACATTCATCAGATACTTTTGATAAGTTCGGCAAGACTGGTGAAGGAGCAATTGCCCGTATTAAATCTGGTTGGACATCTGCTAAAGGGACATTAATGAAGCCATTGGTTGAGGAAAAGACTACCGGTCTATCTGATATAGCTGATGAGTTAAATTCATCAGCATTCAAGGGATTACTAACCGACGCCGGAAACGGATTGGCTAAGCTGTCTCAACATGTAAGTTCCATTATCAAATATCTTTCTCAGCATAAAGGAACTATTTCTGATATTGCTGAGGATTTAGGAACCATCGTAGGAATTTTCGGTAAAGCTGTTTGGAGTGATATGAAGTCTATCATGAAAACCATTGCTAATATGTTTGGGTTAACAGATAAAAATGCTAAAAATTCAGCTGATCCTTTAAAAACTTTTGAAAGTATATTGAGTTCTATCGCTAAGCATAAAACCGCTATCAAAGCTATCGCTGGTTATTTTGTAGCAATGAAGGGTTTTAAGCTTGCCAAAGGCGCCTTCGATCCACTATTAAAGATTGTTGGTATTGGTGGTAAAGAAGGTGGCTTACTTACTAAAGTTGTTGGAAAGGGTGATAACGCTAAAAAGGTACTTAGATTTGGTGTTACCGGATTGAATGATTCTAAAGCTAAAATAGCAGAATTTATTTCAGGAACAAAAAATAACTTTAGTAGTTTGTTTAAATTCATTGGAAAAGGATTTCAAGGCGGTAAGTTATCTAGTACAAGTGTTGGAAATATGTCTACTGGTGCTAAATTAGCAACTGCCGGTGTTACAACCGGTGTTGCTGCCACTGCTGGGCTTGACATTGTGGGAGCGTTAAAAGCAAAGAATCCAGAACAGAAATTTGAAGGCTTTGGTAAGGCTGCCGGTGGAGCAATCGGTGGTGGAATTGGCTTTATGCTCGGTGGTCCAGCTGGTGAAGCGGTTGGTGCATTGATTGGACGTACTTTAGGTAAGTATGGTGGTAAGGCAGCTAAAGAGTTCACTGATGGCTGGAATAAAGCCGGTAAGGGGGCTAAGCCACCAAAAGGAATTATCCAAAAAGCTGGTTATTACTCACGTAAAGCTGGCGATGCTGTTGCTGAGTGGACAAAGGGTATCACTACTTGGATGGGTAAGCATAAAAAAGAAATACTTCTTACTTTGGCCAACCCATTTTTGGGTATTGGTGCCTTTCTTTTAAAGGATACTAAGACTGGCAAAAGCATTACTAAGTGGGTATCAGGACTTGGAAAATCAGTCAAAGCAGCTACTAAAGGTAAAAAAGGTCTCGGAAACAATCTAGTTGGCGCTTTTAAAGGTGTCGGAGATTGGTTACTCAAGGACAAGTCAACTAAAAAAGGCTTTGATAAATGGATGTCTGGCCTTGAGAGTTCTGTTAAAAATGCAACTAAAGGTAAAAAAGGCTTATTAGCTAATATTACCGGAACTTTTGCTGGCGTTTCTAAATGGCTCAAGAAGGATAAAGGAACAAAGAAGGCCATGGAAAAATGGTCTGATGAACTTGGAAGCGTATTTAATGGCAAAAAAGGATTTGCTAAATCATTTAGCAATTCTTTAGATTCGATGGAAAAGTCATTAAAGAAATCTAAGTTTGGTAAGTCATGGGATAACTTTTGGAAAGACACACAAAAGACAACATCTAGTTGGGATAAAAATATATCTAAATGGTGGTCTGGATTTTCTAAGGACTTTGGCAAGAAGTGGGATAAGTCTTGGAAAGATAGAAAGACTGATATGCATGACGATTGGAAGAACATGCACAGTGCCTATGATGATTTCACTACAGGTATAGGTAAATGGTGGTCTGGATTTTCAACTTCGTTTGGTAAAGACTGGAATCAAGGCTGGAAAGACAGAAAGACCGATATGCATGATAACTGGAAAAACATGCATAGCGCCTACGATGATTTCACTGCTGGAATTAATTCTTGGTGGTCCGGGTTTAGCTCTAGTTTCAAATCAGGTTGGAATTCCATGTGGCAAAGTGTAGCCGACTTCTTTAAAAAGATATTTGATAAATTTAAAGGCTGGGCTCACGATGCTATGAGCGGCGTTGTTGGTGCGATTAACGGTGGTATTGGCGGAATCAATACCGTCATTAAATTCTTCGGTGGTAAAGCTCAATCAATTGCACCTATCAAATATGCTAGTGGTGTTGGCTACCACCCCGGTGGTCCTGCACTTATTAATGATCAAAAAGGTTCAGTATTTGAGGAAGCATTTAAGAACCCTGGTGAGCCTTGGAGAATCATTCCTAAAATGCGCAATGTCATGGTTGATTTGAAACCGGGTGCTACAGTTGTACCTGCTACTGAAACAGCCAGAAGATTCGCACCTAGTTCAGTTCCACATTATGCAAATGGTGTCGGTGACTGGGTCAAAGGTGAGCTAAGCGACATGGGCAAATGGGTCAAGGATAAGCTTGAAGGTATTACTTCTTTCTTAAAAGATCCGTTAGGAAATCTAACATCTGTTTGGGATAAAGCCACGTCTAAAATTGCTCAGTCAACTAAATTCGGTAATGTGTTCGCTCCTCCAGCCGGTCATTACGTTGTTAAACAATCAATCAATTGGTTTAAAGACCAAATGAACAAGCTAAAGGATCAAGAGTTAGAAGCTCAATCTGCTGTTGGTGGTGCTAGACCAGCTAAAGCGTATGGTTCAATGATTAGAGCTGCAGCCGATTACATGCATCAATCAATCACTGACTTCAATGTGGACATGATTGAACGTATTATCGGCAATGAATCTGGCGGTAATCCACACGCTATTAATTTGACTGATAATAATGCCAAAGCCGGTACACCATCAAAAGGAATTTTGCAGTATATTGACCCAACATTTAATAGTTACGCTATGCCTGGACACAAGGATATTTGGAATCCATTGGATCAATTGATAGCGTTATTCAATGATGCTACATGGCGTTCTGATATGGGTATGGGCTACAACGGAAAGTATGGTGAATGGCGTGGTTCAGCTAGTGGTCCTTCTGGTCCAAGATTAATGGCTAACGGTGGACATGTCTTTGGTGCTACTAATGCCATTATCGGTGAAGCTGGTGACGAATTTGCAATTAATCCTTCTAAGCCATCAGCTATCCCATTAATAGGAGATTTAATGGGGAGAATGGCAGATTATCACCCAGAATTTAGATCCTCAAGTTTAACAAGCAATATCAGCGCTGACCTTGGTCAAAAACTGGATATTGTCATTAATCTACTAGGTTCTATCGAAGGCAAGAACTTTGCTCCTGAAATTAACATTGCTAGAACCAATAGCAATTTAAATCAGCAAAACAGACGTAATACAGATATCTATGCATACCAGCGAGGTGATAGACAATAATGACAAATCAGGTATTTAAAGATGAAATGACTAATCCTAAGCCTCATGCTTATGGCTTTTCAAACGGTCGTGATAATCCATCGAGATTACCACTTGATCCAATTGAAGTTGCTATAAGTGATGAGGGAATTGATTGGACTTCGTACTTTGACGTTGAAGATATGTTCGGTGTTCATTGCTATGATTGGGATATAGCTCAAACTAATCCTGTAGAGAATTGGCAGAAAATCAATACTCGAGATGGTCAACATTTAACGTCGTCTTCGTTTGATAGTCGAGATATTACTTCCACCTGGGAAGTAATCGGGAATAGTGAAGCAGAATTCCGGATGCTATATGCTGCTCTACATGATTTCTTTATGGATCGGAAAGGCTTTTGGATTGTGTTTGGCAATGAGCCTTCATTCAAGTATCGAGTTAAAACTAAAGTTTTTGCTCCGACATATGTTAATGAAAAACAAGCAACGATAGTTATTACTTTCAACAACTACACAGGTATGCGTGAGAGTGTGGGCACATCATTAGAAATTTTTGATAAAGAAAAAAACTTCTTTTCTTATGGAATGGGAATACCTAATAAAGATATTTCTTATGAATCCAAAGAAGAGAAGTTTTCTATTTATAATCCAAGTTCAATTGATATTGATCCATTGGGACAAAATCATTATCTAAAAATCCACATTAAAGGTTCTGGCTCACCAACTTTGACTAATAAAACTACTGGTGAATCGTTTACTTATAACCGTGTTCTAGGTGAAAATGATGAGCTTATTCTTGATGGAGTTGACCCGTATTTAAACGGTCAGCCTGATGGAATCAATAGTAATCACGGAACAATTTCACTAGTAAAAGGTGATAACGAGTTTGAAATTTCTGGCCTAACAAACTCAGATATTGCCTTTGAATTCTATTTCATCTATTTTTAATGCCAGCTTTCAACGGACACAAAATTTACGTTCTATCATTCGATGGCCAGCACGAAGAATGGTTGACGTGCTTAAATGAAGACACATTTAAAATAGATAAGCAGGTTAGTTCGACATTTCAGCTGTCTTTTACAGCATTTCTTACAAAAAAGAATGGTATTTCATTCGACTTGTTGGAGAACGATGCTTACATTATCTTTGACGGCCAAAAGTATCAAATCAAGCAGTGCGTATCTAAATACGTGGATGATTTTGTTACTAAAGATGTCACCGCGACACATGAAATCTTTGGCATTCAAAATTTTAGACAATTCAACGTTAATAAGGGCAGCCAAAGCTATTCCATTGATTCAATGATGAAGTTTGTCTTTGATAGTCAGTACAATTCAGGATATTCATATCAAATTAATGGAAGCTTTCCCACCGTTGATATTACGGATTGGGGTAACTGCTCCGGTTTAGATGCAATTCAAAAAGCCGTTGATTCATATGGAGCACGTTGGCTTCCAAATGGAAAAACGGTTTTAATCTATGATCAGAATTCATATAAGAATGCTACCAACCGTCAATTCATCTGGTCTCACAATACAAATGACATTGAGTTATCGGTAGACTCCACTTCAATGGTCAATGGGGCTATGTTGTATGGTGCTACAGTTGACGATTCCCACAGTTCAACAGCTGATGGAACATCAACCAGTGATTCTACTGGATCATCTAGCACATTGGCAGCAACTTCTACTGGTAATTCCATAGGAACTATTTCAACTATGGAAGATGGTGGAGCACCCGTTTATAGCTCACCGGTAGGAAATAACTTAACCGGCCAAAAATTGCCAAATGGTAGTAAATGGGCTATTGATAAACAAATATCTATTGATGGTGTTGTTTGGTATCGTGTTGCCACAAACGAATGGGTAAGCGAAAAATATTTCTCATTTGATAAGTCTGGAGATGTCAAGCCAGAACAACAAGTTATTGAACAGGTCTGGGGTCAAGGTACCATTAAGGCTGCTGACATAACCACTGGTACTGGTGACAATCAAACTACTACAACGCCAACTTTTGCAAAAATTTATGATTCTCCATATTCTGGTCAACATGAAATTTCTGGCAAGACGCTGTCTAACGGAAGTCAATGGAAGATTGATGGAACCGTATCAGATGGGTATGGTGGAAAAACATGGTATCGTGTGGCAACAAATGAATGGGTTTGTGCTGATGATATTAGCTTCGATGGCGATACTGATGTAGAACCCAAGTCCACGGAAACTGCTACAGATGGCACAGTCACAACGGATACGGACGAAGTAAAGTATTATTTTGAACCATTTTTCTATTACAATTCGGCCTCACAGTCAGAGCACGGTTTAATCGTTGGTGAAGACATTACTAATGATCAAATCAAGGACGTTGAATCCATGAAGAAATATGCAGATTCAGTAATGCAAGTTGATCCTATTGTTGAATTAACTGTTAACTTGAGCCAACAGGACGATGAGTTAAACATTGGTGACACTATGTTTCTAAACGCAGAGCCACTAGGACTAAAACTTATGGTTACGTTGAACGGTATCAGTGGCAATCCTCTTAACAATGATTCGCCGATGACCGTAAGTTTGGACAATTCAAAGTTGTCACGAAAGAATATTAACTTTGAAAATTCAGATAAACTCCGTTTGGCCAACCGTAATATTGAACTTCTAACTAAGACGGTTAGACGTCAAAACGCTAAACTTAGCGATTTAAATAAAAAGCAAAAAGATTTAACTGATCAAATAAATAAAGATAAGGAGGAATCAAATGGTACAACCTCAAATTAAATTCGTGTCTGGTAATTCAACATTAGACGGAATTACCAAAACTGTTGATACCGGCAGATCAATATTTGATGAAGGTGGCAAAATGGCGCTCAAGATTTTGGGTAAAGATCCAGACGGTAATATAATTGCCAAAAAATATAAGCTGATCGACACTGACCAAACTACACAATTAAAAGTTCCAGAGTTGCAAGACATTGAAGGCTTTGACGGTCTAACTGTTAAATTAGATCGTATTACGTCGGAACTATACGGTTCGTCAATGTTCCACTCAGAGAATTTTAATATCGAAACCATAGAAAAAGCGTTAAATCTAATTTTGAAAGATCTAGCAATAATTGTTAGTAATCAAAAGTCGATTAACGCTTATTTTAGTGCTTTCGGTAATTCAACTGGTGAAGCATTAGTTTCATCGTTATCTGAATTGATAGCCGATGAAGTCAGCGGTGAAGTAGGTAAAGAGACAAGTAACTTATCTCAAAGACTTTCTAATATTGAAAGTCGACTTCGTGATAGTCCAATCTCAAACGGTGTACACGCTCCTAGTTATACCGGAAATGGTCAACAGTATTCTGATGACGATCTAGAAGTTGACCGAAAACTTGCAGAAATGAATTCAGAATTAAACAAAGGTGGTGATATTTAATGTCAAATGTAGAAATGAAGATGAATATTCCGGCAGTCGAACCATTATTTTTCTGCGTTGATCTAGCGGAAGGATTCCATTTACCAGCACAATATACGCAGGATGAGCATGAACATCTAGGTCCAAACGGAATTGAAAATATTCTGTTAAACAGTCGAGAATTTCAACATGCCTGGTTAATTCAAGGTACTTCGAGCGGTAACACATTTGAAATTAATTTCTTAAAATCAAATAAAAATTGGGGCGGCGTATCTCTATATGATCTATCCAGTTTTGATATGGACGATAGTACCCTAATTAATAAGTTGGTTAGTTTTGAGGGTACAGACGCAACAGGATCTTATGTCCGTTCAGATGAAGGATTTGACGGAACTCAAGCGTCCTTAGGCGTATTGAGCTGGCAACCTGAAGCAGCTATCACTCAAAATGCTGGACATTATCAATCGGCACACTTCCTTATCGAAAATCCAGAACGCACTAAAGTAATTCAAACTTTGGATTTCGATTTAGAAATTATTAATAATGATGTAGCCATTCCAGAGAAACACGCTAATTATGTTTCGGAATTAAATAGATTATTAGTTAATTTTGATGAATCAATTAAATCTGGCCAAAAGCAATTAGCG
The DNA here is from genome assembly GCF_003946205.1 of Companilactobacillus keshanensis. Lineage (GTDB taxonomy): Bacteria > Bacillota > Bacilli > Lactobacillales > Lactobacillaceae > Companilactobacillus > Companilactobacillus keshanensis. Next base: position 23,561 of record NZ_RHOS01000012.1, on the reverse strand, counting down.
TTCTACCAATCCTTATACGTTGGTATTATGCAGAACAATATTGCTAGTTTGAACGATACCGCCGATAAGGCTATTAAGGATATGAATGATAAAACGGACACTGCTATCAAAGCCAATCAAGAACAGTTAGACACCGATACCAAAAATAGCCAAGCCAAAATTGATAAATTGGTATCTGACAGCACCGCTCATAAAGATGAGGTCGATAAGTCCTTAAATGATCTCGAAGATCGCCAAAGAAAGAACGATGATGACATAACTCAAAATAAGGCCGATATCGCTGCTAATGCCGAAGATATTAAGTCTGCCGGTGTTGTAACGCAAGATAACGCTAAAACTGTTATGCAAGATATTCTTGATACCGGCGGTTTATCAATTGGTAAAAGTGATCCAGCTACTGATTCAAAAATGGATCAGATGAATAAAATGTTAGAAGGAGATATGTAAATGTCAGATACTAATACAGCTATTGTTAAAGACGAACAAGCAAGAAATTTATTGAAGAAAATGCCACTTGCTGTTGAAATTGCTGACGACGACGGGAATGTAATACATCAGTCAATAGGTAATCATACAACAAACAGAATAAGATTATATTCGTCATGGTTAGGAAATGGTTCCGGTAGTTCAACAGGTGGAAACACAGGCGGAAACACTGGAACTACAACCAATCCCGGTCACGAAACTGTTGGAGACGATGTATACCCTGGTGACGTTAACAAGGGCGAAGTTACTAAGCGTTTTAAACTTTGGCAAGGTCCATCTAATACAAACGCCGATACTACAGTTACCTTTAATCAAGATTTAGGCGAGAATTTAGATGGATTGGGTGACGGGTTACAAGCACAATTAAGTATGGTGGAAACTCCTTATTTTAATGGTAAGTCCACTACACCTAAGAAAATTCAAATTACGAATGGTGAGGCCGGATTGAACAAGTTTTCAACAACATCCCCAATTCCAATTTCTTTAAAGAAGGGACGTTTAGCATCTAAAGATATATTAAAAGTGGAATTAAGCGGTGATGGGTCTAAAGAAACTCTAATCTCAGGGCCAATACTTCAAATTCCCGGATTTAATTCCAGAGAAGACGTTTCGAGTACGAAAATAACACGTTATAATTTTGGAGATGGATACCAAAATCCTGAGACCAGTATAGCTGCGACAAATATCACTAGTACGAGTTTTATTTTGGATAGAAACAGGATTTTATATGAAAAATCAAATAGAACTGGGACGAGATTAGTTGTTTATAAGGATAATGAAAAATATGCGGTTGGTCCTATGGATATTAGTATTATTGAAGTTGACGGTTTGAACCCGGCAACGATATATAAGCGGGGACAATTTACTGTTCGATATGAGGATATTAACGGTAATCCAGCGTCTAATACAATTCCAGTCGTTCAAATTACTACTTTAGCAAATGACGAGAGCGTACCAACTAAGTTGCCAACTTTTCAATATAACGGTGTTGTGAATTGGACGAATCCGGGAACCTTCCCAGCAAGTGGCTATCCGAATGTAACCAATAATATTGTAACAATAGGAAGTACCGGTATCGTAATAGACACCCAAGATAATACCCCGGGCTATTCCTTGGTCTTACTTGATAAAAATAATAGAGTTCTTGCAAAAGGGACTCCAGGAGTAAGATATCTTTTTTATAATAATTTACAACCAAATCAATCTTACATAGGATTTAAATTGACCAAAGTATTTTCTCGTGACATTAAAGAAGGAGATATTGTTACTAATCCTTCAGTCAGTTTTAAATTTAATGATGATGGAACAATGAACATTAGTACAACACAAGGTTCAATAAAAGATAAAGACGATAATTTAATATCAACATTTGACTTAATCGTAGATTATGTTAATTCCTACGCAAGTCAAAAAGAGGTTTCACAATTGACCGTCGGAAGTTATTTATTCGTTGGAGATTCAACTAGTGCTTCGCTTGTTGGAGTATCAAAAGATTTTGGCAATATCGGAGACGGGTTAGAAATACATTTTGTAGATCCGGCTACTTCAGCAGATAGTACTTATAGAGCTAGATTGGCATATATGGATCTACCAAGTGTAGTTAGGATTCCTAAGCAGTACATTCTTAACGGAATTTCTAATTATAGCCTTTTGGATAGTCCCTTAAAGACATATCTTGGTGGGAATGACGTTGAAACTTATTATCAAGGGACATGGAAAAATTATAAAGCGACTTACCCAAATGGTAGTCTATACTATTACGTCGGATGTACATCGCTTTCATTTTCATTTAGTAATGGGACTGTTGAAGTCGAAGGTAATCTGGCTGCTGGTCAAGGTAGTAGCAGTTTAAACACAGTTGATGCGATTATCGCAGCTATTCCTAAATCGTTGCCACATATAGCATACGTAACTAACTATAAGGAGGGAGAATAATGGTTAAAGTAGCTTTTAAACAAGATGATGATGGAAATATTACTGATATTGCAGAATATCCCTCATCACTTTATCAGGATAAAAACAAAGGTTGGATTGTCGTAGAAGATGACCCAACCTTTTCTATTTCAGAGAAATTCAATTGGACTATTCGCCCCACTGATAATGCTTTGGTTCATAAATCAACAAATATGACACCAGACGAAGAACACAACGATGTATTAACTAAGTTAACTCTTCAAAATTTGCAACTAACTAAAATTATCGAAGATTTGAAGACAGCTTTAACAACAAGTACCAAGCAGAATTTGAGCTTGATGGCTGATAACGCTGATCAAAAGAATATTAGTGATGAACTTCAATCAGCAGTTACACAATTGACCAAAGAAGTCATTGGAATGAAGGCAGCACCAGCACCAGCACCAGCACCAGACACAACATTAAGCACTGAACCAGATACATCAACTACAACAGATAATGGAGGAAAATAATATGATTGGATTACTTAAAATGGAATTTGGATGGGGAACACTCAAGGCCGCTGACATCGTTGGCTATGTGCCTATGGTCATCTCAAAAGATGATTATAAAGATATTACAGGTAAAGATTATGACACGTCAGGCAAGGTTGACGGAGGCGAAGCAGATGATAAGAATAGCCAAAATTAGCCTTGATATTCGTAAAGACGCTGTGGTCAGTAATGAACCAATTATTCTGCGTCAAGGCGAAAGTGATGTGACTATTGAAGCAACTGTCTTAAATGGGGGAGACGAAAACTTACAGATTGATTTTGCTACCTTTGTAGCAAAAAAGCCCGATGGGACAATTGTTTCTAATGACCCAGCAAATGTTAATGGTAGCGTGATCGATTATCCTGTAAGTGATCATTTAACGGAATCTGTCGGTAACATTCAAGATGCTTATTTTATGATCAATAATGAGGTAACCACATGTGGATTTGATATCTCAATCATTCCAAGTACGCAGCTTGATGATACTTCAGTCAGCTACATTCCGGGCATCGAAAATATCAATAAGTTCTTAACTGATACCGAAAATGACTGGCTCGGTAGAATCCAGCAAATGAAGTCCCAAATTGCTGGTCTTGATATTCCAACGGAATTCAAATTACTCATGAATAATTCTTTGGATGAAGCTAAAGCACAGTACCAACCAATCATAGATGCTGCTGAAGAAAATGTAGAAAGCATTGCCGCTGATTTGTCTGCTAAAAAATTAGATTTGCAAAATAATAGTGATGAATTGAATACTACAATTACGGCTATCAAGGCACAAATAGCTCCCGTTAATTCATTTTTGGATGGTGTTCAAAAACAAATTATTGCGGCCAATGCTAGTTTCACAGCTGATCAGCAAGCCAAAGTATCTCAATCAATTTCAGATTTAAAGGCTCGATTAGATGCTTTAGGAGTTCTTGAAATTGGTGGAAGGAACTATCTATTAGATTCAGAAAACTATAATGAAAACTATTGGTTAAGAAACATAGGTATTTTTGGAGATGTCTTAAATGATAGTTTTAATGGTACTAAGATTGCCCAAACAAATGTGAATTGGGGTGGGCCAAAATATTCAGTGGATAACTTAAAAGAAAGAGGTTTACTTGATGATACTTCACAAAGTTGGACATTTTCATCATATGCAAGAACTACTACCAACGTTACGGCTGAAATAAACTTTTTTGGGCTTGATTCTGCAATAGATGCAGGAACCGTTGGGCAAAATTGGAAAAGAATTTCTGTGACATTTAAGTTCTTAAATCCAAATAGTACAATCAGTTTCTCACCTATTGAATTGGACAAAGTACCTGCCACCGTTCAATTTTCTGGATATAAACTTGAAAAGGGAAATATTTCAACTGATTGGACACCAGCTCCAGAAGATATAGTGATGAGTGGTAAAACCATCACAGCAACAGATGACACTGGCAAAACAGTTAACTTGAAAATTACAGGAATTAGCTAAGGCTAGTTCCTTTTTTAGTACAAAAATTTAGGAGATGAATATATGTATGCACCAACACCAGCACCGCACATCGGGTTTATGGAATGGTGGGTTGCTGCTGAAAAGTTGACTGAGAATCCTTGGTTCACAACATTCATTATTATTATTTTAGTTGATTTAGCTACTGGATTTTTAAAAGGATTCTTTAAGAGCTCTAATGAGCGAGTAAACTCAACTACGGGGAGAAAAGGACTTATTAAACATACTGTTATAGCCGGTATAGCAGTTATTTTTTATCCTTTAGTAGATTGTTGGGGATTAGCCAACTATGCAAACCTGTTCTTAATGTTTTTTATCGGTCAATATGGTATTTCAATTGTAGAAAATTTAGGAATTATGGGTATTCCACTTCCAAATTGGATTACAGATAATTTGGAGAAACTAAGAAATAGGAGTGATAATAGTGAAACTAAAAAATAAATTAATCTATATTGTAAGTCTGCTTATTGCAGGCTTATTTTTTTGCACTCAAAATGTGCAAGCAGCTAGAACCGACATGGTAGATGTATCCAATCACAACGGATATATGACTACGGCCAACTTTGTAGATATGCGTGATAATTATGGTGTAAAGGCTGTTACCACCAAGATTTCCGAAGGTACTTACTACCATGATTACACGGCTTCAAATAATATTGCTACGGCTCAAGCGGCAGGACTATATATCAATGGCTATCATTTTGCTAGATATACAACGGTTCAAGGTGCTATCAATGAGGCTGACTATGCTGGTAAAATGGCTAAAGCTGACGGTTTACCAATTGGTTCAGTGTTGATCACTGATGTGGAAGCACAAGAGCAAAATGGATTATCAAGAGCAACTAATAATGCTAATAACAAAGCATTTATGGATCAAGTTGCTAAGTATGGATATCGTTCGGATGTTTATACTATGAGTTCATGGCTAGGCAGTAAGATGGACGTTAACAGTGGTGGCTGGATTGCTTCATATCCTTACAATGCGTCTGACAAGTCTTGGTATTCAGGAAATCATGCTTGGCAATGGGGAAGCACATATAATTTTGCTGGTTCATATGGTAATTTTGATGTTTCTCAGAATTATGACAATTTTTTCACTGGTGGACAATCTCCACAAGTTGACCCTAACGAAACTATTAGTAATGTGATATCTGTAAAAGGTAACAGCTATAAGGCGTTTACTACTTATAATAATGAAGGCAAAGCAAATGTAGGTACTGATGTAATTAGTGGCACAGACTGGAAGTCTGGTACTATCACAGTCATCAATGACGTGCCTTACTATTTAATTGGTGGAAACATTTTATTACCACAATCATCAACGACATTTAAGAATGTTGTAAATATTAATTATCGTTCAGATTATGGTGTACTTGCTTATGATAGTAAGGGGAATTCAATTAAAGACTCTAATAAGACATTTAAGGGCGGTACTAGCTGGCAAACTAAAGATAAGTTAGTTAACATTCCTAATATTGGTTATGCTTATGAAGTCGCAACTAATGAATATATTCCTATTAAATATGCTCAAGGTTCGGGATTTACTGGATAAATTTTAAACGGTAAATGCTAGACAAATATAATAATATGCGTTATCTTAAGGTTGTTCATTGACGTGGACAATATTATAAATTACCTCGATTTTGAATTACCTTTGATAGTGTTAGAAAAGCCCATCATCTATTAATTTAGGTGATGGGCTTTTTTGTGCTATTTAAAAAACTTAATTTTAAAGATATAGCTGTGATATAATTTGAGCTGTTGAAAGACTATCAATTCTAAATGTTTTCACCATATAATGTGTAGGAAAACATAACAAAAGATAAGGCTTTGCGCACATTTTGCGCATATGTCAAATAGGGTCTGATATATAGGCTTTTTAAAATCCTGTACTCTCCTTAGATACCTTTTTTTAGAACATCTTTTGGTGTTCTATTTTTTTGTCTTTAATTGCTAAAAACGTTGTTGTATCAACACTCGTAGACGGTGAAATATTTAACAAAACATATAAACCTTTTCTAGTTTATTCTAGCAATAGGTATTCCATTGTCCCAAAGTTGTCCCAATTGTCCCATTTTTGCCGTTTTTGGGACAATTGCTGTTATATCAGACCTTATTGAGATAATTCATTAGCACGCATAGTTATAGCGGTATTTTTATGCCCTAGCAATTCATGTAATTGGTTCAAGGTATTTATAACTAGGTTCTCATTTGGATAATCTGATATTTTATATGCAATTATTTTATTATTAAGGCTGTCTAATATCGAAGATAAATAAAGTATATCCATTCCAAATGTCAAATAAGTGATATCGGTTGTTAGTTTAGTCATTGGTTTTTATATTGACCAGTTCTAATTAATAATATTGCCAAAAGTCTTATAGGGATTCCAATTCAAGTTCTTGTTTCATCTTGTTAATTCCTCCGTCGTGATGTTCTACCTCTGGCAATTCTGCCACACATTTGCTGTATTTATATTGTTTCTCTTGGGATTGCGAAAGACGATAATAGTCTCCATTACGAAGATATTTTCTCCAAGTATAAATAAGTTCATCGCTCTTCAAACCAAGTTGTTTAACAATTTGTCTGCCGGGGATACCGGCATTTAAAAGCCTAATAGCTTCTAATTCGGTTTCATATGAATATTTGTTATTAGTCAAAGCAAAAGCACCTCCAAGATTTTTTTCTCAGAAGTGCTCTTATTTATCTATATCAAATTATATACTCAGTACCGTTAGACCTATTTTTTGCATTATTTAATTTATTAAAACCCTAAGGCCTGCTTTTTATCTACATCAAATTCTTCTTGTGTAATTGTTTTATTATCTAATAAGCTCTTAAATTTAGACAATCCATCAGCATCACTTATTTGATCAACAATATTAGATTGATAATTTTATTAGCCATATAATTTTCAATAAATTCATAAATTAAGATATTTAGTCGCTATTACTACAAACTACAAGTGAATTTTCTTTGTTGTAATCAACTTCCGACTCCCATGATTAATAAATCCACTTGTGGTTTGATTTTCGGCGGCTGTAATGAAATTAATATGTCTGGACATCACACCAATAAGCTTTAAATCAGTTTAAATAATAGTTTGAAGATATATTGTTTGTTTACCATTTGATTCACGATTTATAAAGGATCTAATACATTTTCTAATTATTTTTACTGAATTATCATCAGGTTAAATGATTACGTGTTCTGCAATATTGATTTCAACAATTTTGTTCATAATTTTTATTTTTAAGTTATCATTGTTTGGACGTTAGATATGGAATCTTAATTATGGATTCGATTATACAAATCTAAAAATGTAGTAATGTCCACTATTAGATACCTTTGGGATTGTTCGGGATCGGTTTTAGTCGTTCATTGATATATGCGATTCTTTAATGAATCCTCCAATGAATTTACCTTTGTCTTCTCTTATTTCCTTAGTTGAGTAATGTTGCATTAATACAATGTAACTATAATTGACGCCCAAGATTAAAAACGATGCATCTGATACCACATCAGATCCGTTATCTATAGATTTTAATGCACTACGTGTGGATGTTTTAATAGAATTTCTTATTTTTTTGTCATCGGTATGATTTAAAATCTCGGACGCAATTGATTTAATATCAGCTTTTGCTTTTTTTTCTTTTGAATAGCTGTCAGTATTAGAAGCATTTTTTGCATATTTAAGTTTATCAGAAGCTTCTTTTAGTTGATGTTTTTGAAATGCATTAATTGCTAAATCGCTATTATCATATATATTTGTTGGTCCGAATGAGAACGTTGACGCAAATATCATTAAAAATGATATTGCTGAAATTATTGATATTTGAAAATCAAATTTTCGCTTTTTAAAAAAGAATAATATGATGAATATTAAGAAAATGATGATAGTTATTAAAATGAGTAGTGCTTCTATTATTAAAGTTGTATTTGTATTTAATAATAAAGTTAAAACTAGTAGTGTAATTGGAAATGGTAAGGTATATATCAAATACTTCCAATTTATGTCGTTCTTAACATTTAGGTGCTTTTTAGATTTATGACGTGATGATCTAGTGTCCATGATTTCCCCCAAAAAATAATATATTTAAAAAACAGTCAATCCAACGGCTGCTTTTTAATTTTGCATAAGCACATGCTTTTTAACCATATCCTTCCAAGCTTGAAGGTATACTGAAGTGTTGCGTAAACTGAATGTAGCTACCAAATTTAATACCCTGGCAATAGGCATCCAATTTGTTTTTATCTCGATACGAAGTGGAATCATTTAGATACTCTAGGTAGTCATGATTTTCTCTTTTATTTATCTCTTTAAAAGTTATTTTAATTCATTTTCTTTATCGTTTAGCAGTCTTCGAAGCTCCTCTATATCATCAATGGTGGCATATCGTCTAATAAAAACACGTGCTTGAGAATGAGAATTGATGTATTTAGTACGCTCTTTGTTTTTTTCGTCCCATTTTTTGTTGGCTTTCTTTTTTGCCTCTGTATATTTTTGTGTCATTTTTTTCTCTCACAATTAAATAGATTATACCCACTAATATCAATGAAATTGATGACTACTGATACTATTTAGTAGGTTTATTGAGTTCGAATGTCATGGTGCTATTCTTAGTTTTGATTACTTTTTTCATTGATTAATACCACCTAGATATTATACTGATTGCACAAAGGGCAAGTCCCTAAGGGCTTTTATTTGTTGACATGATGGGGGAACCTTATCAATTCAAAAATATTTACTGAAAACTCGATTGTTAATGTTCTTTTTTGTTGCCATAATTCCGTTCGCGTATCTTCTATATGATCATTATAACGTACCCATATGGGTGTATATGAAAATATTATCGTAAATAAAATAAAAAATACTTTTTTCAGCAAGTGTTTAATATTCTACAAAGTGTTAAGTGTAATTAATACTAAATATTAATTCAGGTAGTCAAATTTTAAGAGTAATGTGTAATTAAAATGCATTGTCCCTAATAGTTACTTGGATGCTGATATAATATCCTTCTCACTTTTTTGTATTGGATGGAATAGATAGTAAAATCCATTATTTTCCTAACAAAATTAATAGATAACTGATTCAATTGATAAAAAAATATAAGTTTGTGAGATAATTTAAAAATAATGAGAATTGTTTTATAGGGAAATACTAAAATATGATTTTTATTTATCCAAATAGGAGGAAATCAAACCATCAAAATTCAACAATTAAAAAAACAGGATCTATCCAAACTGGCTAAATTTTCAGCAATAGGGATGAACTTTAATCACTATACGAATTCAAAATTGGCCGAAAAATTATATGCCGAATATTTTGTCCATGATGCATGGATCAATTCTACTGTTGCGATTGCTGCATATGAAGATGATCAACTTTGCGGTGTCATAATGGTGAGATTCAATGATGAGGTACTTCTCAATCAGAATATTTTGGATAAAATTTATGTTGACGCATTCCAAGGGGTAATAGGTATGGTATTTGATAGAAATTCTTACACATATGAGCAGATCAATCATGCAATGTTAAAAGAATTGCAATCAAAAATAAACTTGGATGGTGAAATTACTCTCTTTGCGGTTGATCCAGAGAGAAAAGGTCAAGGAATAGGTAGTAAACTTCTAAAGTTTTTAGAGCAACAGTTTTCAGGAAAACAGGTATACTTGTTTACTGATAGTAATTGTTCATATCAATTCTACCAACATCGAAATTTTGCACAATTTGATGCTAGAAGAATGTTGGAGCCGGGAAGAAAGTCAGACCAAAAAATGACTTGTTTTCTATTTAATAAAAAACTGTAGGGGATCTTAGAGATGATAGCACTTAAATCAAAAAGAGAAATTGAGGGCATGGAAAAGGCAGGAGAGATCCTGACTGGTTTATTCCATAAACTGGAAATATTTATCAAACCTGGAATGAATACATGGGAAATCGACAAATATTCATACGAATATATCATTGGTCATAATGCTATTCCTGGTGAGCTGAATTTTGAAGGATACAAATATTCGACTTGTATCAGTGTCAATGATATGATCTGTCATGGCTGTCCTAGTAAAGATATTATCGTTAAAGATGGAGATCTGATAAAACTGGATACTGTTATTGAGTATGATGGCTACATGAGTGATGCTTGTCATGCAATCGTTGTAGGAAATGCCTCACCAGAAGTTAAAAAGTTGATGGATGTAACACTAAAATCCCTCTATTTAGGCATTGATCAAGCAGTTGTTGGTAATCGTATTGGTGATATTGGAAATGCAATTGAAACATATGCAGAAGGTCTTGGATATGGGGTTGTTCGTGATTATATTGGACATGGTATCGGACCCACAATGCACGAATTACCAGATGTGCCACACTATGGTAAACCTGGCCATGGAGCGCGTTTAAGGTCAGGTATGACGATTACTATAGAACCTATGATCAATGTCGGTGACTGGAGATGCAGTGAACCTGGAGATGACGGTTGGACTATTTATACAGTTGATGGTAGTTTAAGTTGTCAGTATGAACATACAATTGTTATTACAGATGATGGTCCTAAAATTTTGACATCATTTGATAAAGATTACGATGCTAAGTATTTACTATAGTTTCCGCGCTGTATCTATTAGGATACAGCTTTTTTTAAATAAAAATAAAACACTTGCAAAGCTGTTAAAAATAAAGTAACATGTCAATGTTGAATTAAAGGAGTGGATAAATATGAAATATATTATTACTGGCGCGACAGGTCATTTAGGATCAAAAATTTTAAAAGAAGTTCAAAAGCTTGTGCCTAACTCAGAGATAAGTGTTGGTGTTCATACCGTAAGTAAGGCCAAAAATTTGGCTGATCAGGGGTTAGAAGTTTTACCTATAGACTACTTGAATGAAAATATAATGATTGAATCATTAACCAATAAAGATGTATTCGTATATGTTCCCAGCAAAAGTCATGACAGTTTCAGTCGTGTAACAGAATTAGAAAATGTTATCAATGCAGCTGAAAAAGCTCATGTTGGACATATTTTAGCGATGGGATTTATTGCTGATCAGGAGAACAATCCTTTTGATTTATCAGCTTTTTATGGATATTTGCCACGTCGCTTGGCAGAATCAGATTTAAATTTTACGATTATTAAAAATTCACTCTATGCTGATCCATTGATTCCATATTTGCCAGAGTTGATCGAGCGTAAAAATGTGATTTATCCAATTGGTAAAGAAGCCTTAACTTTTATCAGTTTGGAAGATAGTGCACAAGCTTTTGCCAAAGTTGCCACTTCGGATAAATTACGTAAAAACGGGAAAATATATACTTTGACGCAGTCAAGAAATTATACTATGCCAGAATTGGCACAGGTTTTAACATATGTGTCAGGTCACAAAATTGGTTATCAACCAGTAACGTTGCAAGAATTTTCTGATATGTATAATCAAAATGGCGAAGGCCACATGTTAGGATCAATGTATCAAGCAGGTTCCATGGGATTATTAAATGTAGTATCAGATGACTACCAAGAAATTATGGGTCATCCTGCAACTGATCTTCAAGAATTCCTAAAAAAAGAACTCAAATAAAAAAAACACAAGACATAAAAAATATGTCCTGTGTTTTTTTTATTAAATTACCATTTTAATACCCATAAAGATAATCAAAACGGCAAGTGCTGGTTTAACATAAGTTGTAAATTTAATGGGATCAACTTTGGCTAACAATTTTGGTGCTACTAAGGCTCCAAGAATTGCTCCAACCATCAAACTAAACCCAATTGACCAATTGATATTATTGTTTAAATGGAAAATTAAACCGACGCCACTGGTCCCGACTAGAATGTAGGCCGAAGTGGCGACGGCTCTGACCATATCGAGATTCAGCAGTAGTAGTCCTGCCAAAATAGGGCCACCACCACTTAATCCAGCGACTCCGACCATCAGACCACTGATGATTCCAAACATAGTTGCTTTTAGATTGTCATACTTAGAATGTTTTTTACTCTTATTTGGCGAAAATATTTGAATAAAAATCTGTATTCCAAGTAAAATGAAAATAACAGCTACGATCCAAGTATAGATTTTCTTTGGAATATAAGGAGATAGAAGGGAACCAATAATAGTCGCTGGAACAGCAGATATCAACATTCTATTACCAATTTTGAAACGAATATTGTGATTGCGATAGTGTCCAATTGCACCAACTACTAATGATGGAAAGGCTGTAAAAATTGAAGTGGCGACGGCAACCGGCGTACTCAGATGAAAAAAAGTGGTCAATACACCTAGATACATGGCAGCACCGCCACCACCAGTTGAAAGAACTAATACACCGATTAAAAAACCGATGATAACTAAAGATATATAAGTCATGTTCGACATCTCCTTGTTTACAACTAGTAATTATAATTTACAAGGTGTAAAATGTAAAGTAAGGAGTGTAGTAAATGACACAAAAACGTGATTTATCTGCTGAAAAAATTATTCAAACCGCAAAGGATTTAATCTTAAACGGAAATGCTGATGCGGCTACTTTTTCAAATATAGCCAAAAAATTGGATTGTAAAACGCAGGCTCTATATTTTTATTTCAAAAATAGATATGAACTAAATTCCGCTATTACACAAGATTATCTTAAGTCATTAACTGAAACTTTGAAGGATGAGTGTTTAGGTTACAGTGGAAAAGAGGGCCTGGTCAAAATGGCGAAGGTCATGCGTGAATTTGGTCTTGAGAATCTTTCCCTGTCGTTGTTAGCAATTAAATCGTCTGATTTGACAAATAAGGAATATTTTAAATATATCATAGAAATCAACTCAATGATGAAGAGATTCATGAATGTATTTATTCAAGATAATGCTAAGCAAATGACTATCACTAGAGGTATTCGAGGCTTGGTCATTGGTGAAGTTGTCAGTGAAAGCGTGGGTTTGTTTCATAATCCATTAATAAAAAATACCATTAGTTTTGAAGAGAACTTATATAAAATATTGTCATAACAAAAAAGTTTCCGAGAAAATTTTTCTCAGAAACTTTTTTTATCTGTGATGTCTAGCTGATCTAGTCTGCATTCTAGTTGGTTCTGATTGATAGTAATTGTTTTGATTGTAATTTGGCCGTTGAGGTGTTTTTTTCTTAGCAGAAAGATGTAGAATATAATGCCAAATTAAAAATCCTAGTCCGATAATGAAACCGATCCAGATCCAAATTATCAGATCTCCAAAAGTGTTACCAGCGCTAAACATAGCAATGGCCCCGAATAAAACTAGAATGATTGCATTAGCGATATCACCGCCAAGTTTAGTGCTGTTATGTGTGACAATATAAACTATGCCAGAGACTAGAAAGGCGAAAGCCATTAAGACTCCAGCAGGGCCACTTGCCGAACCGTTTTTAGAAACAGTAGAAACGAACAGTGCGGCAATACTTTGGAAAACGATAAATGGTGATAAGACGATAAGAATAATACCGACAACTAATTTTGCAATTTTCATATAAATCCCCCCTGATAATCTGTTGATTTAATTATAGCGCTTACAATGCTGTTACAATACCATGAGCATCAAAAATGCTAACTAAATTATATCTTAGTATAGTTAAGACTAATACGCATTTATGGAGGGTACCCTAATGTCACAATCAAAATCAGGTTTTACCAATATTCAATCGCTAGATCCTAGTATTATTGTTGACTTAAGATATGCGACCACAAATAATTTTACAGGCCAAGTTGTCTATGACTTTACAACCGCCGTCGCTCGAACTGGAACGGCTGAGAAATTGGCTAAATCTAGTGCTGATCTAAGAGAAAAGGGATACCGGCTGAAGGTATGGGATGCTTATCGGCCAGTGTCTGCACAGGAGAGATTGTTCGAGGTTTATCCAGATCCATCATTTGTTGCCAGACCAAATCCCAATTTCTCACATCAAAAAGGTGTTACATTTGATTTAACGCTTTGTGATTTAGAAGGTAATGAATTGCCCATGCAGACGGAGTTTGACAATTTTACAGCATCTGCCTTTAGAAATGCCAAACGTTCAGCAATTCATGACAGAAATTATCAGATTCTTGATGCGGCTATGAAAAAAGCTGGATTTATTGGTTATGAAAACGAGTGGTGGGACTATCGAGATAATGAAATGGATTCATACGGGCCAGCCAGTACCAATCCCAATGATTATTAAATCATCTTTCACAATGTCAAAATTCTTTGATTCATAGTACAATCGAAGGTAGACAAAAAATGATTAAAGAGTGAAGGAAAATATATATGAATTCAATTGACTGTTCAAGAACGTTATCCATTAGTAATCATCGAGTATTTTCATCAGATTTGAACGAGCATAATACAGTTTTTGGTGGAAGAATTCTGGCTACGATCGATGATAATTCTTCGATCCCGGCCTCACGTGTTGCTAGAATCGAAACAGTCACTGCTTCGATTGATCAGGTCAACTTTATTTTGCCATTTAAGTTGCAAGACTCAATGTGTACTGAATCGTATGTTTCAGGAGTGGGAAGTCGCTCAATTGAGGTATTTACTAAAATTATCGGCGAGCATCTGAAAACAGGTGAAAGATTTTTGGGACTAACTTGTTTTTCAACTTTTGTAGTAATTGATAAAGATATTAACCTACCACTGATTCATCCGGATAATCCAGAAGCTAAGTATGTCTGCCAAGGATATGAAAAGCGCCAATCCGAACGAATGAAGAAATTATTAACTCAGGAAAAATTCAATCAGAATATAAGTTTGGATTTCCCCTGGTCGTCAGAAGTGTCTAATAATATGGGCCACGCTGGAACGAATAAATAAACTAAGGATAACTAATATCAATAGAACTGGTGGAAATATGCCACCAATAATCAAATAAAAAAAACTACCGATCAGCATAATCAATGCTGATCTTTTTTCTTCTAAATCATGTTTATTTATCTGTGGACAGTCACTTAAAATAAGTTTGAACATTAAATATTGAAAGAAGTTAGCAACTGCTAAGACTAATGCAAAGGTAATAACAGTTATTCGTGAGAATAAATTATCGTTGAGCCAAGCAGTGGCAAAAGGAATTAGTGAAACGGTAGTAAGAAAGCACATATTAAGAATCATTATATGGTTCTTAATTTTTTTGACAGCATTAAACATTTCCTGATGAAAGAACCAGTATTGCGAAACAACGCCTACACTGGTTAGATAAATTAAAATTTCTTTGATCAATTGATTGATTGAGCTGGAAGAAACTGATTGAGGGACTTTGATATTTAAGACCATAATTGTGAGGACGACTGCGAATATTCCATCAGAAATACTGTCAAACCGACTTTTAGAGTTTTTAAACATTAATTTCTACCTCGTGATTAGAATTTTACTACTGAGAATGTTTATATGCATCTAACTTGACTGGTTACGGTTGAGTAATTTCTTGAGTAAAAATTTTGAATCTAATACTCTGATATTAAGAGAAATATTGTGGGAGGTAAGAGCAATGTTCAAGAAAATTCTAGTAGCTTTAGACGGAAGCCCAGTATCATTTAGGGCATTAGAAATAAGTATCGATATGGCCAAAAGGTGTGACTCAAAAATTGTTGTTACTTCAATTGCTAATGTCGATAGTATTCCCGTAAATGTTGGTGTAGATTATATGCCCGATTTGATTCATGATATTAATAAACAAACTAATCAAATTCTAAATATGGCAGAACAACAATTGATCAATTTAAAAATGTTCTATCAAGTTATTTCTAAAGAAGGTGATCCTAAGTCACTGATAGCCAAAGTTATTCCAGACGGTGTTAATGCTGATCTGATTATTATGGGCAAGACTGGTAAAGGAATGATGACAAAAACATTTATGGGCTCAGTTGCCAGATATGTCTCGGAAAATTCTGAATTGCCAGTTATGTTGGTACCGTGACCAAAACTTATATATAAAAAATCTAGGATAAAACATCTGACTCACACAAAAAGGTAGTTCTGAGAAACCAGTTGATTTCTCAGAACTACCTTTTTTAAGCTTAATTACAAGCAGAGATGGCAATATTCGGTGATTTAAAGACTTACCTGAAGTTAAAACGTTTTTCATTAAGTGGTGTCAATCGCCACAGGTAGGCAATTGACACCACTTACTTATTTAGATTCTAGAGTTTTGTCCCCGGACTTTTTTGCATTGGATTCTTGGTGGGGCTAGGGGGATGGATTAATCTTTAAGTCAGGACGTGATCAAGGATTGTGTTGGGAACAACGATGACAATATATGTTAATGCAACTTTCCAATCAAAGGAAAGAGAGATTAAGAAAGTTGTACTGCCAAAAATAAGAACTTCGGCAATAATACGAGCTAATTCGGTCAATCTGGCGGAGGACATTGGTGCCATGTAATGTGACCAAAATAGAATGATGATTACTGGAATGATGATCCCAATGCCTATTTTAAAAGCAATATTACCGCTTCTAAGACCAATAGCGACGAGCAAGCCAAGACTTGACGTTTCTACTAAAAAACGGATTACGTTGTTCATTTCTTTAAGAATTATCGGTATAGACAATTTTTTGTCCCACGTTCATTTCAATACTATTTAGTTTCATCTTTTAGCCATTTTTGAACTGCTTCTTCATTGTGTGCTAACCAGCCACATGCCGCGGCAGCAATTGCTCCAACAAGATCATCTAGAAAGACATTGATCTTTCCAGTTGATTTGTCGTTAAGTTTGGCCAATACACCGTGTTTTAACTTGTCGACATAACCATAATTAGTAACCGAAACTGATCCGTACAAACTGGATAACGTGATGGCCATGTTTTCATCGATCCCATAAGTAGATTCGTCAGTTTCCATAATACGTTGCATAGGGGATGACAATAGTCCCTTTTCGGCTAGGACATCTAGCTCAATCCCAGTCATGATAGCATTTTGAGCTTCACGTTTATGTAGTACCTTATTGATGGCATGGATCGATAGCGCCTCATCCAATCCATTAATGTAGTCCTTTTCTAGGAAGATGACTATTTCAGCTATGTCATTTAAATGAACTCCACGTTCCTTGAGATTTCTAACAATATGATTGTAATATTCTGTATCTTGTTGTTTGAATGATGTCAAAATTAAATACTCCCTCGGGTCTATTTTTTTCCATTCCATTCGCCTTTGAATTCATCTAAAAATTGCAACATGAATTCATGGCGTCCATCAGCTATTTTTTTAGCAGTTTCCGTATTCATCATAGCTCTTAATTTGATTAATTTCTCATAAAAATGATTAATGATTGTTTCATCTTTTAAATTACGGTATTCTTTTTTATCCATATTTGTTCTGGGCTTCATTTTCGGGTCATAAATGACTTGAGCGTTAACGCCACCATAGTAAATTGCGCGTATTATTCCAATAGCTCCGATGGCATCTAGGCGATCAGCATCTTGGACAATTTGTCCAGACAACGACAACTTAGGAGGATTTTGACTTAGAGTCTTGCTGAAGGAAAGATTGTGCGTTATATAGAGAATTTCATCGATTTGTTGGTCAGTTAGTTCGATACTCTTCAAAAAATTAGCGATTTCTTGTTCTAATTTATCTGGATCATCAACCAATTTATCATCGGCAACATCATGTAGATAAGCAGCACCATATGTAATTAGGTGGTCGGCTTGTTCCGTCAAGAGAATCGTATTGACAGATTTTATGACTCGCTCAATATGATCAAAGTTATGTCCTGTAGCATCATTGTGCATTTTTCCATATGCAAATTCACGAATTTTTTGGATCTGTTGACGAAGTTCCATAAGTTTTCTCCTTTTTGATATAAATATCTTATCAAACATGAAATATATTTAATATTAATAGTGATAAAGTATACATGTAACAACTTAATTGAATTTGGGAGGACTAGTAATGAATTACATTAATAAAGAACTACCTGATTTTGATGTTAAGGCTTATCACAAAGGTGAGCTAGTAAATTATAAGAAGAATGATCTTTTAGGAAAATGGTCGATCCTATTTTTCTATCCAGCTGATTTCTCTTTTGTTTGTCCAACCGAACTTGAAGATTTAGAAAGTTCATACTCAGAATTTAAAGATAATAATGCTGAAATTTATTCAGTATCAGTTGATAGTGAGTTCTCACATATGTCATGGGCTCAAAATACTGAAACAATTAGTAAGATCGAATATCCAATGCTATCAGATCAAAAACATGAATTAGCTGATTTCTTTGATTTGATAGAAGAAGATAGTGGCCGTGCATATCGTGGTGTCTTCATAATCAATCCAGAAGGCATTATTAAGTCATATACTATTAATGCCATGGGTATTGGTCGTAATGCACAAGAGATCCTTAGAACCCTTCAAGCGGCTCAATTTGTTGCTGAAAATGGTGACAATGTATGTCCTGCTAACTGGCATCCCGGTGAAAAGACTATTAAACCTGGTGCTGACTTAGTTGGTAAAATTTAAATTAATTGAAAAGTCGGACTTGTTCCGGCTTTTTTTATTTCTAGATATAGTGCTCTTAAAATTTTAGCATACTTTATCTGGTATTTATTTATCCAAAAGATTTATAACTTGATAAATTTTATATAACTCCTTGTCTCTCTAGGTATATTCAAAACCATTAAAATAATCATAAAATTAATTATGTAAAAAGACTTGATTTAGGTACGGGTATTAGTGGTATTATTTTAATCGTTGTCTGATTAGGTGAACAGACGTTTGATTGTAAGAACCGAGTTATTTTAGATTTACCATCTTAATTAATGAGGTCCAATCACCAATTCGAGGGAGGATGTTTTGTGGCATTCTCAAAATGAGGAGAAGATTTATTTATGACGAGTATTTTCAGCCCCAAGTGGTATGTCGAACAAATGAAACATTGGAGTTTTAAGAGTTATATGCTTTTGATGTTTGGATTGGGAGCAATCACTGCTTCAACACTTTCTAGCAGTATTACAACTATTGCAATTCTAACTTGGTTCGCTGGTACACTGGGATTCACATGTACCGTAGCGATTACTAACGCCAAACCCTTAAATGGGGTTTTAGGACTTGTTTCAGCTCTTATTTATATTATTGTAGCTATTCATGCTAAGAATTTTGCTGATGTTGTTTTACAAGCAAGTTATATTGTACTTTTGGATATTCCTGTTTTGATCAGTCCACAATGGGCCAAGGATGCTGAAAAACATATTCATGGTTTAACGGCTCCCAAGTGGCTCTTAACGGCATTATTCTTCTTTGCATCATGGGGATTGCTCTACTTGATGGATACAAATATTTTCATTAGTCCAAGACCAATTATTGATTCTGTTGCCAGTGCTATTGGGTTCACTGGTGCATTATTATGTACCCTTCGTTTCCGTGAACAGTACTATTTCTGGACGGCTCAAGGTATTATGTCAATTGTTTTATGGGGTGTTACCGCCATGCAAGGTGATGCCAGTCCTGTATTGTTCCTAACATATATCATGTACTTTATGAATGATATGATTGCTTTCTTCGATTCACATACACACTGGTTCCATAAACCAGCTGCAGTTAGTGAAGAAAAACTTGAATAACAAACAAATTAATATTTAAAATAATTCCATTTTTGTTAACGCAAAGGTGGAATTTTTTTGTTCACTAATAGACTTTTTTAGTTTAAAATCAATTAAAATTGAGAAAAAAGGACTATTGCTATGAAAAAGGGATTAAAGATATTTTTGGTTGTCCTTATAGGACTGCTGTTGGTTGCTGATTTAGCTGGGGGAGCTTATCTGTTTAACTTTGCTTTTAAGAAAGGTAATTACAGTAGTAAGGACGCTAATATTGAACTTAAAGGTAATAATAAATGGTTTGCATCACAGAAACAGTCTATCTGGAAAGAGAAGTCTAAAGATGGATTAGAATTAAAGGCTCGCTATCTTCCAGCTGAAAAAAAGACTGATAAAACAGTTGTGGTAGTCCATGGATATGGTAGTGCTAGCAAGTATATGGGTTCATTTGTTAAAATATTTCATCAATCCGGATATAATGTTTTAGCGCCAGATAATCGATCGTTTGGAATGAGTCAAGGCGAATACGCAGGTTATGGATGGTTGGACCGAAAAGATATGATGGGGTGGATCAACCGTTTGAATCAAAAAAATCCTAAATCTAAAATTGGATTGTATGGAATCAGTATGGGCGCCGCAACGGTTATGTATACACTGGGAGAACACCCTAGAAATGTAGATTTTGCAATTGCTGACTGTGGATATTCAACTATTTCTGGAGAACTAAATTATCAGTTAAAAGAAATGTTCAATCTACCAAGTTTTCCATTAGTACAAACAGCTGCAATCTATTCTAAGATATTTGCTGGTTATAATTTCTATCAGGCAGATACTAAGAAAACTCTGAGGAATAGTCACGTACCGATTTTTATCATTCATGGGTCAAAAGATACTTTCGTACCGGTATCTAATGCCTACATTAATTATAAGAATGCCAATGAACCTAAGAAATTGTGGATCGTAAAGGGTGCTGAACACGGTAAAGCATATAATACAGATAAAAATAATTATGTACGTAGAGTCGATGATTTTACACAAACTTATTTCAAATAAAAAAAGCCGGCAATCGCCGACTTTTTTGTTTTATAGATCTATATTTTCCTGATATGAATTGATTTTACTGTGGTACTTGATCTCAATTTTTCCGCTAGTTTCTAATCTAGTAGAGATAACCTGTTTAGGATTGATTGAAATATCAGAAAGAACACTGATTTCATTATCATTAATAGATATATCATCAAGAATTGCCTGAGTTTTACCAGTATTTTTAATCATTAAAGTATTTTTATTTATGAAAACAGTCAAAAATGGTCGATTAATAGATTCCAATAACTGATTGTTATATTTCAAGGTCCTGTTTATTTTGGAAGTAGTTGCTGATAATAAAACAATGCCGATTATTAAAGTTATTGCTATAACTATTAAAGATATTGCGATGGTGAATTGATTAAAAGTTATCATATAAGTTCTCCTTACGTTTTTGTAAGCTACCCGAACACATCTGCAAGGTCTATTTACTCTGTTGTTACTATCCATAATAATGTTTATAACAACTTATAGGAGAAATACATGCATAAATTAACATATAATAGGGAAGCTTTTAAAATTATCTTGATGTTGCTGATGGTATTAGATCATATACCCTACTTCATTTCACCATACTTGGCCGATACTTTCCACCTGATCACACGAGTTGTGGCGGTTGGATTTGGATATTTGGTCATAGAAGGACTTCAATATACTCATAGCAAACGTAATTATTTATTTAGATTAACTGGTTGGGGGATTTTTATGGGAATTGGTAATTTTATTTTGAACCAATTTTTAAAACCTGAATACCAGATGTCAATTTTGGGTGATAATATTTTTATTACTTTAGCATTAGGAGCAGTAATTGTTGCACTTTGGAACTCTAATAATCGTCGTAATAAATTTATTTCATTTGCTTTACTATTAATTGGATGCATACCTCTTTTAGAGGGTAGCTATTTACTACTGCCTTTTATGTTTATTACTAATTTAACTTATGAAAATGTTAGACAACGTGATTTATCATATTTGATACTGGCAATATTTTTTTCCATTTTAGAATTATCAATGAGTATTCCGTTAATGGACCTTAGTAATTCGTTATCTATTTATGATGGTATTGCTATGAATGCTAGTAGCATGTTCTTCATTTTAATTGTCCCTATGCTGCATCTTTACAATAGTCAACAGGGGAAAATGGGCCATAAATTTAAGTACTTATTCTATATTTTTTATCCGGCACATTTGTGGATAATACATCTTTTAGCCAATTATGTGGTTAATTAATAATTTTTATAAGTTTTACGAGAATAATTAGTTGTAAGCCCATACAAGTAGTGCTAAATTGATCTGGTACTTAAATGGGAGGTAATCATATGACAGAAATAAATGGATATATTCAAAGTGATCGTGAGGAAAAAATCGACGTTTTGAATTTAGCAAGTTTAGAGAAACGTGCGGAAGAGATTATTCCAACAGGCGGTTTTGGTTACATTAGTGGTGGTTCTGAGGATAACTGGACTTTAAAAGAAAATACTGAAGCTTTTAATCATGTACAAATTGTACCTAGAGTTTTAAGCGATATTGATGATCCTCAAACAAAAACAAGTATTTTGGGAATCAATTTAGAGACACCAATTATGATGTCACCAGCTGCAGCACAAGGATTGGCACATTCACAAGGTGAAAAAGATACTGCTAAAGGTATGGCAAAGGCTGGAGCTTTGATGGGTCAAAGTACCTATTCATCAACTTCAATTGCTGATACTGCTGCTGCCGGAAACGGCTCACCACAATTCTTCCAACTGTATATGAGTAAAGATTGGGATTTCAATAAGGAACTATTAAATGAGGCCAAGAAGGCTGGAGCCAAAGCTATTCTTTTAACAGCTGATGCTACAGTTGATGGTTATCGTGAATCTGATGTTATTAATGACTTCCAATTCCCAATTCCAATGGCTAACTTGACTAAATTTAGTGAAGGCGATGGTAAGGGTAAAGGTATCGGTGAAATTTATGCGGCCGCTGCTCAAAAGATTAGACCGGATGATATTCAACGTATTAAGGACATTTCTGGACTACCCGTTATCGTTAAAGGTATTCAAAGTCCTGAAGATGCTTTACTAGCAATCGGTGGTGGAACTGACGGAATCTACGTATCAAATCATGGTGGCCGTCAATTAAATGGTGGACCTGCATCGTTTGACGTTTTGGCAGATGTTGCTAAGGCCGTTAATCATAAGGTTCCAATTATCTTTGATAGTGGTGTACGTCGTGGATCACATGTCTTCAAGGCTTTGGCCAGTGGTGCCGATATAGTTGCACTTGCTAGACCAATGATTTATGGATTAGCACTGGGTGGTGCTGATGGTGTCTATTCAGTTGTTGAACATTTAAATGACGAACTTAAAACAATCATGCAATTGGCTGGAACAAAGACAATTGATGATGTAAAGCATGCTAAACTATTACACAAATAATTCAATGTAAAATAATGAGCTATTAAAAAGGCAGTGTGCAATGAACCCCAGTAATTGGAGTTGATTATGAAATTTTACGTCTAATCACTTAAATGTGATTAGGCGTTTTTTGA
>NZ_RHOS01000011.1 GCF_003946205.1 Companilactobacillus keshanensis | reverse complement strand
GTCAGCTAGTTCAACGTCATCTTTAATAACGAATGGATCATTAACTTTATCAACTACAGCTGCTTTAATTTTCATATGTGTAATTCCTCACTTTTATTTATTTCTAAATAGCAGTGAACGTTTTCTCATCGATAAGTATTTCACAAAAAAAATTAAAAATCAATCAAATAATTTTTATTTTCGATCGTCACCTGGCATTCTTTGATAAAACTCCTTGTACTTCTTGTAGAAATGAGTCTTATTTTTCATACCAATTTTTTCAACTATTTCCTCTATAGGGAGGGTGGTTGAGGTGATCAAAATATGAGCTTGGATCAATCTTTGCTTGGTCAATAAATCTTTGAAAGAATCACCAGTTTCTTTTTTTATAACGTTACTCAAGTAGTTCTTATTGTATTTGTACTTGGTTGCTAAATTAGTTAAAGAGATGTCACGGTAGTTTTTTGAGATATCTTTTAGGATATTGATAATCAACTTTTGTTTAGCGTTACTGCCTTCAGGAGCACTGACATGATAATTACGAACTAGTTTAACTAATAATATAGAAAGATAAGCTTGAAGAATTGTGTCAGAGAATTCTCTTTTCTCATAATATTCCTCAATGATCTGTTCCATAGTCATTTTAATATCTTCACTGTGTTCACTTCTGAAAATCAAGTATTTTGGGGTTAATTTACCTCCACCAGATACTCTATTTAATAAGAAGTTATAAACTAACGAGTTACTTTTTCTCATACCACTCAAGAAGTTGATATTGATTGATTGATCTCTAAATAGAAGATTGATCAAGATATCATCTTCATCAAGCCGAGAAATTGAATGAGAACAACCGACATCTATAAGTAAAAGATCACCTTTTCTCAAATGCACCTGTTTTCCATTGACTATTTGGTCACACTCACCACTTAACATGTAATTCATTTCCAAAAATTGATGTGTGTGCTCCGGATACTCTGCGAATCGACTGTGTTTACTAATATAGATATTACGATTTCGGAAGAAATAATTATTGAGAATCCTGAATTCATTGGTCGAATCGGAGTGTTTTACCGCTCTATTCGGAATATCGTCGATATGTTTACCAGTTTTTAACTGACGATTTTCGATCAACTCATGTTGCTTTAAACGTGCTATTGTACGCGGATTCATAAAGTTACCCCCTGTAATTATGTCACTAAGAACCTGTGCTAATGACATTTAAGAATGTAAGCGTTCACTGTAGATTAGAACTTGTAACAACATGTGAGCGTTTTCTCAAGCAAATATTTTATTTAGGGTGAGGTGTAGTTATGAGTGATTCAAGTGGAAAAGGATCTTTAAAGTCAACGATGGCCGTATCGTTAACGAACTTCCTAGATTCCGGTTGTATTGTTGCTGGTGCTAGTGGTTTGACTTTATGGACTCATGAGTTTGGATTGAGTAGTTTTGAAGTTGGTTTACTTGGTGCTTTGAGTGCCAATGCTTTCGGATCAGCGATTGGTGCGTTGATCGGTGGACATCTATCAGATAAGTATGGACGTAAAGTTATTTATACTTACGATATGATTATATATTTACTTGGTGCACTTATAGTAACATTTTCAGTTAATTTTCCAATGTTATTAGCTGGATTTATTGTAACAGGTGTCGCAGTTGGTGCTGGTGTTCCAGCAAGTTGGACTTATATCTCAGAAACATCTGAAGATACAGATCGTGCCAGAAATATTGGTATTTCACAATTTGCTTGGTCAATGGGACCAGCTCTTATCTTTACATTAGGTGTTTTATTTGCACCACTTGGTTTGATGGGTAACAGAATTTTATTTGCCATTTTAGCCGTAGTCGCTTTCATTGCTTGGAGCCTTCAGAGAAATCTAAAAGAATCCAAGGATTGGGAAGAGCAAAAAGCCAAAGAGAAGCTCAGTGGAGAGAAACCACATCCATATAAAGAGTTATTCTCAAATGCAATTAATATTAAATCGCTATTATTCTTGATCGGTGTATACATGTTCTGGAACCTTGTAGCTGGTGCTATGGGATTCTTCATGCCATACGTGTACGAAACAGCTGGTGGTCTAACAAACCTACAAGCTAACTTATTGCAAGCAGTATTATGGATCTTTACAGCTTTAGCAACATACTTTGGTTTTGCTAAGTATGGTGATAAAGCTAACCACAGAATTTTCTTCTTTGTTGGTGCAGCAATGGCTGCAGCTTCGTGGATTATCTTGACATTTGCTGGTATGAATTGGACTAGCCTTTGGTTGTTCGTTATTATCTGGGGTGTTTCAGCTGGTATCGGTGCTCAAGCTTGGTACGCATTGTGGGCAACAGAATTGTTCCCTACTAAGTATCGTGCTGGATCACAAGGTGTCATGTTCTTCGTTGTTCGTGCATCTGCCGGTGTTTGGTCAATTATATTCCCAACTATCTTAACAACAATGGGATTCAAGGCCGCTGGTACATTCATGATTGTTCTACTACTAATTTCATTAGTAATCGGTACAATTTGGACTCCACATACACAAGGCAAATCATTGGAAGAAATTTCTAAAGAAAGATATGGAACTACTGATGGATCTCCAGAAGATTCAGATGATTCCACAAGTGGACAGGAGGTTTAATCATGAGTAAAGCTTATGTAGCCGTTGATATTGGTGCTTCAAGTGGTCGCCTGATGCTTGGAACTTTAGATAAAGGCAAACTTCAACTACAAGAAATGCACCGTTTTAAGAATGGCTTTACAAAAGAAAATGGTCATGATCGATGGAACATTGAGTCAATCATGAATGAAATCTTCGTTGGCTTGGAAAAAATTAAAAAGGCTGGATACGATGATGTTCAGTTAGGTATCGATACTTGGGCTGTTGACTATGTTTTGGTCGGCATGGACGGCAAAAAAGTAGAAGATCCTATCAGTTATCGTGATGCTAGAACAAAGAATGCGATGGAAGAATTAACATCAGATCTTCCTAAGAGTTACATATATAAGAAGACTGGTATTCAATTCCTTAACTTCAATACTTTGTATCAACTTTATACAGAAAATAGAGAAGAACTTGCTGAGACTGACAAAATTATGATGATACCTGATTATATCGGATATGTTTTGACGGGTAATGCTGTAACAGAAGTAACAAATGCTTCTACTACACAAATGCTTAATCTTCGTGAGGGACTCTTTGATAATAACTTGTTGGATAAAGTTCACGTTCAACAAGATCAATTCCCAAGATTAGTTGAATCTGGAACAATCTTAGGTAAGATCCGTCATAAGTGGCATACCATTTATGACTTGCCGGAAACAGAAGTAATCACAGTCGCTACTCATGATACAGCATCAGCTGTCTTGGGTACTCCTGGTGAAGGCGATCACTGGGCATTCTTAAGTTCAGGTACTTGGTCATTATTAGGTACAGAATTGAATGTCCCAGAAAACGGTGAATTGGCATTCCAAGGTAATTATACAAATGAATGGGGTGCCTATGGTACATATCGTTTTCTAAAGAACATCATGGGACTTTGGATGGTTCAAAACTTGAAACACGAATTCGATGATAAGTATAGTTTTAGTGAATTGGCCTCAATGGCTGAAAAAGTTAGTCCATTTGAACAATTCATTAATGTTAACGACGATCGATTCGCAAATCCTGAAAATATGACTAAAGAGATTCAGGCATATTGTAAAGAACATAATGAAAAAGTTCCTGAAACGCCTGGAGAATTGACAATGGCAGTTTATTCTAACTTAGCCTTGTATTACGCAAATGAAATACAAGAACTAAATAGAATTCTGGGTTATGAATTGGATGCTTTAAATATTGTTGGTGGTGGATCAAATGTTGCGCTCCTCAATCAATTAACAAGTACATTGTCAAATATCAAAGTTTACGCTGGACCAGGTGAAGCAACAGCCATTGGTAACTTAATGGTTCAAATGATCACAAAGAACGACATCAACAATATTGCTGAAGGTAGAAAGGTTATCAGGGATTCATATCCTGTTAAGACTTTCAAGCCCGAAACAAATAAATATGGTAACACGCTCCATGAGTATCAAGATTTTTTAAACACTGAAGGGAGAGATACAGTTCAATGAAAAGAATGGGTCAAATAATGTATTTGCATAAGGACTCTTATGCTGAATACGAGAAGAGACACAATAATCTATTTCCAGAAATGCGTAAGGCTTTGAAGGAAGCCGGAGCACACAACTATTCAATCTTCTTAAATAAGGAAGATGGCATGTTGTTTGCTTATCTTGAGGTCGACAATGTTGAAAAATATAATGATATTGCCAAAACTGATGCTGCCAAAAAATGGTGGGCATACATGGAGCCTTTGATGGACACAAATCCTGACAAGAGCCCTGTAACCGTTGATTTAGACGAGCTATTTCATTTAGATTAGTAACACAATTTAGGAGGAATTATTAATGGTTAAAACTGAAGAAGTCGAAGACGCATACAAAGTTGCTAAAGAACGATACGCCGAAATTGGTGTTGACACTGAAGCAGTTATGAAACAATTAGCTAAAGTTAAATTATCTGTACATTGCTGGCAAGGCGATGACATTCATGGATTCTTATTCCCAGGCCAAGAGTTAACTGGCGGTATTGGTGTAAGTGGTAATTATCCTGGTATTGCACGTACACCTGATGAATTATCTGGTGACTTGAGTGAAGCACTTTCACTTATTCCTGGATCACATAAAGTTCAAATGCACGCTATTTATGCCGTAACTGACAAGAAGAAGGATCTCGATGAGATCGAACCAGAAGATTTCAGTTACTGGGTAGATTGGGCTAAGAAAGAAAAAATTGGATTGGATATGAACGGAACATTCTTCTCACATCCTAAGGTTAAGGAAAACTTTACTTTAGCAAGTCCTGATAAAGATATCCGTGATTTCTGGATCGAACATGGTAAGAAAACTCGTGCCATTGCTAACTACTTTGGTAAAGAATTAGGTCAACAATCAGTTAACAACTTGTGGATTCCAGATGGCTTTAAAGATAATCCTATCGACAAAGCTACACCACGTCTTCGTCTAATTGATTCATTGGATGAAATTGACAAGAAACAATATGACGAAAAGAACACTATCGAAGCCTTTGAAGGTAAACTATTCGGTACTGGTATTGAATCATATACTGTTGGTTCACACTTGTTCTACAACAACTATGCTTTGACAAGAAACAAGTTATGGACAATTGATGCTGGACACTGGCACCCAACAGAAGATGTTTCTGATAAATTCTCAGCCTTCCTACCATTTGGTAAAGGTTTGATGTTACACGTTTCACGTCCTGTACGTTGGGATAGTGATCACGTTGTTATCTTTGATGAAGCACTTGTTAGAATTGCTCGTTCATTAGTTCGTGATAATGAATTAAGTAAGACAAACATCGGACTAGACTTCTTCGATGCTACAATCAACCGTGTTGCTGCTTGGGTTATTGGTGCCCGTGCTACACAAAAGGCTCTATTACAAGGTATGCTTGAACCAATCGAACAATTGAAGAAAGCTGAATTAAACTACGACTTTACTACAAGATTGGTAGAAACAGAAGAGCTTAAATCATATCCATTTGGTGCTGTTTGGGACGAATTCTGTCTACGTAACGATGTACCAGTTGGTAATGATTGGCTAGATAGCATCCATCAATATGAAAAAGACGTTCAATTCAAACGTAACTAAAATTAATTAGTTCAGCTTCAGAAGGGAAGAAAAATAATGGAATTTATAAATTCAAAGTATGTAAAGAAAATGTCCGAAATCACTAACGAGTTATACAAACATGGCTGGGACGAAAGAAACGGTGGTAATGTCAGTCTTCGTTTAACACAAGAAGAAGTAGATCAATTTGATGACCTTAATAAGGTTATCAGAAACATTCCCATCAAATTTGACGCATCCCCTCTAGCTGGACAATATTACTTAGTTACTGGTACAGGTCGTTATTTTAAGAACGTTCATAATTTCCCTGATAGAGATGCAGGTTTGGTTAAAATCACTGATGAAGGTAACTCAGTTGACTTATACTGGGGCTTCAACGACGGTGGTCAACCAACAAGTGAATTCCCTGCACATTTGATGACACATATTGCCAGACAAAAAGTTGATTCAAATCAAAGAGTTGTTATGCACTGTCACCCAACAAACTGGGTTGCTCTATCATTCACTCAAAAGTTGGATGAAAAAGAAATTAGTAAGTTACTATGGAAGATGCAAGCTGAATCATTGGTTGTCTTCCCAGAAGGTGTTGGTATCATTCCTTATATGACACCTGGTACAAACGAAATCGGACAAGCAACTGCTGATAAAATGAATGAATTCAGAGTTGTTATGTGGCCACATCATGGTATCTTCGGTTGTGGTGATAATATGGATGAAGTTTATGGATTAATCGAAACTGTTGAGAAGGCAGCTTTGATCTATACAACAATCCAAAGCCAAGGTGGAGACATCAAACAAGAAATAACTGATGATGACTTAAGAGATTTGGCTAAATCATTTAATATTACACCAAATCCTAAGTTCCTATCTATGGACAAAGTTAAGTAAACGCATTTTCAAATTAAGAGCCATGCCTACGGCATGGCTCTTTTTGTGTCTACTATTAAATAGCATAGCATAGTGTCATATATGACATAACAACAAAAGATCCCCCATCTACCAAAATTGGCAGATGGGGGGATCAATTTGACTATATATATATATAGTAGAAACTAGTTAATTTTTTCGTCGATTGATGAATCACTTAATTCACTACCAGCGTCTTTATCAACGATGATTGTTACATCGTCTTTTGTTTGAAGAACTGATGCAGGGCAGTCATTTGTAACTTTGCCTTCGATCATTCCTTTAACAGCATCGGCTTTTTCTGTACCGAATGCCATCAAGACGATCTTTTTACTTTTAAGGATTGAACCAATACCCATTGAGTATGCGTAACGAGGTACGTCATTTTCGTTTTCAAAATTTCTGGAGTTTGCTTCAATAGTTGATTCTGTTAATTGAACTTTTCTTGTTTCTACATCAAATGGTGAACCTGGTTCGTTAAAACCAATGTGACCATTGCGACCCAAGCCAAGAACTTGGAGATCAATAGGGTGATCAGCAATAACTTTATTGTAACGTTTTGCTTCTTCTGAAGAATCTTTTGCTTTACCATCAGGAACAAATGTTTCTGCAAATGGTTTCTTGTTAAATAGGTTTGATTGCATGAAGTAGCGGTAACTTTGTGGATCTTCTGGTGCAAGACCAACGTATTCGTCCAGGTTAACTGATGTCATCTTTGAGAAATCAACATCGCTGGCGATCATTTCCTTATATAAAGGAATTGGTGTACTACCAGTTGCTAAACCAAGAACCTTAGCACCGTCATCCATAGCTGATTTAATAAGTTTAAATGCTTCTTTACCGGCAATCTCTTTATTACTTGTAACAATAACTTTCATTATATATGTTACTCCCTTCAGAATTATACCTCTTGTTTGGTATAGTCCAATTATAGTTGTCTTTGATGGTCTCTGTCAAGAATTTACAGAAAATTTGTCTATACCAAGTTTTGTCATAGATTTTTGTGCCAAAGCTATCGTTGATGGAAATTTGGGAAACGCATACAATATTTCTTATAAGCGTTTTAAGTGCTTGGAAGGAGTGTTAGAAATATGAAGGCAGTTTCAAATAGTGACGCAAAAAAAGAAAAGACTTCGCTCAAAACGAAGACTCAGCGTCTAGGTAGTAAGCTTTCAGGAATGGTTATGCCAAATATCGGGGCATTCATTGCTTGGGGACTTATTACAGCCTTATTTATGGCTTCAGGTTGGCTTCCTAATGCCCAATTGGCAAAAATGATCACGCCAATGGTTACATATTTATTGCCATTATTAATCGCCTTTACAGGTGGTAGCATGGTTGACGAACATCGTGGAGGTGTCGTTGGTGCTATTGCAACAATGGGTGTCATTGTTGGTACAAATATTCCAATGTTTATTGGTGCCATGATTATGGGACCTTTAGCTGGTTGGTGTATCAAGAAATTTGATGCATGGGCTCAGCCAAGAACTAAACAAGGATTCGAAATGCTTGTTAATAACTTCTCAGCCGGTATTTTAGGTATGTTGTTGGCAATTGTCGGATTCTTCGGAATAGGTCCAGTTGTTTCAGGACTTTCTGGAATATTAGCTGTAGGTGTAGATTGGATCATCAAACATAATCTTATTCCATTAGCAAATATCTTCATTGAACCAGCAAAAATTTTATTCTTAAATAATGCTATTAATCAAGGTATTTTAACACCATTAGGTATTCAAGCATCAGCATCTGCTGGTAAATCAATTCTATTCTTGCTTGAACCAGATCCAGGTCCAGGTCTTGGAGTATTGTTGGCATTTATGTTCTTTGGTAAGGGTAGTGCTAAGAGTAGTGCTTCTGGTGCCGCAATTATTCACTTCTTTGGTGGTATTCATGAAATTTACTTCCCATATGTATTAATGAAACCTGCATTGTTCCTATCAGTAATCGCCGGTGGTGTTTCAGGTACATTCATGTTTAACCTATTTGGAGCAGGTTTGAAGGCTTCACCTTCACCAGGTTCTATTATTTCAATTCTTCTCATGACTCCTAAGGGTCTGGGAAATTATATTGGGGTTCTAAGTGGTGTCGCTGTTGCAACGGTCGTTTCATTCTTGATTTCAATGATTATTTTGAAACGTGATAA
This sequence comes from Companilactobacillus keshanensis, assembly GCF_003946205.1. GTDB lineage: Bacteria > Bacillota > Bacilli > Lactobacillales > Lactobacillaceae > Companilactobacillus > Companilactobacillus keshanensis. The sequence continues at coordinate 59,179 of NZ_RHOS01000011.1, read as the reverse complement.
GACAGAAGATACAGATCTTGAAACCAGTCAGGCCAAATTGGCAAATATGAAAGGTTCAGCTAAAGGCACTTCAGATGCATCAGCTGCATCAACAGAAGATGCTCGTGCTATCCTTTCAACAGCTAATGAAGTTAACCACATTATCTTTGCTTGTGATGCCGGAATGGGATCATCAGCAATGGGTGCTTCAATTCTTAGAGATAAAGTTAAAAAAGCTGGTTTGGGACTATCAGTTACAAATACAGCTATCAATAATTTGAAAGATGAACCAGGATTATTAGTTGTTACACAAGATGAATTAGCAAATCGTGCCCTTCAAAAGACACCTTCAGCCGTTCACGTTGCAGTTGAGAATTTCTTGAATTCACCTAAGTACGACGAAATTGTTACAGGTTTAAAGACTAAAGAAGTTTCCGATACCGTTGACAGTGCTCCTAAGGCTGACAAGGATGCTAAAAAGGAAACTGCCGAGTCAAGCAATCTTCAAGATATAGATGTTTCAAAGATCAAAGTAATCGACTTCATTCATCATGATCAAAATGTTGGCTCCGCAACTATGGGACGTTCATTGTTCAAAGATAATATGAAGAAGTCCGGTGTATCAGACGTCAAAGTTCAACATCTTTCAGTTGGTGAAGTTGATGATGAAGCAGAGGTTCTTGTAATTGCTAGTCGTGATACTGCAAAACGTATCAAGTTATCATTCAAGAATGTTCAAGTGCTCATGGTTGATAATCTAATGGATGCACCTGAGTATGATAAACTTATTGCAGAACTTAAATAATTCTGCAAGGACGAAAAAGGATGAATCTATCAAGCCGAGAGTCGGAAATATCATTACTTTTATTAAAGAACCCTAATGGTTTAGGAATCGCTGATTTGATGAAAAATATTCATGTAAGTCGTCGAACGATTTACCGTGAATTATCGAGTTTGGAAACAAGCTTGGCTCATTTAGCCATTAGTTTAACCAAAGAGGATGGCAGTTATTATTTGGTCGGCAGTAAAGAGAATTTGGATGAACTGAATTCAATGCTGGTCCAACCCAATAAACAGGCAACCATATCTTCAGTTGAAACACGTCAGAGTGCTTTAGCTTGTAAGTTGTTGACTGTTAATAAAATAACTACCATTGGTGCTTTAGCTGATGAGTTTGAGGTCAGTGTATCCACTATTACCCAGGATTTGAAAGTGATAGAAGGTATTTTCAACGATTATCAACTTGATATCTCCCGAATTAAGGCCAAAGGCATAGAAATAATCGGAAAAGAAAGTAATGTTCGCCGAGTTATCAGCGGCATTCTTTCTAGTGAAATCAACGAATATGAATTCTTCGAATTTCTCATGAATGATACAGCAATTGGATCGATCACGACATCTCAGTATTTTATCAATTTATTAGATGTCGATTTGGTCAAACAAGCAAACGAAGCAATTCAAAGTCGTATCAAGACTGATTTCTCCAATTTCTCCGATAGCCAGCTCAAGCAGTTAATTATCATATTGGCTGTTTCGGCCAAGAGAATTGAAGACAAAAGAGTTATTTCTCATCTAAACCACATTGATCAGAGCAATTTGTTCAAATATCAACATGTTGCAATAGAGCTTTTTAATCAGTTTAGTGAGACGATTCGAGATCGTATTTCATTGATGGAATTAGGATTTATGGCACAACAGATTCAAGGAATGAGCTTTTCTATTTCTAATAATGTTTTACTTGATGACTATGATCTGCAACTTTCCTATCAGGTAAGAAGTTTGATCAAACAAGTTTCAGATAGTTTTGGATATGATTTTAAAACTGATGATACGTTGTTCAACGATTTAATGGCGCACATTGGGTCCGCCTTAAAACGACAGATCTCCCAGTTACCGGAGATCAACAATCCAGTTCTAAAAAATGTCATTAGCAATTATCCACAGCTTTATGAAAGAGTGAAAGATAGTCTCAAGGACGTATTTGACGATAGATTACCCAGTAGTGAAGCAGCGTATGTGCTAATTCATTTTGCATCAGCCTTTGAACAGCAACGACAAGACAAGATTATTAGCGCCTTAGTCGTCTGTGCAAATGGTATTGGGACAGCCAGAGTTTTGAAAAGCAGATTAAAGAAAACCGTACCGGAAATCAGTAATTATCGAGTATCTCGAGTTGCCGAATTGAGTAAATTAGATTTGAAACAATATGATTTGATTCTCTCAACAATTTTCTTGCCTGGTTTCAAATATCCTTACAAAGTTATCTCACCATTGCTTTTGCAAAATGAAATTAGAGAAATAAAAGATTATTTAAACGATCAGTTTGGTGCCATAGAGGTCAAGAGGGGACTCTCTATCTCGGGTAAGACAAACGATCCCATAACTAAATTGAATAATCTTTATGATGAATTATCTGTATCTAAAAAGTTATTAAAACATATCGAAGTTAAGAAAATTGATAATCGTGATTACAATTTACAGCAAACACTGTTGTTACTATCAAGAAGATTACGACCAGAATTCGTTTCAGATGCTGATAAAGTGGCAACCGCACTTTTCCAGAGAATGGAACGAGCTCCAGTGGGACTTCCTAATACCGGCATGGGCTTAGTCCATACAACTAATGAAGCTGTTATTGAACCATTTTTCTCAATCTATGAGTTGTCCAATTGGATCGTTATTAAGGGAATGGATCATAAGGCAATGAATTTGAAACGGTGCTTTTTCATGTTAGCGCCTAGAGAAATGAATGATTTCAGTGCAGATTTGATGGGAGGTATCTCCAGTTCAATCATTGATAGTGAAAGTAATCTGAAAGTTTACCAACATGGTAATACTAATGAATTAAAAGAATTAGTATCTGAATTATTTTTGGACGCTATTAAACAAAGGGATTGGAAGTGAAACGATGAAGGCCTTAGATAAAAATCTCATCAAACTTAATCAAGAAGCAAAGACAAAAGAAGATGCCATCAAACAAGCTGGTCAATTGCTAGTTGACAATGGTTACGTTGAACCCGGATATATCAGTTCAATGATTGACCGTAACAAGGATGTATCAGTTTATATGGGTAACTTTATAGCTATTCCGCACGGTACCGAAAATGGTAAGCATTTCATCAAGAAAACTGGGATTTCAATTGTTCAATATCCAATGGGTGTTGATTTCAGTGAGGATCCAGCTGATGAAAAACTTGTCACAGTTGTATTTGGTATTGCAGGATTAAACGGTGAGCACTTGCAATTGTTGTCATCGATCGCACTATTTTGTAGTGATATTGCTAATGTCGAAAAATTAGCCGATGCACAATCACCAGAAGAAGTAATTAATCTATTAAAGGAAGTTGATTAGGATGAACGCAGTACATTTTGGAGCAGGTAATATTGGTAGAGGATTCATTGGAGAAACTTTAGCATCTAACGGATTCGACATTCACTTTGTTGATGTTAACTCAACAATCATTGATGCCTTAAATAATAGAAAAGAATATGATATTGAATTAGCCGCAGAAGGCAAGAAGAAAATTCATGTTTCTAACGTAGACGGTATTAACAATAAAGACAATCCTGAAAAGGTTGTTAGTGCTATTGAAAATGCTGACATGGTTACAACAGCTATCGGACCTAAGATCTTACAATTTATCGCTGGTTTGATTGCTGATGGTATCAGTGCACGTAAAGCTAATGGCAACGAAAAGACATTGGACGTTATCGCATGTGAAAACATGATCGGTGGTAGCCAATTTCTAAAGGGTGAAGTTTACAAGCACTTGTCAGATGATGATAAGAAGTTTGCTGACGAATATATCGGTTTCCCTAATGCAGCTGTTGATCGTATCGTTCCTATCCAACATCATGAAGATCCTTTGGCCGTTTCAGTTGAACCATTCAAGGAATGGGTCATTGATGAATCGCAAATGAAGAATCCATCAATTAAATTGGATACAGTTGTTTATGTTAAGGATCTGGAACCATATATCGAGCGTAAGTTGTTCTCAGTTAATACAGGTCACGCCACAGTAGCTTACACTGGTGAATACCTTGGATACAAGACAATCGGTGATGCTATTGCTGACGAAAAAGTTCTTAAACAAGTTAAAGGGGCCCTCAAAGAAACTGGTGACCTATTGATTCACAAATGGAACTTCGATCCTGCAGAACACAAAGCTTATCAAGATAAGATCCTAAGTCGTTTCGAGAATAAATATATTTCAGATGATATCTTAAGAGTTGGTCGTACACCAATCCGTAAATTAGGATTTGATGAAAGATTTATTCGCCCAATCCGTGAATTGAAAGAGCGCTCATTAGACTATAGTGTATTGTTAGACACAGTAGGTATGATATTAACATTTGACGAGGCTAAAGATTCAGAGAGTGTTGAATTACAGAAGATGCTTAAAGAGGATAAAGCTATCGATGTTATCAAGAAGGTAACTGGTCTTAAGGATGAAGACTTAATTAATGAAATCCTTGCATCATATGAAGCAAAAATTAACAAATAGAGTTTAATTGTGTTGTCTCGTCTACAGGACTGAGAATATTCACCTGCTATGCGGACCGGTCCCAGCCTTGGTCTGGTACCTCGTGTTGAAGCCTTGCTCGCAAGTCTCCAACACGCCCGGTGGTGTAAACGGCTCACGCCGTAACGCCACTTTCATAGCTGGTAAATATTCTCAGTCCTTACGACTAATTTAGTATTCGAAAATAATTCATTAATTTTAATAAGAGGGAGTTGTATCGCACTTTAGATGTGGTATGGCTTCTTTTTTCGATTTCATTTAATGTTTATATAACTAATTGATTTCATTGAATAAATTAAGTCGGAGGGTATGAGAATGGTCACCAGCTGTGAGAATGATGTTATGGCTTTAGCCATTACATCATCGGGCGAGTTTGAAGCCTTACCGAACTTTGTAAGGCTTCAAACCGAGGTACCAGACCAAGGCTGGGACCGGTCCGCATAGCAGGTGACCATTCTCATACCTAGAGACGATTCAAACCGCTTATTAATTGACAAAATTAAATAGTTAATATAACCTCAAAAATGACTAGTAGGTGTGGAAAAACATAGTTTTTTCACGCCTTGTTTTTTTTGAGTGGGGGAATAGTTTATGGAAATGTATGTATCGACGATCATTATTTTGATTGCAGTAGCTTTAAGTAACTTTTTAGCGAAATTTGTCAGTTCTATTTCAAAGACGTATATTAGTTTGATTATTGGAATTATCTTTGCGGCTATTCCACTTATTAATGGTTATATTTCAAAATTTGATTTTGAATTTTTTATGGCCTTTATCATCGCACCGTTATTGTTTTTGGAAGGTCAGAAAACTAGAAGTATCCTAGTTAGAAAGAAAATCAAATCGATTATTGGGACGGCAGTGGTTTTGGCGCTGGTATCTGCTATTGCAGGATTGTTTACGATCAGCCAAGTATTCAGTTTAACTTTACCATTTGCTTTGATCTTGATTGCCATCAGTACACCGACTGATGCGACGGCAATGGATTCGGTCAGTGAAGGTCGTAAGATGCCTAAACGGACTGAAACAGTTTTGAAAATGGAATCATTATTCAACGATGCTTCTGGCATTATTCTTCTGCAAGCTGGAGTCATTTGGTTCAAGACCGGTCATTTGTCATATGCCAAAAATTTTGGAGTTTTCATTTTGACTGCCATTGGTGGTGCACTACTTGGTTTATTGGTGGCCTTTATTATCATGGTATGTCGACAAATGATCATTCGGACACGATTTAATGTCACTTCATCACATTTGATCGTCTACTTTGCGACACCAATTTTGATTTATTTGGCTGCTGAAGAATTGAATCTTTCTGGAATCATTGCTGTTGTTAGTGCAGGATTGATTTTTAATGGAGAAATGAGTCGGAGTCGCTTTTCCAGCCCAAGATATTTAAGCTTCTTTAATCAGACGGTGAATTTCATCGGTGACACGATGAATGGATTTGTCTTTGTGATCTTAGGCTTATCTTTGATGAGAATCATAATTGAAAAAAAGACTGAACTAACTAGCACTTTAGAGTGGCTGTGGATGGGAATCGTCATCTATTTAGTGTCATTAGTGATACGATATCTTTATGCAAAATTTGTAACGAGATATGGTCAAATGGAAGCCATCAGTTTTTCGTTAGGTGGAGTTCATGGTGCAGTTACACTGGCCTTGGTCTTCTCCTTAGTGGGACAGGGAATTTCAACACATCTGTTCAACCTGATTTTATTAACTGAAACAGTTGTAATTATTTTGAGTATGCTGACGCCAACAATTGTTTTCAAATTAATCTTGGATCCAGTTCAAAACGAGGACGATCTATGGATGAATAAAAAAGTTGTCCGTGAAAAAATGGTTAGAGTTGGTATCGAGTATGTTTCGAACTTGCAAATATCACCGGCTGTTAAAGAGAGTGTTACGTTTGATTTATTGGATCAAAATAGGAATACTACCTTGAGGCAGTTTTTAAAACAGTGGTCTGGTGTTAATAGTAAGCGTTACATATTTACTGGATTTCAAGCGGTTGAAGAACGACAAATCTTGATGAATGCCTTTGAGGAAGAACGCAAATATTTGTACGATCTGATTGATGGTGCTGCTTTGGATAAGGCCAAATATGTTTATGATGTGTATAGTGAATTATTGATTTCGGAATCTTTAGTTTTAGATTCATATGAGGAATAGGAGTATTTAAAATGAAACAAATTGTAGCAGGGATCGTAGCCCATGTGGACGCCGGTAAAACAACTCTTTCAGAGGGTTTACTCTATCGTAACGGTAATCTCAGACAGTTAGGTCGAGTGGATAATGGGGATGCTTTTCTTGATACTGACAAATTGGAGAAGAAACGTGGGATTACTATTTTTTCACATCAGGCCAATTTGAAATTTAATGATTTGGACCTGACATTACTCGATACTCCCGGACATGTAGATTTTGCCTCACAAACAGAACAAGTTTTGAGTGTTCTAGATTATGCAATATTGGTTATTTCAGGAACTGATGGAATTCAAGGATATACCAGAACTCTGTGGGGATTATTAGATCATTATAATGTGCCAACCTTTATTTTTGTAAATAAAATGGATGCTGTTGGATCTGATAAATCCAGGGTGTTAGAACAGTTACAGGCTGAATTATCATCAGGATGTATTGAGTTTTTTGATGAATTAACAGAAGATATGTCTGAGGAAATTGCTATGCAAGATGAAGACATATTGAACGAATTTTTGAATTCTGGGGAACTTTTAGAAACAAACGTTTCACACCTTATCAAACAGCGAAAAGTGTTTCCGTGTTATTTTGGTTCAGCTTTGAAATTAACTGGTATAGACGAATTATTGAATGGATTTGAAAAATGGACCATTGAGAATAATTACGCAGATGATTTTGGCGCACGTGTTTTTAAAATTTCTCATGACGAAAAAGGCGAAAGATTAACTTGGGTTCGAGTGACTGGTGGAGTTTTGCACAACAAGGCAATTGTTATCGGTGAACAAAAAGCTAATCAATTGCGAGTTTATAATGGTGATAAGTTTACATTGTCACAAGAGATCCTTTCTGGTGAGGTCTGTGCTATTGCCGGTTTGACTGACACAAAACCAGGTCAAGGATTGGGTAAAAATGAGGATGCCAGTGCACCAGAGATCCAGCCGGTTTTAAATTATGCAGTTGATCCTAAGAATAATGATATCCACACTTGTTTGATGGCTTTAAGACAATTAGAGGATGAGGATCCCCAGCTCCATGCTTCATGGTCCAGTCATTTGGAAGAAATAAGTGTTCAAATAATGGGTGAAGTTCAATTAGAAATCCTACAACAATTATTACTGGATCGATTTGATTTAGACATGGCCTTTGGAAAGGGTGGAGTTCTCTACAAAGAGACCGTCACGAAAACAATTGAAGGTGTTGGTCATTTTGAACCTTTGCGTCATTATGCGGAAGTGCATTTGTTATTACAAGCTGCTGAAGGAAATAGTGGATTAGTCTTTGATTCAGATTGTAGTTTGGAAGTATTAGGTAAAAATTGGCAACACCAAGTATTGACTAATCTCAATTCTAAAGAACATCTTGGTGTACTAACTGGATCCCCATTGACCGATATGCGTATAACTTTGGTTGGTGGAAAGGCAAGTATCGTTCATTCAGTCGGTGGAGATTTTAAAGAAGCAACATGGCGTGCTGTAAGGCAAGGCTTAATGGTGGCTAAACTCAATAATGCTTGTCAATTGCTTGAACCGTGGTACCGATTTAGATTGGTAGTTGATCAAGAACAAGTCGGCCGTGCTATGAGTGATGTTCAAAAGATGAGTGGAAATTTTAATACGCCAGAAGATGCAGGCAATGGTATGTCAATATTGACAGGTAATGCACCCGTTTCAGAAATGCGCGATTATGCTCAAGAAGTTAATGCCTATACTCATGGTGAAGGTCAGGTCGAATGTTTCGTTGATGGATACCGACCTTGCCATAATGCAGAAGAAATCATTGATAAATATGATTATGATCCAGTTTCAGATCTAGAAAATACACCAGGATCAGTCTTTTGTGCACATGGTGCTGGTTATCCAGTCCATTGGGATGATGTACCACAGATGGCACATTATCCATATTTAAATAATAATTAGTTTTAAAAAAAAAGAGGCGTTGTATCATATCAGATTATCTCAGATGTGATACAACGCCTCTTTGTGGGTATTTACATGAATTAATAAAAAGTCTAAATTAGTCAGAAGGATTGAAAATAGACAAACTTAAAATTTATGATTAAGGTCGATTTTTATGATTTTTTCAAATATTCTTTTCCATAATAAACTCCATAGCATAATAGAACGAATGGAATCATATAAAATAAGGCTGATCTTTGATTAGGATCAAAGACGATCAAGAAACAGGATAATAAACTCATAATGAACGCTGCCCAAGGAATTACCGGGTACCAAGGCGTCTTGAACTTCAATTCGTCCACAGTATGCCCAGACTTCAGCCAACTTTTTCTAAAATTGATTTCAGATAAGGCAATTGCCATCCAGACAAAAACCACCGCTAATCCAGAAATCGAAACGAGAATTAGATAGACCGTAGAGGCAGCAACAACGCTAGATACTAATGCCAATATTCCGCCCAGCATACTTAGTGATAAAGCAATTAAAGGAACACCACGAGAATTAGTTTTTGCATAGCGCATAGGAATCATACCTTCATGAGCCAATGACCACAGCATTCTAGTTGAGGCATATAGTCCAGAATTTGCAGCCGATAAAATGGCAGTTAAAACGACGAAATTCATTAAATCTCCAGCAAATGGTAGGCCAATACTTTTAAAAACTAGTACAAATGGACTTTGGTTTACTCCAGCTTTTTGCCATGGAATCAAGGCCGCCATAACAACAATACTACCAATAAAGAAGATCACTAATCTTAACAATGTAGTATGAATTGCACGAGGAATATTTTTACCAGGATCTTTAGTTTCACCGGCAGTAACACCGATCAATTCTGTTCCTGAAAAGGCAAAGTTAACTGTCAGCATAGTTGTGAAAACAGCTTTAAATCCATTAGGAAAGATACCATCTTTAAAAAGATTATTAAACATTGGAGCGTGAGTGTAACCTTTGATATGAATAGCCCCAAAGATTGCCAAACCGCCAAGAATAATGAAAATTATAATTGCAATAACTTTAATACTAGAAAACCAAAATTCGGTTTCCGCAAAAAATTTAACTGAAAGTGCATTAGATACGAAAATAACAAGCATGAACAACGCACTCCAGATCCAAGTCGGGGATTTAGGAAACCAGGTCTGCATGATCAATCCCGCTGCGGTAAATTCTGATCCTAGAGCAACTGTCCAAGTGAGCCAATATAAAATAGCCACTGTAAACCCAGTGCCAGGTCCAATATATTTGTCAGCATAGACGTGAAAAGAGCCAGTTTCAGGCATCGCAACTGATAGTTCACCTAGACATAACATGACTAGATAAACGACAATGGCTCCAATTCCGTAGGCCAAAATTGTACCTATTGGACCGGCCTCGTGAATTGTATATCCGGAACTTAAAAATAGTCCAGTTCCAATGACACCTCCCAATGAGATCATCAGAAGATGTCTTGATTCCATATTTCTCTTTAATTTAATGTGTACGTCTTTATCCCCCAAGATAATCCCCCTTGCATATTAGCTATTATTAGAATAAGATGAGAAAAGTTTAATAAAGACACTTTAAACTTTTTGAATTTAAATAACAATTAAAAAAAGGAATTGAAGGTGCAAAATGATTAATTATATTTCTGATCAACTAAAAAATAATTCTCTATTGGTACTTGATGGAGCGATGGCAACTGAATTGGAGAAGCACGGCATTGATACCGATAATGAGTTGTGGTCAGCTATGGCATTAATCAAGAATCCTGAGGCCATCAAGGAAGTACATGAAAGTTACTTTAAGTCTGGTGCTAAAGTAGCTACGACCAATACCTATCAGGCTAACGTGGGAAAATTTCAACAATTCGGTTTGAGTGAAACTGAATCAAAAAAATTAATTATTAAAGCGGTACAACTTGCTCAATCGGCCAAAGGAGAGTTCAAAAATAGTGACTTATTGGTCGCCGGTAGTATTGGGCCATATGGTGCGTATTTGGCCGATGGTAGTGAATATCGTGGCGACTACGATTTATCAATCACTGAATTTATGAATTTTCATCGTCAAAGAATGCAACTTTTGAATGAAGCTCAGGTTGACTTATTTGCATTTGAAACACAGCCAAATTTTGAAGAAACCAAGGCTCTATCCAAGTTACTGAATACTGAATTTCCCAGGAAAACTGCCTGGATGTCATTTAGTATCAAGGATAGTCAGACACTTTGTGATGGCACGCCGTTGAATGAAGCAGTGAAGTACTTTAATGATAACCAACAGATTGCCGCGATCGGAGTGAATTGCACTAAATTAGAAAATATTGAAGATTCTATTGTTAACATTAGAAAAGTAACAAAGAAACCGATCGTCGTTTATCCTAATAATGGAGATATCTATGATCCTAAAACAAAAACTTGGCAACCTAATCCTCAAACTAGGTCTTTCAAAGAATTAGTACCCAAATGGATCGATGCCGGTGCCAGATTAATAGGTGGTTGTTGTAGAACTACTCCATGTGATATTAATGAAATAGCAGAATACTCATAGTTCGATCAAAAAACCGATACTTGAATGTAAGTATCGGTTTTTGTTTACTCTTCGTAATTATTAACGTAATTATCAATTTCGTTCAAATATATTTGTTTCTGAACAGGACTGATCCAAGAAGTTTCAAATGAGTTTTTGGCTAGCTTGATGATATCTTCTTTTGATACTTCGAATTCTGTATTCAAGGCAAGGTAATTGTCGCTAATATAGCCTCCAAAGTAGGCTGGATCATCTGAATTTATTGAAATTTTTATACCTTGATCTAGTAAGTCCAAGATTTCTTTACCTTTAGAATCATCAGAAATAAATTTATTAGATAGCGGACAAGTAGTCAAACCAATCTGAGTTTGTGCAACCCATCTGACTAAATCTGGATTTTCAACTATATTTGTTCCATGGTCCAAACGATTCACGTTTATGATTTCTAAAGCTTGTTTAATATGTTCAATAGAATTGACTTGATCAATGTCAGCGTGCATCGTAGTACGATAACCTTGGGAGGTAGCATTGGCAAATTGGTAAGCAAATTTCAAAGGTGGATTGTGATGTTCATCGGAGTCCAAACCGATACCGATAATTTTTTCACGATGATGTTGAGCCATTAATAATATCTCGTTAGCAGATTGTGCCGGCATATCTCGTAAAAAGCACATGATCAATTGTGCGTCGATATTTAAAGCCTTGGCATCTTGGCAAGCTCGATAGTAACCATTTATAACTGTATCAAAATTAATACCTCTAGCTAAATGTCCTTGGGGATCAAAGAACATTTCGACATGGCGAACATTATTTTCCTTCGCATGTTTTAAATATTCCATAGCAAGTTGATAAAAATCATCTTCAGTTTGAAGAACCATCATACTTGAGTAATAGACAGCTAGAAATGATGGTAATGAATTAAATTTATAGGTTTTCCGTATATCTTCAACATTCGTCTGACCAATATCAATATGATTCTTTTGAGACAAAGCGAGCTTTAATTCGGGTTCTAAAGTACCTTCTAAATGAACATGCAATTCGGCCTTAGGAAGCCCGTAAACAAACTTTGTTGTGATAGTTTTTGAAAGCAAATGAATAACTCCTTACGTACTGTTTATAGTTAAGAATAATACACATTTTGCTGATAATCAAAGAATTTGGATAACTAAATCATTATAAAATACGAACAATATAATGGTTATACATTAAAAATAATCGTATTTTACTTGACCTTTGCTTTCATATTTGCGATACTTCGAGTATAGAAATATATTTTCAAAAGGAGATTAATATTGGAATCTACGGCAAAGGATTTAAGCTTCGTTGAACGATTATTTCATTTGAAAGAAGCAAATACAACTGTTAGACGTGAAGTATTAGCGGGTCTGACAACATTTGTTTCGATGGCTTATATTTTGTTTGTTAATCCACAAGTTTTGGGTGATGCGGGGATGGATAAAGGAGCTGTATTCACAGCTACGGCTCTTTCAGCGATTTTGGGATCAGTTTTGATGGCGATTTTGGCAAACTATCCAATTGCAATTGCACCAGGACTTGGAGATAATGCTTTCTTTACTTATTCGGTTGTTTTGGCAATGGGGATTCCTTGGCAAACTGCAATGGCGGGAGTTTTCATCTCAAGTATTCTTTTCTTGATATTATCAGTAGTAAAATTGCGTGAGATCGTAATTAATTCAATACCGCACGATTTGAAATTGGCTATTGCGGCTGGTATTGGTATTTTTATAGCCTTTGTTGGATTAAAAGGCGGAGGATTGATCGTTGGAAGCAAGTCAACTCTTGTAGCAATGGGTTCGTTCACTGTTCCAACAACATGGTTAACTATTTTCGGATTAATTGTTACGGGTATTTTAATGGCTAGAAAGGTTCCGGGTTCAATTTTTATTGGAATGGTAATGACAACTATTTTGGGACTTATTACCGGACTTATTAAATTACCAACTCATATTATTTCGACAATTCCTAGTTTGAAACCAACATTTGGAGTCGGGATTGCTCACTTAGGTGATATCAGCCAACCACAACTTTGGGCGGTTGTTTTGATATTTCTGTTAGTGGCATTCTTTGATACGGCAGGAACTCTGATTGGACTAGCTGAACAGGCTGGCTTCATGAAAGATAATAAAATGCCAAGAATCGGACAAGCACTTATGGCTGATTCAATTTCAATGCTGGGTGGTTCGGTAATGGGTACAACTCCAACTGCTGCTTATGTTGAATCAAGTGCTGGTATCGCCATCGGTGGTAGAACCGGATTAACATCTTTAGTTGTCGGTGTAATGTTTGCTTTATCGATGTTCTTTTCACCACTTTTAATGGTTGTTACTACTAATGTAACTGCGCCTGTTTTGATTATTGTCGGTATTTTAATGGCCCAATCAATGAAGCAGATTCATTGGGAAAAATTTGAAATAGCCATGCCGGCGTTTTTGACAATTGTTGGAATGCCGCTAACTTACAATATTTCTTACGGTATTGCCTTTGGATTTTTGGCATATCCACTAACAATGATTGCAGCCGGTAGAAGAAAAGAAATCAATCCAATAATGTACATTCTTTTCTTCATCTTTATCGGATTACTTTATATAATTAATATTCTTCCAGGTTAAAATTATTTTGCACCAAAAAGGGCAGGTATACTGATAGATTTCAGTATACCTGCCCTTTTAATGTTTACTATTTCCATTTGTGGATCAGTTTCAAAGTTTCTTTAGTATTATTAGTAAATAAACTGTCAACTTTATAGGTCTTCAATGCGTTGTAATTATCATTATAAGTGTTGATAATCCAAGTATTGACCTTAAAACCATTTTTGTGAGCAGTTTTAATTATTTTAGGTGTTAACTGTTCCAGTGGAACCGATACGAAAGTAATATATTTAGGTGCATTATTAATCTTTTCTAAGTATTGTCGCTGGGTTACAGAATCCATTAGCCAAAGGATCGGAACATTTCTTTGAGATTTTTTACTGTGAAATTCCTTAATACCAGGAATACTGGAATCTTGCATAATTACGTTTTTATTCATCTGGTAATTATTCAATTCTTTAACAAGAGCTTTTTCTGTATCAGTATTATCGCCAGCATTTTTCTTGGTTTCAATAATATAGTGGATCGATTTTTTGTACTTATCGAAAACATCACTTAGTTTATGAAGATTTTCACCGTTACGCAATTTTACAGTTGAAAGCTGATCTGTTGTTGATTCAGAGATGTTAATATTTTTCCCAGTTGAATTCTTTAAATTATTATCGTGAGAAACATAAAGAACATTGTCTTTGCTGAGCCAAACGTCCTGTTCGATATATTGACCACCATCTTTAATGGCTTGATCGTAACCTTTGAATGAATGGTCAGGACTATTGTAAGGACTACCTCGATGTGAAAATACCAGTGGTTCACTCGCAGAGGCATGATTGACATCATGTTCAACTGAACTCAAGTTATTTTTAGCAAAAACTGTGGTAGTTGTAAATGAGAATCCGATAATACTTATTAACGCAATAATTAAATATTCAATCCGTTTCATAATTCTTCCCTTGTTTGTTAATTTATGAATCCAATTTTACCACTTAATTACTGGTCGTAAGTTTGATTCCAATAATACTGATTAAAAGTAGAACGATAAAGAGCCAAGTTAAGAGGGATATTTTGTCACCGAAGAAAACAAATCCAACGATTATAGCTCCCAAAGCGCCTATTCCTGTCCAGATAGGATAAGCGATACTTAACGGCAATGTTTTAGTAGCCTTGGCCAATAGTATAAAACTGGCGATCATCCCTAAAATAGTTAAAGCAGTATAATTTAATTTAGTGAATCCATGGCTGAGCTTCATAGTTGTTGCCCAAATCACCTCGAACAAACCTGCAGTAATCAAATAAATCCAATTCATAATATTTTCCTCCAAAAAAATAGAGTACCCCTAGCAATTCCTTCTTAGGCCTAATGGAATTGTTAAGAGTACTCTTTTTCTATACACCCGGCGGTGGTATTGATTTCAAATAAGAATAGCAAATAACTTAAATAACTTCAAGTTGGGTGTTTTTATTTGGTTTTGGATATTCAGAATCAATTAATTTTAATTCGTCAGCAGTAAATTTAATATCAACGGCCGCCATATTATCTTTCAGATGTTCGATAGTGCTGGACTTAGGTATGCTGAGAATATTATGATTTCTCAAGACCCAGGCCAATAATAGCTGATAGACCGTGACATGTTTTTGTTTAGCCATTTCGATTAATATTGGTTTGATAGTTAGAAAATCTCCGCCATCTGAGCCAAAAGGTGAGTAGCCGATGAATGACATTTTGTGCTCCTTTTGCCATGGTAAAATCGAATATTCGATCCCACGACTGGCAACGTTATATAGATCTTCATTGACGCGGCATTCATTACCACCAGCCAGGCTATCGAGTTCTTTTAAATCAGCAATATCAAAGTTTGAGACACCCCAATTTTTAATATACCCAGCTTTTTGAACAGCCTGTAAACCTGCAATGGTTTCGGCCAACGGAGTTGCACCGCGCCAATGTAATAGATACAAATCTAAATAGTCTGTTTTAAGACGTTTGAGGCTATTTTCCAGACTACTTTTTATTAGTTCAGGAGTAGCGTGGTTAGGATAAAATTTGGAGATCAATTGAAAGTCATCACGATTGTAACCTTGAATGGCTTTTCCAATTAGTGTTTCAGATTTTCCATCACCATACATTTCAGCCGTATCCAGCACTGTTATGCCATGATCAAGACCATATTGAATTGTTTTCAATTCTTCTTCATTTTTGGCGTTGTTTCCTTCGCCCATACGCCAGGTCCCTAATCCAATAGCAGAAGCATTTTGTTGATTAAACGTAATTTGTCTCACGATGTTCCTCCTTTAAAATGTAATTAATATATCCATGCATAGCTTATCATAAAGCCAGTTTTACTTAAATTTTTGACTATGCTAGATTGGTATTAAAACATTTTTAGAAGGCATATCATGACAAAAATACTGATTGCAGCAGATTCATTTAAAGGCAGTGCTAGTTCAATTGAGATAAGTAATTATCTGGAAGTCGGCATTAAAAAAGCCGATAGTAATGCACAAGTGTATAAATATGGAATAGCTGATGGCGGTGAGGGGACTGTCGACAGCGTTGTTAATGCTTTAAATGGCCGAATCATTAAAACTACCGTTACCGGTCCATTAGGAGAATCAGTTTCAGCTAACTGGGGAATGGTCGAAAATCATACAGCCGTGATCGAAGTCGCCGAACCTAGTGGGATAACTTTGATAAAAGATCGACTGAACCCCGATAAAACCACTACCTACGGGGTTGGTGAGTTGATCAAAAAAGCTCTAGATCAGAATGCAAAGAAGATTTATGTTGGTTTAGGTGGCAGTGCAACTAATGACGGTGGGGTCGGAATGGCTCAAGCATTGGGTGTACATTTTTTAGATGAATTTAGAAATGAACTGTCATTTGGCGGTGGTAGTTTAGTAAACTTAGCCAAAATTGATATTTCTCAAATTGATCCTAGATTAAAGAATACAACCATCATAGCTTTATCTGATGTCAGTAATCCTTTAGTAGGAAAGACTGGGGCCACTGTAATTTTTGGTCCTCAAAAAGGAGCCACGAAAGATCAAGTTGTATCTTTAGAGAAAGGATTAAGAAACCTAGCAGATAAAACATTTCAAGTTCTAAATAAAGATCTCTCAATAAAATCGGGTGCAGGAGCCGCCGGTGGAGTGGGATTTGGTCTAATGGCTTTTTGCAATGCGACGGTAAAGTCCGGCATCACAGAAATTATGAAACTGATACATCTTGAACAGAGAATGAAAGATGTTGATTTAGTAATAACCGGTGAAGGCCAAATTGATGGTCAGTCTGTTATGGGCAAGGTACCGATCGGAGTAGCAAAATTAGCTAAGAAATTTGATTTACCAGTAATTGCAGTTGCTGGCAGTGTCGGTTCAGGGATCGAGCAAGTATATCAAAATGGTATTGATTTAGTTTTATCTTCAACAACAGGTCCAATGTCATTGAAGCAGGCTATACTACTAACACCACAATTATTAGAACAGGCAGGATATACTGCTTATAAGGCTTTTTCATTAAATAGATAGTACCTCTAACAAATAAAATTATTTAATATCAGGTACTACAGTAATAGTGGTATCAAAAACATTAAATTTTTCTCGTAGCTTATTTTCAATTTGTTCATCGAGATCATAAATGTCAATAGTTGTTTTATTAGGGTCGATCAAAATAAACATGTCGACGATAAAAATATTTCCGTTGTAACGACTGCGCAATTCTAAAACATCATGAACATCTGGTATTTTTAAAACAGCTTCTTTAATACTATGTTCCAGAGTAGGGTCAACATAGTCAGCAAGATTTAGTGTGCATTCCTGAAAGATCATCAGCCCAGACCAGAGAATAAATATTCCGATGGCGATACTGACAACACTATCTAGCCAAGGTAATCCTAAAGAATAAGATAATAAAACGGTGACCATTGTTCCCAAACTGGTAATGACATCGCCAAAACTATCTTTAGCGGCTGCTAAAAGGGATGTACTGTGCAATTTTTTACCATTGTGATGGTTCAGATACCAGACGATAATCATTAATAATGTTGCCATCCCAGCACCAGCGGCGGATAACAGATTAGGGCTGGTTTTTCCTTTTAAATGAAATAATCCAACTCCACCTTGAACGATGATCTGTAAAGCAATCAAGATGATAACAAAACTAGTTATCAGCGTGAAGACAGTTTCCAGTCGGAATCTTGATAATTGTAGTGTGTTTTTACTACGTCCATATTTTTTGGATAGAGGTTTTCCGACAAAATCATCATCGTCAATATTAGTAGCCTCAAATAATCCAATTATTAAAATAACTGTTGAAATAACACCGGATAAATTGTTAAATGCATCAGCTCGTAAGGCTTGTGAATTGCCAATGATTGATAGCCAATATTCTATTATTGTTATCACAATGTAAATACCAACATTGATCCAAAGTGAATTTTTAGCAGAATTCAGATTTTTGATCTCATTTTGACGAATGATATTTTTTTGACTGGTTTCCTTTAAAAAGTGTTTAGTAAGTGTGTTCATTAAATCAGATCCTTTTGCATGTTCTCAAGTACTTAATTATAGGGTTATTTTTGAAAAATAAAAAGGCGTTTCCATTTTTGGAAACACCTTCGTTATGCTTTTTTAGGTATGATCGGAAATCTTTTAACAACTAATGTGAATAGGTAAGAAATTGCTAGAATAATAGCAGCAACGATATATGGATAGTGAGTATTCCAGTCCATCAATGCCCCAGACATTAGAGGTCCGATAATATTACCGATACTAGTTAGTGACATGTTCATACCATTGATCAAACCTTGGTTACTTTCACTAGACTTAGTTAAAAGCGTAGTGATAGCAGGTCTCAATAAATCAAAGGCGGAGAAGATGATCAATGTAGCTACGATAACTTCGATTTTTGAATGAGCTTGTGTGATCCAGAAAACACAGATGGCACTGAGTAGAAAACACCAGCTGATCAAGTTCATTTCACCAATTTTAACAATAATCCAATTGAAGGCAGTCACTTGTAAAATAAGGGAAATGATCCCGTTTAATGTCAAAACTAGAGCGATTGTTCCTAGTCCAAAGTTAAAAACTTGGTTAACGTAGATACTATAAATACTTTCGAATCCTTGTAGTCCAAAAGATGCTACTAAGATCATAGCGAAAAGCATTACCATTGGAGCAGTTAGGATAGCTCTAATTGAAGAGATACCTTTTTTTTGTTCTCGAAGCTGTTCCTCTTTTTCCAGTTCGCGTGTTTTGTTATCTTCTTTAAGGAATACTTGAGTAAAGATAGCACTGATCAATCCCATAACTCCGGCAACCCAGAATGGTGTTTTGTAGTCAATATTGGCTAACATACCACCAAGACCAGGGCCAAGGATCAAACCGCCACTAAAAGCAGCCGACAACCAGCCGATAACTTTGGCACGATTCTTCAAATCAGTTAAGTCT
The DNA here is from genome assembly GCF_003946205.1 of Companilactobacillus keshanensis. Classification (GTDB taxonomy): domain Bacteria; phylum Bacillota; class Bacilli; order Lactobacillales; family Lactobacillaceae; genus Companilactobacillus; species Companilactobacillus keshanensis. The sequence continues at coordinate 39,967 of NZ_RHOS01000011.1, read as the reverse complement.
GCAGCAAGAGCCATTGAAGTTGGAATAACCATAGCGGCAGAAATACCACCAATAATTCTTGATAAATTAAAGATTGGCAGTGATATTGCCATAGCAAAAATAAATTCTGAAATCATGTAAATGAATAGTCCTATGGCAATGACTGGTTTACGTCCAACCCTATCGGATAATTTTCCGACGATCGGTGAAGCGATAAACTGTGCAAAAGCGAATAATGACGTCATCACTCCCATGTCAGATGTTGTATAATGGAACTCATTCTTGATAAATGGCGTGACAGGTATTACCAAACCAATTCCTAAACAGATTAAAAAGTTACTGAATACTAAGATATAAATGGATCTTTTGTTTTTCCCCATATTTTACCTCCCTCATAATTTATTAAAATTCAGAATAAAAACCGATAATTCGAGTTTGGCACTCGATTATCGGCTTTTTTATTAAAAACATTAAGATAAACAATACACTTAAATATCAATTATGTCCATTAATATATTCTGAAGATTATAAGCACATATAATAGAAGAAAAAGTTAGATCATTAATAAAGAATGTTAAAATACCACTATATTAGGGAAGGCGAATTAGATAATGAAAGACTGTATATTTTGTGATCCAAAAAATAGAAACTATGTGATTGAGAACGAATATGCAGGGATGCTATTCGATATTCACCCTGTAACAAAAGGGCATTCTTTGATAATTTCAAAAAGGCATCATCCAACTTTCTTCGATGTTCCCAAAGAGGAAATGGTCGCCATGTATAGTTTATTGAATGAAGCAAAAAAATATTTGGACAATGAATTTCATCCAGATGGATATAACATTGATGTTAATGTTAACCCTGCAGGTGGTCAGGCAATCATGCATTGTCATATCCATTTGATCCCTCGATATCATGATGGGAAAATTGTATTCACCAAGTTTCCCGACGATCTTAGTAAATAAAAAATTGATGATGATTCGTATCAAATTACTAACGAATTATATAGAAGTGATAGTAAGCACGAAGTTGGTACACGCTATCCATTAAATACAATATATCCCGATTTAGAAGAAGTGGTTAAATTATCTGGTAATCAGATGGTTAGACCACTTTTTGTTTACCTAAAAATGCCTGGAGCTAACAATATTAACCTTGAAAGTCCATTAGGTGTTGGTATCGTTGATAACTGTCATGCTACTCTGGATAACTTGAACATGACGCATGATTCGTTTATGTGGGAAGTTAAGAATGGACGTAGAACAGTGGCAGTGCCTGAATCAATGATGAGGTTTGATGACACAGCACACAAGCCAACCTTTAATACTGACACTGACGTGTTTATTAAGTTGATGGGTGAAGCTGATATGAATATCACTGACTTAACTCATGATATTAGGGTTCAACAATATACAGATTCGATTAATTACTGGTTAAAGGAGTTAGAAGCCGATGTTGGGATGTCGCCTGGTTCATTTAGTTTTGACGCCAACACTGGTATGAAGACGGCTACGGAAGTTGTATCTGAGAACAGTCTTACATATCAGACACGATCGAGCCTGCTAACTAATGTATCTGAGTTCATCGAAAACATATGTGTATCTATCCTTGAATTAGCGATGACCAAAGAATTATTCAATGGTCAAACACCTAAATTTAGTGATTCCAATCTTGATTTAAACAATATCGGAATCAAGATTCACTATGATGATGGTGTGTTTGTTGATAAGGATAAACAAATGGATGAGGATCTCAAAAATGTAATTGCTGGTGCATTATCTAAGCAGACATTCTTAGCTCGAAACTATGGGTTGACCGATAGTGATGCATTAGATGAATTAGAGAAGATTAAATCAGAGCAAGAACCTACCACAGATACCACTTCGGGGGATGAAAACACCCTCTTAGGTGGTGGTGACGGTGATTAATGAGAACTACATGCAAAATAGCGCTGATGATATCACATCTCTTTACTCCAATTTGGAAAAGCAGATATTTAATCGAATAATCTTCTACTTAAAAGATTCAAACTATAAGGATGTCAATAAAGATAATGTGTTGATGTGGCAAGCCGAACAATTATCTAAGATGGGGATGCTGACGGATGACGTTATTAAATTATTATCAGAAGTAACTGGTCAAGCCGAACCGATGATCAAGAAATTGATCGTTGATAATGGAATCGAGATTGAAGACGATTTGAACTCTCAGTTATCCAATATGATGCAACGCTCAAAGATTAGTGTTGATAGCACAGCTTTATTGGGCGGACTGATGGGCCCAGACATATGGCAGCATGAACAACGTTGTTAATCAATCACTGATTAGTCGAAATTACGGACAGAATAGTGCTACTAGGACATATCAAGACATTATCAATAAATCTACCATTGAAACTATTGTGGGTCTTAAAACCCACGAACAAGCCGTATTCGATAACGTTAATAAATGGGTCAAAGCGGGGATGAAGACCAATCTAGTTGATAAGGCTGGTCACAACTGGTCGCTTGAAGGTTACACCCGAATGGTTATCAATACTGCCGCACATAACACATACAACAAAACACGTATGAATGTGATGGATAAATATGATGTAACTCTAGCTATGATGAGTAGTCATGCGGCCTCACGTCCTGCCTGTGCACCGATTCAAGGTTTAGTAGTTAATACGATTCCATCTAGTGATCCAAGATATAATCCAAAGTATGATTCAATCTATAATCATGGATATGGGGAGGCTGGAGGTACTCAGGGCATTAATTGCCATCATGAGTTGTTCCCTTATATTGAAGGAGTTTCAACTAACCCGTTTACTCATCCTGATACTGATGAGGCTATTGAAAAAGGTAAAATTCAGCAGAAACAGCGTGCACTTGAACGCCGTATTAAGAATGATAAAAAACAACTTAATGCGGCAAAAAAGATTGGTACGGCTGACGATATTAGTAAATTAAAAGCAAAACATAACCACCATTCGTCAGAAATAAAAAAATTGATTAAAGATAACGAATTCTTGAAACAAAATTATAGTCGTGAGAGAATACAACCAGTAAAACCCGAATTAACTCATGATGAAAAAGGCGCCATTTTAAAATATGTTTCATCAGACTCTTATAAGATAAATGATGCATTACGTAGAGGTACAAAGCTTTCAGATGAGCAACAGAAAACAATTAATGATTTAAATTCGGCTTTAAACAAACTTCCTAAATATAAATCAGATAAACCACTTTACAGGTCGTATTTTTTTGATAGAGAGTCATTGGGCGAATTCGTTTCAGACAAGAGTATTGGTGATGTTTATACTGAAAAGGGATTTTCTTCGACTTCTAAGTCAGTATATGATGACAATGATGATTTGAGAATTATCATAAGAAAATATTCTAATGCCGTTGATCTTAAAGGATACAATGATAATGAAAAGGAAGTTTTATTCAAAAATGGAACTTCTTTTAAGATTCTTAAACAGTATATCCAAAATGGATTACCAATCATGGAGGTTGAAGAATTTGAAAAAGAAAAATAGTGAACCATACTCTGATAGAAGGTGGCGTGGAGATTCTGATGAATTAAATCATCTATCTGTAATCAAAAAGGGTAATCCAACAAAAGAGCAAGAATTAGATCACGATAAATTTGTCGCTGGAGTAAGAAAAATTATTAATGATAAAAGAAAGAAGAACAAATAGTAATTGACCTAAGTAAGTCATTAAACTGCTTATTTTTTATGCAATCAATTCTGCGATGTCGTACATCGTAAAAAAACGTAAAAGGAGATTACGCATGAAAAGAGAATTTTTAAAAGACTTAGGTTTAACAGATGAATCAATTGAAAAGGTCATGACCGAATATGGTAAAGATGTCCAGGGTGTCAATTCTAAACTTGCTACGGCCGAGCAAGAAAGAGACAGCTTAAAATCTCAAGTAACCGATCGTGATACTCAAATCAAGGATTTAGGTGAAAAAGTTGGCAATAGTGATGATCTTCAAGAAACTATCAAGAATCTTGAATCCACTATTAAAGATAATGATCAGAAGGCTGCTAATGACTTGCTACAAGTTAAGCAGGGTAACGCAGTTGAAAACTACCTTAAGGATGCCGGTGTCAGGGATGTAAAGGCAGTAATGCCATTCATCGATACTGACACAGTTAAGTTTGATGCTGATAAATCTGAACTAACGGGATTAAAGGAGCAAGTGGACAATATAAAAACAGATCATGATTACTTGTTTCAATCCGGCGAACCAGACAAGTCAGCAATCAACGCAACCGCTGGTGGTAATCCTTCGGGAGCACCTACAAACGATGATGCATTTGCTAAAGCGCTGGGTCTACACAATATTAAGGAGGACTAAATAAATGGCTACATTTAATTACGCAACACAATATGGTCAACAACTTGATCAAAAGATTACAGAAGGGCTTGTTACAGCAACTTTGGGTATCCCCCAAGTTAACTGGTTTAATGGTGGTAAATCATTCAAGCTACGTAACATCACAACATCTGGGTTAAAGGATCACACACGTACTAAAGGATACAATGAAGGTTCAGTAACAGACGATGAGGACACATACACAATGGGTCAAGATCGTGATATTGAATTCTTCGTTGATAATCAAGATGTTGATGAAACTAATCAGGAATTAGCAATGGCCAATATATCCAATTCATTCATCACAACACATGTTCAACCTGAATTGGATTCATATAGATTCTCAACAATGGTTAAGAATACCGCTGATTTCGATGCGTTAAAGGAAACAGAAACAAAACATCAATTGAGTGAAACAATCACAAAAGATAATGCATATTCATCATTAAAGTCAGCCATTTTACCAATCAGGAAGTACAATCCCGCTAACATTACTGGATTCGTGTCATCAGCTACAATGGATGCTTTGGAACGTTCATCAGAGTTCAATCGTCAAATTACTAATCAAAATGTTGGATTAACAGCATTAGAATCACGTGTTACATCTATTGATGGTGTTCAATTAGTTGAGGTCTGGGACTCAAACAGATTCATGAGCGATTATGATTACACTGATGGAGCTGTCGCCACTGCCGGTGCGCAACAAATTAACTATCTATTTTGACGTTGAAGGGGATATCAAACCGACAACTATGGAAGACATTCGACAATGCTACCAAATAAATTAAAGAGGTTATCCATCTATTACAACAATAGATGGATAACCTCTTTTTTTGATATAATAGTAAAATGAAAGACTTCAAAATACTATATAAAAAAGTAAGGTATCAAGGTGTAATTTATTGGACCTATCAATCAGAGAAAGAAATTAAAGATTTGTTGTATATATTACAACGTCAGATGCATAGACAATATAAAAATCTCAGTGACAAGAAACTAACCGTTTCTAGTGAACCGGTGGATAATGAACATGGTGAAATAATAGTAGAGTTAGATGGTAAGGTATTAAAGAAATACTTAATTATGGGTATTGAAACTATATATTTGAACATGGATGATATGATTGAATATAATGAAGCTGCACAGGATATTTTTAAAGAAGATGGAGTTTATGGCAAAAGAGGAGTTACTGATAGTAGTACACTGGATTACACCGTAAGTTCTGTCAGAGATTCTTTTTGTTTTGATTTAGATACTAGTCCTTCGATTGCTCATAAAGCAGCAAAGTATTGGTATAGAACAGCTTACTATCAAGCGTTTTCTAATGGTAATAAGCGTACGGGATTAATTGCCGCACTAATGTTTTTGTATTTGAATTTTTACATTTTTGATAATGGACAAGATAAATCGGATTTGTATGAAAAAATTTCTATAAGAATTGCTAACGGAAGATGTTCGGAGTATGATGTCTACATGTTCATAATTGATAATGTTAGTTATGATATTGAACGAACTACGAAAAATTTTATTATGAGAGGTAAATCAAAATGAATAAAATTGTAAAAGTTTCTAATATTTACACTGAAGTTCAAGTTAAAGAAAACAAAAAAAATGCATTAAAAGAAATTTTAAGTCAAACCAGTGTAATTGACGCTTTAAAAAAGTTATCTACTCAGTAAATGATTAATAATTTCACAGTATTAGATCAAGTTAAAGATTGTCTAACATAAAAGATCCTCAGTCGTATAATTGCGATTGAGGATCTTTTTTAAAATAAAAATCGCTAGTCATATACGACTAACGATTGATTAAGGCCCTCGCGATGTAATTGTGTTTGTTGTGTCCGGATAATGTCCGGATTAATCAAAAATATTGAAGCTTATTGAAGCTTTTGAATTCCTAAACGTACATTTATCAACGATATCAAGACCTATGAAATTGGTTAAAATACTGAAAATGGAGGCGAGGGGAATCGAACCCCTGTCCAAGCATAATGCAATGCGAGCTTCTACACTCATAGTTGTACTATTTAAAATTTCGCCGCTATGAACGCCGCACAACCTGGCTAGCCATAGCGGCTAACCCCGATTAATCTCTTTTTAACTTGTTCAGGCTGGACAAATCAAACGTAGCTCAATTAATTTGAGACCCGGCTCTGACCCTTGAGCAAAATCAGACGGATCACGCTTAGACTGTTTTTAGGCAGCTAATGCGTATGAATTATTATTTTTTGCAGTTATAATAAACTGTGTGTTTTTACGGGACACGAAAACCGAAGTGCGACCCACACGCTACTACACATGTCGAATCCAGAACGCCCCCAAAACGTTCCTTACAATAATAACGAATTTCTAATGATTTGGCAAACGAATAAGCCTCATCCACTTAATAAAATATTCTTTAACAAAATTAATCATCTAAAAGATATGTTCAAAAGTACCACTTTCAATCAAGATAAATAATCCAATTCCAATATATACGATTGCAGTAATATACTTACCCCATTTTTCTAAAATGTCAGCCACTTTAGGAATTCGTACTAATAAATATCCAATATAACAAAATAACGTCAGCATGAAGAAGAAAGTAATCAGGATAATTATTAAACTGCTGACACTTGATTGAACAAAGATCGGTACGTAAATACCTATATTGTCGGCACCACAAGTAGCAACAGTTATTAAAGCAACGTTTATGATTACATTGGAACGCCTATTCATGCCATTTTCAACTGCATCATCGTCGTCATTTTCGCCAAAAAATAATAATTTTAGTCCCATTAATATAGGAATTAAACCTAGAAATCCTAAAACCCATTCTTGAGGAATGAACCCAAGTACAAACGCCATGATCAAACTGCTGATAACTAGAATGGAAGTTCCAAGGATATCTCCAAAGTAAACTAACCATTTTTGTTTTGGTTTAGTTGACCCAAATATGACCATCAAGATTATTAAATAGTCTATACTGGTAGATATATATGCTGTTACACCGGTTAAAATAGCTTTTAACATTTTATTACCTCGTTTCAAATATATTTCATATGATAACATTGTCATATGAAAACATCAACATATGTAGGAGGAATCAATTTGGACGATATCAAACTTATTGAGCCAAAACTACTAGATGAATCACAGAAAATATTAAGGATGCTCAATAATCCAATAAGGTTGCAAATGCTCAATATTTTAGAACAAAAAGAAATGAATGTCAGCGAGATCGTCAATTTACTTGAAATCGAACAATCAGCCGTTTCACATCAATTAGCTCTTTTAAGACAATATCAATTGGTTAGTACCAAAAAAGTCGGTAAATCCAATTATTACAAATTAAATGATCCACATATTTTAGATGTTATTGATGAAACACTAGAGCATGCCGATCATGTTATGCGAGGGAAGACACATGGTGAATAAAAACGTTATTCACAAATGGAAATTTTAGTTATTGTATGTGACTATAATTAAGGATTTTAAGAAATAATACTTAAGAGTAACGATGTTTGAATTCTTACGGCAGTAAAATTAAACCGACAAAATCAATGTAAGAATTAATAAGAAGTAATTCTATCCCGTTGTCTACTTCGAATCTTTTCACAAAATAGTTATAGTAGTGGTAATCGATCGTATACACTTAATAATATTTATTATTTAGAAAAGAAATTTATTGATGATACACTATCATGCCGATAGTACATTATAACGATAATAATTAACGTGTTTTGTTTAACGATACTTCGGTATCGTTTTTTTGTGTTCAGCCATTTAGTACAGAGTGTGAACTTGTGATACATTTTCAGTAACTGATTTTTATCTTAATAAAGGAATTGTCAAAGTAAACTAGAGACGTGTTCAGTAAAAATGGTCAAAAATGACAAATTGTCAACTAATTTGCTTACAGTGTATTAATATTTTTTTAGAGATGATATAATGGAAGCGCTACAAATGAAGAAATTAACAAAGATTGTTCGCGGATCAAGAACACGTTTTTTAATTTGAATCTGGGTAAATTTTAGAACAAATTTTTGGCATTAATGCAATTTTTGTAAATTTTTTCTTTTTGTAATGAACTTATAAAAAAATTGGGGGAATTGGCTATGAAAAAGTTCAAAAAACTTTTCTTAACAGCAACAGTGCTTTTGGCTGGTGTTAGTTTGGCTGCCGCATTGCACACTACTAATGTTAGTGCTGATGCAATTGCATCAAACGACGACACAGAACAAACTGACGGTCCAAGAGTATTCGTTAGTCCTAAATGGACAAACAAAGTAATTAATGGAAAGACAGATGTTAAGAATTATAAAGTCTTCGAAGCATCATATGGTAATGACAAGACTTTTAAGAAGGGTCACATTCCTGGTGCTCGTCACATTAATACTAATTCTGTTGAATCAGAAGCAAATCAATGGAACCTTCTATCAACAAGTAAGATCCAAAAGCTTCTATTAAAGAATGGTGTTACAAGTAAAACAACATTGATCGTCTATTCAACAGACGTCAATGCTGCTTCAAGAGTTGCCTTTGCAGCATTCACTTCCGGTGTTAATAATATCAAAATCGTAGACGGTGGATACAATGGCTGGACTAAAGGAAATTATAAAGTACAAAAGGGTGTAGCTAAGAAAGTTACTGTAGCTAAAGACTTTGGCGATAAGAATCCAGAAAATGCCAAATATGAAATCAAGACACCTGCTGATTTCAAGAAGCAACAAAAAGAAGATCCTAATGTTATTTTAGCAAGTACTCGTTCATGGAAAGAATTCACTGGTAAGACTAGTGGTTACTCATACATCAAAGACAAGGGTGAACCAAAGGGTGCTGTTTATGCTAAGTCAAGTAAGACAAGTGCCGATGTAGCTTACTTATTAAATAAAGATGGCACTGTTAAATCAGCTGCTGATCTAGCTCCAACATGGGAAAAATGGGGCATTAAGTCAGACAGTAATATTGACTTCTATTGTGGTACTGGTTGGCGTGCAACTACAGCCTTCTTTATTACATACCAAGCTGGCTGGAAGAATGTTCATGTATATGATGGCGGTTGGTTCGCATGGGACAAAGCTCATAAGAAGAACCCATCTAAGTATCAAGTTCAAGTAGGAGATCCACGTTCAAAGGATGTTAAAATTCTTAAATAAAATATAGGGGTATACTTTAATGAAGAAAAAAAGTCTATTAATTAGCTTTTTTGCTAGTCTGTTGGTAATTATTGGCATGTTTGCCGTTTCAGATGTTACAGCACAAGCAGCCAAGTTATCATCAGATAATCCGATTCAAATGAACAAAAAGAAAAAAACAATTACAATGTTAACAACAGTTAACGGAACTTACTTTACACAAGGCACACGTCACGTAATCGTTAATGTTGATGGAACAAATGGTAACAAATCACTTTTGAAAACTGATGTACAGCCAAAAACAGTTTATAACGATTTAAAGAAGTTTGGCGCAAAACCTGGCGATAATGTAACAAAGGAATCAAAACCAGGTACAAAGGTTAAAGGTACAAAAGTTCAAGTTTATTTCGTAATTAATGGTAAGAAAATGAGAGCAGAAAAAGCTGTTCAAGTTAATGGTAAAGATGTTAAAGATCTTGGTTTCAAGTTTGGTGGAAACATGGCTATGAATAACAAGATGAAGACTGGTTGTGTTCTATGTTTCGATAGCTGTGCTGTAGGTACTGTTTCAGGTTCTAAATATGGATCATCATATGGCGAACATTTCACTGGTAAATCAAGTGTTCTACCAAAGGATGGCAAACAAGTTAAAGTTATTATGCAAGTTAAATAAAGAGGAGATAATTAGATGACAAGGTTACGGATTCTTTATAACGGAGTCGTCATAGGTATTCTTTGTTCTTTAATGGCTTGGAAATCCACTTGGCTGCAAATGCGTATTCCTTTAGGGTGGATAATACCTATAGTGGCGATAATTGTTTATCTTTGTTACATGTATTATGGTAAACATCTGCAACAAAACTGGGCAATCTTTAGATTCCCAGAAACACTGGGTATTACAGTCGTCACATTCCTATTACTATTAATGACATATAGATGGCAACCATTAATTGTTGTTCTGGGAGCAACAGTTCGTGAATTATTCCATGCACAGTGGTCGTTTGGGGTCACTTCTGGAATTATCTTTGCCGTTTTGATTGTTTGGTTAATTGCTTTATATGTTGATAGTAAAAAACATCCGATTGCTAAAATTGAATCTGGAGATAAGATTAATAAATTAACTACTCAAAGTAAGATTAGTTTAGTTTTGACTCTTGTTTTCCTAGGTCTTTTGATCGGTTTTTATTACTGGATCCCGGCTTATAAAGATTTCATTGATACAATGACTGCTTTATTAGCAAAATTAGATATTAAAGGTGTCAGAGATTATATTGATAGCTTTGGTATGTGGGGACCTTTAATTTCAACATTATTGATGGTTTTCCAATCTGTTTTGGCTCCACTTCCAGCATTTGTTCTAACATTTGCTAATGCGTATCTATACGGATGGTACTTTGGTGCTGCATTATCCTGGGGTAGTGCTATGTTGGGTGCATTATTGTGCTTTTACATTGCCAGAGGTATCGGCCGTCCGTTAGCTGAAAAAATAATCACAAAACGTGCTCTAGCAAAAATGGATGGATTTTTCGATGAGTATGGTGATTATACAATTGTGATTTTACGTTTACTACCGTTTGTTTCTTTTGACGAAGTAAGTTATGGTGCAGGTTTCACTGATATGAAAGTTGGCAAGTTTATGATTGCTACCGGAATTGGTCAGTTACCAGCTACTATTGTTTATTCATTCGTTGGAGGAAGCTTGGGCGGAAGCAAGATGTTGATGTTTATGGGCTTGATCTCATTCATTATCTTGATCGTAGTTTCAATGGTCGTACGTAAAGTAATGATGAATAAACAACAAAACAAAAAATTAAATATGTCCAAATAATTGATAGTGTGACTGTGATTATGAGGTGTAGGAATGAAAAAAGTAGTAATTTTTATTGGTTTAATGATCGTAGGAATTATCTTCTTTTATGAAACCGGTTTGATCAATGAACTGCAAAATGTTTCGGCGATGCAGGCCTGGTTTCAAGAGCAAGGTTTTATTGGATACTTTGCTTTCATTCTATTGTGTATTATTACGGCCGTCTTTATGCTACCAGGAGGATTATTGGCTATCGTTGCCGGGATCGCCTATGGTGGATTCTTGGGCGGACTGTTAACCGTTGTTGGCAGCACAGTAGGGGCAAGTATTTCATTTGTTTTAGGCAGAACTTTGCTTAGAGATGCTGTAATAAAAAAATATGGTGATAAACCTACCTTTAATAAGATTATGAATGGTGTGAATGAGAATGGTATTTCGTTCTTAATTCTGACAAGATTGGTTCCAATTTTCCCTTATGCCTTGCAAAGCTATGCTTATGCATTGACACCAATGGGATTCTGGAAGTTCTCAACGATTTCGGGTTTAACAATGCTTCCAGCTTGTTTTATCTATGCTTACATGGCATCAGATATTCTGACTGAAGGTTTGTCGACATCGTTGTCGATCAAATTCGCCATTTTTGGTGTAATTCTTTTCTTATTGACATATATACCTAAAAAAATTGGGCAACATAAAAAAATGATATAGTGAGGGGATATTATGCGAGGCAAAAAGCTAATTGTATTATTAGCGTTTTTACTTCCTTTGTTTGTATTAGGTGGCTGCTCTAATAAGAGTAACGATTCTAAGGGATCAGAAATGCCAACTAGCTATAAAACAGCTTTGAAAGAAGCTAAAGGTAAGACTGTAACTTTCTATGGTTATGGTGGCTCTGATACACAAAATCGTTGGGTTGACGATGTTGTTACTCCAATGATGAAAGAAAAGGGTATCAAAGTTAAACGTGTTCCAATGAATATTGAAGATATTCTTAAGAAGTTGACTAATGAAAAAGAGGCAAATAAGAAATCTGGAAACATTGATGTTGTTTGGATCAATGGTGAAAATTTCTTAACAGCTAAAAAACTATCACTATTATCTGGCAATTTAGATAATTCTTTGATTCCAAATATGAAGACTTACATTTCAGGTAGCGATCCTGATGCTAAGAGTGATATGGGTACAAAGATCAACAATATGGAAGTTCCTTTCGGAAATGCCCAATTGGTTATGATCGGTAGTAAACAAATGTTTAACGGGGACTATCCAACTAGTTCAGATAAATTACTTTCATGGGCTAAAGAGAATCCTGGCAAGCTAACATATGTTGCTCCACCAGACTTTACTGGTAGTGCTTTCGTTAGAAACATTATTTATGAAACAGTCGGTTTTGATGCTATCAACAAAGCACCAGCAACTAAAGCAGGTGTTTACAAGGCTATCAAACCAAGTTTAGATTATCTAAATGAATTGAAACCATATCTATGGCAAGAAGGTAAGACATATCCTAAGACAAGTGCTCAAATGGATAAAATGTTTGCCGATCACCAAATTGCAATGACTTTCTCATATAATCAAATGTATGCCGCAACTCAAAGAGCTGATGGTAAGTTTACTGATGACGCCCATACATTTGTGTTTGATAAAGGTACCGTAGGTAACTACAGTTATCTTGCTGTTCCAAAGACATCTGATAATAAAGCAGCTGCTGCTGTTCTTATTAATACAATGTTGAGTAAGAAAGCAGAAACACAACGTTTGAAGGCCAAATATGGTTCAGCTATTCCTCCATATTCTGGAAGCAAAGTCCCAGCAAGTATAACTAATGATTTAAATGGTCAAGCTAAAGAAAACAATACTTTGACAATGGATGAATTATCTAAGAAACGTGTTCCAGAAGTTTCTGCTAAGAAGATTCCTATTATTGAAGATTTGTGGAAAGAACATGTTTTGAATGCTGACTAAAAGAAAACTTATTTTGTTATTAAGTCCGTTTTGTCTTTTCATGCTATTCTTCTTTTTCAGTGCCTTGGCTAAATCCTTAATAACCAGTTTTGGCTATTATCCATTAATGGGTATGGAAAAGTTGAGTTTGCATTATTATACTGATGCATTAAATGACAAAGTATTTCTAAGAATTTTTTTTAGAACATTCATCTTTGCTCTATTTAGTGCTGGTATGGCGTGTTTTATCGGGACAGTATTGGCGTTTCTTTTCAAAAGAAATGATAATCCATTTACTAAGCCCTTCTTTAAACTTGCTCAATTACCAGTCATGTTGCCACATATTTTTATTGTGTTGGCCTTGATTCAATTACTCAGTCAAACGGGTTTAGTATCAAGTTTGTTGACTAAAATTGGTATCATACATTCTTATAATAGTTTTCCACTACTATTGAACGACCAGTGGCAAATAGGAATTATCCTGACGTATTTATGGAAGGAGGTTCCTTTTGTTATAGTTTCACTAGTTTTGGTTTTACGACAAATGGACAATCGTTACCGAATCGTCGCTGACAATCTGGGGGCAACGAAATGGCAAACGTTTTGGAAAGTATCTTTACCACTATTGATGCCGGCAATCGTTAATGCTTTCATTATTAATTTCTCATTCAACTTTGGTTCTTATGAAGTACCTTATTTATTAGGTAATCAGACTAAAGAAATGCTGCCGGTATATATCTATGATCTCTACGTTCAGGGTGACTATACGCAATTGCCAATGATCATGAGCCTGAATTTGATATTATCTGTTTTCTCAATTGCATTTGCCGGGTTGGTGTTGTGGTTGAGTAAACATTTACCAGGGGGTCATACAGGTGGCATCTAAAAAAATCTTAAAATTATTAGTCTATTTATTGTTTGCTGTTTTAGTATTAATGCCCCTATTTGTGATTTTTATGTTAGCCATCAGTAAAACCTGGAATTATCCATCGTTGTGGCCTAAATGGGTCGATTGGGGATATTATTTCCGTTTTCTAATAACTAACGCAGAAATGCAAGCGTCACTATTGTCTAGTATGGAACTTGCAGTCGGAACTGTTGTATTGACAATTTTGATTGCATATCCTACCGCAATGGCGTTGTCATATTATGATTTTAAGGGTAAGAAATTACTAAATATTTTAGTTTATCTACCAATGATAATCCCTAGTATTGCCGTATTGACAAATATGGATTTCATTATGATCAAATATGGTTTGAACGGCAGCTTCTTTGGTGTGGTAAGTGCGCATACTTTGTTCTGTTTACCGTATGCAATTAAACTGTTATATGATAATTTAATATTATGGAAAGACAAATATGAGGTGACTAGTCGTAATTTAGGTGCAACGCCGTTACAAACGTTTTTTAAAGTGACTATTCCGCTTAATAAAAATGGTCTGCAAGGTGCAGTCATGATGAGTTATATTGTTTCGATGACTCAATATTTAGGAACACTTTTGATTGGTGACGGTAATTATATAACCTTATCAGTACGAATGTTTCCCTTCACAACTGAGGGCAAGTATCGAATCGCCGCAGTTTATGGAATAACGTTCATGTTGGTAACATTGATACCTCTATATTTGATCGATGTTTGGGTCACACATAAAGGAAGGAAGCTGGCTTAATGTATCATTTAGATAATATTTCCCAACAAAAGGGAAATACTCATATACTGCACGGAATCAATTTAACGATTGACGAAAACAGTATTTTTGCCATTCTGGGGCCTTCTGGAAGTGGAAAAACAACTTTGTTAAATATTTTAGCAGGGATCGATCGTCCTACAGACGGTAAATTCTTGAATGAAGACGGACAAGTGGAAAAAGGTATCATGGTATTTCAAGACTATCGGCTTTTTCCACATATGACCGTTTTTAAAAATATAACCTTTGGACTCAAAGTCAAAAAAACTAATAGTTCAGAATTGAAGCAACGAGCTAAAGATATTATGGAAACAATGGGAATATCAGAACTGATCGATCGTTATCCTGATGAATTGTCTGGGGGACAACAACAGCGGGTGGCCTTGGCACGTGCCTTGATCCTAAATCTAAAGTTATTGTTGATGGATGAACCTTTTTCTAGTTTAGATGAGGCTTTAAGAATTGAAATGCTCGATTTCGTTAAAGAATTACAGCGTAAATTTCAATTGACGATCGTATTTGTGACCCATTACAAAACTGAAGCATATATGTTATCTAATAAGGTAGCTATTTTGATCGACGGACAGATTATGCAAGTGGATGCCCCAAAACAATTGGAAAGTAATCCACAGAATTTGGCAGTGGCAAGATTTTTGGGACAAGCTAATTTTATTGAGGGAAGTTTGTCAAATAATGATTTTGTTTCACCTGTTTATTCAGGAAAAGTCAGAACTGTAACAGAAAAAGGTGTGCTATATTTACCTTTTTCTGGACAATTACAATTGAATAAAACCGAATATCCAGCTTTTAAGGGGAATATCCTCGAGAAGAAATGGATGGGTAGTAATTTGGAGCGTATCACGATTGAAATTGATCAAAAAACTGTTTATTGTGACTTAGCTTCAGAAAGCGTTGACGAGAATAAAACATATCAATTTTATTTTTCGAAATTACCAGTGGTGTTTTAAATGTGGTTAACAATAATTATTCCAACTTTTCATGATGATGATTCTCTAAAGGAAATTCTAAGTGAAATACAAAGTTGGCGACCAGTTGGTGTAGAAATTATAATTACTGACGGAGAAAAGAGAGCGCGTCCGAATTGGTTACCTGATAATGTGATTTATCTGAGTAGTAAAGCTAATCGAGGGTTTCAGTTACGATTAGGAGCCAAGAATGCTCAAGCTGATAAGTTGTTGTTCTTGCATGCAGATTCTCACTTCATCAAGGGGTCTCCATTAAGTCTGTTAAAGAAAACAACTGCTCAAATCGGATTCTTCAGAATTCATTTTGACGATTCAGCACTATTTTTCAAGGTTTTAGCTTTTAGCTCAAACATCAGAGCCAAATATTTAAAACTTATCTTTGGTGATCAGGGGCTGTTCGTGACTAAGAAAGTCTATCAAAAAGCAGGCGGATTTCCGGTTTTGCCACTGATGGAGGATTACGAATTCAGTCGCAGTTTGAGTAAATTACATATTGAGTTTGCTCAATTGAATTTACCAATCATGACTAGTGCACGGAAGTATCAAAATGAAGGGTATTTTAAGACATTTTTTAGAATGCAAAAAATAAGATTCTTTTATAGAATGGGTGTCAATCCAGAAATTCTGAAGAGAATGTATTACAGGAGAGGATAAAGTGGCACAAGATATTTTAAAAAAAATTCAAACCTATCTCGAACAGAATGATATTTTAAAAAAACTAAATTTAGCCGATTTAAAAGATATTTCTTTTTTAGCACAAGGTGAATATAATCGTAATTTCTTGATTGTTGATAAAAATAATCAAAAAGTTGTTTTTAGGATCAATTACGGTTCACAGATCAACGTTAAACAACAGGCTCGTTATGAATATCAAGCATTAAAGATACTCGAACCTAGTCGTCATACGCCTGAGCCACTTTGGTTAGACGATTCTGAGAGCTTCTTCGATCACGATATTTTGATGGAGAAGTTTTTACCAGGGGAGCCACTTGTTTATCATCGTGACTTGAGCCGAGCGGCACAGATATTTGCTTCGATCCACAATTTAAAGTTGGAAGATTCTGCTTATGATCAGCTGATAGTTGAAAATAGTATTTGTTCAGATCGCTTGCATGAAGCTTGGCAATTGTTGAAGCCAATCAAGAAGAATCAAAAGCTTGTGCCAGAGAGCGCTCAGATTTTGACTGATCTCTATGATTGGTGCCAGGATCATAATGCTGATGAACATTTCATCGGGCAAAATGAATGTTTGGTCAATACTGAGGTAAATTCTAATAATTTTTTGATCACGTCTGATTATGGCTATCTGATCGACTGGGAAAAGCCAGTTATCAGTAATGCCGTACAAGATTTAACACAATTTATGTCTGATACGACGACTTTGTGGAGAACTGATGAAAAATTATCGGATGAACAAATAACCGGATTTTTGACCGAATATGCGATTTTGACAAAACAGCCGCTGGATAAAATTGAAGAGAATATTAGGATTTATATGCCATTTTTATTGTTGCGTGCTTTGTCATGGTGTGGGATGCTGATCAGCACCTACGATGACAAGCCAATTCAAAATGAAGAGATATATAATCGCTGTCAAATGTACTTGAAACCAGATTTTGCTTTACCATTATTACAAAAATATGGGGTGATCCTTTGATTGAAGATGCATACATCATTTTTTCTAAAATACCAGAAGCCGGATACGTTAAGACGAGATTGGAACCTGACCTTTCAGCTATTGAGGCTTCCAATATTCAAAGTCTAATGTTGGATAAATTATTCCGAGTTAGTCGACAAGTTAAGGCTTCAACAGATATCTTTTTAGCTTATCAAGGGCATGATGATGCAGTTACGGCCGAGTTTTTGGATAACGTACCAGATTGGATCCATTGTTTTCCACAAGTAGATGGAAGCCTGGGTCTTAAAATGAGTAGAGCTATCGAAGTTGTGCAAAATCAAGGATATAAACGGGTCATTCTGACTGGTAGTGATATCCCACAACTTACTTCCAATGCAATTGCGGATGCCAAGAATGAACTGCTTGATCATGATGTTGTCTTAGGACCATCGTATGACGGTGGTTATTACATGTTTGGTGCCGGCCAATTGTCAGTTGAAGAGTTTTTGGATGCTGATATTTCATGGAGTACGGCTAGTGTTTTGGATACTACCATCAAACTTTTGCAAGATGAAGGTAAAACAGTCAAATTATTACCTAAGTTATTGGATGTGGACTTTAAAGCTGATTTAGATAAAAATATCGAGTTTATAAAGGAAAATTAATGAAATTAATCTATGATTGTGATAATACGATCGGACTGCACGGCAAAGATGTCGATGACGGTTTGACCTTGCTCTATCTCTATCAACAGGCTAATGTGGAATTACTGGGAGTCACATTGACCTTTGGTAACGGAACGGTTGAACAAGTGGTTCAACAGACTAACAAACTTAAAGAACTCTTTTCACTAGATGTGAAAACCTATCAGGGTAAAGAGAAGTATGACTCTGACAAGACTCATTCACCAGCAGCTGAATTTTTAGCTAAAACTGTTAAGAGTGATCCTAATGAAGTCACAATTCTTGCTACCGGAAGTTTGAATAATTTGTTAGAAGCAGCAGAGATCGAACCAGACTTCTTTGATCTAGTCAAAGAAATCGTCGTAATGGGCGGACGCTTTGGTCAAATGTATATCAATAAAACGGCCGTTACGGAATTGAATTTTTCAATTTCAGATAAAGCTGCGTACGCGGTGGTTAACAGTAATGCTAAATTAACAGTTTCCAGTGGCCAATATATTGCTGGCGCTTTATTCAGTTATGACGATCTTGCTGCTATTAAAGATTCTGATGAAGAAAAATTCATTTGGTTGAAGAAGGTCATTAAAGACTGGATCGACTATACCAAGGGTATTTGGGATGTCGACGGTTTTATTAATTGGGATGGTATCACGGCTTTTTCTTTACTTGATCCTGAGGAATTTGTCTTCAAGAATACAAGGTTAAGAACCAGTGCTACCGATATGGAAACAGGTTTGATCGAAGAAACTGATCTTCCTGATAAAAGACCAGCTAGAGTTTTAACTGAGATCAAAGATTTATCAAAACTAAATTCAATGTTGGTTGCGACATTAGATAAATATTAAGGTGTTTGTATGAAAAAAATAGTAAGTGGATTTTTGTATGGCTTAGCTATGGTTTTGCAAGTTATACTATTATGGCTACCAACTGAATTTCAAGAACTCTACGATACACATCTGGGATTTATGAGGCAGATATTGTTCATGAATGAAACATATCCTGTCAGTATCACTCGTTGGATATTTTGGGTTTTGATGATAGCTGTGGTGGTTTGCTTTATTGAACTTACAAGAAATAGCCGACCAAAAAAAGTTTTTCCATATATTATGGAACTCTGGATCGTTTTGATAACTGGATTATCTACCTTCGGTATTTTGCACATCGGAAGCACAGATCCACTCTATTATTACGACTTAATGTGTTTTAGTGTCGTAGCGCTAATTAATTTGTTACTAGTATTTAAGATAAGAAAATCAATCAAAAGGGGTTTTTAAAATGTCAATTTTTACAAAAATAGATAATATCTCGATCGATGACTTTCATAAATTATTACCAGAACATCCTAATGTTATCGACGTTCGTTTTCCTGAAGAATACGAGGCTGGACATATTCCTGGGGCTATTAATGTTCCTTATAAGACTATCAAGCATTTTGAACCTAAAGGTAAAACATATATTATGTGCCATTCAGGAGTTAACAGCGTTAAATCTGCTAAAAAGTTAACTGCTAAAGGTTATGATGTTGTTAATATTGAAGGCGGAATGATCAAGTGGACTTACGACGTTAATAAGGGTAAAGAAGCATAATTAAAAAATAACCCTATAAATCCAATTTTGGATTTATAGGGTATTTTTCTAGTCTTGTCTTTGATACTGTAGACAAACCAGATCCAATGTAGCTTTATTGGTGAAGTTCTCATCTAATTTTTATAGATAAATAAAGATATTCTTGGTGTCATGATTCGTATCAGTTCGAGCAGAAACCTTCTTTTGGTTGAATTGATTTTTTGATCATAAAAGATCAAAATACGACGTGTTGTCCCAGACAGGGCTGTAAATTTTTGAATCGTTACACATTATATTATGTTCATTGATAGAACGAATGAAAGACTAAAGGAGAAATATTATGAGAGCAGTTGTAATTGATAAGCCAGGTGATTCTAGTGTTATGAATATTGTGGAAAGACCTATTCCTGAGGCTGATACTGATCATTCAGTAATGCGTATTCACGCCTTTGGCGCTCATAGATATGAAGTATTGACTCGTGAAGGCGGGTCACCTTCAGTTAAATTTCCACGCGTCATTGGCGTAGAAGCTGTTGGTGAAATATATAAAGTATCAGATAATAGTAAGTTAAAAGTCGGCCAAAAAGTTATCACGATGATGGGTGGATTTGGTCGTGAAGTAGATGGAAGCTATCAAGAATATGCTTTGGTCTCTGATGATAATTTGTATCCGGTTGATTATAAAGGTGATTGGTTAACGCTTGCTCAATACCCAGAAAACTTTTACACAGCCCTTGGTTCACTCAAGTCACTTTCATTAAAGTATGGGCAGACGTTATTAATACGTGGCGGTACCAGTGCTGTTGGTTTGGCTACGATTCAATTAGCCAAGACAATGGGGATCAAGGTCACTGCCACAACTAGGCGTGAGAAAATGGTACAAGCATTACTACATTGTGGAGCTGACGATGTGGTTATTGATTGTGACAATGAGTTGAAGACTGATAAAGATTTTGATGGAATAATTGATATGGTTGGAACAGTTACTTTAACCAATTCAATCATGCACTTAAATCAAGGTGGGGTGGTTTCACTGATTGGATTACTTGCCGGCGAATGGATCGTGGAGAACTTTAATCCTTTCACTTTAGCTGGAAAGTATCTCACCTGCTTTGATTCAACTGATGTCCATCAAGAGTGGATAGACGAAATGTTTAAATTGATCCAAAAGCATGATTTGAAGATCCCAATTGCACGTGTATTCAAATTAGACGATATTAGGGAAGCACACGATTATGTAATGGAGAGTCGTGATATCGGTCAAGTCATTGTCGATAATGATTAATATAGTAGAAACAAAAATGGAGTTGATCATTTGATCAACTCCATTTCTTTATTATTAAGCATCAGCATACTTGTCTTCAATTACAGTAACTAGTTTGATCGCGGCACTGGAGATCCCGACCGACATAAGAGCTAAGAAGAATGATATGAAACCTGTTAAGGCGATATTACCGAAACAGACTAGACCGTCGATCACGAACAGACTAATATATTTATCAATTCCGAAGTTCTTATGGATAATCATCGGTGGAACAGTCGTGCCACCACTGGACATATCGAGCGTATAAAGTATCGCCACACCGACTCCGAAAATTACACTTCCCACTATTATAGCAATCAGTCTATTTCCGGGGATGATATTATAAACCGGCGTGAGATACAACAGGACTGGCAACATAAAACTACCGAAGATCAATTTGATAGTTGTCATTTTTTCTAAATGGAAATAAGAGAAGATAAGCATGATGATGTTGATAATGAAAACGGATATTGCAGTGGGAATCGACCAGCCTTCGTATAACAAGATAGCAATTCCGGTCGCGCCACCCGCGGCAACTTTATTTGGTTCAAAAAACATATTCAAACTGAAGGCTATCAGCTCCAGGGCAATGAACATGATGAATATTTTCGCGATAATTCTCATTTTTTTATTCGTCATACTTAAAAATATACCATAGTATATAATTCCAGACAACAAATACAATTGCCTTCATATCAGTGATTACAGCTATTATTATTGCAATAATGTTACTAAGGTTACAAAAATGGTCGAAATTGTAACCCTGTGTTGGTGGCTATGTAACATTAGCCTGCTAATATAGGTGTCGTTAAGTTGAAAGCAACAAATTATAAATATTAAATATAAGGATGTAAATAAATTTATGAAAAAATTATTATCAGTCGTACTATTAAGTTCAGTAGCACTAACAGCAATTGGAGTAACATCAAATACAGTTGACGCCGCAACAACAGTTGACAGTACACACGTTAAAGTTGAATCTGGTGACTCATATAAGAGTATTGCAGAAGCAAATGGTGTTTCAATTTCAGCACTAGAACAAGCTAACAATAAAGATGTCGGTGGATTTGATTTGATTTTCCCTGGCGAAACAATCACTTTACCATCAGCTACATCAAATACAGCAACAACAGATACAACAACACAAGCAGCCACAGATACAACAGCTGCTGCAAATACTAATACTCAAGCAACAACAGATACTGCCACTACACAGTCTGCAACGACACAAGCAAGTACAGATACAACAGCTTCAGCACAATCAAGCACTTCAACTGCAACAACTGGTACTTCACAAGGAACCTTCAAGATCAGTTTCTATGATCCAGCCGTATTAGGCTCAAATATGGGTTATAGCGGTGTTGCTGCTAACCTTTCAGTATTCCCTAAGGGAACACAACTTAAGATCACACTATCAGATGGTACAGTAATGTATAGAACAGTTAATGATACAGGTACATTTGCTAATACTAATTCACAACAATTAGACGTTGCTATGCCAAGTTCATCGATCCCTTCATATGGTGTTACAACAGCTACAGTTGAAATTGTTTAATAGATTAAATTAATGAGAACTCCGAAAGGGGTTCTTTTTTGTTTTTCCTAAGTATAATAATCGTTACCATATTATAAAATATGTATTATTTTACGTAAAAATTATATTAATAACCTTTTTTCAGTAGTAAAGTAGTATTTGGAAATAAGGGAGGTAGAACAACCGTGGGGAAGAAATTCTGGGGAATAATTATTGCTGTGATGTTAATGATAGTAGGTACGGCCTGTTCAAATCAGACTAATAAAACTGTAACTAAGTCTAACGCTCAACACGATAAATCGACATATTATCAGGATCTATCTAAATCGGATAGAGGGAATCTTGATTTTACTTTTAAAGCCGTGGAAGACGACTCGACAAGCAGTACTGATACGAATTATATCGTTGATATGACAATGAAGAACAAAAACACTAAGGATATCAAATTAGATCTGTCGAAATTCTTTATGTTGAATCCGTATGATAAAGATACCAAAGTAACTTCAAGTAAAAAGCAAACCATTACACTTAAGTCTGGACAAAAGAAGACCGTCAAACAAATCTTTGAAAATGTACCCAAAGATGTTATTGACGGTCAAGGAGCCTATTATTATTTGAACAAAAACTATCGATTAGCTTATATCTATAATTCAACCAATAATAAAGGTGCCGTATCGAATAATTTAAATGATAGTACAGCTAAAAAATTCAATAAGAAACAAGCTGAAAAAGATAATGAACCAAGTACCACTGACGAATCCACTACTGATACGTCAACTACGACTGATAATGGTAGACAACAAAGTAATACACAGAATAGTAGTGCATCAAATAATATTATTAATACCTCTCGCCAGGCAATTGGATTATTTAAACATATGTATGCGATGGGAGCAAGAGGTGATATTGTTGCTGATCCAGTAAGTGGTGGATTCTATGTACATACTACGGAGGGTTCAGATATGAGTGCCACTATATATTATGATGGTAGCGTTTCATATTCTAATGGAGATCAGGATTCTTATGATCAAGTATCAGGAACCACCTATAATGCTACCAATCCTGATGGAGCTTCCTATGATCCAGATAACTATTAAAAAAATAAACTTTGAAAGTGATTCAGTTGGCTTATATAGAATTAATCTTAATTTAGGTGAATCAGGATATTATCTTTCTTAAATTTCTAAAGGCGTGTTAAAAAGATTAACACAATTTTTTTGTGACTAAATTCAACGGGGGAATCTAAATATGTTTTGGGTATACAGTATAGGACTGTGGTTTTTATTACTTGCGATAGTATTCGTAGTATATGTTTATTACAACGATAATCCCAATTTTAAAAAAATAATGACTTCAACAATTATTTTGGCAGTATTTGTGGGGGTTAAGACGCAATTTATTTTAAATAGGTCAAATGTAGTTGGTAATGAGTATTATTCCACAAATGAGTCGAGGTATAAAGTTCGTATTTTAAGTGGAAATGAAGTATCAGTAAATTTTGGTGATGAATATGATGATTCTAATTTTGTGACTATGTACTACTCAAAGCATGGTGACGAATTGGTTATCGATCAAGACGATGTTTACGATAATTATAAGAATTTTATTACTGGCGTGAAGATCAAATTAACTGATGATAATAAGAAGGCTCGCATTATTTATTCTTTAGGTAATAAGGAGACCGATAAAGGGGACACTTTAACTTTAAAGAAGTAATGTATTTTTATTTTAATAAAGTAAATTTACTGCAGTGAAAAATTTGTATATTTTAATTTTAATATAAAATGATGAAACCTTGTTATAATAGAGATAGACAACTTTAAAATGATTATATTTGATATAATGAATAATTGTAAGGTTAACTATTTCTAATAAATCAGTTGACATTTTAATCCATAGATTGTATTATCTTGTCAACGATTAATAAATCAATAACTTCAAACAAAGAGATCAGGGGAAGTAATTTATAGTTATTTGCACAGAAAGCCTCGGCTGTTGAGAAGAGGACGAATAACTTAAATGAAAATGACCTGTGATTGGTACTCTGAGTCCTAATGGATAAAGATGTAATGGTTGGTACCCTTTACAGTACACGCACATAGATTTCTGTGTGTTGTGGAGAAAATAGGTGTAAATCTATTTTAAATTAGAATGGTACCGCGATAAGTCGCTTCTAAAACATCAATTGATGTTTTACAGGAGTGGCTTTTTTTGTTTCTGTTAATGATTTATTAACAATAATTACAATATGGGTGGGGATAAGAAGATGAAGTTCAAGAAAGTTTTGTTATTGATTTTCACAGCAGTATTTGTTTTCGTATTAGCAGGTTGTGGCAATCAAAATAAAGATACAACCGTTAAAGTGGGAATTAATAACTCTGATACAGAGATTTGGAAAGTTGTTAAAAAGAAGGTCAAAAAAGAAGGAATCGATCTTAAAGTTGTTGAGTTTAGTGATTACAATCAACCAAATACAGCACTGGCTCAAGGCGAAATTGATATGAATGCTTATCAACATAGATATTTTCTAAATTCTTGGAACAAATCACATCACACAGACATCGTTCCAATCGGCGATACCGTAATTCAACCAATGGCTGCTTTTTCACACAAAATCACTAACCTGAATCAATTAAAGAATGGTGCAAAAGTTGCTATTCCAAATGATGCTTCCAATGAAGGTCGTGCACTACAATTATTAGAATCGGCCGGTATCATCAAGCTAGATGATAGTGTAAAGATGCCTTCAACTAAGAATATTAAAGAAAATAAGTTGAATCTTAAGTTTACACCGTTAGATGCAGCTCAAACAGCCCGTTCACTAGATGATGTAGACGTAGCCATTGTTAACGGAAACGTTGCTAGTGATGCTAAATTAGATCCTAATAAAGTAATTTATACAGAAAAGGTCAATGCTAAATCCAAACCATGGATCAATATCATTGCCGCAAATAAAAAGGATAAAGATAATAAAGATTATAAAAAGGTTGTAAAGGCATTCCAAACTAAAGCCGTTGCTAAAGAAATCAAGAAGGTTTATGGAGGAAGCGCCATTCCAGCTTGGAATAATGATCTTAAATAGGGGGATTTTAATATGAAGAAGTTAAATAAACTAACTAAGGTTTTATTACTAGCAATTTCATTTTTCTCAATTTTTGCATTAGTAGGTTGTGGACAACAAAAGGATTCGACTAACAAGACAGTTAAAATTGGTATCTACGGATCAGATGATCGTGTATGGAAACCGATCGTCAGCAAGTTGAAGAAACAAGGTATTACATTAAAGATCGTTGAATTCAATGATTACAATACTCCAAATAAGGCTTTGGAATCAGGTGAACTAGATGTCAATGCTTTCCAAAACTACCACTTCATGAATGATTGGAACAAAGCCAATAAAGGCGATATCGTTTCAATCGGTGACACATATATTGCACCATTGAGAGTTTATTCTAAGTCCTTAAAGAGCATCAGTGAATTAAAGGACGGCGCAAAAGTTGCTATTCCAAGTGATTCAACTAACGAGGATCGTGGATTAAGAGTTCTCCAACAAGCCGGGCTTATCAAGCTTAAAGGCTCATCATCAAAGCTTCTTACTACTAAAGATGTAACTGAAAATCCTAAGCATTTGGACATAACACCATTAGATGCAGCCCAAACAGCTCATTCACTTACTGATGTAGCAATTGCCGTTGTTAATAACGATGTGGCCCAAGATGCTAAATTGAAACCAAGCTCAGCTATTTATAAGGAAAAGATAACTAAAGAATCAAAACCTTACGTAAATATTGTCGCTACGACAAAGAAGAACAAAGATAACAAGACTTATAAGAAAGTTGTAAAGGCTTACCAAACAGAAGCTACTGCTAAGAAGATCAAAGAAGTTTATAATGGATCAACGTATGCTGCATGGAACTACAAGTTCTAACACAATTCTTATAATCTAAGTGAGGAGTAATTTAATGGTAGAAAAAGGCGGAATAATACAGCTTAAAAATATTGACGTTACTTTCCATAATGAAGGAAAAACAATCGAAGCTGTTAAAAATGTATCCATTAACGTAAATAAAGGCGACATCTTTGGTGTTATTGGTTATTCCGGCGCAGGAAAAAGTACTTTAGTACGAGTTATCAATTTATTACAAAAGCCTACATCTGGTGAAGTTATTGTTAACGATAAAAGTTTGACTAAACTCAGTGTCAAAGATTTACGTAAAGAACGTAAGAATATCGGTATGATCTTCCAGCATTTCAACTTGATGCGTTCACTGACAGTTTTTGGTAACGTAGATTTTCCGTTGCGTGATTCCAAGTTATCAAAACAGGAACGTAAGGAAAAAGTGGATAAACTATTGAAGCTGGTTGGTTTGGACGATCGTTCTAATAATTACCCTTCACAATTATCCGGTGGTCAAAAACAACGTGTTGCGATTGCCCGTGCTTTAGCAAGTGATCCTGAAATTCTAATTTCTGATGAAGCTACTAGTGCCTTGGATCCTAAGACAACAACTGAAATACTAAAATTGTTGGGTCGTTTGAATAAGGAATTAGGCATTACGATTGTCATCATTACTCATGAAATGGATGCTATCAAACAGATATGTAATCGAGTAGCCGTAATGGAAGATGGAGCCTTGATCGAGGAGGGCGATTTATTAACGATCTTTGGTAGTCCTAAGAAGAAATTAACTAAAGACTTCGTTGATACGTCGACTCAAATCAGTTCTGTTCTTGATGAGATCAAGGAAAGCGGTATTGCTGGATCGATCTCTGGTCGTCTAGTTGAATTGAATTATATTGGTAATGTAACTAATGAACCATTAGTTGTCGGTTTGTATAAGAAGTTTGACGTTGAGGCCAATATTCTCTTTAGTAATATTGAAAGATTGCAAGGAACTACCGTTGGTATCATGCTGTTTGCCTTAACTGGGGATGAAGATAAAGTTAGTGAAGCAATTAAATATTTGAACGGTTTGAATGTTAATGTTAAAGAGATCGATATTGCAGAAAGCGAGGAGGCTTAACCGTGACTAATTTTATTAATACATATCTTCCTAATGTTGTGGCAAACTGGGAAGGTGATAATGGTTTCGTGGTTGCTATTTGGCAAACACTATATATGACTTTTGTCAGTGCCATATTCGCTGGTATCTTTGGTATTATTCTCGGTATTTTGTTAGTAGTAACGACTGATGACGGAATTACTCCACACAAAACTTTTTACAATGTTTTGGACAAGTTAGTTAACCTGTTTCGTTCGATTCCTTTCGTTATTTTACTAGCCGTAATTGGACCCTTTACAAAGTTGATTGTTGGTCAAACAATCGGACCAAAAGGTGCCTTGGTACCATTGATCATTGGTACAGCACCATTCTTTGCTAGACAAGTTCAATTGGCTTTAGTTGAAGTTGATCATGGTGTGATCGAAGCTGCGGAAGCAATGGGATTGTCACCAATAAAGATCATTTTTAGAGTTTATCTAAAAGAAGGACTTCCAGAATTGATCCGTTCAGGAACTTTCACAACTATCAGTTTGATTGGTTTAACTGCCATGGCTGGTGCTGTTGGTGGTGGTGGTCTAGGTAATATGGCCATCGCTGTTGGCTATCAACGATTCGAAAATGATGTAACTATCGTCTCAATGATTTTCATTTTGATATTAGTTTTCGTTATCCAAGGAATCGGTGATCTGCTAGTTCGTAAATTAGAACACTAATTGCTTTTTGGTAGGTCCTCTCCAGGACTGAGAATATTCACCTGCTATGCGGACCGGGTCGAGCCAAGGTCTCTACCCTCGGTTTGAAGCCTTGCGTCTCCAAACTCGCCCGATGCCGTAATGGCTGAAGCCATTACGGCATTTTCATAGATGGTAAATATTCCCAGTCCTTACGACTGGGTTGGTGTTTAAAATAATTATACAAAGTGAACCCTTTAGTTTGGATGTGAAATTCAAATTAAGGGGTTTTTTATTGCCGTATTCAATTTATCATTTACAGTAATGGCAAAATATATAAAAAATAAAACGGAAAGATCCCGGTGATATACCGAGAACTTTCCGTTCAAAAATGATGCAATTATTGTCTAAATTTAAGTGTTCATACGGTTTTTCTTTACTATTAGTATGGATTATTTCAAAAGCAAAATGAGTCGGAAGAGATAAGAATATTCGCCAGCAGTGAGAGTAGAGCATTACACCACCAGGCGAGTTTGGAGACTTACCCTTTGTGGTAAGGCTTCAAATCGAGGGACGAGACTTTGGCTCGGACCGGTCTACACAGCAGGTGAATATTTTTATCCCTGTAGATGGCAACTAAAAAAGTTATCTTACAAAATTGTAAGCTATTTGTAAGCGTCATGAATGTACTTAGAACGCGAAATCTATTATATTATTAATAAAGAAAAGGGGAAATTATTTATGCATATTCCAATTAAGAGATCAAGAAATAATAGAATTATTGCAGGAGTTATCGGTGGTATTGCTGAACATTATGGTTGGAATGCCGCAATTGCTCGTGTACTATGGGTTATCATTGCTTTAACTCCACTTCCAGGGATTATTGCGTATCTAGTTCTATGGATGTTAATGGAAAGTCCAGAATAGGAGATAATTATGCATATTCCAATTAAAAGATCGAGAACGAATCAAATTTTTGGCGGTGTCATCGCTGGTCTGTGTGAACATTATGACTGGGACCCAGCCATTGGACGTATCCTATATGTTTTATTGACGTTAACCCCAGTTTTCCCTGGAGTAATTGTTTATTTGTTACTTTGGATGTTGATGGAAACCCCATATTAAATTTTAAAAATGCCTGTATTTGATAACTCAAATACAGGCATTTTATATTGTTATTAATTGTGACGTGGCATTTGTTCCGTAAAACTATAAAATTGTGACTTATCCGAGAAATCAGCCATGTATTGACCATTAAGACCGGCTTTTTGACCAAAGGTACCAAGATCAATGATGATATTTTCTTCGGGTTTTAGAAAATGAATCTTACCTCTCATAGACACGCTGCGAATGTAATTGATCATTCTTATAACTAATGTTTCAGGATGTTTTTTTTCGTCAATTTTTTTCTCAACTTGGCCCAAAACATCGATGATATCCAGTAATTCTGGTGATTGATTATCATAGTTCAATAATCCCTTAGTGAGAGCCTCGATTGCAGTTTTTACTTCTGAGCTCGTTGTTAATGTTGACATAATTATTCTCCTATAAGTTTACGATAAATATGATTTCAAAATTTTTAATAATTTTAGTACTTAATTTGCAATAAATCAACTCACTTAAAATCACCATTCAACAATGACGTGAGGTATTTGTCTGCGGTTTTAATATTAATATTTGGCTGTTCAAACAAAGACCATTCGAGTACAGCAATGATCAAATCGCTATAAAAGCGAGCTAACAATTTAGCTGGTACGGTTATTTGTTCATTGGTTGAACAGTAATTATAGATTAAAATATTTGCTTCTTGGCGTAAATATCCTGACATGCTGCGCCATAGATTGGAATTGACGCCGTTGTTTTTAATAACATTTTTGACTAAATCTTGATGACGAGAGAAGAAATCCAATAGTAAATTAAAAATACTGATTATTCCTTCTTCTTCATCAGAGTCATTTGGAATTTTAGATAAGATATCTTTTCCAATGTATGACCAAAAATATTGTAGTAGATCGTATTTATCATCAAAATAATTATAGAAAGTTGCACGTGGATATTCACTCTTTTTACAAATATCGTTGACGGTTATCTTATCAAATTCTTTTTCGCTTAAAGCTTCAAACATCGCTATGCGAAAGGCTTTGAGTGTGCGCTTTGCCCCTAATGTCAAGTGCTGAGTTACATCAATTTTCATTATTTGTTTCACCCTATATCAATAAATCCGAATAATTTGACTTTAACATATGTTTATATTTTTACAAGTGCAAAAATGTAACCGATTTAGATTTTCAATGGATTTTGAATTTTTCATGTTAAATGGGAAATGTTTTTTCACTTTTTTTGCATTATATTGAAAAATGTCTAAAATTTAACAGTTATTTTTGGATTGTCCCTTGCCTATATGTGAAATTAATTTTATTATTAACTTTGTGTTTGACAACTGTCAATTATTTTACACTTGAATTGATTATGGGATTGGGAGTATAGGAATGAAATGGATTACTAAGAAATATACAGCAGCACTTGTTTTATGGGTCATTGTTGTATTGGCAGCAATCTTTGCCATGCCAAATGTTTCTCAGCTTGTTCGTGATAACGGTACTATTACGTTACCAAGTTATACTGAGAGTCAAAAAGCTAAAAAGATTGAAAAAAAAGCTAATGGAAACAAGTCGGTTAGGACATATACGGCTGTCTTTAATGATCGAGATAATACCAAATTATCAAAGAGTCAGTCAGAAGATATCGCCGACAAGTTAAACCAATTACAAAATACAAGTTACCTTAAAATCAGAAAGGTAATGGGTCCGAGCGATAACGCCCAAACTAAGAAACAGTTGATTGCTAAGGACAAGACAACACAATTAGCACAAATCACTGTTAAGAGTAGTGGAGATATCAGCAAACAAGTTGATGAATTACAAAGTCAACTGAAAGTTTCAGGCATAAAAACCTACGTTACGGGTGCCGATGCTTTGAATGATGACTTTACAACCGTTACTGAAAAAGGTCTTCAAAAGACAGAGGTCATCGCAGTCATATTCATCTTTATTGTCTTGATCCTTGTCTTCAGATCACCAATTGTTCCTTTGGTTTCATTGTTGAACGTTGGTGTATCGTTTGTAACATCATTGAGTATCGTAATGAATTTGGCTGAGAAAGCTAATTTTCCAATTTCTAACTTTACTCAAGTATTCTTGGTAGTTGTACTATTCGGAATTGGTACGGATTACAATATCCTACTTTATAACTACTTCAAAGGGGCGCTTGCCAAGGGCTTGCCAGCGGTTGAAGCTGCACATGATGCCCAACGACATGGTGGGCGTACGATCCTTTATAGTGGTATTTCTGTATTGATTGGATTTACCGTTTTGGCATTGGCCAAATTCGAGTTCTATCAAAGTGCGGTTGCGGTTGCAATCGGTGTTCTAGTCTTACTTGCCGTCTTGTTGACATTGAACATGTTCTTTATGGAAACACTTGGTGCAAAGATGTTCTGGCCAAGTAAGGTTACAAGTGGTTCAGGTAAGAGTCGTATCTGGTATGGTTTATCTAGATCAGCTTTAGCTTATCCAGTTGTTATCATTGCCATTGTTGCAGTTGTGGGAATTCCATTCTTGATCAATTCAAATGCAAGTTTGAACTTCAATAATGCAGATGAGGTTCCTGATTCTTACCAAGCTAAACGTGGTTATGAAGTAATTCAAGATCACTTTAGTAAAGGTATGTCTGCCCCTGCAACAGTTTATATTCAAAGTGATTCTAAACTAAATACTCAAGCCAAACTTGCGGCTATTGATGATTTAACACAATACCTCAAGCAAGAACCCGGTGTTAAAACAGTTGCTTCTGCGACTCAACCAGGTGGTGACAAGATTAAGAGTATGTATCTAAAAGATCAATTAGCTACTATAACTAATGGCTTGGATACGTCAACTAAGGGTATTGAACAGATCAAGGCTGGTTTAACATCAGCAAGTAATCAATTACAAGCTGCTAATATTAGTGGAAGTACTGCTCAGGTTCAGGAATTGGCCGATGGTACCAGTGAATTGCAAAGTGGTGCTCAACAATTATCAAGTGGTATTGATGAATACACTAGTGGAGTTTCAAGCGTCAATAGTGGACTTCAAAGTGCCAATAGTTCAATGCCTGCTTTGACAAGTGGAGTTTCTACTCTAACAAGCAGTTCCCAACAATTGACTTCAGGTTTATCTCAACTACAAACTCAAGTCAGTGCTTTATCTTCACAAGCTAGTCAGATCCTTGCCTTGTTAGCAAGTACTGGTCAAGATACTTCAACTGCAGCCGCTGAAATGGGTGCTTTACAAGGTGCAATTAGTCAATTGTCATCCGGTTCAGCTGCCATTTCTGGTGGTATGACACAGTTGCAAGGTCAAGTACCAGCATTGACTTCAGGCATGTCTACTTTAGCTAGTGGTACAAGCACTTTAGCAGCATCAAGTTCTACACTAACTAGTGGAGGTCAAGGTGTTGCTAGTGGAGCTACTACGGTCAATAGTGGTGTTCAACAATTGAATACTCAACTTCAATCAATGGCATCACAAATTACCGAACTTGAAGATGGATTAACCAGTGCAACTGATGGCCTTGATACATTAGCACAAGGTAATACAAGTATGAAATCTTACCTTGACGAAGTTCAGAAGTCATATATTGGAAATGATTTCTATCTTCCAAAGGCTTCAATTCAAAGCTCAGTCTTCAAACCATCTCTAGATGCATATATGGATAAGGATCGTAAGATTGCTGAGTTAACTCTTGTATTCAAGGGTGATCCAAATAGTGAAAAGGTTTCAAAACAATTAAAGACTATTCAATCAGATATGAGGTCTCACTTGAAGCACAGTGCTCTAAAAGATACTAAAGTTGCTGTCGGTGGACAAACATCTGAAAATAATGATCTACGTAAGTTAGCTAATGGAGACTTTGTTCGTACAGCTACCATTATGACAATTGGTATTGGTATTGCTTTGATCGTTGTTACAGAGTCGATCTTGCAACCAATGACAATTATTGGAACATTATTGTTAACATATGAAGCATCGATGGGCATTACACGTTTTGTTTCTCGTGTTGTACTTGGAGATTCAATGTTAAGTTGGAATACACCATTCTTTACCTTTATTATGTTGATGGCCCTAGGGGTTGATTACAGTATCTTCTTGATGGTTCGTTTCAAGGATGAAAAGGAACCTGATCTCAAGGTCAGAATGTTGAATGCGGCTACTGCAATTGGTTCAGTCGTGATCTCAGCTGCCATTATTTTGAGTGGTACTTTCGCGGCCTTGATCCCATCAGGCGTAACTACTTTGATTCAAGTTGCCTTAGGTGTTATCTTTGGATTGATTATCTTAGTAATAGTCCTTCCACTAACGCTTTCATCATTGATCAGTATGACGACTTGGCATGAAAATAGAATTCATCGGGTTGCACAACCTAAAAAAGGTTTTAATGATCGTAAGAAAAAGAAGAAACCAGAAATAACTGAATAATAAGTAAAATAATAGCCTATCGAATTTTCGATAGGCTATTTTTTATATATTTACTTCTTTTAAATCGTGTTGTTTGTGACCACAAATGTATATAAGTGTAACTCCAATAGCTGTTATTAAAATCATTAACCAATTAGAATTTTTAACATGCGTTCCACCGATATATAAATCACCGACAATTGTAACAAGTAATACAATCGAAATGGCGATCCATTGTTTTTGAGTAAAGGCGGAACCCTTGTTACTACGTACTTCACGTTTAGCGAGATAAGGCAGGATAGCACCGAGACCAACTAGAGAGGCTATAGCAACAATGTTAATGATCAATTCATACCACCAAGTGCTGGACATTGAAGGAACATCCTTTGGACCGATTCCAAAGATCGTAGCAGATAAGGTGATTATTAAACACCACCAGCCGATAGCCTGAGCCATTTTGTCATTCTTTATAAAGACATAATCAGAAGGAAATTCACTGTTTCTTTTACGAACTTGAATAAAGGCGAAGAAGACCCAGCAAGTAACACCAGGAGAAATAATACCATTCAGATTAAGCAACCAGTCAAAAACATCTAGCATACTTGGTAAGAAAATTCCTAGCATCATTATGAAAGCGCTTAATCCACATGTCAAAAGATAGCCATTGATCGGTAGACCCGAATCAGTGGTTTTTTGGAGTACTTTAGGGATGTATTTGCTTCCTGTATCTGAAATAAGCATTCTGGTCATTGCATCCAGAAGAACGGCTAATAAGGCGGATAGATAAAGAATTTCAGTAATAGCGAAAATATACATAAAAATGTTACCAAGATGGAAATGTTGACCTAATGCTTGAAAGGCATAGTATGAGCCATTCATTTTGAGATCTGCTGGTAAATGGTAGGCATTGAAAAAGACACTTAACGAGAATGATCCAAAGATCGTTAAAAATCCGGTCATAACCGCCAACATGATCATAGCTTTAGGAAATTCTTTTTGTGGATTGCGCATCTTGGTTATGAACGGTGCAATTGATTCAGCACCGTTGATTCCATAAATCAACAAACCAATAGTTGTTAAATAATGGAAATCAAATTTTGGCATGAGAGCTTTTGCCGTAATGGGTTCAGTTTCAATATGTCCACCCATTGATAACGCTGCAAAAGTCATGATTACGAATAGTACGGCCATGCTGAACATTGCGATACCACCGACTTTACTTAAAAATTCCATTGAGTTTTGAAATTTTGATTGAACATAAATAAAAACGACGAATACCACTAAAGTCAAAAGCGCAAACCCACTGTTTGATAATTGATCTTGTAGATTAGCATTACCCTTGATCAACCAACCGATCCCAATTACGATCGTATTTGCCGTGTCAACGATATAGGGAATGGAGGCTGCCCAGTGTGTCCAGGCTGTCAAATACCCCATAAAGTCACCGTTAGTACCACGTACCCACGATGACAGTCCACCGGTCTCATGATTAAATACCGAGCCCAAATGTCCTACCATCATCGAATATGGCACGACATAGAGTACAATCATCAGAATCCAAGAGACGATGACGCTTAATCCTTGATTCTGAAAGTTGTATATCAAGTCGTCAAATCCGACGACTGTCACGAAACCCATTAATGCTAGTGTGGGCCAGTTAATATATTTTTTACGCGGATCTTCCATAATAGAAGCCCCCAATCACTTAAACAATTTTGTAATACAATGTTTAAACAACTTGTGGTCTCAAATTAGTAACAACATATATTTTTATATCAATTTTTTCAGTAAAAAACAATAGATTTTAGAAAAAAAGATAAAGCTTTTGCAATCGCTTTCATAATTGTGAGAACAGTGTTTATAGACCATCTATAATTACAAACAATTGGTAACAAAAAAATGGCATCTGTGTTTAACAGATGACCACTTATATTTTGTTATTTTACGTTATTTTGATAATATTCCCAGAATTTAGCGGCTACGTCGCTTTTTGACATTAATGGCCATGTTACTGGATCTTTCTCGGGTTGGATAACAGTTATTTCATTAGTATCGACGTTGAATCCTGATCCAGTTTTTGAAACATCATTAGCTAGGATCATATCTACGTTTTTTTCTTTTAATTTCTTTTGAGCATAGGGAATTAAATTTTCGGTTTCGGCTGCAAAACCTACTATGAATTGGTTAGTTTTTTTCTTGGAAATTTCTTTTAAGATGTCAGGATTTTTTTGCAGATTGATCGTATAGATATCTTGATCGTTGTTTTTTTTAATTTTTTGATCAGCTTGATGAACTGGTCTGAAATCAGATACAGCCGCGGCCATTACTAGAACATCATTTATTGGGAAGACTTCTTCTAGTTTCTTTTGCATTTCGATGGCAGTTGAAACGTGAACTTCTTCGATATTTGGTGAGCTGATGGGATCGTGGACAGTGCTTATCAGTGTGACATGTGCGCCCATATCCGCAGCGACATTAGCCAAAGCAATGCCCATTTTTCCGGATGACTTGTTACCGATAAATCTTACTGGGTCAATAGCCTCTTTGGTACCTCCAGCTGTGACGACGACATTTGTACCGGCCAAAACTGGTTTTGTGAAGGTCTTGTAAATTTCGACCATGATATTGGTTAATTCTGGTAGACGTCCTTTGCCAATTTCACCTTCGGCTAAAAATCCTGATGCGGGTTCGATTACGGTCATATCCATTAGATCTAATGTGCGCAGATTCTTTTGGACAGCAGGGTTTTCCCACATGGTTGTATTCATGGCAGGAAAAACGATTTTTGGTGCGGCAGTGGCTAACAAAGTGGTCGTTGCTAAATCGTCGGCGATACCGTTAGCAATTTTCCCGATGATATTTGCTGTGGCCGGCAAAATAATAGCTAAATCTGTCCAGCGTGCTAATTTGATATGAGGAATAAAGTCATCACTACTTGATTGAGCCGAAAAGTTGTCGGTTAAAACTGGTCTTTGACTTAAAGTTGCAAAGGTCAGTGGTGTGACAAATCTTTGAGCGGCTTCTGTCATGACGACTTGGACTTGAGCTTTTGCTTTGACCAATTCTCGAACGACACCAAGTGCCTTGTAAACAGCGATCCCCCCCGAAACATAAAGAGTTACATGTTTATCCTTTAACATAATTTCACCTCAAAAACTTTCTTTATACCATTATACATGTTTTGTTATGTGATAATATTTTTAGTATTAGGAGGTCACTATGTATACTTCGACCATTATTATAATTGTTGCCATTTTATTATTCCTCGTAGGAAACGATCCGCTATTAAAGTTATTTCAAAATGTAGGCTTTAATTTTTGGATGAGTGAAATATTCATCGGTATTATTATTCTTATCGTAGTTTATTTAATCTACAAATTTATTTTGAAGAAGATATTTAGTAAAAAATAAGAGTCTGTCGATATTATTGCCGGCAATGACTCTTTTTTTGTAACTGAGAAGTGTAAAATTGAAAGTAACGGATATATTTCCACCAAAGGAGTAGGAATAAGATGGAAAATACAAATTTAAATAATGAAAGAAACATGCTTCTATCAAAAAATGTGGCTCAAGAAGGAATGGTTTTACTGCAAAATAAACATCATGTTTTGCCTTTGAGCAATAAAACAGTTGCATTGTATGGTAGCGGAGCATTTGCAACTGTTAAGGGTGGTACTGGTTCTGGTGATGTTGATCAAAAGACAATCAGTATTGTTGAAGGACTAGAGAATTATAATTTTAATATCACTACGATGGCGTGGTTGACACGTTTTCAAAGATATTATGAATCAAAAAAGGCTGAATATCAAAAAACTGCTAATATTTTATCGCCAGCTTTTGATATGGATGATCCAGAGATAGATGACTTCAAAGAAGGGACCGTTGGAATTTATGTTATTTCGCGTAGTTCTGGTGAAGGGTATGACCGTAAAGATGAACCGGGTGATTTTCAATTA
This sequence comes from Companilactobacillus keshanensis, assembly GCF_003946205.1. Classification (GTDB taxonomy): domain Bacteria; phylum Bacillota; class Bacilli; order Lactobacillales; family Lactobacillaceae; genus Companilactobacillus; species Companilactobacillus keshanensis. Next base: position 2,238 of record NZ_RHOS01000011.1, on the reverse strand, counting down.
TCAGAAAATGAACTTTCAAATATCAAACGCTTGAGTGAATTTTATGAAAACAGCATTCTTTTATTGAATGTAGGCGGAGTGATCGATACAAGTTTCGTTGATCAATGTCCGTTGTTGGATAGTATTTTATTGATCTCACAACCGGGAATGATGGCAGGAAATGCCGTTACGGAGATATTAGATGGGACTAAAACACCATCTGGTAAGTTGACTGATACTTGGTCTGCCTACCAAGATTATCCTTCAAGCAATGATTTTGGTACTAGAAATCCGGAATATACCGAAGGTATTTACGTTGGATATAGGTACTTTGATAGTTTCAATATTAAACCCAGATACGAATTTGGCTACGGTTTGAGTTATGCTAAATTTGATATTACAACTGAAAAAGTTTCAGTTAACGAGGATCATATTTCATTTAAAGTTGAAGTTAAAAATTATAGTGATAAATTTCAAGGTCAAGAAGTAATTCAAGCATATGTATCTAATCCTCAATCGAATATTCCTACTCCATATCAGGCTCTACGTGTGTATGCTAAAACTAAAGTTCTAAAATGTCATGAATCACAGGAATTGACGCTTAATTTCAAGACTAAAGATCTAGCTGTTTATGATGAACGAAGAGCTGCTTTTGTGTTGGTACCAGGAGTTTATATTCTAAGGATAGGTAACAGCTCTCGTAATTCAACAGTTGTTGGTGAAGTTAAACTAGACCGTGAGACCATTATCAAGTCGGTCGAACACAAAATGCTGCCACAATTTGATCCTACTAGATTAAGAAAAAATGAAGTTAAATTGCGTCGCACCTCTGGTGTTCCACTTTTCTTGTTGAAGTCAGAAAACTTTGAACAAGATGAACCTGTGAAATACCAAAAAAAATCTGATGTGACCACTTATGTTGTCAATAATCGAAACCTTCCGGGTCAATATTTGGATGAAAAGACTGTCGTTAAAGATAAACTGACCGATTTTACGTTGGCTGACGTTTATAATAAAAAAATCTCGATTGAAACCTTTGTTGCAAATTTAACAGATCAAGAATTAGTCGACATCGTCGAAGGTGACCTGGAATCTAGTAATGACAGCATTATCGGTAATGGTTCCAGTTTAGTTAGGGGCGCAGCTGGTCAAACAGTTGATAATAAAAAGCATGGTATCCCAGTAACAGTTAATGCCGACGGACCAGCAGGGTTGCGTTTGGATGCAAAGACCACCGCCTGGCCTATTGGGACATTGTTAGCTCAAACCTGGAATCGTAAATTGATTCAAAAATTAGGATCAGCGATTGGCGATGAAATGGAGCAATTTGGAATAACATTCTGGCTAGCTCCAGGAATGAATATTCATCGAAATCCTTTAGGTGGTCGTAACTTTGAATACTTTTCAGAAGATCCTTTCCTGTCAGGGACAGTTGCCGTCTCTGAGACTAAGGGTGTTCAGAGCCATTCCGGTTTAGGAGTTACGATCAAGCATTTTGTTGGAAATAATCAAGAGAGCTATCGTAATATTGGCAACAGTATCATCGGGGAACAAGCTTTAAGAGAGATTTATTTGAAGAATTTTGAGATTGTTGTTAAAGAAGCTCAACCACTCGCCGCGATGTCGTCATATAATCTGGTCAATAATTATTTTTCGGGAGCTAATTTCGAATTATTGACTAATATCTTGCGTGATGAATGGCATTTTGAGGGCATGGTTATGACTGATTGGTTCAGTGTGGCTGACCCTAAAGAAAGTGTTCATGCCGGTAATGATCTGATCATGCCAGGGGACTCTAAAGATACACTTTTTGCCGCAATAGATGACTTGAAACCAAGATTTAATGGTGATGGAAGCATTGCTACAAAGAAAGTCTTGAATGTGGCCGAAATGAAATTAGATACCGTAGAATTGTGGAATGACTTTATTCCTGACGATGACGGGGATGTTTTGGTCAAGATCAAAATTTCTGATGAAGAAGTTGACGATAAGATCAAAGAACTATTCTTCAATGGAGATGTGCAGGTACTTGACGACAGTCATATCCTGATTCAAGGTAAATGGAAAAATAATAACGATTTGAATTTAGGAGATTTGCAAAAATCAGCAATTCATATCTTAAAAGTTATTATGAAGACTGATAAGTTTAAAAAATTAATTAAGGACAAATAAAAAGAACAAGTGCAATGAACCCCAGTAATTGGAGTTGATTATGAAATTTTACGTCTAATCACTTAAATGTGATTAGGCGTTTTTTGA
>NZ_RHOS01000010.1 GCF_003946205.1 Companilactobacillus keshanensis | reverse complement strand
GTCTCCTGTAGAATACAGGAGACAATCCATGATTTCTTAAAACTTATAAAAATGTCTAACTTTTTTATTGCACTTCAGTGCACATTCCTTTTTTATTTGCGTAAAATTTTTTCATGTACATTGGATGAATGTTGATAAAGAGCAATTTAATCCTATTACTAGCCATAATTAATTATTATTAGGTTTAATACAATAAAATATGTATTATGAGTTTTTCTCAGAATTATTTCATTTTTCATATAGCGATACAAATTCGTAAACGTAATATAATTATTTAGAAATTAGTAATTTTTTTAATTCAATAACTAGACAAAGGAATAGTCGACATGTAAAAATATGTATAAACATCTTTTATTTAAAATTTAGATATTCTGTGGTCATAAAACCCGTCAATAAATTCTATATAATGATCAAAATATAGAAATCACATTTTTTTCGAAATTAAAAGGTTTTCATAGTAAAAAGTTGCTTGGATAAGTATGACGAATCGTCTATCATTAATTAAGGAATTTTTACAGGTCATAAATTTATAGATGTTATAATGAAGTTTCATGAATTAAGAACTTAATATAGTAGAAATCAAATTTTTAGAGATTTAGGTACTAAAGATGGAGGAAACAAATAATGTGTGGAATTATTGCCTTTAGCGATATCGCAACTATGCAAAAAGAATCAACGATCGAATCAATGATGGAAATGATTCGTCACCGTGGTCCCAATGTAGACGGCGGTGGTCATTACATTAAAGATCAAATTGCTATGGGATTTTGCCGATTGAGTATTATTGATTTAAACGGTGGGGCCCAGCCTTTATCAAACGAAGATGGCTCTATAGTTATCACTTTTAATGGTGAGATTTATAACTTTAAAGAGCTTCGTGAAGAACTGATAAAAAAAGGTCACACATTTAAAACTAAAGCTGATACAGAAGTATTATTACATGGTTATGAAGAATGGGGTATGGAAGGTACCTTGAACCGAGTTCGTGGTATGTTTGCCTACCTCATTTGGGATGATAACAAAAAGGCACTTTATGGTGCTAGAGATTTCTTCGGCATCAAGCCATTGTATTATTATAAACATGGAGATACGTTTATTGTCGGCTCAGAAATTAAATCTTTCTTGGAACATCCTCATTTTAAAAAAGAATTCAACAAACGAGCTTTGAAATCATATTTGATGAATCAATATAATGATTTGGACGAAACTTTCTTCAAGGGAGTTTATCGTTTCCCAGCAGGACATTGGTTTGAACTACGTAATAACGAATTTACAACTCACAAGTATTGGGATGCTAAATACGATATTAACAAAACTAGAACTGAAGAAGAAACAATTGATGAGATTGATAAAACGGTTCAAGAATCAATTAAGATGCATAACGTTGCCGATGTTCCAGTCGGAAGTTTTCTATCTGAAGGTGTCGATTCAAGTTATGTAACATCTGTATTGAAACCTCATGAAGTTTTCAGTGTTAATTTTGATAACGGTCCTTATGATGAGGCCACTGCGGCTGAAGAATTAGCCAATCGAGAGGGTCTAAATTTCAATAAGACGACTGTTACAGGTGATGAGGCTTTTGAAGATTTTGCCGAAATTCAATATCATATGGATGAACCAGATGGCAATCCATCAGTTATTCCATTATGGTATCTATGCCGATTGGCACGTAAAAAAGTTACTGTTGTTTTATCAGGTGAAGGTGCCGACGAATTATTTGCCGGATATATAAATTATGGTATGCATACTCAAAGTAAGATCGTTAAGCATTTTTCAAGTGCTTTAAAGAAATTACCTAAGGGTGCCCGTTATACTTTGGCAAAAGGTATCAGTAAGATGCCAGCCTTCCCAGGTAAGGTGCACATGTTTACCTGGTTGGCTAACCCAGCTAGCTATTATACTGGTGAATCAGTTGTATATGATTTGGATCAACCAGTTATCTTTACTTCACGTCAAGCTAATGAAATTTTGAAACCTGCTTATCATAATAATAGAACTGTTAAAGATGCTTATTACGACGATTTCCAACGTGTTAAGGACGTTGATAGTGTTAAACAGATGCAATATATCGATTTACATCACTTTATGTTAAACGATATTTTGCAAAAAGCTGATAAAATTTCAATGGCACATTCATTAGAATTGCGTGTTCCATTCTTAGATAAAAAGGTTGCGGAACTAGCAAATACTATCCCAACAGATATGTTATTCAATAGTAAAGGTACTAAGTGGGCCTTGCGTCAAGCAGCCCTAAAACATTTACCTGAAGATTGGGCCAATCGTCCTAAGTTAGGATTCCCAGTGCCGATCAAAACTTGGTTACGTGAGGAAAAGTATTGTAACAAAGTTCGTGAATTGTTCAGTGAAGATTGGGTCAGTGAATTATTTGATCAGAATAAACTTCTACAAATGCTTCATAATAATTTTGACGGTAAAATTGATGCTCGTCGCCAAGTCTGGACTATTTTTACATTCTTGACTTGGTATAAGTTATATTTCATCGATTTTGAAGGTGCACGTGATAAATACGAACATGTTCAACCAGATGTTAAGAACTTTATGGATAGTGGTAAATTAGTATAGCAAAAATGCGATAACCTCTGCGGTTATCGCATTTTTTATTTGCTGATAATATTTAGTACGATTTTTTCAATCGATTTTAAACTTTTTTGTTCATCTTCAATTGTATAGGGGAGGAAATGCATTTGAAGAAAGAAAGGTGCAAGTTGTCCAACGATTGTTCGTACAACTTCCATTGGATCCAAATCATCCTTTACGGCATTTGTAGATTTGAGTGTCTTTAAAACTGTCTTAGCAAAAATCGACTGAGAATCGTTGATCAGTTTAACAAATAGCTTACGAACATCCTCGTTGATCAATAGCTGAGATAGAAGAATTAAAATGGAATCAGCATTATCTTTTAAGAAATTATAACGGTCCTCAATAACAAAACTGATGAGACCTGGAAGATCATTGTTAAAGCCGTCAAACTTTGCAAAGAAATCATCACGGTAGGCTGGTATCAGGTTTTCAATAATTGGGCTTAAGATGGCTATTAACAAATCATACTTAGTTTTAAAATATTTAAAAATGGTAGCTTGACTGATACCAGCTGTTTCGGCAATTTGAGCTGTTGAAGTTCCGTCATAACCATTTTTTGCAAATAATTCTAATCCGGCTAATAAGGCAGACCTTTTGCCTTTAGGCATTTTTTGTTCGTCTAACCAATCACGATAACTTTTGAAAATACTACCTTCCATAATTGACTCCTTTATACTTTACGATAACGTTTTAATCCAACTACGTTAAGAATTGTCAAAACAACCAAGAAGATGAATAATACACCAATGTCTAATCCTAAGGAGCTTAATCCATCACCTTGCATGATGACTCTTGCTGCAGCGTCACCAGAATATTTAATAGGTATGATGTACGAGATATCTCTGACCCATCCGGCCATAGAATCTAATGGGATGATACCTGAGAAGAATACCTGTGGAATGACCAAGATAGGAATAAATTGCATCATTTGAAATTCTGAATTGGCAAATGTTGAAACCAGAATACCAAAGGCCAAAGCCACTAAAGCTAATATTAGATTTACCAAGATAACGTTAAAGATATTTCCGACTACTTGAATGCCAAGTAACCAGACTGTTACCATAACAATAATTATAGTCTGAATAACAGCTAGAATACCATAACTTGCCATGTATCCAAAGACAATATCTTGTCTTTTAACAGGTGTAGCTAACAGACGGTCTAGAGTTCCACTTGTACGTTCTTTTAATAGTGCCATACCAGAAATTAGGAAAACGAAGAAGAAAACGAAGAATCCCATTAGGATAGGGAGGATCTTATCAAAGAATCCAGTATCTGAATCACCATAAACATAATGATTGGTTATTTTAGGCGTAGTACTTGCCTGTTTTTTTTGAGCTGTACTTGTTGTTGCAGTGGGCATCTGGCTCTGTACCTTAGCCAAAGCAGTTGAAGCAACGGTTAATTTAGATTTAAGAGTTGATATGGTCGTTGTTGTCATAGAATTTTTGAAAGCCATTTTAACGGCGGCCGTTTTAGTTGAATCTGTATTAGCGTATGTTAAATCATAATCATTACCCTTTTGCTGAATAATAGCGTCAACTTTATCATCTTTTAAGGCCTTGTTGGCTGCCTTTTTAGTACTGTACTTAGTTACATTAACATGTTTTGTTTGATCAAGATTTTTGCTAATGCTTGATGGCATTGATACGGTAGCTATATCAACATTAGTTGATGAATTTGAATTAAAAATAAAACTCATAAGTAATAATATTAAAACTGGAGCTAAAAACATAAGTGCTAAAGTTCTTTTATCTCTGAAGAGTTCCTTTAGAACTCTGTTCATAATTGAAATTATTCGCATTATAAAACACCTTCCGCCTTTAAGAATACATCTTCGATAGAATCCACATCGTATTGCATTTTGAGAACATCTGGTTTATCAAAAGCCATTACTTTTCCATCAAGTAATAGGGCCACTTTGTCGGTTAATTCTGCTTCATCCATGACGTGAGTTGTAATTAATATACCTCTGCCTTCATCGCGGGTATGTTTGAGTTCTTTCCAAATTTGTCTACGTAAAGCTGGATCAATACCAACGGTTGGTTCGTCTAAAATCAATAGTTTGGGTTTACCCAGAAGTGCTATTGCTAATGATAGACGACGCATCATACCACCGGAATATCCGCTTACTCTTTTATTTAGATCGTCGGTTAAATCAACAACCTTAGCAACATGATCAATTTCTTTAGCTGTTTCTTGTTTTGATAGTCCCTTCATATCCGCAAAGAATTTCAGATTTTCTTTCCCCGATAGGTCATCGTATAAGGCATCAGTTTGAGCCATATAACCAATGTCCGCTAGTAGTTCACGGTTAGGCATCGTCTTGTTAAAGACCTTTGCTGAACCACCATCTGCTAGTTCCATTCCCAATGCAGTTTTGATAACAGTTGACTTACCAGCACCTGATGGTCCGATCAGTCCAACAATTTCACTAGTGTGAACGTCAAAATTGATATCTTTTAAAACCGTCTGGTTACCGAATTTCTTTACTAAATGTTTTAGGGAGATGATTGAATCTGCCATAAAAATTCCTCCTTTAGTAAGTGAGTAGTTACTCACCTTTCAAAAATTAGTATAGCATGATTTGACTTACTGTCAATCATTTTTTTAAAGATATTTTGAGTATGATAAAATACCAATAGCATATAGGAAAGAGGAGACTAATGACATTTGAAAAGATTTTACCTAATATTAAAAATGGTGAAAAGGCCATTCGTACTGGTTGGGAAGGTACTGAATTATTTGTTATCTTACAACAAGAGGGCAAATTTGAAGGCGATGTTTTGAATCCATACTTTTTGATCAAAACTGAAGATGAAGCTTATAGTATGTGGTCACCAACAGACTGTGATATTTTGGCAGATGACTGGGAACTCGTTAAATAATGGCGGAAGATTTTACTGATAAAGTGGTTCTTGTTACTGGTGCAGCATCCGGAATAGGTTTGGCTCAGGTCAAATTATTTAAAGACAATGGTGCAACTGTGATCTCGGTTGATAAGAATGATATTCCAATGAACATTGAAACGTTTAAAGGGGATGTCAGTCAGGCTGATTTTATTGAGGAACTGTTTACTAAAATCAAAACTAAATACGATCGAATCGATATTGTCTGCAATACTGCCGGAATTTTGGATGGTTACAGTCCAGTCACTGAAACTAGTTTGGATCAATGGCAAAATATCTTGAATGTTAACTTAACCAGCCAATTTATGATCATAAAAAAAGCCTTACCAATGATGCTTAAACAGGATAAGGGTATTTTTGTTAATATGGCATCGATTGCTGGATTAGTTGCAGACGGAGGTGGTGTTGCTTACACTGCCTCTAAACATGCAATTATTGGAATGACAAAGCAACTCGATATTGATTATGCATCACGTGGTATTAGGGCCAATTGTATTGCCCCCGGAGCAATTAATACACCGATGAATGCGGCCGATTTCGCTGGTGATGGTAAAATGGCAAAATGGGTGGCTGAACAGACCCCTGCTAAAAGATGGGCAAAACCTGAAGAAGTAGCCGAATTAACTTTGTTTTTAGCTAGTGATAGATCTGATTATATTCATGGAAGTGTAGTACCGATCGATGGCGGTTGGACTGCCAGGTAAAACTAAATAAGAATTCACTACGACACTTAATCTACCTTTGGTCGTAGTTATTACTAACCAAATATGGTTACAAAGGGGAACAATAATGAAAAACTTTTCTAAGACATCAGGAATTTCGATCCAAGATATTGTTAGTACGGCGGTTGTTGCTGCATTATATGTAGCGATGACAGTGGTTTTTACTCCATTAAGTTTTGGAGTGGTACAGATCCGATTTTCGGAAATGTTCAACTACTTAGTGTTGTTTAACAAACGATATATTTGGGGAGTTACTCTAGGTGTCTTTTTATCTAACTTCATGTCACCAACTTGGACATTGGATGTACCGGTCGGAACGATTGCTACATTGTTAGTCTTGTTCTTTGTTTTATGGATTACTAAAATGACTAAGGATATGCGCCTTAAATTTATAATTACGGGAATTATATTTGCATTTTCGATGTTTACAGTCGCTGGACAACTGTACTTTGTGTTTAAAACTCCATTTTGGATCAGCTGGTTTACGATCGGAATCGGAGAACTGTTATCTATGGCGATTGGTGGTTTGATTATTTATGCGTTGGGCAAGAGATTTGATTTGAGTCGTTAGGCTCTTTATCTCGAGGCCGTTTAAGCTATATTTCAGAATTATTCTGGAATATAGCTTTTTTGTAGCGATAAAAAAAGCCTTTCATCTATCGATGAAAAGCTATTCTGCATTTTCTTGAAGTTTCGATTTAATAATCCTTTGATCACGGCGAATGATTTCATATAGACCGAATAATAATACGATCAAAACTAAGGTGATTACAACGGTTTTTGTATTTCCTAAAAGTAGAGCATTACCACCGAAAGCATATAAAAATGAGACTGGAACTGAGCCTATAAAAATGCATAGAGCTTTATTTCGTAATGACATATGCATTTCAATGGCGGCATAGTTTACTAATAAGGTTGGCAACATGGGAACCGCATATCCGATACTTAATCCTAATCGAGGATGATTCATATTTTTCAAATGGTCGGCTATTGGACGAAATTTACTTGGTTTGATCTTGTGGGGGAATTTGCCAAGGATATAAATGGCTAATAGATTTCCTAAGAAAATACCAACAATGTTGATAAGGACTCCGGGCCAATTACCGAAACAAACACCTGTCAATACTGCTACCGCCGCAATTGGCATTCCGGGGATAGCCGAACCGATGGCTATTACTGCTATAAATAAAATTACGTTGTGTTTACCTTGATGCCGCAATAAATTTATTAGGGTTTGGCGGTTAAAAGCATAAGCAACAAATGTTTCAATGACCTCACGATAGCTGTTCCAAATGGCCAAACATAGGCCGATCAATATTAAAATACCTAATGTTATCAAAGTTACTTTATGCCAAAGTTTCATTAATGATCCCCCAAAATTTTTGTATCCATTTTCAACTTAGCATATTTGATTGTGAAAGTAACCAAAAATATTATTAATAGTAATCCTTATTAATTAAAGGTTTACCATCTTTATCGACTAAAACTGTCATGCCAGAGCCCATTCCTGGATACATACCTAGTATGTATTGAACTCCAGTTTCTGTGTCGGTAATAATTTGGACCATTCCACCTTTAGTTTTAGGGCTTTCTACTGTAAAACGTTTTTCTTTTACCATATTTTTCTCCCGTTTACTCTAGTATAACTAAAAAAACACCACATATGTGATGTTTTGAGGATTAAAGGTTCATCGGGAAATGGACTTTAATCTATTAGTATTGGTATGGCCAGCAAGGTTAAAAATAAAGTTCCAAAATAGGAGTGAATCCGTTTCAAAAGGACTAAGTATTTTTATCCATACCAACAAGACAAATATAGCATTGTGTTTTTTTAATGACAAATAATTAGATTTATAAAATTCTATTTAGGAGTTTTCATCAGACCATTCTTTAAGGAATATTGTTTACCAGCTGTGATGTCATATTGGATCAATTTATAATCGTGCATGATCTCTTTTTGATGCTTGTTTAAGTGGGTAACCAACTTGCCATTGTTATCTACATACTCTGAACTTGAGTTAACACTATTATTTTTGGCAGAGTTGAATGAATCCAAAGTCATCGCTGGCAGGTCGGTATAAACCTTTGTCTGCAAAGCATAATACGGAGAAACTTTCATATTCATTTTATAAAGCGCCATCGCCGCAAAATTATTAGGGCTGACAATTTTTGTTTTAGGTAAACTAGAATTTTGTTGGCGACTATATTTATTACTATAAACAAAATAATCAGTTTCATGTAGCTGCAAACCATATTTCTGCATCGAATCACCGTTATATAGACCAGGCAAGTGATCACCATACCAGATAAAGGTTATTGGACGATCCATTTTATCAATTTCTTCAATGAATTGTTTTAGAGCTACATCGGTGTAGTGAATACCCTGTGTATAGTTTTCGATCTGTTGTTTGTGGCTGTTATTTGTATAAGCAGTACCGCTGACAGAATAGTCATTGTTCTTATAATAATCATCAAAAGGCATGTGGTTTTGCATAGTTACCAAGTTGATAAATTGTCCACCTTGGTGATCCTTCATAACCTTTAATGTTTGTTTATAAGCCGATTCATCTGAAATATAAGGACTCTTCTCGATTTTATCGGTATAAGTTAATTTATCACCATCTACTAGATGATAAAATTTATTAAAGCCAAATTTCTTATAAACTTGTTTACGGCTGTATAGATTAGCAGAGAAGGGATGAATACCTGTTTTGTAATCGAATAAGTCGGTAAAAGCGGGCGCTACTTTTTGATAAGGTACTAGTTGAGAATAAGGTGTTGGCAGGGTTGGTGAGAAGTTATTAATGGCAAGTCCAGTCAAAGTTTGATATTCAATATTGGCTGTACCACCACCGTAACCACTTGTCAGCATTTCCCCTGCAGCGGTACTTTGTTTCATCTGATGAATAAATGGAATTGGATTACCGTGAAGAGTCAAATTAGGAACTCGAGCAGGATCAGAGAAGCTCTCACTGAGATTAAAGATAACTGTTTGTTTACTCATATCGCTATTGTTACGAGTTTTATTGAGATTGTTAGCGACATTTTGATATTTTTTAGAAAGTTGAGCCATCTTCTCTTTAGAATAGCCATCAGGTTTTTGCATAATGGTAACATCTAAATTATTAGCGAATTGTAACAGGGTACCGTTTAATTTAGCACCACGTAATTGAGCGTAGAAATATGGATTATCCTCGATATCTTCCAATAATAGAGCGATAGGAGTTTTGGGATGATTGGCGGTGAAAAAGCTACCTAATGAAAGTAGTGCAAGTACCAGAATCAGAGCACGCATTTTGAGTCCCAGATGGATCTTATTTCTATCTTTATGTTGAATAATAATTGCCAGAATAGCTAAAACAATTATTCCGATAATTGCACCGACAATTAATGCAGGAGAGACCATATTCAATAATTCTGACATGGAAGTGACCATTGACATATCTGATGGCAAAATTGGCTCAGCTCTAAAGTCAATTTTGATAAATGTGGCAATCAACCAGATAGCATAGGCCGTCATTGTGATGATCAATGAGTACCAGTAACGATTCAAAATTGACCAGAAGATACCAAAAATTGTTAGGAGAATAAAAACATTTATAAAGATGATCGGTTCACGATGAATAACGACCCATTGGGTCATATTGATATCCCAATTCCATAATTTACTCATCGATATAACGGTTAATAACCACGATAAACCGAGTAATAACCAGAAATGCCAAGCTTTAGCAATACGTTTTAAGTATTTATTGGCATGTGTTAAGTCAAAGCTGAAATTTTTAAATGGTTGAAAATTATTATTGAAAATAATTAAGCGGGCATAAATAAATTGAACGAGTAGGACAATTACAGCCGCCAAAATAATAATTACAAGTAGACTGAGAAATGCTGGAGTATTACTAATGAAGTCTTGCATCCAAGATAAACTAAAGATCATTAGCTTAGGATTGTTGGCAAAAATCAAAACCAAGCCAAAAGTGAAGAGATTGGAAACTTTCAAGTAAACGGTTTGCTTTAATATTTTATTTAAAATAATTAAACTTAAAATTGCTGTGACTAAGAATAAAGGTTGGCTACTGATAATGCTTCCCAAATAGTGTGATGTTAATGTCATACCGTGATGAGGATCGTAATTTACCTTATTGGTAGTTAGCCAAGAAGAAATAAATGAACCAACCAAAGAAAGTAACCAAAATAATGATAATTTTAACTTAGAAAAGTTTGACCAGTTTTCATTTCTGATCCAATAACCTATAACAAATAGGTAAAGGTACCAGATAAGATTTTGACCATGACTGAATCCCATAATATCTTGACCAAGTATCATATTGGCAGCTATAAAAATAATAAAGATTATTATTAAAATCCGTCTTATTTTTTGAATCGAATGTTTTTGAATTATACCTATTATAAAAGGTCCTATCAAAAGAATACCGATATAGGATAAGAAAATACCAGTACTGCTACGGAGTAAGTACATTTCCGGACGTGAAAGTATCTGATTACTAAAAATCGGAGTAGCCAGCTGAATCAAAAGATCTAGGATCAAAAGAAAGAGAATACTTCGGTTTGGAACCTTGGAATTCTTCTTATAATCCATTCCGATCAGAATCGGTATAAAGAGACTTGCAATTACTGTAACTGTTTTAAATAGCCAGACTCCCCAAAAACTACTATTCATATAACTTTGATTACTTAGTAAGTGAAATGATGTTACAAATACACCACTTAGTATAATGATAGATAAAATGGAAAAAACTTTTGACCAAGTTAAGTTAGTCCTTTGCTTCAAATAACTCATATTTTAGAAAACTTCCCCCAATAAGAAAACTTCCAACACTAATAACTTTACATTCTAGTGTTGGAATTGGTTATTTATTAATTATCAATTTATATCATGTAAGTATATTACTATTGTAATAATTATCAAACTGCAAATCAAAAGTATTTTATTTTGTGCACAATCGTCAACATTTATTAAATTAATGAGTATAAAGGCTTGCCTTGAAGCTAACTCCAAGGTATATGATATCGTTTATTGATTGAGAATATTCAATCAAACCTAATAAAGAGGGCAAAATTAAATGACACAATTAACTGAAACATATCAACTTACAAATGAAGTACAAATTCCTAAGGTGGCCTTTGGAACATGGCAAATACCCGCTAAAAAGGCTCGCAAAGCAGTATTGGATGCTTTAACAGTCGGATATCGTCATATAGATACGGCATTAGTTTATGAGAATGAAAAGGAAGTAGGACAGGGTATCCGTGATTCAGGTATTGAACGTAAGGAAATATTTGTAACATCAAAACTTCCCGCTGAGACTAAAAGTTACGATGGCGCCATGAAGGATTTTGAACAAACCATGAGAAATTTAGATATTGATTATTTAGATTTATATTTGATCCATGCTCCATGGCCATGGGGTGAAATAGGTACCAACTACGATAGTGAGAATCAAGATATTTGGCGTGCCATGGAAGATATTTATGCAACTGGGCGTGTAAGGGCAATTGGAGTTTCTAATTTTAATGTTCATGATTTAAAAAATATTTTAGAATCTGCTAAAGTGAAGCCAATGGTCGATCAAATTCAATATTACGTTGGATATACTGAGCCTAAGATAACTAAATTTGCACAAGATCACGATATTTTGGTAGAGGCCTATTCACCACTTGCTACGGGTGGATTAATTAATAATCAACAAATTAATCAGATTGCTCAAAAATATAATGTCAGTGTGCCACAATTAGCAATTAAATTTGTTATTCAAAATGGTGTATTACCATTACCAAAAGCAACACAGTTACCACATATTCAAGATAATGCTAAATTAGATTTTGATATCAGTGCGGAAGATATGATTACATTGAATCAGTTACCAGACACTGCACCAAGTAGTTTTCACAATCCTACGCAAGAATAATTAATCATAAAAACAAAAACCCTTCGTATACATAAATTTGTTCAAAAAATGTATACAAAGGGTTTTATTGTTTGGTTAAAATCAATTAATTCAAAATATGACTATAAAATAAATGCACCAACTAATCCAGCAACTAAACCGAAAGCAAAGACACTGGCAGCAGTTATACCTAAACTCTTCCAACTAAGAACGGGTTTTAGTAATGCCAATGAAACGATACTTACAGCTGGTAAAGTCATAAGGAGTGCCGCTGTAGGACCAGCAGTTAAACCTAATGCCATTAGAGCTTGAATAATTGGGATTTCTCCAGCGGTTGGGATAACGAAAATTGTTCCAACAAGTGCGAATAAGATAACAGCAACAACGCCACCACTAAGTCCGCCTTGAATAGCTGGGAACAAAACGCCTTCAAAGGTACCTAAGATAAAGACAATAACAACGTAAGCAGGGATACTGTCAATTACTAATATGTAAAAGGCTTTCCACCAACGTTTTATTAAACCTTCGGTATTTTCTTCGACGGGGTCAAAATCGACACCTTCCGGAACTTCAACTTGTTTCTTAGTACTTAAACGTCCGACCAAAGTAGCGATGCAAAGTACCATCAGGATACTAAAGACAATTCTAAAGAATGTGAATTTCCATCCTAATACCAGTCCCATAAAGATCAAGGTGGCTGGATTTAGTAGTGGGTTTGCCAAGAAAAAGGCCATAATACTGTTTACTGAAGCCTTTGATTTAGCCAATCCAACTGTAACTGGTGCAGAACAGCAAGTACACATCATAGTTGGAACACCCATCAATGTACCAATTAGTGTATTTCTGAACTTTGTACCTCCCAGATAACGACGGATCCAACGTACAGGTAATAGTACTTGTACTAAGGAACCAACAATAAGTGCAACAACTAATGCCTTCCAAACAGATAGAAAATAAGCTATCGTGAATGAAAATCCGGTTTTGAGTGATACGCCCCCAGTGGCAGTACCAACTCCCGCGATGATAGAATCACCTACTGAATGTGTTGAAGCAGCAGCGATTGCCTTTTGATAATATGGCCACCACTTAACATAGGAGATTCCAGCAATTAAGATAACAAAGAATAGAATGGCAAAAAATATTTGCTGTTTGTTTCGATTGTGCGAAATCGGTGTATCCATGTTTCTTTCCTTCTTCCCTCAAAGAATATTATAGTTGTATGCCTTTACATACAATTATCATTATACGCTCAAATAATATTTGATTTAGAAAAAATGTGCATTTTTTCACAAGAGTAGGGAATTGACCAATATTTTAGAAATAGTCTTTGACTTGGAGTGGGCTCGAAGGTGTTTAATGAATATAAAGATAAATTAAAAGGAGGCTGTTCAATGTACGATTTTAAAAATACAATTGATCGTCGTAAAACTGATTCAGTAAAATGGGATGTTAAACCTAATGAATTACCAATGTGGGTCGCAGATATGGACTTTAAAACTGCTCCAGAAATTGTTGAAGCAATGCATAAAAAAACAGATCAAGCCATTTTTGGCTATGAAGAACCTCAAAGTGATTATTTCAATGCCGTAGCCAATTGGTATGAAAAGGAACACAATGCTCGTCCAAAAATTGATTGGATGATGTTTGTAACAGGAGTAGTTCCAGCCATATCTTCAATTGTTAGACGAGTAACATCTGTTGGGGATAATGTTTTAGTTCAGGCACCTGTTTATAATATTTTTTATAATTCAATCGTAAACAACGGGCGTCATGTTGTTTCCAATGATTTAATTTTTGATAATATGGCTTATCAAATTAATTTTAAAGATCTAGAGGAAAAATTATCAGATCCCTTAACGACTTTAATGATCTTGTGTAACCCTCATAATCCGGTCGGTAAGGTTTGGAGTAAGGACGAATTAATAAAGATTGCTGAATTGTGTAATAAATATCATGTTAAATTATTGAGTGATGAGATTCATGGAGATATTACCTTTAGTCCATATACACCAGCGTTTTCTTTGGATAAAGACTTGATTCAAAATTTGATGGTCTGTGTTTCACCAAGTAAGACCTTTAATGTGGCTGCAATTCATGCCGCAACGATTATTGTTCCAAATGTTAATCTTCGTAATCAAGTTAGTCGCGGGATCAATACAGAAGAATTGGCTGAGCCAAATTCTATGGCGATTCCAGTAACCATTGCTGCATATGAAAAGGGACATGCATGGGTTGCCGAATTGAAACAGCAAATATTGAAGAACAAAGAGTTAGTCCAAAACTTTTTGGAAACAGAATTACCAGAGGTAAAATTGGTGCCTTCAGATGCAACATACTTGTTGTGGATGGATACTAAAGCAGTTTCAGATGATTCTAAAAAATTGGCAGATTTCATTAGATCAGAAACGGGGTTGTATCTTTCTTCTGGCGATGTCTATCGTGGTGATGGACATGACTTTTTGAGATTGAATATAGCTTGTCCGATCGACACTGTTGAAGACGGTTTGAATCGTTTGAAGACAGGTATTAATAATTATAAAGGATAGCTGATCTTGTTCAGTTATTTTGATTAGCATCAGTATTTTGAATAAATATTTTTAAGATAAAATTTAAATACCATCCAAATATACAAATTTCGTATATTTGGATGGTATTTTTTGATTGTTATTAAAATAGTACAGGTCAATTAAATAATGGAATTGATCAGCCTAAGATTTAAAAAAGTAATAATAGTAGTTAAAATTATTCCCACTATCATGGTGAATTTACTGTTCACATGCCTTCCCATTAATTTTTTGTTACTAGTTAAAATTATCATTGGGAAAAGAGTGAATGGTAATGCAATACTCAAAGCAATTTGAGCATAGACAATCATATTTTCAAAATCTTGTTCATTGAAACCAACGGCAAAACCTATAAATAGTATTGGGATCAAGGTTACAAAACGAGTTAATAGTCGTCTTTGCCATAAGGGTAAACGAATATGGAGATATCCTTCCATAACTATTTGACCTGATAAGGTACTAGTGATCGATGAAATTAGTCCCGTTATTAGAAGAGCAAAGGCAAATAGCTCACTCATGATGGGACTTGCCAGTGTTCCAACAATATGAGAATTGTTTAAACCGTTGAAGACATCTTCAAAATTAGTTAACTGACTATTGGTTTGGAAAAACAGTGTACCACCGAGTATTAATAGTAAAGCATTGATGAAAAAGGCGACTATCAGGTGAACGTTGGAATCCCATTTAGCAAAACGCAAGGCCTCGTCTACCTGTGCTGGATCATTATGGTCGTATCGACGGCTTTGAGCCAGTGACGAATGTAAATAAATATTATGAGGCATGATCGTCGCACCCATAATTCCTAAGCTAATGATCAATTTTTTATGATTTTGCCAAAGATCATTTGTTGGAAGCAGTCCATTCATTATTGAAGGTGTATTAGGATGAGCTCGAAAAACTTCAATTCCAAAGATGACGCCAACTGTCAAAATAGAAAGTAAAACGATGAATTCAATTCGTCTGATTCCAAATCTTAAAAATAGTAAAACTATTAGAACATCTAAGATAGTCAGTAGTATTCCATAAAGTAAGGGTAGACCGAATAATAATTTTAAGGCAACAGCAGTACCGATAACACCAGTCATATCGGTCGCTACCATAGCTAATTCATTGATTATCCAAAGCGTATAACGACCAAATTTAGGAATTTTAGCAGAAATCGCTTGAGCAAGATCTTGTCTAGCCACGACACCGAGTTTTATCGACAAAATTTGCATAAACATTGCCACCAATATTGACATTAGAAGAACTGATAATAATTCATAACGGTACTCTGATCCGCCAGACAGGGAAGTTAGCCAATTTCCAGGGTCCATATACCCGACGGCCACTAATGCTCCAGGTCCACTATATGCTAAAAATTTTTGAAAGAAAGATGCTTCATAAACGCTTGGAACTTTAATACTTTCATTTATTTCTTCCAGACTTTTCTTTTCCATTTATTTTGCCTCAAAGGCTAGATTAGCAATAAATTGACTAAATCTTGGATCATCGTTCATTGGTTCAACTAATTTAAAACGATCACCGCCACTGGCCTTAAAACTTTGATAATTTTGAACATTGTCTTCTTCTAAGGTTTCCAAGCAATCAGCCACAAAAGAAGGCGTAACGATAAGAACATTACGTTTACCGACGGCGACTAACTGAGAAAGTTCGTTTTTTAAATATGGCTTTAACCAAGGCATAGGGCCAAATTTTGACTGATAGACGGTTTTGATTTTTTCATTAGGAAAAGTTATCAGCTTTGAAATTGCGGAAGTGGTCTCTTCACATTGCTTTTGATAGGGATCACCATGATTGATCATAGCAGTGGGGATCCCATGATAACTGAATAATAACTGATCATATTCAAATTCATCGACTGATTTTTGAATATGCTGTGCCAAAATCTTTTGATATTCAACGTTCTCATAAAAATGTTCGATTATTTTTATTGGAACATTAGCAGATTTAGCTTTATCAATGATCGTCTTATGAGTACTTTGTGTGTATTGCGGAAATAGGGGAATGACGATTGTTTCGTCACAACCGTTATCTTCCATTGCTTTTAAGGTATCGACTATTTTAGGTGTGCCATAAGTCATGGCCATTTCAACGTCCCAATCGGGTAATAATTCTCGAACTTGATCACGAATGATTTGAGTATAAACGATCAGAGGAGAACCACTCTTACTCCAGATATGTTTATAGAAAGTAGCAGAACGCCAAGATCTTGTTGGCAAAATCATTCCTCTAAGTATCGGTTGCCAAATTGACTTTGGCATTTCAATAACATTCTGATCACTTAAAAATTCTTTTAGATATTCTTTTACGTCGCTTGTCTCTGGTGAAGCGGGTGAACCTAAGTTAACTAATAGAAGACCATGTTTCATATTTATCAAACCCCCCATTTCTATAAATCAATTATAAACTATTATTTTAAAAAAAAATGTTGACAATAAAAGAACGACCGTTTAGTATAAGGGCATGCGAAAAATAGACGAAGCGAAAAGAAAGCTAGTTATTCAAGCAGTGTTTGAGATAACGTATGATGAAGGTATCACTAACCTATCGATTGGGAAAATAGCGAAGAGAGCCGGGGTCAGTAAGGCGACTATCTATGTATATTTTGAAAATAAAACCGACATGTTAGGCAAAATTTATCTTGAAGTCAAGCGTTTGACTGATGAGGGACTATCCGCAAAGATTGATTCCTCATTACCTTATAAGAAACGGGTGAGGAATGGAGTAGAGCATTTTGCAAATCGCTTTATCTCGTATCCTTTGCAAGCTAATTTTATGAGGGCAGTCCAAGCTAATCCAAGTGAGGTCGAACCAGAAATATTAAAATCTTCAGAAAAATTGGCTCAACCGATAATGGATCTGTTCAATGAAGGTGTAGAAAAAGGTTATTGGATCACAAACGATCAGAGGATAGTAATTTCAATTCTATTCTCGCCAATAGCCCAACTAATTGAATATTATTTTAAAAAAGGACAATCAGTTCCAGAAAAACAATTAACAGAAATGTTGGATATTTTAGTAAATAGTTTAGTCGAATAAATTTCGACTTTTTATTTAAATGTTAACTGAACGATTGTTCTTTAAAAAAGGAAGAGGAAAAAATTATGACAAAAGTAGCGATTATTACAGGAATTTCATCAGGAATGGGACATGCAGCAGCACTATATTTTCAGAAACAAGGATTTGAAGTTTATGGAGGAGCTCGTCGAGTTGAAAAATTACAAGATTTAAAAGAAGCTGGTATTCACACTCAGAAACTAGACGTGACTGATAAACTCTCTTTAATAAATTTAGTTGATAAGGCAGTTGCTGAACAAGGACAAATTGATGTTTTAGTCAATAATGCTGGATATGGTGAATTTGGACCTTTGGAAGAGATCCCTATGGAAAATGTTCAAAAGCAATTTGATGTCAACTTATTTGGAGTTGATCGTATAACTAAACTAGTTCTTCCAGTTATGCGTCGCCAAGGATATGGACGAATAGTTAATATATCTTCAATTGGTGGAGATATTTATTCACCCCTAGGCGGTTGGTATTACGCAACTAAAGCGGGATTAAATATGTGGAGTGACTCTTTAGACTTAGAGGTAAAACAATTTGGGATCCGTTCAGTGATCGTGCAACCAGGTGGTACTAAGTCAGAATGGAGCAAGGTAGCATTTGATAATGTTCGAAAGAATCTTGCCGAAAATTCTCCATACGGTCCAATGATTGATAGAGTTGATGAATTGATGTCTAAAATTTCTACTAATGCGACTTCAGAAGATCTAGCTAAAGTGTTTTATAAAGCAGCTACAGATATAAAACCTAAGAGACGTTACTTTAATTCCATTACTGACCATGCAGCAGTTGCCTTTGCCAGAACAATGCCTAGAGCATATAAAGCACTTGTTTCTAGGGTCATAAAGTAGGTATTATGATCAGAGAAGCAAAAATAAGCGATATAAAAGACATAGCTAAAATAAATATTGCTAGTTGGCAGACAACATATGCCGGAATTATTGATCGTGAATTTTTAAGAGATTTATCTTTTAAAGAGACCACTGAAAGATGGAATAAGCATTTTTTGAATAATCGGAATAAGATATTTGTTGCAGAAGCCCATGGTAAAATTGTTGGATATGTGAGATCAGAAAGAATTGATGATAAGGATTTTTTAGGAGCAATTTACTTGTTGGATGATTATCAAGGTAAAGGATTAGGTAAACAATTATTAATGCAGGGACTAGATTATTTAAAGCCATCCAAAATGATTTACGTCCATGTTTTGGAAGCTAATAAAACTAAATATTTTTATCAAAAATATGGTGCCGAACTTTATAAAAAATCGAAGATCAAAATTGGACGACAGATATTATCTGAATTAACTTTTATTTGGAATTTTGAATAGAAATTAAAATACTAGTAGCTGTGACATCTAGAAACTTTGTCAAAACTATACTAAAAAAGGTAGCCGTGAATGGCCACCTTTTTTAGTATAAATTTTAATATTACTTAAACGATTAACAATATCTGCTATTTTACTTTTGGGCTGCTCTGTTACAGCACTTATTATTTATTTTTACGTTTGCTACTATTTAAAATTTTTTTGGCACGTCGTCTAGTTTTGATATTCTTTGATTTCAAACGACGTAATGAACTTGCTTTATCGAATTTTTCGGCCATAATTATTGCTCCTCAATAAGAATTTTATTTAGTTGTTTGTACTGCGACAACATCCATTCTTTATACGTTTTATTAGCCGGTAATGTTTCGGTTACTTTTAAAACGGGGATGTTATTTTTATTTGCTAATCTCACCATATTATCAACGGTTTTGCTGTCGGACTGTGAATTATACACTAGAAAGGAAATTTTTTGTTCCATAATGCCTTGACGCATATTTTTGACTACTTTGGGTGAAGGATCTGTTCCATTTTCGATTGCCTTTTCAAAATTTTTATTACCAACTTTAAATCCCATATCTGCAATAGAGTAGTCAAAAACTGGTTCACTAACATAGACTTTTTTATTATTAGTCGATTTTGCTGTTTGTTTCAGTTGCCCCAATTCATTTTGAACGGGTTTAAGTGATTTGATATATTTTTCGGCATTCTTTTTAAAGTAGGCTTTATTCTTAGGTTGTTTTTTACCAAGTTCGTTAGCTAAATAGGTAGCCAATTTTGGCATGGTTTTGGGATTATACCAAAGATGCGGATTGGATCCAGATTTCTTTTTCATGATATTTTCACCAACTAAAATATTTGTTGTGGCATCATTTTTAGAAAGTTTATTCATCCATGAATCATAACCAAGACCGTTAGCAATTGTGATGTCAGCACCAGACACATCTTTTGCAATTCCAGTAGTAGGTTCATAATCGTGTGGATCAACGCCAGGCTTATCAATGATCGATTGGACAGAACCCTTGTTACCAACGACTGCTTTGGCAACTTCTCCGTAAAAATCAGTGGAGGTGACAATTTTTATCTTACCGTTACTGGATTGTTTGTTACTGCAGGCCGTCAAAAAGATCATTAAGGATATTACCCCAATAAAAGTGAATAAAAATTTAAATTTCTTTGAAAACATATATATTTCTCCTCTAAATAGTAATGATTACTATTTAATGATATATAAAAAAGATATATTTGTAAATAGTAATGATTATCATTTACAAATTAAGAATATTAAAAAACCGATACCTGGATGAATAGGTATCGGCTTTGTGGATGTTGTACATGTTCTATGTAATGCTCAAGAGTTAAACGCTCGACTAAAACGAGCTACGCAATGCAACTCTCTGTGCTTACTACGGATAATGATAATAGCATAGACCGCTATTTTCATTAACCTATGTAATGCTCAAGAGTAAAACGCATTGCTAAAACGAGCTACGCAATGCAACTCTCTGTGCTTACTACGGATAATGATAATAGCATAGACCACTATTTTCATTATTCTATGTAATGCTCAAGAGTAAAACGCATTGCTACGCTCTCTAATTTTCATATCTAAGTCCTAATTCAACAAAGTATTGGAAAATGCGATTTTTCGTTATTTTTCCAACGACTTGTCTAGGGTTCTCTTTTTCTGTAACTGGCAATGAGTCGACTTCGTGTTGGAAGAGCAGTTTTCCAACTTCTATGATCGTCATATCGGAAGTTACGGTTATTAAATTTGGCATTCTGGTCATAACCATGCTGGCTACCATTGAATCAGTGTCAGCATTATTTACGGTTACTGATAGTAGATCTTTTCTTGAAATGAGTCCGAGTAGGTTTTTATTATCATCTACGACGTAAAGAGATCCAGAATCCTTTAGGAAAAGGATATTGACACATTCTTGCAGGGTAGTATTTACCTGAACAAAAATGGGTTTCTTTAGAATATTGGCGATAGAACTGTCATAAAGTTCTTCAAAATTTAGACTGGATTTTGGCATCTGAGAAAATTCATAGCCTACTTTAGGGCGGGATTTCAAGATTTCAATTGCAGTCAGTAAACGCAGATCTCCACGGATCGTAGGCACATGCAGATCGAGTTTTTCAGCGATTTGTTCGCTGGTCATAGGACTTTTTTCTTTTGTTAGTTCGATGATTTGTTTTTGTCTTTTTGTTAAATACATGATATTTCTCCAAAATTTTCTGGTAAGTAAATTTATACTCATTATATATATAATTATATTTACTAGCAATATCACGTTATAATTCTTATTGATCTTTTTTGTTTATAGTAGCTTGAGCTGCAGAAATTCTAGCGACAGGAATACGGTAAGGTGAGCAAGATACATAGGTTATACCGATCTTGTCAAAGAATTGGATCGACTTAGGATCACCACCAACTTCACCACAGACACCGATTGGTAACTGTTTGTTAGTTTGACGGCCACGATCAACGGCCATTTTCATCAATTCTCCGACGCCTTCAATATCGACTGATTGGAAGGGATCATTAGGCAATATACCTTGTTTGATGTATTCAGGCATGAATGAACCGACGTCATCACGAGAATATCCGAAGGTAAGCTGAGTTAAATCGTTGGTGCCAAAACTGAAGAAGTCTGACACTTCAGCAATTTGATTGGCAGTTACACAGGCTCTAGGCATTTCCATCATCGTACCAACTTGGTATTCGACGTCACTTGATAACTCTTTGATCTGATTTTCGACCAGATTTCTGACCCATTGCATTTCTGCTTTAGAATCTGTTAAGGGAATCATGA
Organism: Companilactobacillus keshanensis; assembly: GCF_003946205.1. Taxonomy (GTDB): domain Bacteria; phylum Bacillota; class Bacilli; order Lactobacillales; family Lactobacillaceae; genus Companilactobacillus; species Companilactobacillus keshanensis. Next base: position 64,158 of record NZ_RHOS01000010.1, on the reverse strand, counting down.
TATGTGGCTTGATCTCGATCCCTTCATCTTTTAGACGTAAGACGGCATTAATGATCGCACGGACTTGCATTTGATAAATATCTGGGAAAGTGACTGCTAGACGATCACCACGATGCCCCAGCATAGGATTGAGTTCTTTGAGTGAGTCAATACGATTTTCCAGATCTTCAGTAGTTTCATTTAATTCATCAGCTACTAACTTGATTTCTTTAGTATCGTGAGGTAAAAATTCGTGTAAAGGTGGGTCCAAAAGTCTTACAGTAACGGATTTACCAGCAGATAATTTATATATTTCATAGAAGTCGTTTTGTTGCATAGCAAGTAATTTTTCAAGCGGATCTTTTCTACCAGTGGCGTCTTTGGCCAAAATGAGACGTCTCATTTGTAGAAGTCTTTCAGCCTTGAAGAACATGTGCTCAGTTCTAGTTAAACCAATTCCATCAGCATCAAAATCGAGTGCCTTTTGGAAATCTGCAGGTGTATCAGCATTAGTGTAGACACCCATGTCACTTATTTCCTTGGCCCAATCTAGTAGGATTGAAAGATCACCCTTAATAACAGCCTCACTAGTAGGGATCTGACCGGAATAGATTTTACCCTTAGTACCGTCAACTGAGATCCAATCACCAGGCTTGAGGACCGTATCGTTGATCTTAGCGACTTTATTTTTGTAGTCCACTTGTAGTTCATGTGCACCGACAACACCGGTAGAACCCATTCCTCGGGCAACGACAGCAGCGTGAGATGTCATACCACCACGAGAAGTTACGATAGCCTCACTAACGACCATACCCTCTATATCTTCAGGTGAAGTATCTTGGCGAACTAAGATAACTTTTTGATGTTTGTCGTCGTGAGCATTTTTGGCCTCTTCAGCCGTGAAATAAATTTGTCCACTAGCGGCACCAGGTGAGGCAGGAAGTCCGGTCGTTAGAGATGTGTGTTTCTTTAGTTCGACTTTATCAAAATCGGCATGTAGCATTGCTGAAATTGATTCTGGGTCAATACGCTTAATAGCCGTTTTTTTGCCGATCAAGCCTTCATTAACCAGGTCAACGGCAATTTTAACAGCTGCTTCTGGAGTACGTTTACCATCACGAGCTTGTAATAAGAAAAGTTCTCCATGTTCGATCGTAAATTCAAGATCTTGCATATCTTCGTAGTGATCCTCAAGCTTTTGAGCAATTTCGGCGAATTGATCGTAAATTTTTGGCATAGATAATTTTAAAGTATCGATTGGTTGAGGGGTTCTAACGCCAGAAACAACGTCTTCACCTTGAGCATTCAGTAGATATTCACCAAAAAGGTTCTTCTCTCCAGTAGCAGGATTTCTAGTAAAAGCAACTCCAGTACCACAGTCCTCACCAGCATTACCAAAGACCATTGTTTGAACATTTACGGCTGTCCCCAGAGTTTCAGGAATGTTATTTTGTTTACGATAAACACGAGCACGATTATTGTCCCAAGATTCAAAAACTGAGTTGACTGCGGCTAGTAGCTGTTCTTGTGGATTTTGAGGGAAGGCCTTGTGAGCATCTTGGGTGTAAATCTCCTTGAAACGCTCTACAATGGATTTTAGATCGTCTGTTGTTAATTCAATGTCGGATTTGTAATTATTATCCTTTTTAGTATCAGTTAAAACTTGATCAAAGATTTCTTCAGAAATACCGTAGACTACGTTACCAAACATAGCTAACAGACGGCGATAACTGTCATAAGCGAAACGTTCGTTGTTAGTTATTTTTGCTAAAGCAACAACGGATTCGTCATTCAAACCGATATTTAAAATAGTATCCATCATTCCGGGCATGGAAATCGCAGCACCAGAACGAACCGAGATCAAGAGGGGATTAGTTTTGTCATTAAAGCTTTTATTTGTATATTCGCTTAATTTAATCAAAGCATTATCAATTTCTTGAATGAGACTGTCGCTGAGTTCATTATTATTTCTTTGGTACGCATGGCAAGCTTCAGTGGTGATCGTAAAACCCGCTGGAACGGGAAGTTTTAATCTAGTCATTTCGGCCAGATTTGCTCCTTTACCACCTAAAAGTTGGCGCATGTCTTTGTTACCTTCGGAAAAGAAATAAATTTGTTTCATCAGATATATCTCCTTAGTCATCAATATGATGTATTAAATAACAATTAGACTATATATGACATATTATATTAATGCAAGGGCTTACATAAATAAAAGCTTTCGATGTGTTAAACTTATAAAAATAATTAGAACAGGTGAATATTTTGAAAGAAGCACTTCAAATTTTAAAAAACAACAATTATAAAGTGACCAAACAACGAATTGATTTGATTGATTATTTGAGTAAGTTTATTTCAAGTTATGTTCAGATCAGTGTTGTTGACGCCTATATGCGATCATTATATCCAGGCATCAGTCACAATACGGTTTATCGAAATATTAAAGAGTTTTCAGATATTGGCTTAGTAGAATATCAAGAGAAGAATAAGACGATGATCAAGTTTCAATGTGATTTTGAACAACCACATCATCATCATTTTATTTGTTCTAATTGCGGTAAAGTGATTGAATTAAAGGAGTGTCCTATGGATTTCTTCACTAAACAATTACCAGGCTGCCAAGTCGACACACATGCTATTGAGATCTATGGTTTGTGCCCCGATTGCGTAAAAGCACAAAATGAAAAAGCCAAACCTCTTGAATAGAAGTTTGGCTTTTTGAATCTTTATTTAGGATGAAATTTTATTTTTTTGCACCCAAAAATATCCTCCCTATAAATGGGGTGTTAGATTGGAACTTCTTCATCATCGCTATTGTGGAAGAAGACTTCAATGGGAATATCATAGGTTTCGTGGAGCTTGATAATTTCCTGTTGAGTAAAGCCCAGATCCCTGTTCTTACGATGAACAGTCGATTTAGATTTCTCTAACAAGTCGGCAATGTCACTTTGCTTGATTTGGTGCATAAGACAGAAAGTTTTTAGACACTGATTATCATACATTGTAATTTTTTCCTTCGTGGAATATATTTTCCTTCAATAAGGATTACACCTATATACTAAGTTAATTTGTAGAATATTTCAACATATTTTTTTAGCAAAGTGTCGTAATTTACGCTAAAATATCATATATGAAAGATAGAGGTTATATTTGACACATGATAACAATTGGAAGATATTTAAAAACTAAAAGGTTCTTTTCAGAACTTACATTATTACAAGTAACCCATATTGCCAAAGATAAGTATGGTTATTCTACTTCTACATCAGTTTTGAGTGCCATTGAAACTGATAAGAACAAGATAATCGACGGTGAATTGCTATTCGTTCTATCAGACATTTACAATTTTGATTTGAATGAATTTAAAGAAGTCGTTATTGGCAACATCAGTAATATCAGAGAACGTAGAAAAATAAATAAATAAATTGCAGGGCCGAAGACAGGCTTGTTTTAACATACACAAAAAGGAGTGGAAAATTATTTCCCGACTCCTTTTTCTTTTAAAATTTTATTCAATTGCTTGTACTGTGAAAGCATCCATTCTTTATAAGTCTTACCTGTAGGTAAAGTTTCAGTAACTTTTAAGACGGGAATGTCGCTTTTGTGGGCCAGTTGAACAAGATTATTTACGGTCTTACTTTCGGCCTGTTCATTATAGACTAAAAATGAAACTTTCTTATTATGAAGACCATCACGCATATCTTTGACCACTTTGGGTGAGGGATCGGTTCCATTTTCGATAGCCTTTTCGAAATTTTTATCACCAACAATGAAACCCATTGCTTTAATAGAATAGTCGAAGACGGGCTCACTAACGTAAACCTCTTTATTCTTAGTTTTTTTAGCGGTTGATTTTAGTTTAGTTAATTCAGTTCTGACAGGTTTTAATGAGGCAATGTACTTTTTAGCGTTGTCTTTAAAATACTTCTTATTTTTAGGCTGCTTTTTAGCTAATTCATTAGCTAAATAGTTAGCGTATTTAGGCATAGTTTTGGGATTATACCAGAGATGTGGATTGTCACCGCTTTTTTTGTGCATAATATCTTCGCCAACTTTAATGAAAACAGCGTTACTAGAATCACTTGTTAATTTATTCATCCATGAATCGTAGCCTACGCCATTGGCTACAGTAATATCAGCACGGCTAACTTTTTTGGCAATTTCTGTTGTTGGTTCGTAATCATGTGGATCAATGGCGGGATTGTTGATGATAGCAGTGACGTTTCCCTTATCTCCAACAACAGCTTTGGCGACTTCTCCGTAAAAATCAGTCGTAGCTACTATATTTATCTTACCGTTATGATGTGTAGTTGCTTTGGCAGAACAGCTGGCTAAGAAGATACTTAGCAATGCTACACTCAAAGTCAAAATTATTCTTTTTGATTTGTTCATTTTTTTTCCTCAATAGATAATACTATCTACAATAAATGATTATTTAAAATTTGTAAACGGTAATACTTACTGTTTACAGTTATTCAATGATTTATAGTCAAGAAAGGGCTTTCATTAATTGATGGTTAGGCTCTATAATTGTTATTACTGAATAATATTTATAGTTTATGTATAGGAAAGGTAATCGACATGAAAAATGTATTAACATTTGGCGAAATGATGTTGCGTTTAAAACCATCAGCCAATAATAGAATCGTTCAATCAAATTCATTTGAGGCATCTTATGGAGGGGCCGAAGCCAATGTAGCCGTATCCTTAGCTCTTCAAGGTGATTCAGCCACATATTTAACGAAGTTCCCTGATAATTTGTTAGGAGATACCGCTTTAGGAACACTAAGAAAATATGGAGTTAACACAGATCAAATTTTACGTGGTGGGCCAAGATTAGGGATTTATTTCTTTGAAAAGGGTGCTAGTGTGCGTGGAACGACAGTTGTTTATGATCGTGCCGGAAGTTCTCTAGCTGTTTCTAAATCATCAGAATATGACTGGAAGAATATCTTTTCAGGAATTGATTATTTTTACTTTTCAGGAATAACTCCAGCTATTTCAAAAGAATTGCAAACGGCAGTTTTGGAAGCTTGCCAATACTGTAAAAACAATAATATTCAAGTTGTCTGTGATATGAACTACCGCGGCAAGATGTGGACTCCTGAAGAAGCACAATCCTTTAGTAAAAAAGTCATGCCGTTTGTAAATATTTGCTTAGTTCATGATGAAGATTTTGAAGCTAGCTTAGGAATCAAGAGTTTTGATGGAGATATGAGTCGTGGTATCGAACAAAAGGATAGTTTCAAAAAGGCAATGAAGCAAGTTTCTGAACTGTATCCTAATTGTCATACAGTAGCTAGCGTATTGAGAAATATTTACTCAGTAGAAGACAGTAAATGGTCGGCCCTTATGATCAGGGATGGTGAATTTTATGAGAGTCCGGTTTATCAAGTTCATGTTTATGAAGGTGTTGCTGGTGGAGATGCTTTCGGTGCAGGATTGATGCACGGATTCTTGAATGACTTCAAGGGACAAGAACAAGTCAACTATGCAATTGCTGCCAGTGTATTGAAATTGACGATCGGTGGCGATCTCAACCTAGTTAGTGAGTCAGAAATTCGTGACGTTATGAAAAAAGACAGCGCTACAGCGATGAAAAGATAGTCTAAACATTCTATAACACACAAGATTATGAAAGTGTTACCATGTATATCATGTATTTTGTTATTGTAGTTAATTAAAACAAAGTATATAATCTTTTGGTCTAGACAACTAGAAACCATATCAGAATGGTTAAGTAATTTGAAATTTTTTAAGAAAAGAGTGATTTTTTGGGTGTCTTGTTAGCGCTTATTCCGGCTTTAGGTTGGGGAATACAACCCCTTATAGCTAGTAAAGTTGGAGGAAGCCCTTCGAATCAAATTTTTGGTACAGGATTTGGTTCATTAATTATAGGCTTGTTTATTTATACCATGTATGGAAGCGTATCTGGAATCAATTTCTGGATCAGTTTTGGAGCCGGATTCTTGTGGTCATTGGGTCAAGTAGGTCAATATATTTCCTTTACTCAAATCGGTGTCACGAGAACTATGCCAATTACGACTGGGTTACAAGTCGTTGGTACTTCATTGATCGGAATTATTATTTTCGGTGAATGGAGCGGCGATACGGCTAAGTTAGTTGGACTACTTGCAATTCTTTTGGTAGTTATTGGTGTTACGTTTACCGCCATCACGGATAAAAAAGCTGGTAATTCAACTTCTGGTTCTTTAGCTAAAGGATTGGCCGTTTTAGTGCCAACCACTGTTGGTTACTGGGCATACGGAGCACTTCCAAAAGCAGTCTCTGCTTCTGGGTTACATCTGTTTTTCCCAGAAATGCTAGGTATTTTTGTTGGAGCACTTATTTATAACTTGATCATGACTAAAGGTAAGAGCTTCGTTCAAAAAGAAAGCTGGTTAAATGGATTGATCGGACTAGACTTTGGTGTTTCTTCATTAGCATATATTTTCGCAGCGCAGGCAGCTGGTGTAGCATCCGCCTTTGTTATTACGCAATTGAACGTAGTCGTTGCAACTTTGGGTGGCTTGTTGATCTTACATGAGACTAAGACACCGAGGGAACTTAAATTTACACTATCAGGATTAGTATTAATCGTTGTAGGTAGTGTTATGACAGCATTTTTATAAAAAATAACAGACAAATCCTGAAAAGGGTTTGTTTTTTTGCCATTTCGTTCTTCGGCTCGTTTTGATTTTAGTATATTAATAATGTGTAGAAAAAATCCCTGAATATACAGAATTGATTATAAATTCTGCATATTCAGGGATTTTAAATTTTCTATAATAATTACTCAAGATCGGAAGCGATAAAAGTAAAACTTATGCATGTTCCTCAATTGCATCTTGGACTAATTTAAATTCGCTCTTCAACTCGTCAAGTGTCATTGGATATTCAATAGCAACTGGAATGTCAGGTGTAACAGCATTGATTAGATTCTTCCAGTTTGTAGCACCTTTATCTAGGAGAACTGTACCTTTGTTTTGAATATTCTTTAGATGAAGAATAGTAACGTAGCTACTTAATTTTGCCATAGCTTTTTCAGGATCTTCATCGATCCAATACCAGTTACCAGCGTCAAAAGTATATCCGATAGGCAAGTTCGCCTGTTGGATCTCTTTGTTGATAGCTAGTACATGATCCATATGCCCGTGGTCGTTTTGTTCGTTTTCAATTGTTAATTGAACTGAATATGGCTTTAGAATATTCTTTAATTCAGCAATTAATTCATCTGTTAAAGTGTTAATTTCTCCCAAGCTGATTTTCAGTGATCCAATTGAATATTTTGTTGCTAGATCAAGATAACTAATTAAGTTTTCGTTGACTTTATTTTCTACAAATAATTGTTCAGGAATTGAGAAGTACAATACCCAGTTTTGTGCTTGTGCAAGATCTTTTAAGTCTGATAGTTCTTGGTCGCGGTCATCACCGAAGAATTCTCCACGAACTTCAACACCATCGATACCCAAGTCAGTGATTTTCTTGATCATGTCTAATTGTGATGCACCATTCTTTACATCATTTTCAAATACGGCTGTATTAACCAAAAGTTTTGTCATTGTAATTCCCTCCAAGTTGCTTGATAAAAAGTTAATAGACTAACTTTATACCAAGAAAACTTTTATGTAAACGCTTTCTATTAAATCGGTTTAGTTTTCGTGAAAAGTTTCTCATTAATAAACTTTTTCAGGCAATTTTTGCTTTACATTGTTTAATGCAACCAGCAGGTACTATTATTTTATGATGGCGGTATCTAAACTGTGAGTAGTTAAAGGGGATTATTATGCAAATGGGGGAACAATTACAAAGACATAGAAAAGAACATGGAATGTCTCAAGAAAATTTGGCAAAGCATTTACATATTTCAAGACAATCTATTTCCAAATGGGAAAATGGAACGTCACTGCCAAGTTTTGCTAATGTCGTTGCGATCAGTGAACTATTTGAAGTCTCTTTAGACGAATTAATCAAAGGAGATTCACAACTTATGGATCGATTAGAACACAGCACAAAACTAAATAAAGCTTATATAATCGTCGTTACAAGCGTTACCTTATCCGTTATAGCGTATGCGGTATCAACTAGCATTTATTCAATCTCACAAGTAACACTGGAAAATGTTTTATTTTTACCAATTATGGCTAGTTTCATTTGTTTGATGTTCAGTATCAAATGGAAAGAATTAGAAAAGTCCATTACTAAATGGACAATGTTATTTGGTATTCTTTGGTTGACACTATTATTGTGGCCGGCATTTTATGATTTTATCGCCGGTTTTGTGTCAGGATGGAATGCGGGCTAATAAGGGCTTAGAAACGTTATCTAATGAGGTGTCTTATTATTTGATAACAAGTTATAAACTGTGTAGGCCACCGTTTGTACAATCGCTATGAGAATAAAAATCCCTACCCAGATAACCAAACTGCCTAATTTCAATGTCGACGTATTACTTGTTCCAGCAGAATTTATGGAATGAACAAAGATAACCACAACTCCGATAGCAAAAATAACAATCCAACTTAGACTTAACGTACGCCATTTTGACATAAATATCCCTCTACTGATTTTATTTAATAGTTAAATTGTAGGGTCTAACAGCAAAAAAACAAGTAATTCATAATTTTTATAAAATTTTAAATCAAATTTGTAATGGTTATCCTTTGCCAAAAAAAGTGGATGGTGTAACAATGTGACCATTAAACTATTGGGAGTTTAATCATGAAGAAAATATTGGCAATTTTTCCAACTCTTGTCTTAATTGTTATATTTATAATGGGGATTTTTATGTACAGTACCAACCAAAAATTGGCGATCAACTACTTGGTGGTCAGCGTTGCGGGAACCTTTATCTATACCCCGGTGGCGCTTTTCATAAGTGGGATTGCTTCAGAAGGTTCAGGAGACTTTGTTAAATGGAAACAAATCTCTACTAAACTTAAAGTATATTATCTGTATCTGGCGGGAATCTGGGTAGTAGATATAATTATTGCAATGTATTTTATGACGCATAACTAAAAAATAAAGCTGAGGGAAATAATTCCTCGGCTTTATTTTTTTTGTGTAATTCCTAGTTTTACTTGGCATTCTGGACATAGTCCGTAAACTTCCATGTGATTTCCAGAAATCATATATCCAGAAATTTCAGCGGTTTTTTCTTCTAGAGTTTTTTCATCTTTGTCAAAACCTGGATATGTTACATCAACAATTTTTCCACAATTAGTACAGATAGCGTGATAATGCGGTGTCCCAAAGTAATCATAGTGGGTACTGCCATCGCCATTTTGCAATTCAACAACTAAACGATGATCTACAAAGGTATTAAGAGTGTTATAAATCGTAGAAGAACCCATATTCGGAAGCTCTTTGCTTAGAGCGTCACGGATAGTTTCAACTGTAGGATGATTATGATGACTGGCAAGATAGGCCAGAATAATGTGGCGCTGTGGAGTGACACGTAACTTATGGTCCTTTAACAGTTTCAAAGTGTCCTCCATGACAGAACTATTTGTCATAAGCAGTCTTCCTTTCTAATTTGGAATCATTACAAGTTAATTATAATACCTATCTAATAAAAATATCAATTATTGATTCTTATTGGAATAAAGTTAGGAATTTGGTTTTAAATGTTTACTTTCACTTAAAAATGAATTATTATGAATTCGTTAGCAGATGAGAATAATTCCAATATAGAAATGATTACAAAGTAAGAGGTGAATGGAATGCAAAAATCTAAAAAAACTAGAAGTCTAGCTGAAAAAATCAACGTCATGCGTGCCAGTGTCATGGGTGCCAATGATGGAATCATTTCAGTAGCCGGTATCGTTATTGGTGTTGCAGGTGCTGGAAGTAATAATTATGCTATTTTTCTAGCCGGTATCGCTGGTATGCTAGCAGGAACTATTTCTATGGCAATGGGTGAATGGGTTTCTGTTAGTACCCAACGTGATAGTGAAAAACGAGCCATTGAGAAAGAATCAGCTGCTTTAGATGGTAATTACGATGGTGAATTTGAATTTATTCAGAATAAGTATCAAGATACAGGAATTTCAGAGGAGCTTTCCTTAAAGGCTACTAAAGAAATGATGAGCGACGATCCATTAGATGTTGCTGTACGTGAACGTTTTGGATTTAACCCTAAAGAAGAAACTAGTGCTATTGCGGCTGCTATTGCTTCAATGATCTCATTTCCAACTGGATCGATTTTACCATTAGTTTCTATTACTTTATTTCCAGCTCAAATGCGTGTTGTTGCTACGGTAATTGCAGTTGTGATCGCATTGGTCATAACTGGTTATACTGCCGCATATCTTGGCAATGCCAACAGGTTAAAGGCGGTCTTTAGAAATGTGGTTTCAGGGTTATTAACAATGATTGTGACATACCTAATCGGTACGTTATTCGCACATTAAAGGAGTGATAAGAATGATGAAAGCAATAAACTTTCCCAAACAAAAAAAGAGTAAGAAGACAATGGCCGAACGTTCAAACACTTTACGTGCCGGGGTTTTAGGTTCAAATGATGGAATCCTTACAGTTGTTGGTGTTCTATTTTCAGTTGCCGTTGCAACAACAAATCAATTTACAATTTTTATTGCCGGCTTGTCTGATCTTATTGCATGTGCTTTTTCAATGGCTTCTGGCGAATATGCATCAGTTAGCTCCCAAAAGGATACAGAAAAAGCAGCTATTGAAAAAGAACGTGAATTAATTGAGACAGATTATCAATCAGAGTTAAATGTTGTAGCTGATTATTATGTTGATCGTGGTGTTTCTAAAGCAACTTCTCTAGAGATCGCCGGTGAATTGATGAAAAAAGATGCCTTAGGAACAGTTGTAAAAGTTAAGTACGATTTGGATCTGGGACACTACATGAATCCGTGGGATGCGGCTTTTTCTTCACTAGTTGCTGCATCATCAGGTGGTATTTTCCCATTAGCAGCAATGACACTCTTGCCAGTTTCATTGCAGTGGCCAGGTACAATTTTAGCCGTTACTTTATCCGTTGCTTTAACAGGATTTTTGAGTGCTAAATTGGGTGACGGGCTTGTTAAAACAGCCATCATTAGAAATGTTATTGTCGGCATTATTACTATGATCATTCACTATTCTGTTGGTTTAATGTTATAGATCATTTTGCTGATATCACAACAAAAGAAATTATTCAAAACTATAGGTTATCTGGTATTTTAACTATTAGTAGTTAGATTCTTTTATAAGAGTAAAAAGGAGTTATTTACAACTTCATAGTTGAAGTAGAAATAGCTCCTTTGATTTGTGTTCAAATGGCTAATACTATTTATGATAAACTTAAATTGGCATATAAGAATTCTAGTTAAGTCAACTACCCTTAACGGAAGTAGAGAGCTTGTAAGAACTAGTGCGACGAATTTCACTTATTGTACCAATATCAGAACATATGTTACGTAAAAAAAGGAAGTACCACAAATTATATTTTAGAAAGGCAGTCTCATAAAAACGATAATTCCTCCCGGCATTGAACTACTGGGTTTCCTTATCTTGAGACTCTTATGAATAAAGAAAAATTGCGCAGATTTAATGACAGTGAAGCCTTTTTTACGTGTCCCATCTGTGATGAAAACCTTAGTTTGGAAAACAATAGTTTAGTTTGTTCAAATGGTCATAATTTTGATATTGCTAAACAGGGTTATGTTAATTTCTTACTGAATATGAAACAACAGAAAAATTATGATAAGGCCAATTTTGAGAATCGTGGTTTGATTCTGAAAGATGGGTTGTACGATCATATTTTAGATAAGATAGTAGAAATAGTTAAAGATTTGCCTATTGAGACGATTCTAGATGCGGGATGTGGTGAAGGATATTATTCACGCGAGATCCAAGAACAACTTAATAAAACTCTTTTGGCTTTTGATATTTCAAAGGATTCTGTACAATTGGCCGCTAGAAATGATACTAATAATGCCGTTAAATGGTTTGTTGGTGACTTAGCTAATTTGCCGATGCAAGATAATAGTGTCGATAGTATCCTGGATATTTTCTCACCAGCTAATTATCATGAATTCCACAGAATCTTGAAGAGTAATGGTCATTTGATCAAAGTTATTCCAGGAGAAAAACATCTGACTGAACTTAGACAGCAAGCTAGTGAATACTTAAGGAGTGAAAGTTACTCTAATCAAAAAGTTCTCAGTTATTTTGAAGAACATTTTCAAACTGTTGACGAGATCAAAGCAACTAAAACTTACCCTGTTTCAGAAGATGAGAGGTCGGCCTTTATCAATATGACCCCATTATTATTTAATGTTGATAAGGATAAAGTTGATTGGACTAATGTTAATGAAATAACCGTTGACTCTACAATTTTAATTGGTAAGGCATAGTTTAGATTTTAATTGTTGAAGTTACTGGATAATTCATGAGTAAAAAAATAATCTGACAATTTGTCAGATCATTTAGTTTTGAGCAATAAATCTAGTGAGTTTTGTAAATTAGATAATTGTTGTTCGTTAACGCAATTAACGTTGCTGCGAATATTTTGGGCAATAACCTGTTTCATGGCTTTGTCGACACCAGATTTGACAGCGGATAATTGAACTAGTACCTCATTACAAGGACGACCGTCATCCATCATACGTAAAATGCCATCTAATTGACCACGCGATCTTTTAATTTGGCTAGTTATTTTTTTATTTGCAAGTTCTTCAGATTCTTGAGACATATCAGCCTCCTTAAATAATTAATATAATTGATATTATACCCAGACGGGTACCGTACATCAAATTATATGCTGATATTTCTTTTAAACAATAGTAAACAAATTAATTGATATAATTTACCCTAGGGGGTATATTGTTAATTGAAGTAAGATATAGGTAAAGGGGAGACTTTTAAATGAGCAAAATTAAAGAGATTTCTGACAAGACTTTTAACGACGAAACAAGCACCGGCTTAGTAATTACTGATTTTAATGCTGACTGGTGTCCTCCATGTAAGATGATGAATCCAATTCTGGAAAAATTATCTGAAAGCGATCAATTGGGTGACAAGATCAAGTTCACATCAATGAATGTTGATAAAAACCCACAAACGCCCAATAACTTCGGAATTCAGGGAATTCCAACATTCATCGTTAAAAAAGATGGTGAAGTTGTTGGCAGAATGGTTGGCTATCAACCAGAAACTAAGTTCCGCAAGGCTTTAGAACAATACATGTAATAAATAATTTAACGTTAATGCAAAACGACCAGTAATCAAATTCGATTACTGGCCGTTTTTATTTTAATAGGTATTATTTGTATAGTAAGTTTTGTCTAATCCGTGAGTGTCGTAATCAGTATTACTATCATCTTCAAAGAAGGATTTATTTTGCTTATTTAATTTAGTTTCGGTATTAGATACGGTATCTTTTGGTAAACCTAGATTCTCGCGTAATTCATCAGAAGATTTTTGCAATGTACTAGTAGGTAGAACTTGATATGAGCTTCCATTTATCCAGGCGGATTTCCCTTGAAGTTGATGTGATTTGATACTTTTACCACTATTGTGATATTTCATTGGGAATTCCTCTAATTGTTTATCGGTTAAATCAGTGCTTATATCTGGACCTAATTCTTTGATCAATTTTGGTAAATGAATCAAATATTTAGGTTGAGCCATCTTTTTTACAACAGCTTTTAAAACCTGTTGCTGACGAATCTGGCGACCGTAATCACCACGAGGATCTTGATAACGCATCCGAACATAGGTCAAGGCCTTAGTACCATTAAGATGATGGGTACCTTTAGGAACAGTTACACCGTCAAAACTAACTTTCATGTCAGACTTTATCGTAATACCACCAACAAAGTTGACAGTTTTCTTGAGTGCTGCCATATTGATTGCAACACTGTAATCGACTGGAACATTTAACAATTTACTTACTGTATTTTTAGCCATTTTAGATTTTCCGATATTATAGGCGGCATTGATTTTTTGAACGTTTTTAGTTTTATCGCCAACCATCTCGGCAACGGAATCTCTTGGAATAGAGTAGATAACAGATTTTTTGGTTTTGGGGTTCAAAGTAACTAGCATCATAGTATCGGAATTACCGCGGTCAACACGGCCATCAGTTCCGGTGTCGGCGCCTAATAGTAAAACTGATATAGGTTTATCTTGATCGACTTTTTGTGAGACGCTATTTTTCCCAGTATCAACTGACTTCAGAGCTTCTTTATTTTGATGAACGTATATCCCTAAAATTACTGCTAATAAAGCAATGATAGAGACAATAACAATCATAATTCGTTTAAAAATTTTCATAAATTACCTCAATAATTAATCTTAGTATTACATTATAATATAATTACTAAGCATTACAAGGTAATTTGTTAATTAGACTATCTGTTATCATCTATTCTATGGTAAATTTTGAAATAATATAAAGGGGTTGAGGAAATGAAAAAAATTTATTTTATTTGTACTGGTAATTCATGTCGTTCACAAATGGCAGAGGGATTTGGTGAAAAATATTTAACGAATTGGCAAGTTAAGAGTGCAGGCGTTGAAACCCACGGTCTAAATCCAAAGGCTGTTCAAGTTATGGTCGAAAAAGGTGTCGATATTTCAGATCACACATCAGACCTGATTGACTTGGACTACTTCAATAGTTGTGACTTGATCGTAACTCTTTGTGGTGATGCTAGGGATCGGTGTCCAGTTATCCCTAAAAATGTGGAACACATCCATTGGGGACTAATTGATCCGGCTCAGGCCAAAGGTTCAGAAGAAGAAATATTGAAGGTATTTCGAAAAGTTCGTGATGAGATCGAGATAAAGGTTAAGGAGCTAATCTAAATGAGTAAAATGGCACAAGTTTTATTGGTTATTGATATGCAGAATGAATTAAATGGTTGCTATCTTTTTGATGATTTATTGGCCGATATTAATAATCGAATTGATGATTATCGTCAAAATAATTTGCCAATAATTTTTATTCAACATAATGACAGCGACTTGATCAAGGGTAGTGAAGAATGGGAATTTGCAAGTGATTTGAATAGGAAAGACGATGATCTAGTAGTAGAGAAGACGCATGCTAATTCTTTTTATCACACAGAACTCAATGATCTTTTGCGAGAAAATAGTTTGAAGACAATTGAAATTTGTGGAGCTCAAACAGAATATTGTTGTGACACGACGATCAAGATGGCACATGGATTGGGCTATAAAATTCTCATACGTCCGGATATGACGACAACGATGGATAACGATTATTTGAGTGCCGAGGATACAATTGCCTTTTATGAGAGCATTTGGAATAAACGTTTCGTTTCATTTATTTAAGATAGGCGTTTATGACAGTCTAAAAGGTCTACAATGATACTAAATCAGAGAACCATTAATGAGGAGGAGACATTTTGGTTTCAAGAGATAGTTTCATTGAAGATAATAAATCTGAGTTTGAAGGTTTGTTCAAAAAACTTATTGGACTTAAAGGTGTTAGTGCCACAGGCGAAGGTATCAACGAAACAATTATATTGTTGCAAGAAAAATTAAAGGATCTGGGAGCTCATGTAGAAGTAATTCAAACTGCGGGATCACCTACCATTTTGGCTGAAATAGACGGCCAAAGTGATCGCACAGTCTTGTTTTATGGGCATTACGACGTTATGACGCCGGGAATTAATGCTGATTGGGATACAGATCCTTTTACTTTGACCAAAAAAAATCATCGCTTTTACGGTCGAGGAGCTGGCGATAACAAAGGACAATTGTTAGCACAAATTTTAGGATTGTATGTGTATAAACAAGTTAATGGTAGTTTTCCTTTCAATATTAAATTTTTGATTGAAGGCGAAGAAGAACAAGGTAGCAAGAATTTACCATTCACTGTTAAAGAATTGGCTGATAACAAATTGAAGGATGTCGATTTAGCCATAGTAGTCGATGGTTCCTTTAATCAATCCGGACAGCACGTTTTGCGATTAGGTAATCGTGGTGCATTAGGATTTCAAGTCACCGCCAAAACAGGAACCCAGGATAATCATTCCGGAAATCTGGGAAATATCATGAAGAATCCCGTGCTGGTATTGATGGAATTACTACAAAAGATTTACGATTTTGAAAATGACAAAGTTTTGATCCCTGAATTTTATGATGGAGTTGAAGATCCTAGTCAAACAGAGATCGATTGGATGAAACAATTGCCATACGATAAAGAGTCAATATCTAAACAGACCGGCGTCAAAGACCTTCCTGAAACTGGCTTGGAATATTATCAGAAGTTGATGTTTAGACCAACATTTAATATTTCAGGAATCAGGGCAGGTTATACGGCTAAAGGAATGAAGTCAATTATTCCCCATACCGCTGTTATGAAAGTTGAAACACGATTGGTCGGCAAACAGGATATAAAAGAGATCCAGATTGGTATCAATAATTTCCTTCAAGATGAGATAAACAACGGGGATATCAAGGTTCACTACTTGGTCCAAGTACCTCCATGCAAGACTGCTTCTGATGATAAAAATATTGAACCACTGGTTAATGCCATTAAAGAAGCAACTGGTTCAGGATTGATTGAACCTACAATGCCGGGAACGGTTCCAAATTACGTATGGTCAGATATTTTGAAAGTACCTGTGTTTACCATTCCATATGCTAACTTTGATCAGTGCAATCATGCACCTAACGAAAATATCACTGAAAAAGCCTTTTATGATGGAATTAAAATTTCTTACGAGTTGCTAGAACGTTTGTAGAGTCGCTGTTGCGACTCTTTTTTTATATATTAGATATAAGTATATATAGGTATAAGTCTTTACTTAAATAAAAATATTTGTTATCGTTTATATACACGGTTAGATCCACCGAACCCACTTTAAGAAAGCGAGGTCTTTGATGGACAGAAAAAACTATCAAATATACTTACAAGAATTAAAACAAAAAAATAAGATTCAAGATTTTGAACAGGGTCTTTCGACTAAGGAAGCTAATAACCGTCTAGAAGAATTTGGACCAAACAAACTGGAGTCAGAGAGGACTCCTAAATGGAAAATGTTCTTTAGACAATTCAATAATATGGTGATTTATGTGTTGATAATCGCTGCGATCATCACATTGGTGTTGGGACATTACTCTGATTCGATCATAATCGGATTGGTAGTTATCATTAATTCGTTGATCGGATATTTCCAAGAGGCCAGTGCTTCCAATGCTTTGGAAAGAATCAAGGAAATGCTATCGATCAATGCGACGGTATATCGTGATGGTCAGAGAAAAGAAATTTCGGCTGAAGATCTGGTTGTAGGGGATACGGTTTTTCTTGAGGCGGGCGACAATGTTCCAGGGGACCTCAGAATAATCAATTCTGATAACTTGAGGGTTCAAGAGTCTTCTTTAACAGGTGAAACTAATTCGGTTGAGAAAACTGCTGAAGTTATTTTTAATGATGCACCTTTAGCAGAGCAGACTAATATGGCATTTGCATCGACGGCGGTTACTAAAGGTAGTGGTTTAGGATCAGTTGTAGCTACGGCTGAAGATACTGAAATTGGGAAAATTTCTTCAGAAGTAAGCTCAGTAAAGAAACGTAAGACACCCCTAATGCAAGTTATCGATAAACTTGGTACGAATGTATCTTACTTTATTGTATTTGCAGCGATTGTAATTTTCTTTATGGGCCTATTCTTTGATGTATATTCGATCTCCGTTCTGTCAATGGCAGTGGTATCAATGGTTGTAGGAACTATCCCTGAAGGATTGCCTGCAACAACTTCGGTTATTTTGGCTAAAGGCGTTAACGATATGGCAAAAAATCAAAATACCATCATTAAAACTTTACCAGCCGTAGAAACGTTAGGTTCAGTTGATGTTATTGCAACGGATAAGACAGGTACGCTGACTAAAAATGAAATGACAGTAACGGATATTGTAGTTGATGATGAAGAATTTCAAGTAACTGGTATTGGTTATGAACCTAAAGGTGATATTGTTCAGAACGATCAATCAGTTGAAATAAATGAACAGATGCAATTGTTTTTAGAGTCAGGTTATCAGGCAAATGACACACATTTAAATAATGAAGATGGTAAGTGGAATATTGCTGGTGAGCCAACCGATGGAGCCTTCCTAGCGCTTTATCATAAAGTTTTTCCGCATGGTGAAACGACTAACTATAAAAAAATTGATGTATTGCCATTTGATTCTGATTTCAGATATATTGCTCGACTAGTACAAAAAGATAATCAAAACTATTTATTTGTAAAAGGTTCTCCAGATAAATTATTCCAAATGGCCAAAAATTTAGATGAAGGTTTTAATCAAGAAATGTGGTCGAATCGAGTGAAAGGTTTTTCAAAAGATGGTAAACGTGTGATTGCCGTCGGTTATAAAAAAGTTTCAAATGAAACGACAAACATAACGCATGACCTCATAAATAACGGATTGAACTTCTTAGGACTCGCAGCTATCATTGATCCTCCAAGAGAGGAAGTTATTGATGCATTGAAAGAAATTCGTTCCGCTGGTGTTGAAGTTAAAATGATCACTGGTGACAGTCCGATCACGGCGTCTGCTATTGGCGAAAAACTCGGTTTGGCTGATAAAATTAGTGCAATTACAGGTCCACAATGGGATAAGTTGTCAGAAGAAGAACAAATTATTGCGGCTGACGAGAATCAAGTATTTGCCAGAACAACTCCGGGAAATAAGATCGAAATAATTGAAGCTTTACAGAAAAATAATAAGGTAACAGCTATGACTGGGGATGGTGTAAATGACGCGCCAGCTCTGAAACGTGCTGATATCGGGGTGGCAATGGGTATCAAAGGAACTGATGTTGCCAAAGATTCTGCTGACATGATTTTGACAGATGATAATTTTGCGACGATTTCTAAAGCTATTAGAGAAGGTAGAAGAATTTTTGATAATATCAAGAAGAGTATTTTATATCTTCTACCGATCTCCTTTTCAGAAGGGTTGATCATTGCCTATGCAATAATGACAAAAAGTGATATTCCCTTACATCCAACACAGTTATTATGGATAAACATGGTATCAGCAGTTACGATTCAATTTGCCTTGACGTTTGAACCAGCTGAATCTGGGATCATGAAACGTCCGCCCAGAAAGACTGGTTCGAAATTGATGAGTCGACATGACTTATTCCAAGTAACCTATATTTCTATTTTGATGGCAGTAGTTAGTTTAGTGATAGATGCTTTATTACGTGGCAATGGTGTCAGTGCAGTGATTTCAAGCACGACGATGGTCAACGTGTTGATCATGGGCAAAATATTTTACTTATTCAATATTCGCTCCCAGAAATCAGCCTTTTCAAAGAACTTCTTTTCAAATCCGAAGGCTTTCTATTTTGTAGGCTTGATGTTGGTACTACAGGTTATTCTGACTTATGTTCCATTTATGCAAGGAATTTTCTATACAGGTTCACTTGGAATAATGGAATGGGGCTTGGCGATAATTGGTGGATTTATAGTGTTGATTGTTGCCGAATTTGATAAGTATATTCGTAATTTGAAACTTAGAAACCAATTTCAAGTTCTAGATTAGAACTAATATTAGTATTTCTGGTCAAATCATAATTTAAAAAGGTGTCATACATTCGTTAGATTATTATCTAATAATTGTATGACACCTTTTTGATTATAGAAACCAATCACGAATGTGATCTTTAATAACTTGCTGGGATTTTTCGAATAACGTGGGCTGATCTGAATTATTTATTTCATCATAAAGACTGGAATTAATTTTGGTAAGTATACTAGTAAGTTGATCCAATTCTTCATCAGATAATACATTTAAAAATTCAGGAACTTTTGACGATTCAGTTGTAGCCATTTTACGTCCTGAATCAGTTAATCTAATAATTGTCATTCGCCGATCTTTAGTAGATTTCTCTTTTGTGACTAGATTCTTTTTAACAAGTTTATTTACGAATTCTGCGGTTGATTGTGCGGTTAAATCAAGTCTTGTGGCTAATTCTTTTTGTGAAAGGCCATCATTTTGCGACAAAGCTATTAAAATTTTACCTTGTCCCTGAAACATAGATTGTCTTTCGACATTATCAGAATCTCTATGGGCAATGTTATCCGCGACATGGCGGACCATGCCGAACTCGATTAGCTTACCAGCAGCATTCTTTTGTTTGAGTAAATTTGGCATATGATTTAACCTCCAAACATTATTATACTGGTTGATTTAAAAAAAGATAGTCAGGTAGCCTGAATAAAATTCTTGCAAATTTAATCAGGTGCCCTTACAATAAAATCAATCAGGTAACCTGATTAAAAATCGAAAATAACGAGGCAACAAATAATGTCAGTCATTAATGCAATTGAAGTTAGTCATTTAACAAAAAAGTTTGGTATTAAAACCGTAGTAGATGATGTTTCCTTTAACGTTAAACAAGGTGAGGTATTTGGATTATTAGGACCCAATGGAGCCGGTAAGACCACAATTTTACGAATGATGACAACATTACTGAGGTCTAATAGTGGTAATGTAAAAATTTTTGGTCACGATACGTTGAAAGAAGGAAGACTTGCACGTTCAATGTTTGGATTGACCGGACAATATGCTTCGATCGATGAAGACATTTCTGCTCGAGAAAATTTAATGATCTTTTCTCGATTAAATGGACTGTCTCGATCTAATTCTAAACGGCGAACAAATGAACTGCTGGAAGAATTTTCATTAGTCACTTCTGCGGATAAAGCACTTAAAAATTTCTCAGGTGGGATGCGGCGAAGATTGGATCTAGCTGTTAGTCTTATCACCCGTCCGGCCTTGATTTTTTTGGATGAGCCGACTACTGGACTAGATCCTCGTACTAGAACACAAATGTGGGATACGATCAAAAAATTAGTAGCTCAAGGGTCAACTGTTTTACTAACGACTCAGTATCTCGATGAGGCCGACCAATTGGCAGATAGAATCGCAGTTATTGATCACGGTAAATTAATAAAAATTGGAACACCTACAGAACTTAAGCAACAAGTAGGTGGTACCAGCTTGAACTTCACTGTAAAAGAAATTGATCAAGTAGATACAGCGGTTAAGTTAGTTAAAGATGAATTTGATACATCTATTCATCAGAACGATCAACAAATAAATATTAAATTGAAAAAAATCGACCAACTGACACCATTATTGGTTAGTTTACAACGGGCAAAAATAACCATAAGTAACTTAACAGTTCAAGAACCATCTTTAGATGATGTTTTTATGGATTTGACTGTAGGGAAAAATTAAGAAAGCAGATGATCAATTATGGATGTACAAACACATCGTGGAAATTTAATAATGAATACAACAACTATGGCTTATCGTAATTTACTAAAAACAATTCATGATCCGGATAGATTTATGGACGTTATAATTCAACCAATTATGTTTATGCTAATGTTTGGATATTTATTTGGAGGAGCAATTGCTGGCAATGTCAAAAATTATTTACCTACAATAGTTCCCGGGATATTGATTCAAACAATGCTCTCCGCTGCTTCTGGTTCCGGATCGCAAATAAGGGAAGATCTGGATTCAGGCGTATTTGATAGATTTAAGTCGTTACCGATGGCACATATTGCACCTTTGGCTGGGCAACTTTTCGCTGATATTTTGCGCTTGGTAATTGCCACCGTAACGTGTTTAACAACTGGATATTTAATGGGATGGCGTCCAGTTGCTGGATTCGGATGGATCGTCGTAAGTGGTTTACTTGCCATATTTACTGGATGGGCTATATCTTGGATCTTTGCATTATTAGGATTGCTGGCAAAGAATGCAACGACTGTCC
This sequence comes from Companilactobacillus keshanensis, assembly GCF_003946205.1. Classification (GTDB taxonomy): domain Bacteria; phylum Bacillota; class Bacilli; order Lactobacillales; family Lactobacillaceae; genus Companilactobacillus; species Companilactobacillus keshanensis. Next base: position 42,398 of record NZ_RHOS01000010.1, on the reverse strand, counting down.
AAAGTTTTTCATTGATAACTATGATGTCCTTGTCTTTTTTATCAAATGCCTTTATTCCCATCAAAACTCTTTCAAAAACAATGCAAGTTATCGCATATATGAATCCTATAACTTATGTCATTACTGCAATTAGACAAATTTTGGCAACAGGTAGTTTGACGCATGAAGCACTGTTAGTACTTATATTTGGATTTGGAATCGTTATGATATTTGCTCCATTAACAGTTTGGGCGTACGATCGTAATAATTAGATTTAATGTTGGAACAAAAGTAACCTAAAAATGGTTCTAAGTAGAAATCTTAAATTCTACTTAGAACCATTTTTGTACACTGAAAATAATAAAATATTTTAACAAGTAGTGGTCTATGACTGACTACTTTGTATAAGTTCTTATCTTAGGTGGAACATAGCTTTCCATAAAACTATGGATCTGATCTAATGAATCTGAGAAAAGTAATTTTTCTCTATCTTCAGAACTTAAAAAGCCTTTATTTGTCATTTGATCAAACATATTCTTTAATGGATCGTAATAACCATTTACATTAAAGAATGCACTGGGATTTTCGTTATCACCGAGACGTGCCCAAGAAAAGGCCTCGATGATTTCTTCCAATGTTCCTGGTCCGCCGGGGAGGGCGATGCAACCATCAGAAAGATCTAACATTCTTTTCTTTCTAACTGACATATCTGAGACAATTTGTAGTTCACAATCTTCAAAAGCAGTTCCGCGGTCAAATAATTCTTGAGTGATAATTCCATGAACATAACCGCCTTCTGAACGAACTTCGGTGGCTAACATTCCCATCAAACCAACTCTGCCACCGCCATAAATTAGTTCTAAGTTATTTGAAACTAGCCAGTCGGCTAACTCTAAAGTTGCGTCTTGATAGATTTTTTCATTTCCACTTGCTGCACCACAATAAACTGCAATTCGTTTCACGTTATGATCTCCTTTATGAAAACTGTTGTGAAGGTATTTTAGCATATGATGTCAAAATAGTGAAAATGTATATGCAATCACAATTAATTATTTAGAAAGTAATAAATCTACTAAAGGTTCGGCATCAATTTTACCTAAGTTAGCAGCAATATCGACACTGTTAAGGCTGGCAATCAAGGAATCTTTGTCGAATTTAGTATTGATCAAGGCATCTTCAAGAACTGAAGGTTTACCACCAGTAATGAAGTCACCATAGATTTTAATATTTGAAATTTCATTGTTGTCATTTAATGAGAAGTTGAAGGCAACAGTACCGATATCAAAATGTTTTGAAACATAGTTTGTAAATCCTGGATTCTTACCGTAATTCCATTCATCAGTATCATATTTTGCGGCTAGACGAGAATCAATAATCTCCCAATCGTGATCGGTCAAAGTGTAAGTTTCAATATCGTCTAACGAGTCAGCCTTGAAAATACGTTTCAATAATTCAAGTTTGAAATGATCAGCATCCATACTCTTAAATGGTTCATCTAAGTATTCTTTGATATTAGTGATACGACTATTAACTGATTTAACACCCTTTGATTCAAGCTTATCTTTTTCAGGTGTTAGAACTTCACTGGCTGTTTGCATATCAAGATCGAACATCAATGTACCACCAGCAGCATATGAATCGCCAACTTTAAACATAGTCATTCCGGAGAACTTTTTACCATCGATAACAATGTCATTTCTACCACGCATTTCAGCACCAGTTGCACCCATGTCGTGTAAAGCATCAATAATAGGTTGAGCAAAGAAATTGTAATCACCAAAGTGATCGTCGTTACCAATAATAATGTTTTCAAAAATCATATTTCCATAATCATGATAGACAGCACCACCACCAGAAGTACGTCTAACCAATTGAATATTCTTCTCTTTTAAATAGGGAAAGTTTACTTCAGCATAGGCGTTTTGGTTCACACCAACGATAACTGAAGGATTGTTGATATACATAATTAAACCGTGACCTTTTAGTTTCAAGTCATTTACTAAATAGTTATCTAATGATTGATTAACAATAGCGTTGTAAACAGGTTTCTTATTTTTGGATGTATCAATGAAGAACATCTAATCACACTCCCTTTAAAAATTATGACACGTTTCAATTGTAAGCCTTAACAAGTTAAAAGAAAACGTGTTTTAATTTGATATGGATTCTGTTACCCTTAACTTGAAAACTGAATTGGAGGAGAGAAGATATGACTGATCGTTTGGAAGCATCTGCATGCACGTCAATTTTAGTTGGCAAAAAGGCAAGTATGGATGGCTCTACCTTGATTGCAAGAAATGAAGATAGACATGCCGCAATTGAAGGCAAAAGACTTATTGCTCAACCTGCTGTTTCAGGTCGTAAGGAAACCTATGTTTCACCTTATAATAAGTTAACAGTTCCAATGCCAGAAAACGGCTACAGATATATTTCTATGCCTAACTTAGATCAAACTGCAGGACCTAATGAGGAGAATGGTTTTAACGAGAAAAATGTTGGTGAAAGTGCAACTGAAAGTATTTTTGCTAACGAACATGTATTGGCACTAGATCCGTTTATTAAAAACGGTTTAGCCGAAGATTCCCTATTAACATTAGTATTGCCATTTATTGATTCCGCAAGAGATGGCGTTCGTTACTTAGGTGAATTGGTTAAGAAATACGGTTCAGCTGAAGGTAACGGAGTTCAATTTAATGATAAAGATGAAGTTTGGTATATGGAAATCGTAACTGGACATCAATGGGTAGCCGTACGTATCCCTGATGATTGTTACGCCGTTACAGGCAATCAAACATCAATTCAGAATATTGATTTCAATGACTCCGCTAATTATATGTGGGCCGATGGAATTCAAGAGTTTGTTAAAGACAACAACTTGAACCCCGATTTTGAAGGTTTCAACTTCCGTCGTATTTTTGGTACAGACACAGAATTTGACCGTCACTACAACACACCAAGAGTTTGGTATGCACAAAAATACTTTAATCCATCAATCGAACAAGATCCTGAATCATCAGATATGCCATTTATTCGTAAGGCAGAATTCAAGATCACACCAGAGGATATTCAATTTATTTTAGGATCACATTACAATGAAACAAAATTCGATCCACTAGGTACAGGCTGTGAAAAGGACAAGCATATCTATCGTTCAATTTCTCTAGCACGTACAGCTCAATCACATGTATTACAAATGCGCGATTCAAATAAGAATGGTGCCGCAGCCGTTGAATGGGTTTCATTAGGTGTTCCATCATTTTGCCCATATGTGCCAGTCTTTGGAAATGTTACTGATATTGATTCATCATACAAAGACGTTCCAGAAAAATTGGATCTCAAGAGTGCCTATTGGATATATGAAACATTAGCAATGTTAGTTGAATCACATTATAAAGAATTTATTCAAGATGACATCGACTATAGAAAAGAATTATCAGAGTGGGCACATAGAAAGATCGACGAAGTCGATAAAAAAGCCGTTACAATGTCAGGTGACGAATTAACAAGTTACTTAACAAAGCAAAATAAAGAAATCGTAAAGCACTACAACGATAAGACTAAAGAATTAATGGCAAGCCTTGTAACTAAAGGAACAGAGTTATCTAAGTTACAGTTTGTTAGCGGACAATGGCTATAAAACAGAGAGCGGAACGAGGCGATCAGCTTCTGAGCATTACTTAAGGATAGCGAGAATGGTGGGTTTAACCATTATTGCTATTCGTAGTAAGCGCAGGGAGTTGCCTCGAGTAGCTCGTTTAAGAAGGTAGGTAGGCGATCAGCTTCTGAGCATTACTTAGGATAGCGAGAATGGTGGGTTTAACCATTATTGCTATTCGTAGTAAGCGCAGGGAGTTGCCTCGAGTAGCTCGTTTAAGAAGGTAGGTAGGCGATCAGCTTCTGAGCATTACTTAGGATAGCGAGAATGGTGGGTTTAACCATTATTGCTATTCGTAGTAAGCGCAGGGAGTTGCCTCGAGTAGCTCGTTTAAGAAAGTCGGTAGGCGCTTAGCTTCTGAGCATTAGAATATTAGTTACACACTTAAGCATTATAAATAAATTGAATGTATCTTTAATTAGATACGTTCTTTTTTTGTCAAATAATAGTGAAAAAACAGTCTTAAAACGTCGATATAAATATCTGTGATTTTTTTCACACATTCTGTTGTTTTCGGCTCAACCAAGCGGTAATATGACTAAGGAGCGGTAAATTCAAAGGCTATTTTGAGTGAACATATGTCTAATAAATTTATCTAAAATGGGGAAATGATTTGCCAGAAATATGAAATAAGGGAGTAAATTATGAAAGATTTACGTTTTAATAGTGTTTTTGACATTATAGGTCCTGTCATGGTGGGACCAAGCAGTTCGCATACAGCTGGTGCGGCTAGAATTGGTAAAGTAGTACGCAGTATTTTTGGTGAAGAGCCTGAAAGAATAACGATCGACCTCTATGAATCGTTTGCTAAGACCTATCGTGGTCATGGAACGGATGTGGCAATCGTCGGAGGCTTATTAGGCATGGAACCAGATGATGAACGATTGGCTGATTCCCTAAAAATAGCTTATGACAAAGGAATAAAAGTTGCCTTTGTACCTAAGAGCGATAAAGTTGATCATCCTAATACAACCAAAATAACAATGGTCAAAGGAGATCGTAAACTGACTGTTACAGGTGTTTCAATCGGTGGTGGTAATATTCAAATTTCTGAGATCAATGGTTTCAAAATTTCTCTAAGCATGGGTACACCAACTTATATAACGATTCACCAAGATGTTGCGGGAATGATTGCCAAGGTAACAGATGTTTTTTCTAGTCGTGATATAAATATCGGTACAATGACTGTTACTCGTGAGTCAAAAGGCGAGAAAGCTATTATGATTATTGAAGTTGATGATCGTAAAGATCATGAAGAGATTTTGAAGAAGTTGAAATCATTAAAAAATATGGACAATGTTACGTTCTTTGAATAGGAGGATATATTATGTTTTATACAGTTAAGGATTTAATTGAACAAAGTCATGACTATCCTTCGATCGCGGATTTAATGATCACTGTCGAGGCTGAAAATACCGGACGTAGTAAGGATAAGATCCGTTCTTTGATGGAACGTAATCTTGAAGCTATGGAGCATTCTGTTAAACAAGGAATAGCAGGAGTGAAATCGGTTACTGGTTTGACGGGCGGGGATGCCAAAAGAATGGATGCATATATAGATGACGGTGATTTCTTGAGTGGTAAACCGATTCTTGAAGCTGTTAGAAATGCCATTGCGGTTAATGAAGTTAATGCCAAAATGGGCTTGATCTGTGCAACGCCAACTGCTGGTAGCGCCGGAGTTTTGGCCGGTGTTTTAATGGCAGTGCGTGATCGTTTAAAGATGACCAGAGATGAACAAGTAGATTTCTTGTTCGTCGCCGGTGCATTTGGTCTTGCTATTGCCAATAATTCATCAATTGCCGGCGCTGAAGGCGGTTGTCAGGCAGAAGTAGGGTCAGCTAGTGCAATGGCTGCAGCAGCCTTAGTTTGCGCTAAGGGTGGTACTGCAGATCAAGCAGGATATGCAGTTGCAATAACTTTGCAAAATATGATGGGCTTGATCTGTGATCCAGTAGCTGGATTGGTTGAAGTTCCTTGTGTTAAACGAAATGCTTTGGGATCATCTCAAGCAATGATTTCTGCTGACATGGCTTTGGCAGGAATTAAGAATGTTATCCCAGTTGATGAAGTCGTTGAAGCAATGCATCGAGTTGGACAACAGATGCCATCGATTTTTAAGGAAACTGCTGAAGGTGGGTTAGCAACTACACCAACGGCTTTGAAATTGAAGAAAGAAATTTTTGGAGATTAATAATAGATAATTTAACCAGGAATATGCCGAAAAATATAAATCGGTATATTCCTTTTTTTATTGCCATGACAATTTGTCATTTAAGCTTGTCATACCAGCATATATAGGAAGAAAAGCACTTTACAAAAATCTTTCGTGAAATTTTTCATAAGTTCTTTTATAACTCTTGTGACATTTTGAGGTCTATAATGAATATTGGAGAAGTCCCGAGTAGGGCTCAAAATCAATGAAAGGTAGCGAAGGTATGCGGGGATATAAAAATTCAGAAGAATTAATTGACCAAATAAAAGAGAGTTATCATAAATTCATTGATGAATATCAGGGCATTACAGATGGTGTTGCAGATGACAGAATAGAACAAGTTGAGAAGACACCACGAGAAATGCTCTCTTATCAAGTCGGGTGGATTAATATGATTCTTTCTTGGGAAAAGATGGAAGAAGGCGGTGGAGAAATCACAACTCCAACACCTGGATATAAGTGGGATCAAATGCGTGAGTTGTACCATGATTTTAATTTAAAATACGGTTCTGATGGTTTGAACAATGAAGAAGAAGAACTCAAAAAGGTCGTTACAGAATTGATCGCTTGGGTAGATCATATGTCTTCTGACGAATTGTTTAAACCTGGGGAAAGAAAATGGGCTACAACAAAGGCAATGTGGCCAGTTGCTAAATGGATCAGGATCAATACCATTTCACCATTTACTAACTATAGCCGTCAGGTTAGAAAATGGAAAAATTATAATTTAAGACAAAGAGCATAGTTGTTGTGTTTCCGAAATCTCTTTGTTTATATGTATACAAAATAATATCTCCATGGTAATCGGATTTTTATCTGAATACTGTGGGGATTTTTTGTTTTCAAAATATAAAATGAAATCTAGCCAAAGGATGAGAGTAATGGAAGCAATTGTGAAAGTGGAATTACCCTCGTCCTTTGGTGGCAAAACCAAAAAACCACCAAACCCAAAGGTTTGATGGCGTAAATTTTATTGGAATAGGTCGATCATAAAGTAACCGATAGTTCCGATAATTATCAACATTGTAAAGTTAATGATTGAGAATGCAAGTAAATACTTACCAGGATTCTTTTTAAAGAAGAATTTGTATTGTTTGAAAGCTAATAAGTTAGCCAATGAAGCAACGACAGTTCCCAAGCCACCAATATTTGTACCTAAGAAAATGGCATGAACATAAGTAGAAAACTTGGAAACTAAGATAGTAGTTGGAACGTTACTGATAAATTGACTGGTAATGATCGAAGTTAGATAAGCACTCGTTCTTGTTTGAATGAATCCGGACAAATGGCTTACGATCTGCGGATCACGGTTAATATTTCCAACCGCGACGAAGAAGCACATGAAAATCAACACGATGGAGTAGTCAACCGATTTTAGAATATTTGGATTTATAAATACTACTAGCAATAAAGCTGCTATCAATGATCCCCACATAGGGATAACTGAGAAAATTCCTAGGAAAATAATTATTGTAACGAAGGCCGAAAGAGCCAAACTAGGGATATTCAATTCAACTGGAGTCAATTCTGATAACTCGATTTTATCCTTTGGAAAGAAACGAGTTAGTCCAAAAATTGCTAGAAAGTTGACAATAGTTATTGGTGCCGACATAACGAAGAATTGCATGATCCCTAAATTATAGTGAGTCAATAAGAATAGGTTATGTGTGTTACCAAAAGGAGTGAAAATACTTCCTAGGTTGGCTGCCATAGCTATGATTATGACTGGATAGATCGGATTTATCTTTATGTGCTTAGATAGTTCGTAGAATAATGGTACTAATGTCAAAATAGTAACATCATTTGTTAAGAACATAGCTCCGAAGAATGCCAGTGATGCCAAAGTTAGCATCATTTGTTGTGTGGTCTTAGCTTTGTTAGTTAAGTAAGACGCATAATACTTCAAGAAATCTAGATAATCATAAATTTGAATGATTATCATCATTGAAAGCAAAGACGCAATCGTCTTCCAATTTATATCCATTAGTCGCGGTGGACTGATGAAAATTGAGGTAAGGATCGCCGCAGTACCGGCGATCCACAGCACCTTATCTGAAAATACTCGTTTCAAAACTGACATTAACGTTTCCCCTAATAAAAGAAATACCTCTAACTAGTATAAAGAATATTTGTTGTTTGAAAAAGGTAAATATGTAACTTTTTAATATTTTACTGCTTAAATCTTAAATTTTAAGAAAATATTCCCTATTAAAAACCTTATTCATTGTAACTTAGTTATACTAGATAGCAATAACAAGGAGGTAGATAAAATGTATCTATTATTAATACTCTTAACGTTTATTGTTGGAATTGCCATTGCCACAGTATCATTCAAAGCTAAGAAAGAATCATTATATTACCTTCTTCTATAGACAGGGACAATGATGTTCTTTTTAGGAATTTATATGGTGATTCCTCAATAAAAGTAGTGCGTTTTTAAATTCATCTTGGTATAATTCTCTTAATTTAAATGTGGGGGAAACGCTTATGATGAAAATACGCATAGCGCTTTTAATTTTAGTATCAATGCTCATAACAATTACTGAAATGACAATTAATCCGATGTTCTACTTAGGAAGAATTTTTTTGGCGTTTTCAGTAGCGGTTGCATTTTTTGCAGGGTTTAGTTTTATAAAAGCAAATTGGCGATTTAATAAAGAAGATGACGATTTACCTGATCCAGAATAAATTAAAAAGGTCACGTATTTGTATATACAAGCACGTGGCCTTTTATATAAGGGGAGTTTCATGGACAAAGTAGAGAAATTACCTGAGGATATAAAAACAATTTGGCGAATAAATGTACTTATAGATGGCTTTTTGTATTTAATAATTTTATTGGCGTTGGTAATCCTTTCAATATTCCTCCCAGAAAAAGGGCAAAATTTTATCGAAATAGTTCAAATCGTAGTGGGTGTTATAGCAATTGCTATATTGGCTGGAAAACTTATTTTGATACCTTATCGTTGGAATTTTTGGACATATTATATTGATGAAAGACAAGTTGAATTACATAAAGGATTCTTCTTTAGAAAACAAATTATTATTCCGATTGCAAGAATTCAAAATGTCACCTTGAAGCAAGGACCAATTCTGCGGATCAAAAGCCTACAAAAGGTTATCGTGGTGACTGCTGCTGGCAAAAGTGAGATCGAGGGTATCAAATCTGACCAGGCCGAAGCTTTAAAAGAGTTACTGATGAAGTTAGCTCAGGAGGCCAAAAATGATATCTAAGGCACACAGACTTCATCCAGCAGCTATTTTGTTTTACCTATATAAAGAACTTAAATCTATTATTTTACCGTTATTTTTTATGTTAATTGCTTTATTGAATGGTTCAGTAATAATAATGTTACTGACAATAATAGGTTTGATAATGATCGTTATCACACATTGCTTATTAAAATATTTTACTTTCAATTATCAATTGTTGGACCATGAAATTTTAGTCAGGAGTGGAATTTTCGTTAAGAAGGTTAATCATGTTCCGTATGATCGAATTCAAAATATTACTTCTAATCAATGGTTCTTTCTAAAACCATTTGGTTTAGAGGAGCTGGAAATAGAAACTGCGGGGCATTCTGAAGGTCCAGAGGTTAGTTTGGCCGCCGTTTCTGTGAAATTAAAGGACGAACTAAATAGGTATCGGTCAGAAGTTGATACGGAAGATAAACCTAAAAATGTTTCACGGGAAACTTTTTCAGGTGAATCGTATTCGATCACTTGGAGAGAGCTGCTCAAATTTTCGTTAACGTCACCAGCATTTTTATCAGGACTTTTAGCTGTTTTGGCAGTTTATGGAAAAATTCAAAATGGTATTAGTAAGAAATTCTATGAATTAGCCGCGAATAAGATGCAGCATTTAGGAATTATTTTGACCATAGTGGGATTATTTCTCGTAATGTTGATTTTCTATATTGTTTCAGTAGTGGTATTGATTGCTAAGTATTACCATTTTAACTTAGTTAAGTATGACAATAAATTGCAGATGAAATATGGATTATTTAAAACAAAAAAGACTTCTATTTCGACTGGTCGTGTACAGGCAATAGTTATAAAGCAGACGTTATTGCGTAGACTTCTGAAAATTGCCACAGTTAAGCTGGTAATTATTTCTAATTCTAAAAAAGAAGATACTGAAAAAGATATCATTATTATGCCAGTAATTGAATCCGCGCAGATAGATAAGTTTCTAAATAGATTTTTTCCTGATATTTCGACATATAAGGTGAAAATTAAAGAACCTTCACCCAAAACTTACTATTATGATTTACGCAATACGCTTATATTTACAGTTATCTTGAATATTATTTTTGGGATGTTATTTTATAAAATTTTTTGGTTAGTAATAATTTTTGCTTTAGTATCTCTAGTGTTCTTTATGGCATCAGCATATTTGAAGGCTAGAAGATCAAATCTTTCCATTATAGATAATAAGTATTTATATTTAACAAATAATCATTTATTTACCAAAAATACCTATTTTGTCCCTAAGAGCAGTATTCAAATAGTTGAAAGACGACAAAGTATCTGGTTAGAAAAAAATTTCTTTGCTCATTTAAGGATCAGTTGCCGCTCCGGTGTTGGGGAACGAGTCATTATGGTTAAGTATTTATCTGTTGATTGGATTGATGAGGTTGTTGGTTGGTATAAGAGTTAGGTAAGTTGTTATTAATAAATAGAAAAATACCCCTCGAGTATACAAATTAGTATATTTGAGGGGTATTTGAGTTTTTAAACGTAATATCAAGCGGTGACAGTAAGTTGTCCCGCAATAAACTGTCTAGTCACTAACCTTATCCAATCCTTGTTTAAGGTCAGCAATCAAGTCATCAGCGTTTTCAATACCAATTGAAATTCTGATTAAATCTGGTGTTATACCGGTCGCTAATAGCTCTTTTTCATTCAATTGAGCATGAGTTGTTGAAGCTGGGTGAATGATCAATGATTTAGCATCACCGACATTTGCTAGTAGGGAGAAGATATTCAAGTTAGAAATAAGTTCCTTACCAGCTTTTTCACCGCCAGTTAAACCTATTGTAAAGATTGAACCGACACCCTTTTTGAAGTCTCTTTTAGCTAAGTCGTAGTAGGGACTGTCTTCTTGTTCAGGATACTTGATCCATGCGACTTTAGGAGAATCTTGGAGGAACTTGATAATTTTACGAGTGTTTGAAACGTGGCGCTCGATCCTAAGTGACAATGTTTCTAATCCTTGGATCAATAAAAATGAGTTGAAGGGACTGATAGCACCACCGACATCACGGAGAACTTCAGAACGAACCTTAGTTGTAAAAGCTCCGCCCTTTAGATCAGCGAAAACTAAACCACTATATTGTGGATTTGGTGTGACGAATTCTGGATAACGATCAGATTTTCGATAATCAAATTTGCCGTTTTCAGCAATGACACCGCCCATGCTAGTACCGTGACCACCGATAAATTTAGTAGCTGATTCAACGACGATATCAGCACCTAATTCTAGTGGTTTATATAGATATGGTGAAGCAAAGGTATTATCAACGATCAATAGTAGTCCGTGTTTATGGGCGATCTTTGCAATAGCAGGGAGGTCAGATAAGTTGATATCAGGGTTACCAATACTTTCTAGATAAAGAGCTTTTGTGTGTTCATTGATTTCCTTTTCAAAGTTTTCTGGATCATCTGAGTTAACAAAGTGTGTTTTGATACCTAACTTTGGAAAAGTAACGTTGAATAAATTGTAAGTGCCACCATAAAGGGTACTTGCTGATACGATTTCGTCACCAGTGCCCGCAATATTTTGAATAGCAGCAGCGATAGCAGCAGCACCAGTTGCCAAAGCAACACCGGAAGTACCGCCTTCTAGTTTAGCAACACGTTTTTCTAAGACATCGGTTGTTGGATTAGTTAAACGAGTGTAAATGTTACCTGGATCTTTTAATGCAAAACGATCAGCTGCTTGTTGTGGATCTTTGAAAACGTATGAAGTTGTTTGATAGATAGGAACGGCACGTGCTCCAGTTTCATCAACAGTTTGTCCTGCATGTACTTGTAATGTCTCAAAGCTATATTCTTGTTCACTCATAATTGTAATTCCTCCAAAAATTGTAATTAATTAGTATTTGTTATTTTTTAAATTTGTTAGTTATGTTGGATGATTCTTCTGTCAACGCCGCCAATTTGCAACCGCGGCATTCGAAAATCACTCCTAAATGTATAATGGCAAAATTTATTTGTACTTCTTTTTGACATCAAAATCACCTCCGTTAAATTAAAAAAGTATAAAAAAAGTCCCCATGCCGACTAATGTCAACATGGGGACGATGTGGTCGTGGTACCACCCCAATTCGTAGAGAGACTCTACCTCAACAACTCATTATATATAAATATAGTAAGTTCGGGATGATATCGCATCCTTGCGTACCGTCAGCTTTCACCTAGGTAAGACTCCAAGCTCATCTTCAATCAATTTTTCGTTCCGCCTTTTCACTATCTAGCGGTCACTATGCAAGCTACTCGGTGATTTACTCTTCTTATCAACGTCTGAATTAAATTTTCTTTAATTAAATTAGTGATTATTATAGGCGTCGAATTATAAAAGTCAAGCTCAGTTTAAAAATTAATATTCGCCTTCAGTAATTTTATCTAAGGTTTCTTTTGAAGGAATGAAGAATAAATTACCGGTTATTGGTGTACTGAAATCCAATAGGCGATCGCTCTTAGTAAACATATTTGTCAGCATTCTATTAGTTATAGCGAAGTCTTTGGAATAGCCAATAAAGTAAGTTCCAGTGATATCTTTGGCAGGGTCTGAAAAAGGCACATTCATTCTAACAATTTTATGTTCTACACCGTCTTTTTCGTCTTTAGAGGCAATATTATGGGCATTTGGTAATTTCTCACCATCATCTAATTCACGATCAGAGAACTTGTGGCGACCAATTGATTTTTCTTGGTCCTCAGTTTTTAGAGCATTCCAGGCTTCCATATTGTGAGTGTATTTTTGAGCAAAGGCATAAGATCCGTTAACAAATTCTGGATCCTGTTTTTCATCTATCAAGGTGTAATCCATGGATTCAATACCAGCGGGATTTTCAGTTCCATCAATGAAACCAACGATGGCACGGCCTTCAAAATATCTGAAACCATGTGTTTCGTCTTCAACGGTGGTGATTGGTCTTAAGATACCCATGAATTGGTCGATGATTTCGTAACAAACTGACATTTTAGAAGCGCGAACATGAATAAATAGATCTCCGGGTGTAGAAACGGCAGTATATTTAGGACCTTTGATTTCTTTGAAAGGTGCTAATTCCTTAGGCTTTGGTGCATCTGGGAAAAGGTAATCCCAGGCGTTTGAGCCAAACCCCCAGGCCACATGTACTTGGGCCTCAGGATCACGAACTCGCATACTGTTAATGATAGAGTTGGACATGTCGGAAAATTCTGCAATGGTATCTTTTTCGCCGCTTTGATCTTCATGTTTTAACATCAAAGTTGTAAAAATAACACTTTCTCCAGCGTCCTTATAAACGTCTTGAGCTTTTTTAATATCAATAGTCATCTGTTTACCTCCAAGGCTTATTTAAACAAATAGTAACATATGGATCGATATCTTTTTGATTTAAAATTCGTAAATTTAAATTGTTGATTTTGTTGTTAATTTAGGATAATAATTAATCATTGAATGAAAAAATTAATAATTGATCCGAAAGGGAGCAATACAATGTGCACAAGCATAAGTTATGAAGCCTTAGATGGAGCTAAGTTTTTATCAAGAACGATGGACTTTGCTTTTGAATTAAATGGTGTACCAACATTTTTACCTCGAGAATATGAATGGATCTCATCGTTTGATAAGAAAACTTATCAGGCTGATTATGCGATTCTAGGAACAGGTGCCAAATATGGAAGTAACTATATGGTAGCTGATGGATTCAATGAATATGGATTATCAGCAGCCGAATTATACTTTGCACACAAGGCTAAATATGATACTGAACCCACACCCGGAAGTATTAATTTGGTTTCTGAAGAGTTTCTGTTATGGGCCTTAGGTAATAATAAATCTATCGCTGAATTAAAAGAAAATATTAAAAATGTTCATATTATTGAATCCGACAGTGGTGTGATGGGTAAAAATCAACCATTACACTGGATTTTTAGTGATTTAAGTGGTGCAACTTATGTTTTAGAGCCAGAAGGTGATGGTTTGATTTTACAAGAAGATAAGACTGGTGTTATGACTAACACGCCGGACTATTCATGGCATGAAACCAATTTAGCTAACTATTTAGGTGCACAACCTAATAATTTCGGTGCCAAGAAATTTGGCGATTTGGAAGTTGAGCCGTTAGGACAAAATGGAACCTTTCGTTTACCAGGCGGCTACACGGCGGTTGATCGTTTTATTAGAACTGCTTTTAACCGTGAAGTTATCGAAAAGCCAGTTGATGCGAAAGAAGCGGTTAATACAATTATGCATATCTTGGATAGTGTTGATGTTCCAAAGGGGGCTAATACTAAACCAGATGGTTCAAGCTATACCCAATATCAATCTATTCATGATATGACTAATAGAATTATGTATTATATTCCGTACGCTAATAGAAATACTTTTAAAGTTTCTATGACAGATGAAATGATCAATGCGCAAAAAACTCCCAAGGAATTTCCTGTTAATATGACTCAAGAGTTTAAAGAGTTGAATTAGACGACAGTTTATGCTTTTATGCCGCATCTTATTTCGAGTAATTCCACCTGTTGCAAGGCCGCCTTCAGCCAAGGTCTAAAGGCTCGATTTTGAACTTTGCTTTCGCAAATCTCAGAATTGTCCATGGTGTAAGGACGGCAAATAACCGTCCAATACCATTGTCGCTACTGGTTCCATTACCCGTAATCGAATATTAGTATCCTTGATAATAAATAATAATAGGTTCCAGATATATGATTTATGGTTCTTTCTCTAGCAAGACTGGAGAAAGGATCAATATACTTGTATATTTGGTGCCTTTTTTTGTGGTATGTAAACTGCAACTAAAATGAGATATAATAAATATAAATGATAGCTACCTTATATAAAATTGGTGCGTTCCAAAAGGAGAAACTATGGCAGACTTAGTTTATCAGCGAGTTATTAGTTCACTAAAAGAAAAGATAGATGCAAATGTATACCCCGATATGCGCTTACCAGACGAACGTTCATTGGCAGAACAATATGATGTCAGTAGAAGTTCGATCAAACGTGCTTTGAGCAATATGTCGGAACAAGGGATTATCTTTAAAAAGCGTGGGTCAGGAACATTTGTTAATCCATTGTACTTAAAACAAGATTCATATTTTAATTATAGCGGCAGTAATTTGGGTATTACGGATAGCTTCAAATCTAATGGGCAAAAGCCCGGAATCAAAGTTTTAGATTTTGATGTTATCAGACCAGATAAAGATATGCAGGATAATTTATTCTTGCAGGCGAGTGAATTCGTTTATTCATTTAAGCGATTGCGCTTATTAGATGACAAACCATTTATGATCGAAAGAGGTTATATTCCAATCAAATTAGCTCCCGAATTGACTGAAGAAATTGCATCTGATTCGATTTTTAATTATGTAGAATCTGAATTAGGCAAGGAAGTTAATAAAACATATTTAGCAATTTCAGCTGCCCCATCTGATGAAGAAGGAAAAAAGTTATTGAATTTAAAATCTAACGAGCCATTGGGGATCATGGAAGGTATTTTTTTCCTAAATGATGGAACGCCGTTTGAGTTTTCAACCATGAAGCTGCACTATAAATATTTCAAATATGATTCATTCGTTGATCTAGATAACCATTAGTAAATTATTTTGAAAAATTGGGACGGCCCAATTAGTTAACTGGTTGACTTTAATTATAATACTGGTTATTATATACATGTAAAACCTAAGGAGTGTGCCGTTATGACAAACTATTCATCAAAAGAATATTTAAACTTAGTCGACAAATATTGGCGTGCAGCAAACTATGTTTCTGTTGGTCAATTATATTTAAAAGATAACCCATTATTAAAACGTTCTCTTAAACCCGAAGATGTTAAAGTTCACCCAATCGGACATTGGGGTACTATTGCAGGTCAAAACTTCATCTATGCTCATCTAAACCGTGTTATTAATGAATACGGCGTAAATATGTTCTATATCGAAGGACCAGGTCATGGTGGTCAAGTTATGGTTTCAAACTCATATCTTGATGGAAGCTATACTGAAATTTATCCTAAGATCACTCAAGACGAATCGGGTATGCAAAAACTCTTTAAACAATTCTCCTTCCCAGGTGGAATTGCTTCTCATGCTGCTCCTGAAACACCAGGTTCAATGCATGAAGGTGGCGAACTAGGTTACTCACTATCACATGGTGTTGGTGCTATTTTAGATAACCCTGATCAAATTGCTGCTGTTGTTATTGGTGATGGTGAATCGGAAACTGGTCCATTGGCCGGTTCATGGTTCTCAAATGTGTTCATTAACCCTGTAAATGATGGTGCGGTTTTGCCTATTGTTAACTTAAATGGATTCAAGATCTCTAACCCAACGATTCTTTCGCGTAAAAACGATGAAGACTTGAGAGAGTATTATAGTGGCCTTGGCTGGGAACCTCTCTTTGTTGAAGGGGATGACCCTGATGAAATGCATCCAGCGATGGCTAAAACTTTAGATGTTGCTATCTCAAGAATCAAAGATATTCAAACAGAAGCTAGAAAACACCCGGCTTCAGAAGCTACAATGCCAAGATGGCCAATGATCATCTTTCGTGCACCTAAGGGCTGGACTGGTCCTAAGGAGTGGGATGGCGAACCGATCGAGGGTTCATTCAGATCTCACCAAATTCCAATTCCTGTAGACCAAAATGATATGCAACATGCTGATGCCTTAGTGGATTGGTTAAAATCATACAAGCCTGAGGAATTATTTAACGAAGATGGTAGTTTGAAGTCTGAAATTGCCGAAATGGCACCTAAGGGTAACAAGAGAATGGCCATGAACCCTATCGTTAATGGTGGTATAGATCCTAAACCTCTTAAATTGCCAGACTATAAGAACTATGCTTTGAAGTTCGACAAACCAGGTGAAAAGACTGCTCAAGATATGATTGAGTTAGGTAAATATCTCAAGGATGTTATTTTGAATAATCAAGATAACTTCAGATTATTTGGACCTGATGAAACAATGTCAAACCGCTTGAATCATATGTTTGAAGCTTCGCCACGTCAATGGATGGAAGAAGTTAAAGAACCAAATGATCAATATGAAGCACCAGTTGGTCGTATTATTGATTCACAACTTTCAGAACATCAAGCTGAAGGATTCTTAGAAGGATATGCTTTGACAGGTCGTCACGGTATTTTTGCCAGTTACGAAGCATTCTTAAGAGTTGTCGATTCAATGTTGACACAACACTTCAAGTGGTTGAGAAAAGCTGATGAATTGTCATGGAGAAATAAGTATCCATCACTTAACATAATTGCTACATCAACTGCTTTCCAACAAGATCACAATGGTTATACTCATCAAGATCCAGGTATCATTACACATTTGGCTGAGAAGAAACCTGCATTTATCCGTGAATATTTCCCAGCTGACACAAATTCATTGTTGCCAGTAATGCCTAAGATTCTTGATGACCAAGAGAAAATCAATCTATTGGTTACTTCAAAACAACCACGTCCACAATTCTATTCAATTGAAGAGGGACAAGAATTAGCCGATAAGGGTCTTAAAGTTATTGACTGGGCTTCAAATGATAATGGAAGTCCTGATATTGTTTTTGCTGCCGCCGGAACAGAACCAAACCTTGAATCGCTTGCTGCTATCAGCATCTTACGTAAAGAGATTCCAGATCTTAAAATAAGATTCGTTAACGTTGTTGACCTATTGAAGTTGAGATCACCAGAAGTTGATCCCCGTGGATTATCTGATGAAGAATTTAATAAGATCTTTACGGCCGACAAGCCAGTATTGTTTGCTTTCCATGGTTTTGAAGATATTATCAAAGATATCTTCTTTGATCGTGATAATCATAATCTATTTGTTCATGGTTACCGTGAAAATGGTGATATCACTACACCTTTCGATATGCGTGTTGTAAATGAAATGGATCGTTTCCACTTAGCAGAAGAAGCAGCTACTGCCGTTTATGGTGATAAGACTGATAAATTTGCTGACGAAATGGAAGCAGAAATTGATAAACATAATAAATACATCCGTGAATATGGTACAGATCTTCCAGAAGTTGAAAACTGGAAATGGGATGTAAAATAATAATTAAATTAAAAAGAGCTATTTGGCATACTGCCAAATAGCTCTTTTTTGATCATATTTTTCAAATATTAATATATGATTATGAGTAAAGTGTGTGGGGAGGGAACTATGAACTTAAAATATTTTACTCATAGAATTAATAGTGAATGGATTCTTGTTTCAATTTTAACAATGGTCGGTGGGCTTATTTTGCCAGGAAGTATGCTGATAAATGTGCGGGCATCCGATTCTGTAAATAGTGCAGTGATTGAGAAACAGGCTAACTATACTATAAATTACTTAGATGCTGATACTAAGAAAGTTATTGGCAGTCGTACGGGGAATGCTGCGGTTGGATCCTTTGTTACTATTCCAGAAATCAAGGTTGCAGGTTATTCGAGTAAATTTTCCGAAAATAATGTATTTAAGCTAACTAATGAAAACGAGCAGACAATAACTGTGACTATGAAGGCAGTCGCAGATACTCATTTTATACTTTTGGAACGGGAAGCAAATGAAGATGATATTAAGCGTACAAAATTTGATATTAAAGCTAACGATCCTGATAACCAAAAAATTATAGCTGAAAATTTGAATAAACTTCAGCGAGGAAGAAGAATTTCATTTGTAAATTCGTGGGTTGGTAATGTAGGATTTAATGACTTGCCATATTTGAAGGGTATGGAAGATGATACTGCTGAAGAAATATTTCAGAAGATTTTTGATGAACAAGGAAATAATGAAGACTTATCAAATAATGATCATATTGCAGAAGTCGTTTTTAACTATTTACCACTTGATACCCCTCATGAAGAACACTATATAGCCAAGGGTGGGTATTTAGATGGCCAATTAATATTTGTTGATAAAGTAAATACATATCCTACAGTTAATGCTAGTGGTATTGGAGTAAAGGACGCTGTCTCAGGATATTCTACCGAAAATGTCGATCAGGATGATATTTCATATAATCGAAAAAGAAAGATTTTGACATACAAAGTTCCACCTGTGAAGGATGCATCATTTGTTTTTAATGAGCTTGATAAAAATGGAAAGCCTCTTAAGAATTTTAAAATTACAGTTAAGGCTAATAGTAAGATCGATATAAATGATAAATTTTTCAGTAAATTATTTCTCAATAGGAAAGTTATTTTAGACAAAACTTTTTACAGAATTTTTTCTTCAGAGGGAGAGATTGGAGAAATGTACCTCTCACAACTTAACTATAAATTTGCTGAAGATCTTAGTTTGAAAAGTGTTATTAGTCAGATAATAAAAAACATGTATCTTGGAAATATAGTTCCAGAAGAATTGTCTGATGAAAGAATCGAATATAATATATATCTAGAAGATGATTCAAACCAGAGCGTTAAGCCTAAACCATCGCCGGTTACAAACAAACCGATCGAGATAATTAAAAATATTGCGACAGCAACACAAAACGTCAGACTATATGACAAAAATGGGAAATTGATCACTAATCGAGAGCTAAGTAGTAATACTAAATGGAAAAATGTTTTAGGGATTTATATAAATAAGGAGCTATGTTATCAAATATCTGCTGATGAATATGTTAAATCTAAGGATGTATATGTCTACACGGATACAGATACTTCTAAAATTAAAGTAAAATCCAGTCAGGGCAATAATTTGGTCGATCACTTAGGTACAGACTTAGACAGAGATTTGAGACCATTGAGTGAGTGGAAAACTGATTTAATTGCTTCTATAAAAGATAAAAAATATTATCGAGTTTCAACGGATGAATTTATTGAATTAGCTAAGGTTCTTATTATTTAAATCAAAATGAACCAAAAATTAATTATTTAAACCGATTTTAAGAATTGGTTCATATAAGAATAATAAATGAAGTGAAAAGGCCTGAAAATGAGGCCTGTGAAAATTAGAGGCTTTAATAGTGTCTAGTGCCAATGAACCGTTGTAATCCTTTGATGTAACCGATTACCAGACACTAAAAAACAATAGTTGTAAGGGCTTGAAAAAGAAAATTTCACATGGTACTCTCGACACGTAGAGAGTTTGAAAAATTACAAGGTGGGTGGATATTATGACAAATCAAGTTGTAAATAAATTAGGATTAATGGCATTAATGGCAGTAGGGGTAGTAATATTAATGTTACTATTTATGATACAAGCGGGATATGCTGTATTAGCTGCCGCTATTGTGGCAATCGTTTTAGCAGTTTATGCTCAAAACGTATTCGGTAAGAATCATACGTTTATCCTTCATGACTAGATAAGGATCATACGAACTAAAAAGGATGTGGTGAATTCCACATCCTTTTTAGTTTCAGTAAATGATAGCAAAATAAAAACACCGCAAGGACTTTGCGGTGTTCATAGCTGAGAAAGTAGTTCTCAGCTTTTTTGTGACCCAATTATCAGGGGGGAAGGTTGGGTTTTTTGTTGTATTTTGAGGATTAATGCTTTTTTATATGAAGAATACATCAGGGAGAATCATAAGTTAAGGAGCTCTTCGCTTTCCTTTAGCTTATATTTATATAATAGCCAGTAAATGTGAAGAAAGTGTGATGCAAATTCGAAAAAATTAAATTTATTTACTGTAAATAAATTTTTTGCAGGTCAGAAACTTGATTATCACTTACATGTAATTCATTTCTGATATAATTAGCTAGACTGCCTGAAGTTTCCTTGATGGCCTTTTCGGCTACTGATAAGTAGTTTTCATTAACTGTCATCAGAGCACGGATCGATTCAACTAGTGACGCATCACGCTTTTCAACTTCCTTAAGGATATCTGCTACGTAGAATTTACTTGCTTGATTAGTTAGTAGATAATCTTGTTTAATAGTTGGCAAGGGAATTCCTAAACTATATAAGAAGAAAACAGCTCCCATACCAGTACGGTCCTTACCAGCACTACAATGGAATAGTAATACGTCACGATCATTAGAATTACCTAATAATTCATCGAAAAAGTTTCGATAGGCTTTCTTTGATTGATCTTCAGTTATCATTTCCTTGTAGACGCCCAGCATATGTTCATAACCATTTCTTGGGTCAAAGTCGATTTCAGGAATGACTGATTCTTGGATCTTTGAAGCTTCCGTTAAATCTTCACGAAATACCGGTAGAGAAATGTATTTTGTACCACTAGGTAATCTATCAGGACTCTTGTCAATCTCACTTTGAGAGCGGAAGTCAACGTCTGTTTTGAGACCATAGTCACTTAAAAATTTTAAATCATTATCTGTTAATTTATTTAGACCTGCTGAACGCAGAATTTTGTGATACTTAACTTGCTTACCACTAGCAGTTTCATAACCACCTAATTCACGAAAGTTAATGCCCTCTTCAAGATTTAAGATACGATGTGTTTGTTGTGTAGCGTTATCCATATGTGTACCCCTTTATCGTTTAGTCTATTTTCAATTATAACAAAAGGAAGATTTGTCATGAAATTTATCATTGCCCCCGGAAAATATCGCCACGTTAGCTCTCGAAAAATAGGTCAAGCTATTTATAGCGGTATTTCGCGTGCATTGCCAGATGCAGAAATTGTCACTATGCCGGTCACAGATAGCGAATACGGTATGCCGGCGTTAATTAAGCATACAATCGGCGGAAAATGGGCCGAATTACCATTTTTCGATGCCTTTTGGCAAAGTAAAACGGGACGCTATTTGGTGACAAGCATTGATAGTCAGGATACCGCAATTATAGATTCAGAACAAATAGTAGGTCTTGATCTGGCGGCCAACAAAAAGAGAAAAGACCTGTTTCATGCGACTAGTCACGGTTTAGGAGAATTTATTCTAGACGCAGTGTCAAGTGGGCATAAGAATGTCGTTATCTGCTTAGGCAGAACGGCTGTTGCCGATGGTGGCTTTGGAGCTTTGCAAGCTTTAGGGGCTAAAATATATGATGAAAACGATGAGCTTATACCGGAAGGTGAAAATCCATTGATCAATGCTTATCGGATGAACTTGGAAGGCATAGCTCGTGTCTTGCCTAAACGTACCAAAATCACCGTTTTATTGAATTATTCTGCAAATTTTGAACCTGAGGGAAATTATGAGTTTTTGAATAAAACTCAAGTAAGTTTTTTAGAAGATAATCTCGTTTATGTTACTGAAAAAGTAAATCAGAAGTATAATTTAGATATACACCCGATGCCGCATTCGGATTCGATCAAAACTTTGGCAGGAGCTTTTGCGATGATCAACGCTCATATTTTTCGTTCCTCGTTTGAGTGGGTGGCAAATGTAACTGGTATGGATCAGACGATTCGTTCGACTGATGTTTTAGTAACCGCTACTGATATTATTTCAGCAGATGCGATGCATGATGAGATTCTTTATCATCTGAGTAAAATTGCTGGAACGGTCAGAATCCCTACTTTTGCTTTATGCAATAATTTTGTTGATGACTTTGAAGACTATGAACAATTGTTTACAGGTATTTTTTCAACCCAGATGGTTAATCGACAAATGGATGATGAAGATGAAAAGATGATTTTTGGGAAGTATGAATCGGCGGCAAACCAGTTAGCTCGTACATTAACGGCATTTTCTTAGTATTATTTATTGAATAAAACTCATTAATGCATTAATCTTACATTAAAGAGTTTTCATTAAGAGCATTGGAGGATCAGATTATGGAACAAGATTATGAAAAGATTTTAGTACCAGTCGACGGATCAAAGGAAGCTGAAATGGCCTTTAGAAAGGCTGTCAAGGTTGCACAAATGAACAAAGGGCATCTTGATGTTTTAACGGTTCTTGATACTAAACAGTTCATCGGTTTACATGGTGGTATGTTGAATGGAGACGTTATTTATCAACTATCTGAAGATGCTCAAAAATATTTAAACGAATTAAAAGACGAAGCAGTTGCCAATGGTGCTAATGCTGATAATATCGACATTCACGTACGTTTTGGGGAACCAAAGACTGTTATTTCTCAAGAGTTCGTTGAAGAATACAAAAATGACTTAATTATGATCGGTTCTACCGGTATGAACGCTGTTACTCGATTATTAGTTGGTTCAGTATCTGAATACGTTACACGTAATGCTAGAACTGATGTTATCATTGTTAGAACCACAACTGATAACAGTGCAATTAAATAGTAATCCATAATATAGGAGAAAAAAGACTGAGATGAGTCATATCCCGGCCTTTTTTTATTGGTGAAGAAAATGAGATGTTCATGGGCTGATGATTCAGAAGAAATGCGATTATATCATGATACTGAATGGGGTAAAATTGATAAGGATGAACGTTACTTGTTTGAAATGCTGAGTTTGGAATTATCACAGGCTGGTCTTTCTTGGTCGACCATTTTAAAGAGACGTTCAGGTTATAAAGAAGTCTTTGATGATTTTGACGTGAACAAAGTAGCTGATTATTCTAATGAAAAGATTGCGGAGCTACTGCAAGATCCTAAAATCATTCGGAATAAATTAAAAGTTAATGCTATCGTTAATAATGCCAAGCAGATCAAGATAATGCATGATAATAATAAAAAATTCGGTGATTATATTTGGAGTTTTGTCGACAATAAGCAGATAATCAGTCATTATCAGACTATGGATGAACTTCCAGCTCAAGATGAATTGTCACAAAAAATAAGTAAGGATCTGAAAAAAAACGGCTTCAAATTCATTGGCCCAACGATTGTTTATTCATTCTTACAAGCAATTGGAGTTATTAATGATCATTTAGATGGCTGTGATTTTAAATAATCGAGTTTTTTAAGTATAATAGGAACGTAATAACGGAGGAAAATTTATGAATTCTGAGACTATTAGTGAATTTGCTGACTGGATCTACAAAAATAGTAAAGATGTTGAAAAAAAGGCTGCTAAATTAGACGTTGAAAAAGTTTACGAGTTGATCGATAATTTGGCAATTTTAAGAAAGCCCATCAAAGAATATTTTGATATGACTGAAGAAGACTACTATCAAAATGAGTCTGATCATCGACTAACTTTACAAAATCCCACTAGCAAATTAAACGAATTGCATGATCGTGTTCAAGTAAACCACGTTGACGGTTCTCTTTCAGGCCACGATATCAACTTTACATATAATCACGAAGATCCTTATGCAGATGGCGAATATAAGGCTAAAACGGATATACACTTGATTGAATATGCTTTTACAGTGATTGGTGCTGTGTACGATAATACAATTGTTTCTGATGTCAGAAATGCTCTTTCAAATGATGCAGTTTTGTCGATTGGACTAGCTGCCAAAGCAATTGAGGAATGGCAATAGCTTATGGAATTATTGACAGCTAAAGATCTGTCACTCCAAAATGAAGGTTACTTTGCGTTCAAGCATGTAACCTTTTCTTTGTATCAAAATGAGATCGCCTATATTTTAGGAGACAACGGCAGTGGTAAAACACAGTTTTTAGATACCCTGGCCAGTCTGAAATCACCTGACAGCGGAAAATTAGAAATTGCACCTAAAGCTAGATTTGGATACTTACCACAAATTGACCCAGAGATAATTACTAAACCCGTTAAAAAATATTTACGTGATATACAGAAATTGAGTGGTGATCTGGCGGTTAGAGACTCACAGTTAAAAGAATTGATCACTTATATGGGTATGGCACCATATTTGGACCGTTCAGTGCGACAGCTTTCTTTAGGATTAAAACAGCGCGTGGGGTTTTTAGCGGCAGTGGTGGGACATCCCAATATATTATTACTAGATGAGCCGTTTTCGTTTCAAAATAGTGAAATAATCACTAATATGTTGGATATTATCAAAGATCTTCGTGATAACAATTCAGGAGTCGTGATCGCCAGTACGGTTCAGGATGATAGTGTTGTTAACTATTTTGATAGTAATTATCTGTTAAAAGATAATAAACTAACTAAAATCACTGATCGGAATATGTCAGTTCATTACATGCTTATTTTTACAGTTACGAAAAAAACGATGGCACTACCTGGTGATATCAGTCGTTATTTATCCGTGAATATTGATAATTTAATTGAATTAAAAGTACCAATGAAGATCAAAGATTCCATCATTAAAGAGATGTTGGAATTGAATTATAATTTTGAGGGGGCACGAGTCCTTGAAAATTAAATTTTTGGCTAATAATTTTTTTAAAACTATTTTTCGAGATTACCTATATTTATCATTACTATTTATGTTAGGCGTTGTGGAATTTACAATGTATTCCAAATTAGCGTTAAGTAATACCCAACAAGTGATAATTTTGATCATTGCGACGTTTTTGATCGGATTAATCTCAGGATTGGGCTTTTTTAAGAATGATCAGTTGTATAATCGGTATGTAAAGCAAAGAGTCAGTAATTATTGGCTGTATATTACCACTCAAGCAATTATTTTATTGCTGCTGGACCTGTTAACAGCATTACTGGCATTTGCTAGTACTAAAAATTGGATATTAATCATATTATTTACAACATCGGGTTTTGTTGGCACGACGATAGCAATGATTTTGAAACCACGGTTTGAAAAACATTCTATTGTAGGGCAAATAGGAATCTTGATCCTGTTATATTTATCCTTGGCTGACAGTTCTAGTGGCCTACTTTACTATGTAAATTGGATCTTACCACCGATCTCCAAAATGATAGTAAGCTTGCAAGATGGTCATTCAATACAAGCATTACTACCAATTGCTGGGCAACAATTTGTCTACGGAATCATTCTATTTGCTATTAGCGGTGTTTTTTATCAAAAAAAATTCGAAAAATGAGATAAAAGTATTGCTATTTACTGTCTATTTCTGCTTTAATTGCCTGATGAACAAGGAGGCCTATAATGAGCAATATTTATTTACGTCGTGCAAAACAAGACGATTTGCCAAAAGTTATAGAAATTATTAAAGGCGCTAAAAAGACCTTACGCGATCGTGGTGTCGACCAGTGGCAACGTGGTTATCCTAACGAAGAAATCTTAAAACAGGATCTTGAAGAGGGTATTAACTATGTTTTATTGTTGGACGGTGAAGTTGTGGGAACAGCTGCTCTTCAACAAGGCTACGACAAAAACTATCAAGATATAACAAATGGTAAATGGGATGGAGACTCAGATGTAACATATTCGATCATTCATCGAATTGCAGTTGAACCTGGTCATCAGGGTCAACATCTGTCTGCTGCTTTGATCCAACAACTTATGACAATGTCTTATTATCTTGGTTATCAAGATGTCAGAATCGATACTCATCCAGAAAACCTAGTTATGCAACATGTTATCAAAGCTAATGGATTCAACGAAAAGGGTATTATTACTATGGACGAGGATAAAGGTGACCGAAAAGCCTACCAGATCCTACTAAAATAACAGTTAAATCAGACCTAAGATAAGCCATCATGACAGATGGTTTTTTTGATTCTTTTCACTAAAAAAATGTTAGTATGAGAAGTATTAGGAGAACAAAACATTGAATATTAAAAATTTTGCGAAAAAGGTTTTACGTCCAAGACCGTCTGAATTTATCTCTACACAAACTGATAATTTTCTCAGAAAATTGAAACCTAGACCTTTTTCAGTTGATTATATAAATAATGTTTTTAAAAATAATGTTAAACCACATATAACTGATAATACTATGACAATTTCTGTTCTGACTGATACTCATGCTAAGGCAATTGCTAGTGCATCTTATTATGGGATCAATGGCGTGCGTCATATTATTGAGAGCAATGCGGTCAGTGATGCAACTGGTGTTGATCTGAATGTACATCTAGGTGATATGATCGATGGTAGTGATAAACCAGAAATCAGTCGTGGTTTGTTACGATTTGCTGTGGAGAATTATCAAAACAGTAAATCGCCATTTTTTATTGCTGAAGGTAATCATGATGAGAATGACAAATATGATGAGCATCGCTTTGTCAGCTCGGCTTCATTCAGACGGGATGATTATGATAGTTTAGTAACGAATTCTGACTTTGATCAACCCAAAATTTTTAGACTTAATCCAGTTTCTAAAATTGGTTGGTTTGATAAAGGTGATATCCGAGTTATCTTTGTGAATACTAGTGATATTCCTTATATTCTGAACAATGGTTCTAAAAAATATGACTTCAAAAAAGTACGTGGTGTAAGAGAACAACAATTAGAAGATTTGATAACTGTGTTGGAAAATACGGTCGATAAGCACGTTGTGGTGATGGGACACGCCAATATTATTAGTCCTAGCGGCAGAAGTGCTTTAAATTTCAATGGCGACCTTATCCAGCAGCTTTTTGTGGCGTTCAATAACAAGGCACGCGGTCAAGTTAAAAATGAACTCACGGGTGATTTTGGCGTTAATTTAAGATATGACTTCTCATCAACAGGGATCTCTAAGGTTACAACCTATATTTGTGGACATATGCATTATGAAAAATACTATAAAGTTGCTGGAATTAATCATATAATATTAAATTGTTCTGCTTTAATGGGGAAGAAACATGGATTAACAACTGATTACAACAAGAAGTGGGATCGACGTTACAATGAAATATCTGAATTAGCTGGATATTTTGTTAATATTGATCCTGATAAATTGCGACTACAAATATTTGGTTACGGAGCAGCAACTAGATATGTAAGTTTTGAGATATAGGAGAAATAAATATGTGTGGAATTGTCGGATTCGTAGATAAGAATATTGCTGAGAAAAAACCAGTGATCGAATCTATGATGGATGCAATTAAGCATCGTGGTCCTAACAGTTCAGGTGAACTGATCAACGGCAACGTTGCACTGGGCTTTCGTCGCTTGAGTATTATAGATATCAAGGGCGGTATGCAGCCAATCTATAATGAAGATAATAGTAAAGCTATAATCTTCAATGGTGAAATTTATAATTATCAAATTATTAGAGAAGAGCTAAAAAAAGGCGGCCATAAATTTAAGACGAATACGGATACAGAAGTTCTATTACACGGTTTTGAAGAGTGGGGCATCGTTGAACTACTCAAAAAGATCCGTGGAATGTTTGCCTTTGTTATCTATGATCTGGAAACTGGCGATATAACGGGTGCTAGAGATTTCTTTGGTATCAAACCGTTGTACTATTACAATCGTCAAGGAACTTTCATTTTTGGTTCTGAGATCAAATCGTTTTTGAAACAGCCTAATTTTAAAAAGGAACTGAATAAAGCGGCTTTGAAACCTTATTTAACTTTCCAATACTCAGCTTTAAATGAAACATTTTTTAAAAATGTTTTCCGAATTCCTGAAGGTCACTATTTTACCTACAAAGGTGGAAAATTGAGTATCAAGAAATATTGGGATATGCATTTTAAAGAGAACCAATTGAGCTTTGAAGAAACTGTTAAAGAAATCGACGATTCATTACATGATTCGGTAAAAGCACATTCGATCAGTGATGTTTCGGTGGGCTCATTGTTGTCGAGTGGGGTCGATTCTAGTTATATAACTGCAATCTTGAAACCTGAACACACTTATTCGATCGATTTTGACACGAATACTTATGAAGAAGGCAGTGCGGCTAAAGAATTGGCCGATCACTTGGGATTGAAAAATACCCGTGGAATCGTAACAAGGGATGAAGCCATCAAGGCTATGCCTTTGATCCAATATTATATGGATGAACCAGATTCAAATCCTTCGTGTGTTCCACTTTATTTTTTGACGAAACTGGCTAGTAAAGATGTCACTGTTATTCTTTCTGGAGAGGGTGCGGATGAGTTATTTGCCGGTTATGCTAATTATGGCGATCATTCCAAATCTAAAGTTATTCGTGCGTTTGCTCAAGATCTGAAGAAACTACCTAAGGGTGTGCGCTATAAGCTAGCTCATGGATTTGAGAGATTACCTAATTTTCCAGGACGTTTGCACTTGTATGAATCTACTGCCAAGGCAGAAGAATTCTTTATTGGTGAAGCTAAGGTCTTTAGTGAAGATGAGGCAGCTGATATCGTTCAATCTGATTTTGAAAAGGCTCGTTCAGTAAAAGATATCGTGATGAGAAGCTATCGTAAAGTCGCTAATTTTGACGACGAAGTGAAGAAGATGCAGTATTTGGATCTGCATCAGTTTATGTCTAACGATATTTTATTAAAGGCTGATAGAATGAGTATGGCCAATTCTATGGAATTGCGTGTACCGTTCTTAGATAAAGAAGTTGCCAAGGTTGCTGCCGGGATTCCTACGAAATATCTTTTGAATAAAAAGGATAGCAAATATGCATTGAGAGTCGCTTCCAAACGTGCATTGCCAAAAGAATGGGCCAAGCGTAAAAAACTAGGATTTCCAGTACCGATCCGTGACTGGATCCGTTCAAAAGAAGTCTATCAACGGTTTAGAGAATTGTTCAGTGAAGATTTTGCTGGTGATTTTTTTGACCAAGATAAGATCATAGAAATGCTAGATGAATTTTATAATAATAAGAATGATGATCGTCGTAAGATTTGGACGATTTATACTTTCTTAATTTGGTACAAAGTGTTCTTTATCGATGATGGTAAAAAACCCAATGTTGATCCGAAAGTTAAGATCGTCAGCTAATAAATGAAAGCGTCCTTATTAATGGGGACGCTTTTAATGTTTAGTATAAGAATATTTAGAAAATGATAATTAAATGGCGTAATATCGAAGTATTGTTTGAATATGTTATAATTTTGTTTGAAATGTGTGTAAAATTTTAAATATGAACTCATAAAAGTAAGAGGTTGATCCTTATCGAAACTAAATCAGGAAAGAAATTCACTCCGATAATTTTAGGTAGTGATATGAATGTTTATGGTATGGCACGTGCTTTCCATGAAGTTTATGGTGGAGCAGTGCAAGCCTATGCGGGTGCGCAATTGGCACCTACTCGTTTTACTAAAATTGTTAATTTAAGTATTACTCAAGGTTTTTCTGAAGATCCAGTATTTATCGAAAAGATGCGCGAAATTGCTAAGGTTTATGAAAATCATGAAGAACCAGTTATCTTGATTGCCTGTGGTGATGGCTACGCAGAACTTATCAGTAAGCATAAAGAAGAGTTGTCAAAAACTTTCGTTTGTCCATATGTTGATTATGATAAGTTGAAGTCATTGAATAATAAGGAAAGTTTCTATCAGATTGCTGATAAACATGACCTTCCACATCCAAAGACAAAAATTATTACTAAAAAAATGTATCAAGAAAAATCTGACATGAATGTGCCATTTGACTATCCGGTGGCTTTAAAACCAGCCAATAGTGTGGAATGGTTGGATATTCACTTTGAAGGTCGAAAGAAGGCTTTTACAGTTCATTCAGATGATGAGTTTAATGATGTTGTCGCTAAGATTTATGACAATGGTTATAATTCTGACTTGATCCTACAAGATTTTATTCCTGGGGATGATTCCAACATGCGTGTGTTAAATGCTTATGTTGATCACAATCATCACGTCAAAATGATGTGTTTGGGACATCCGCTTTTGGAAGACCCAACTCCACAAGCTATTGGTAATTATGTAGCTATCGTGCCTGAATTTAATCAGGATGTGTATGACCTAGTTCAAAAATTTCTTGAGGATATTGAATTCACTGGATTTGCTAACTTTGATATGAAGTACGATGCACGTGACCAAACCTTCAAGTTTTTTGAAATTAATTTAAGACAAGGAAGAAGTAGTTTCTTTGTTACCCTAAACGGTTATAATTTAGCTAAATACCTAGTTGATGATTATGTTGAAGGCAGCTTAGAAAATGAACCTACAATTTATGCTAATAAGAATAAAGCCCAACATAAACTTTGGTTAGGTGTTCCGATCAAGGTCTTCAGAAAGTATGCTTCTGACAATGATGCCAGTCGTTATGCTGAAGAACTTATCAAACAAGAACGTACCGGTACAACGGTCTTTTATGACAAAGATAAGTCGTTCAAGCGTTGGTTGTTACTAACATATATGTTCCATAATTATGTCAAACGCTTTGATACATACTTTGAAGCAAATAAAGGCCGAGATTTCGAAAAATAGGAGGCTCAATTTAATGGATGAAGTACGTGATTATAAAGTTAAAAAAATTGAATATGAAAAGATTCTGATTTGTGTAGATTCTGATGATTTCGCATCATCTAAGAATGCTTTTAATTATGCTTGTTCATTAGCCAAACATTACAATGCCGAATTAGGGATCGTTTCCGTTCTGGAAATCGGTGATTTGAATATTTTCCAATCGCTTGATCCTGGTATTTTATCTGAACGTCGTAATCAGATCAAAGAATTACTTGAGACATATGGCAAGAAAGCTGAAACCTTTGGTGTAAATAACGTCCACTTGATGGTTACTGAAGGTAGCCCTGGTCAATCTATCGTTGAAAAGGTTATTCCTAAGTTTACTCCGGATCTTGTTATTGTTGGAGTTGAGGAAAAGAATCGTTATCGTAATACTATTGGTTCACAAGCTGCAAAGATCGTTAATAATGCTCGCGTTTCGGTCAGTGTCATTAGATAGTAGAATAGAATTGAAAATAATGAATTTGTTAGGATATCTTAATTGGGTATCCTTTTTTTGACCCCAATTCAATTTCAGAAAATATGGACTATATAAAACGTATGATAAAATTCCTTTCAGTAGCCCTACGGCTCATAATTTTTCTAATGAAAATAAAATAGTGATATAGTAGTTATAAAATTGCATGGTGGTGTATATATGTTTACTAGTAAGATTATCGGTGGATCTGGCGACATGATCGACGCTAAACCGACTGATTATAAAGAAAATTTGTACTTGGCTGTTAATGGTGCTTGGCAAGAGAAAGCCGAAATACCATCAGACAAACCAAGAACTGGTGGATTCATGGATCTCGACGAGGGTGTTGAGAAATCATTAATGAAAGATTTTCATGAGTTTGCTAATGATGAGAAAAAAATAAATAACGACTTGTTATTACAAGCCGTTAAATTATATCGTTTAACAAATAATGTTGAACATTTGAATAAGTTTCATCATCAACCTATTCTAAAGGACATTCAGAGGATCACTGATTTAAATAATGTTAAGGAACTCAGTGAACATTTGGCTGACTTTTCAAGAGATGGATTCTCATTACCAATTGACATTGATGTTGATGCAGATATGAAGGACACTTCTAAAAATGTTGTTTATGTTGGTGGAGCAGGCTTGATTCTTCCAGACAAGACTTATTATGATGAAAAGAATGAATCAGGTAAGCAACTTCTGACTAGGTTTGCCGAAGTAGCAACGCGTCTGCTTTCAATGATTGGCTATGATCTTGAAGAAGCCAAGAAAATTGTTGAAAAGGCTTTGGTTTTTGATAAGGCATTAGTTCCGATCGTTAAAAGTTCTGAAGAATGGGCCGATTATACTAAGATTTATAATCCAATGGACTTTTCAGAGTATATCAAGAAGTCAGATAACCTTGATTTGAAACAACAAGTTGAAGATCTTATAAATGACACACCAGACAAAGTTATCATTACTGAACCACGTTATTTAGATAATCTAAATAAATTGGTTAATGATGATACCTTTGATAATCTTAAAGCTTGGATGTTGGTAGATTATTTGACTGGAAATGCTTCTAACTTAGATGAAGAATTCCGTCAAACAATTGGAGAATACAATCTTGCTTTAAGTGGTGCCAAAGAATTACAAAATAGAACTAAATACGCTTACCACAAGGCTTCAGGTATCTTTAGTCAGGTAGTCGGAGTTTATTATGGTAATAAATATTTCGGTGAAGCTGCTAAAAAAGACGTTGCTAATATGATCAAGAAAATGATTGCTATTTATGAGCAACGTATTAGTGATAATAGCTGGTTGAGCGAAGCCACAAAACAAAAAGCTATCGTTAAATTGGATAAGATCGAAGTTAAGGTTGGATATCCAGATAAGATTGATGATATTTATAAGAAAATCAGTATTAATGAGAATGAATCATTGTATGAAAATATAATTGCCATTAGAAAGATCTTTAGACAAAATTCCTTGGATCAATATAGTAAACCAGTCGATCGTAAGAAATGGCTTATGCCTGGGCATATGGTCAATGCTTGTTATGATCCTTCAAGAAATGACATAACTTTCCCAGCCGCTATCTTGCAAGCTCCATTCTATAGTTTGGATCAGTTGAGTAGTGAAAATTATGGTGGTATTGGAGCCGTCATTGCGCATGAAATTTCTCATGCCTTTGATAACAATGGTGCACAATTCGATGAATACGGGAATATGAATAATTGGTGGACTAAGGAAGATTATGAGAAGTTTCAAGGACTTACTCAAAAAGTTATCGATCAGTTCGATGATATTCCATACGCCGGAAGCAAGGTTAATGGTAAGTTAGTAGTCAGTGAAAATGTTGCTGATGATGGTGGACTTCGCTGTGCTCTGGAAGCTGCCAAATCAGAAGATGATTATGATGCTAAAAAGTTCTTTATTAATTGGGCGAGAGTTTGGAGATTAAAAGCTACTAAACAATTTAATGAACTATTACTTTCGACTGATGTCCATGCACCAGGTCCATTACGCGCCAATGTTCAGGCACAAAATATGGATGAGTTCTATGATGCTTTTGAGATCACATCTGATGATGGAATGTGGTTGGATCCTTCTAAGAGAGTAACTATCTGGTAATTTCCGGATAAGAGTTTTAAATTTATAATAGTTATTTTGGAAGTCCTCAAGTATATTAAATATTGTATACTTGAGGACTTTTTTGTTTGAATTCACTATCATAATCCTTGTAGTTTTCCGAAAAAAATTAATAAAAATGTCATAATTTTCAAAATAAATTTATCTTGACTAAAATTATTCGTCATGAGAGAATCTAATTCCTGTGTTTTGAATGGGATTAGGAGGGGATTTTATGATAGAAGAAACATTTACTATACCTAATTGGCGTCGTAATATAAATATTTTTTTGGTGGGGCAATTTTTCTCAGGTATCACTAGTATGGTGGTGCAGTATTCAATTATTTGGTATTTAACTAAACAAACTGGATCTGCAACTATTCTTAGTTTTGCTACTTTATTGGGTATGCTACCAATGGTTTTATTAAGCCCATTGATCGGACCGTTTGTTGATCGAACTAATAAGAAAGTTTTATTAATTGTTCCAGACATAGTTGCGGCCGTGATTGCAATTATTTTGGCAGTTGTTGGAATTGTTAATAAGGATTTTCCATTGTGGTTGATTTTTGTATCGTTATTGATGCGGTCTATCGCACAAACATTTCAAATGCCAACAATTCAATCGATCATACCAACAATGGTTCCAGGTAAAGAACTTACGAAGATGAACGGTCAGTTGGGAATGATTCAATCAGCTAATATGATTATTGCACCGGCATTAGGAGCGTTTTTATTTTCAATTGTTCCAATAACTATGCTGATTTTATTGGACGTTATTGGTGCTGTAATCGGGGTTACAGTGATTCTTTTTGTTAAAATTCCTGAACATCCAGTTTTTGATGAGAAAATTAAGATCTTGTCTGATATGAAGTTTGGGTTAACTCAATTAAAAGATAATAAGGGGCTCTGGTATATAACTTTAATGGGGATGGTTTTTACACTTTTGTTCATGCCCGCTGCCAGTTTATACCCATTAATGACAATGTCTTATTTTAAAGGTACGGTTGCACAAGCAGGTATTATTGAAGTGATTTATTCAGTGGGAATGCTTGCCGGAGGCGCAGTGATCGGATTTTTGGGAAACTGGTCTGATCGAATGAAACCGATTTTGATGTCCATGCTGGTTATGGGGATCGGATTTGGTGCTAGTGGATTTTTACCTGGTAATCAAAAGGGATTTATCTTGTTTGCCGTTTTAAATGCAATTGCTGGCATCGCTACACCTTTTTTCAACACTTTGTTGATGGCTATGATCCAGCAAAGTTATCCTCCTGAAAATCTTGGCCGCATTTTGGGAATCTTGAATTCATTAATGAGTATTGCTGGACCAGTAGGTTTGATATTTGCTGGTCCTTTGGCCGATAAAATTGGTGTAAATAGTTTATTTATAATTGGTGGATTAGGGACTTTGGCATGTGGATTGTTTGCGTTCTTGATGCCTGCAACGAGAAATATCGATATTCTACTCCAAGAGAAAATTAAATCTGAATCAGAAGTAAAAGATTGAAAAATGATATAATAAATATAATATTTTAAATGAAGGTTGAGACGATAGTCCGGCCTTTTTTTGTTAAGTCAGGTGGATGAGATGGCATATATTGAAGTGAAACACGAGTATAAACGATACCAAATGGGCGAAACTGAAATTATCGCCAATAACGATTTGTCTTTTGAAGTTGAGAGGGGAAAATTGACTGTAATTTTAGGTCCTAGCGGTGCAGGTAAATCGACAGTTTTAAATATCTTAGGCGGTATGGATTCACCTAGTGACGGTGAAATTATCATTGATGGTACTGATATTGGAAAATTTACTGAACGCCAGTTGACGGAGTATCGTCGTAATGATGTAGGTTTTGTCTTTCAATTTTATAATTTGATTCCTAATTTGACGACTAAAGAAAATGTTGAATTGGCTTCGGCAATTGTTGATGATGCGTTAGATCCAACCGAAGTATTGAAACAAGTTGGCTTGAGTCAGCGAATTGATAACTTTCCTTCACAACTATCAGGTGGTGAACAGCAACGTGTAGCGATTGCCCGTGCATTGGCTAAGAATCCTAAATTATTACTTTGTGATGAACCAACCGGAGCACTTGATTATGAAACTGGTAAGCAAGTTTTAACTCTACTTCAAAATGCCAGCCATAAAGATGACAAAACAGTTATCATTATTACTCATAACTCGGCTTTAGCCAGTATGGCTGATCGAATTATTCGAATAAATGATGCTAAAGTTCGTTCAGTTGAAGATAATCAAGATCCTAAACCTGTTCAAGATATAGAATGGTAGGTGGAAAAATTGAAACCTTTGACTAAAAATATGTGGCGAGATATCGGCAAATCTAAAGGACGTTTTATTGCTATTATTCTAATTATCATGTTAGGAGTATTGATTTTTGTTGGCGTTAAAGCCACCGGCCCTAGTTTGAATGATTCATTAAATAGAACGGTGGTTGAAAATAAATTATCTGATATTCAGGTTACTTCAACAACTGGATTCACTAAAAGTGACCTCAAAAAGGCATCTATCAAAGGGGGTAAAGTTGAGGCTGTTAAATATAAACAAGCTGTTGGTGGTAAAGGATTGGCCGTTTCTTTGTACGGATATGATAAGAATAATAATCAGAACTCCTTAATTGTACGTAGTGGTCATTTACCAAGAAATAACAATGAAATAATTTTGGATCAAGTAGCCCAAACTAAATATGGTTATAAATTAGGTCAGAAATTTTCCTTTAGTAAAAATGCTAATTTGAAAAATCGGTCTTATAAAATTGTTGGCTTTGCCAGTTCGCCTCAATATATTGATAATGAATCTCGTGGCTCCAGTAATGTGGGTGATGGGACTGTTCGGCTTTTTGCATATATTCCGGATGATCAAATGAATCTTAAAGCAGCAACACAACTTAATATCCGTTTTAAAAATTTGCAGTCAAAAGATACTTTTAGCGACAGTTATAAAGACGCTGTTTCTTCAAAAGTTGATATATTAGAAACTAAATTTAAAAAGCGAGCAGATCAAAGAAGCACTAGTCTTTATAAGACTTCCAAAAATGTCTTGGCACAACAACAGGTTAAACTGGATTCTTATAAGAACAAATTAATTATGTCCCAAGCTGCCGGCATGAATGTAAGTTCACAACTTGAAAAATTGAATTCGCAACAAAAAGAGTTAGATTCGGCCACTAAAGAATTAAGAAAACAGACTAAGACTAGTTATATTTGGCAAACCAGGGCAGATTTACCAGGATTTTCTGCTTATGGAGAGAGTTCTGATCGAATTGCTGCGATAGCTAATGTTTTCCCAGTGTTCTTCTTTCTAATTGCTGCGTTGATAACATTTACAACTGTTACAAGAATGATCGAAGAAGCTAGAGGACAAATTGGTACTTTTAAAGCTTTAGGATATACAAAGTGGGAAATAGCTCAAAATTATTTCTACTATGCATTGACTGCGGGGCTAATTGGAACAGTATTAGGAGCAGTTATTGGGAATGAAACCTTGCCTAGAATTGTTTTGGCACTGTATAAGCAATATATCCCCCTGACCTGGGATGTTAAATTTCAATGGCTGATCGTCTTGTTAGCTTTGTTATTCTCTTTAATTTCAACAGTTGGTGCAGCAATGATCGTTGTTAGTCGTGAATTATCAGAGGGTCCGGCGGAATTGATGCGTCCCAAAGCACCTAAATCGGCTAAGAAAATCCTCTTGGAACGCATAAAACCATTTTGGAATCGACTTAGTTTTAATCGTAAAGTCAGTTATCGAAATCTCTTCAGATTTAAGTCACGAATGTTTATGACTATTATCGGTATTGCCGGTGGGACGGCTTTGATTTTGACGGGATTTGGAATTCAAAATTCGATTGGGGCCAGTGGCAGTCGTCAATATGGTGAAATTTTTGATTATCAGGCGGTAGTTAAAACTAATCATCTTGGTGACACCTTGAAAGTTTTGAAGAAAGATCAGCAGTATAAAAATAGTGCGGCTATACATGCCACAACAGGTAAGATTTATCACTCTGGCCATCAAGTGAATGATGTAAATTTCTATACTCCTGAGAACAGAGATTTTTCTAAATATATTCATTTAAAAGATATTAATAGTAAAAAGTCCTTAAATCTAAAAAATAACCAAGTTATTTTAACAAAAAAAATGGCGACTATTCTAGATGTTAAGGCTGGCGACATCATCAAGTTAAAAACGGTTGGTAAAACTCATAGAGTTAAAGTTTCAGCAGTAACTCAGAATTTTGTAGGCCATTTCATGTATTTGAATAAGACAACTTATCAAAAATTGTTTGGTAAACAACCAAAGTCAAATACCTTGTTACTCCATTTAGATAGGCAAACTTCTAATCAGCGAAATAATTTGGCTAATCAATTATTAAAGAATGGCCGAGCTTTAGGAACAAGCTATACTTACGATCAACAATCGACGATATCCAAAATGACTTCATCACTAAATCCAATTATATTGATTTTTATCTTATTGTCAGGAATATTGTCATTTGTTGTTTTATATAATTTAACTAATATTAATGTTTCTGAAAGAATTAGAGAGTTATCGACTATTAAAGTTTTAGGGTTCTATGATAAAGAAGTTACAATGTATATCGTGCGCGAGAATATAGTTTTGACAATTCTAGGAATAATTGTTGGATATGGTGTAGGCAATTTATTAACTGCCTATATTTTAAATCAAGCCTCAACGGCACTAGTCATTTTCCCATTAACAATTCATTTAACGGGATATTTGGTTGCAACAATATTAATGATTATCTTCACAGTAATAGTTATGTTGATAACTCATCATAAGTTGAAATATATTGATATGATCGGTGCCCTCAAGTCATCAGAATAAATATTCATTAAAGCAAAAGAGCTGAACGCATATGTCAGTTCTTTTTTAATAGGAGGAAATTTAAATGGAATTAACTAATAAAAAAATTCTCATAGTTGGTGGAACCTCAGGCTTTGGCAAACAAGTGGCCCTAGATGTTCAAAGTTTAGGTGCCAAAGTGACAGTTATTGGTCATGATTTTGACAGAACTAAGAAATTTACTGAAGAGACTAGTATTAAAGGCATTGCTTTAAACGCACAAGATAAATCAGAACTAGAAAACTTTTTTGAAGATAAGAAATTTGATCATATTATTTCTACACTAGGTGGTGCCATGGGTGGAGGTTTTTTAGACAGTTCAATGGAACTTTTACGTAGGACGATCGAAGATAAATTTTTTGCTAATTTGCAATTGGCAAAAATAGCGGTCAAACATTTAAATGAATCCGGTTCATTAATTTTGACGTCTGGATCTGGTGGTCATCCCTACGATGCATCTGGTGCAATTATTGGTAATCAAGCTATTAATACACTTATCGCAGGACTTGGTGTTGAACTCGCTCCAGATAAAAGGGCCAATGCGGTTTCACCGACATGGACACCAACAGGATTATGGCGTGATATGTCTAATGAACAAATAGAACAACAGAAAAATGATTTTTCTAAAGGGGTGCCATTAAAAAGAGTTTCGACAGTTAAAGAAGTCGCCAGTGCCTATATTTATTTGATGCAAAATGATTTCGTGACGGGTCAGGTGCTAAGGGTTGACGGTGGAGTCGATTTATAATTGATGTTAAACTTAAAGTTAACTTGAATAAAAAGGTGATAAATATGGATGAAAAAATAGAAAAGAGATATCGGATCGGTGATTTTGCCAAAGTAACTGGATTGAGTAGTCCGACATTAAGATATTATGAAAAAGAGGGGTTGATCAACCCTCATAGAACCGAAAATGGATTGCGTTATTATACTGATCAAGATACTAATTGGATAAAATTCCTGCTACATCTCAAGAGTACCGGTATGACGATTGAACAGTTGAAACAATACGTAGACTGGCGTGCCGAAGGGGATATTACGATAGATAAACGAATTGCACTTTTAGAAGAAGTCAGAGGTAACTTTGAAGCGGAATTTGAAAATCTTCAAAAGAGTTGGACCATTTTAAATGATAAGTTGGATTGGTATAAGGGCAAGGAAAATGGTCATATTGAGGATAGTGAAAGCTTTACCGAATATTTAAGACGATTGAACCATGAAGAATAATCTGTTTTTGAGCGTATATAAAAATCTCTTAGATCTACAAATTTATTATTGAATTTGTAGATTTAAGAGATTTTTTTTAAATAAACCCTTGCCTTGAAGTTAACTTTAAGGTGTTTAATGAATCTCGTAATCAAACGAATGAAAAAGGGAAGTATATAAATAATGTCAAAATTTGAAGAATTAAAAAATGAGGGTGTATTTCCAGTTGGAGATAAGAATGAAGCTTATGCCAAATACTTTATTGGACAAAGTTATTTAAAAAATTTAGTACCCTCAGATGATAATATCGATATTAATGTTGGCAATGTTACATTTGAACCAGGATGCCGTAATGATTGGCATATTCATCACGATGGATTTCAAATTCTTTTGGTAACCGGCGGCGAAGGATGGTATCAAGAAGAAGGCAAACCTGCTCAATTGTTGAAAAAAGGTGATGTAGTCGCAATTCACGATGGTGTAAAGCATTGGCATGGAGCTACTAAAGATAGTTGGTTTAGTCATGTTGCTATTACAAAAGGTACATCAGAATGGTTAGAATCAGTTACAGACGAAGATTACGAAAAATTAGG
Source organism: Companilactobacillus keshanensis (assembly GCF_003946205.1). Lineage (GTDB taxonomy): Bacteria > Bacillota > Bacilli > Lactobacillales > Lactobacillaceae > Companilactobacillus > Companilactobacillus keshanensis. The sequence continues at coordinate 2,044 of NZ_RHOS01000010.1, read as the reverse complement.
TAAATAAGGAGAAATTTAAATGTCAGTTAAAAATAAAGTAGTAGTAATTACAGGTGCATCTTCAGGAATTGGCGAAGCTACAGCAAAACTTTTAGCAAGTAATGGTGCTAAGGTCGTTCTCGGTGCTCGTCGTGAAGCAAAACTAAGTAAAATTGTTAAGGACATCGAAACCGATGGTGGAGAGGCCGCTTATCAAGTTACAGATGTACGTGATCCAAAAGAGGTAAAGTCACTAGTTCAATTAGCTAAAGATAAATTTGGTGCTTTGGATGTTATCTTTAATAACGCTGGTATTATGCCAACATCATCAATCAGTGCTCTACATACTGATGAATGGAACGACATGATCGATATTAATTTGAAAGGAGTTTTAAACGGAGTTGCTGCAGTAATGCCTGATTTTGTTGCGCAAAAACATGGACATATTATTACGACATCTTCAGTAGCTGGAATTAAGAGTTTCCCAGGAGCTGGGGTTTACGGTGCTACTAAGTTTGCAGTCAGAAATCTGATGGAAGTAATCAGGACAGAAAGCGCACAGGAAGGTACAAATATTAGGACTTCAACACTTTATCCTGCTGCGATCAATACAGAATTGTTAAATACGATCACTGATAAGGATGCCAAAAAAGGCATGGATGCTTTGTATGATCAAGTCGGTATTGCCCCAATCTCAATTGCTAGAGTGGTAAACTTTGCAATTGATCAACCAGAAGAAGTTAACATTAATGAATTTACAATTTATCCTACTAAACAGGCTTAATTAGTAATTTGTTATTTTTATATATTGTTAAATAATATTGGCTTTTGATTTAAGATGTTATAATAGATTTGCAATTAAGAAAAGTTATCATATGTAGAATTACCAAAGGCCTTAGCGGTTGCATCCGCTAAGGCCTTTTTTACATACTAAGATGTGGTGAGTTAGAAGAAGATGTATTTATTTTTTTTTTCGGTTATCTAACCAGTAACTGAACAGAGCAATCAAACACCCAGCTATAATTTGGGCAAGAAAAGTTATCATACAATATAGTCCTCCTCACTATCACATAGGAAAAGAGTGACTATATAAAATAGGTTAAATATTGACTATTAATTTATGCCCCTTTTTCAAAAACCAATAATTACAATAAATACTTGTGATGACAAAAAAGATCATTAGTATGACCGAGATAGTATCAAAATTTATATTTGTCCTTAATGATAAACCGTTTAATCCAGCCATGAAGTCGGCCAAAGAATGAGATATCATCGAAAAGATAATATTTCTAGTTATCAGATAAGAAATGGCAAAGATAGATCCGAGTCCTAATGCATATCCGATTTGAATCGCAGTCTGGATCGTACTTTGTTGTAGACTAAACATATTCAATATATGTGCTATTCCAAAGAGTATTGTACTTAAGTAAACTTGTAAGTAGATGTTTTTACTAAAGCGACTGATCAACCAGATCATTAATACTCGAAAAATTGTTTCTTCAAAGATACCGGTTCCTAATGGTCTAAAAAGTAATGTTCCCAGGGTTTTAAAACCAGGAATCTGTGGTTGAAAATTCAAGGATATTGTTAAAATAAATGTTATCAGAATGGTGTACAGACCATATTTAGAGTTATTTTGATCAAGAAATTCAACCTTTTCTTTAACAGACAGAAAAAATAATATTCCTAAAGAGACAATGATTTCTTTAGGAATATAAAAATCCTGTATCTTTAAAATAACTCGTAAAATAAAACCAGAGGCAAGAGACAAAACGATGTAGATCAATAATAGATACGTTAGATCGACAACAAGATGATCTTTCTTAGCAGGTTTTAACATGATGAAATCTCCTTGAAATTATTACTCATATTATATGCTGAAATATTTTGATTTAGTTCCTTTTTGGCATAACGTCAAAAGGATCAGAGAGTATTAATAAATTCATATATTTGTCACAAAAAAAAGAGATTTATCACACCTGATTGGTACTGAGTATATAATTTGATACAGATAAATAAGAGCACTTCTGAGAAAATAAATCTTGGAGGTGCTTTTGCTTTGACT
>NZ_RHOS01000001.1 GCF_003946205.1 Companilactobacillus keshanensis | reverse complement strand
GTCTCCTGTAGAATACAGGAGACAATCCATGATTTCTTAAAACTTATAAAAATGTCTAACTTTTTTATTGCACTTCATTTTATTTATTTTTACTGTTTTTGACTTTATTTAAAACTAAATATGGATCTTCATGACTTCCCAAAAATAATGGGACTTTTTCCTCCACAACATCACTGAATTCCAAACCATACCAAAGAGATGGACTGATAGTAAGTCGTTGCAATAATAATCTGCCACCAATTAAAAAGCGGTCAAGACTGCGCATGTATTCTTGTGCACCTAAATCTTGAAATTGTTGATTTTGAATTATGAATTTGAAGGATCCAACGTGACGATTTGGCAACATCGAATATCTTGGATCTTGCCGATCGATCGCATCATCATTCATTAATGAATTAATGATTTGTCGAATATAGATATTCACGTGCTGAGATTTTTTAAAACCAAGATTCAATTGAACATTGACAACGTTTCTAGTGTGCATCATATCAACAGTGTAATTACATTCGTAAGGGATGTCAGTTTGATTTACTGAGATAAACCAATAAACCTTGGCCCGTTTAGGTTCTTGATCCAGGATCGAATAAATAATTGATCGTTTCATCGAATAATCAGGACTGATATTGTGCATATAAACTAGATTAGTAGCATACATTGGAATTGATTCATCTTTGCTTAAACATTCTAGCTGGGGAATGAAGTCAAGCAGTGAAACATTTTCACTTTCATTCATATAGACGTCACGGCGTTTGTTTCCAAAGAACCAAATAATCATTATCAAGAGAATTATTGAAGTAATTATAACGGTGATATATCCGCCATGAATGAATTTGACTAAACTAGAAACTAAGAATAACGACTCTAATGCAACAAAACAGACTACAAATAAAAGAGCCAAGTGACGATGCTTTTTCATAATCAAGAATTGATGCAAAAGAATTGTCGTCATCAGCATTGTGATGGTGATTGCCAAACCATAAGCTGCCTCCATATGTTCGGAGGTTTTAAAGGACCAGACGATTCCCAGAGTGATCAAACAAAGAATCCAGTTCACGGTTCCGATATAGAGCTGACTCTTGGATTTTCCAGGGAATTTAACTTTCAAACGAGGTAATATTTTTAAACCGATTGCCTCTTGAACTAGAGTATAAGAACCAGTTATCAAGGCTTGTGAGGCAATAATAGCTGCCAATGTAGCAATTAAAATAGCAAAAATTTTTAATTCAGATGGAATCATTTCATAAAAAGGATTAACTGTATTTAGTCCGACGAATTTACTGTCGGTAAAATGTGTCATAACCCAGGCACCCTGCCCTAAATAATTCAGCATTAACATTAGGCAAACAAATGGCCAAGTAGCATAAATATTATGTTTACCTACTTGTCCCATATCAGAATAAAGTGCTTCAGCACCTGTAGTTGCTAAGAAAACACTGCCGAGAATAAAGATACCAACGTGATTGACAGGACTAGTTAAGACTTTTATCGCATAAAAAGGTGACAAAGCTTTTAGTACAGATAAGTTAGAAAACATATTTTTCAAGCCAATTAGGCCAATAAAAGTAAACCAGACAAGCATGATCGGACCAAATGATCTTCCGATTTTTTCAGTACCAAATTTTTGGATCACAAAAATTGTCAGCAATATCACCGATACGATTGCCAAAATAACTAATTGGTTGTCAGAAAAATTTAGATTGCCGAATTTTTGACCTTTGATACCTTCCATAGCCGAAGTTACGGTAACCGCTGGTGTCAAAGTTCCGTCAGCCAATAATGCTGAACCCCCAATCAAGGCAGGGATCAGAAGCCATTTCTTGCTTGATTTTACGAGAGCATATAAGGCAAAGATGCCGCCTTCACGATTATTGTCGGCTTGCATAGCAACTAAAACATATTTGATCGTTGTTATGAGCATTAGGGTCCAAAAAATTAGTGAAATACTCCCGATGATATATTCTGGCACGGCCTCTTTTAGGCTGCCGGCATCGTTAATAATAGCGTTCATTACGTAAAGTGGGGATGTCCCAATATCACCATAGACAATTCCTAAAGTTATCAGCATACCCATTTTAGAAAATGAAGATGTTTTTCTGATCATAATTTGATTTGCCTCCGAACACTAGAAATCTTGTTTAGTAGGATGACGTTTTCTAGATGTGGGACGATTCTGTTCGTCTTTTAGATTTTGAATTTCATTTTCCAATTCACTCAAAATCGAAATTTGCATTTTTTGAATTTCCAAAATATGTGGCCATTGAACTTCGTTCATTTGGTCGATTTTTTCGTGCAGGATCCTGATCTCCATTTCTGATTTGGTGTTGGTTCTATAATCATTTTCGGCATCAAAACGGTCACGATCTGCCTGACGATTTTGACTCATCATAATTATGGGAGCCTGAATAGCAGCGATACAGCTGAGGAATAAATTTAGAAGGATGAATGGATAGGGATCAAAGTTGACACCCAGAAAATGTGAAACATTGATTCCCATCCAAACAATAAGAATCACTACAAATGTGATAATGAACCCCCAGCTACCTCCGAATCTAGCAACTATATCTGCTAAATGTTGCCCTTTAGTTAATTTGCCATGCATCGTTTCATTGATATTTCTAGTGACATAGTTATCCCTTGCGAGTTCTTTTTGCAAAGCAGCATTCATCATTCGATCTTTTGCCAGATCTTTGTCGATCATATCTTGCATTTGAGCAAGGCGGATCTTTTGAATATCTTTTAAACAAATGAAAGATGAATTTTTTGCATCAGGATTTTTTTCATGAATGGAAATCTTGATATTTTGATTTAGGTCTCTGATAAAAAGACCTTCAGTAGCGGAAAACCGGTTATTACAAATAACACAGACTTGATTTTTTCTGACTGTCATTTTTTAACCTCCTGACCATAAATTTACATAGATGATAATACTTATTTAATGTTTAAACAACTTATACGAATATTATAAAATTAAATAAATTTTAATTAAATAAGTTAAATTGGTATACCTGATTAAAAAAAAGAAGTACAATCGTGAACATTAAATAAAAAGGTGGGGTGTCTATGAGTATTGTATTTATGATTTTGGCGATTTTGTTAGTCTGGGTAATGACGCCAGGGATTGCTGTATTCTATGGCGGATTTGTTCCTAAGAAAGACATTTCTAGAATTTTATTTGATAGTTTTTTAATGTTTGGTCTAGCTGGATTGATGTGGATTTTGATTGGATACTCGGCTTCATTTGAAGGGAATCACCTTGGTATAATCGGCAATTTGAATCATTTGTTTTTATCAGGTGTAAGTCTTACAGCACTTTTTGAACAAACCAAATTACCTACGGCCATTGTGATACTTTTTCAAATGATGTTTGCAATTTTGACACCAGCATTATTTATTGGTGCAATTGCTAACCGAACTAGGATCAAGTTTGTTATTGGCTTTATTATTTTATGGTCATTATTAGTTTATTACCCATTAGTTCATATGGTCTGGTCCAGTAATGGATTTTTAGCCAAAATTGGAGTTTTGGATTTTGCCGGTGGGACAGTTATTCATATCAATGCCGGTATTACAGCACTGGTTTTATCTAATTTTTTGTTGAAGCCCTATAAGCCCGCTGGTCAGGTTAAAGGAAATTCGTTTTGGATACTATTTGGTACGGCACTATTGTGGATCGGCTGGTATGGATTTAATGCAGGAAGTGCTCTGGCTTTAAATGCTCAAGCAATTCAGGCATTCCTTACAACGACCATAGCACCTCTGTCAGCGATGTTAACTTGGATAACCTTGGAGAATACATATAAGGGTAAAATCACGCTTAGCGGCATATGTACGGGCACTGTCTGCGGATTAGTCGGTGTAACACCGGGAGCTGGGTACGTAACGATAATGGCTTCATTTATTATTGGAATTATTTCAGCTCTAGGTAGTTATTATTTTATGAACAATTTGAAATATAAATTACACATCAATGATTACTTGGATATTTTCGGTTCTCATGGTGTCAGCGGTATTATCGGTTCACTAGCAACTGGATTATTTGCCACTAGAACGGTAAATCCTAACGTGATGAATGGTGGACTTCTAGTTGGTGGTGGTTTTAAATTATTATTCATACAAATATTGGGCGTTTTATTTACAATTGTATTTGTTGTAGTGATAAATTGTTTAATTGTAACCGGATTAAAGAGATTGATGAAAGATGACGTTTACAGTCCAGAAATGGATGAACTGAGACATATTGAATTGACTTAGGGTAAGATAAAATGAGATACTAATCGTGGTGCCAAACCAGATGGGGGTACGCGATCGGCGTGAAAGCGTTCGGAAGGTCGCCGCACCTCATCAACTTAGCTCTGCGTTATGCGCAGGGCTATTTTTTTTTAAAACTTGAATTTACAAATCAATTGCAACACTTCATTAAATAAACTTCTGAAGCAGATTGCCAATTAAAAATTTTTCTTGGCCGACTGTTTATTTCAGAGACGACATGTTCAATATATTCATCGCTTAGTGTTGATATGTCATAACCTTTTGGAATATATTCTCTTATCAAACCATTTGTATTCTCGTTGGATCCTCGTTGCCATGGAGAATGTGGATCAGGAAAATAGAATTCTATCTCCATTTTGGAAGTTATATTTACATGAGAACTAAATTCTTTACCTCTATCAGGGGTCAGAGTCTTTCTTTGCTCTTTCGGTAGAGATTCGAGTATTTCTATTAGTATCGGTTCTACATCTTTTGCCTTACGTGATTTTGCTCGTTTGGCTATCAAAATTCTTGTACATCTATCCACGACCGTTACGAGAACCTGTCCTGCTGTGATTCCCAAAACTGTATCCAGTTCCCAATCGCCAATTCTTGATCTTTTATTAGCAAGTTCCGGTCGTTCATGGATAGAATTAGAGATTGATATTTTTCCTCTTCGTTCAATCGATCCCGCAACATGACGTGTTTTACCCTTATGTCGTAATTTGCGAGGCAGTCCTCGGGCATCTTTGGATTTCTTTTTAATTCCTAGATTATTTAGATAAATACCACGGTAAATTGTCGCATAGCTAATGATTGAAAATCCAAATTTTCTCTTAAGGCTGTTTGAAATTTGTTCAGGAGACCATTGATGATTCAAAATTTTATCAACTACATAATTTCGAAGGCTATCATTCTCTAGAATTCTGGAACGATGGCTGTTCGTATGTTTTGTGACATGGTCTTTATGTGCAATTTCTGCTTGATAGCAGCCTTTTTTGCATCTTGATAATTCTCTACAAATGGTACTAGGACTTCTGTTTAGTCTCGAAGCTATAGATCTAATTGAGATGTGTTGGTTTGATAAGACTTCTATACGTGCTCGTTCAAATGATGTAATCTGATAGTAATGGCCCATCAGGAGACCTCCGGATATGTTGTTCTAGACAAACTACATTGTACGCTGTCTCTGATGAGTCAGTTTTTTTTAAACGTGTTGCACTTACATTGTAAATTCAAGAATTAAATAAAGAACCCTGATAATCCAAAGTGGATTACCAGGGCTCTATTTATCTAATTCTTTAAATTGTACCCTTCTTGATAGCTGTCTTGATTCCGGCAACTTCATAGATACTTCTGTCTGCTGAACCACGTTTTAGAAGCGAAGCAGGGAAGCCCTTGAACTTCAACTTCTTGTCTGTAATTTCAGCAATACCATGATTTTGACCTAATGAAGCAATTGTGCCAAGTGAATGGTAAACAAACTTCTTAAGATCCTTGCCATTGATTGAAGCAGCGACATTAAAGGCCGCTCCTGTACCTTCAGCAATGGCCAATTGACCAGTTGTTGGAAGAGGACGTTCCTCTCCTTCAGGTATCATAGCTGAATCATCACCGATAAAGAATGCCTCAGGGTGATCTTCAAGATTTAGAAATGCAGTTGTCATAACACGATTTCTTCTAGCTTCAAGACCTGAATCCTTGATAACATCACTACCACTGACACCAACAGTCCAGATGATAGTATTTCCATCAACACGTTTTTCTTCTTCGCCATCCATGTAGATAACGCCGTCTTTTTCGATCTTAGTGATCTTAGCACCTGTTAAAATCTTGATGCCATGTTTTTCTAGATATGAAACAGCATAAGCGGCAAGTTCTTCATCGAACATTGGTAGGATATGTGTTGCCATTTCTAGACATGTAATCTTAATTTCAGGAACGCCGTATTTTGCTTTGAGGATCTTCGCTGTATCGATCAATTCACCTAAGATTTCAACACCAGTAAATCCAGCACCACAGACAACGATACTTAGATCAGCCTCATCCTGTGATTCCTTGTAGTTAGCAATATTTTCATTGATCTTATTGTAGATATTTTCAGCTGTTTCAATATCTTGAAGAATAAGAGCATTTTCACTTGCGCCTTCAAGTCCGAAGTCTTCAGATCTAAATCCTAGAGCTACGATTATGTAGTCATAAGAAATATCATCGTGATCTTCGAAACTAGCTGATTTATTATCAAGATCTACATTTTTAACTGTAGCCTTGATGAAGTTGACGTTGGAAGGAAGAACAGAACGAACGTCGAAACTAACGGCATCTGCCCTGCTTGTACCAGCAGCAATCATGTGTAACGCTGTTTTTTCTACATGCTTTTCATTTTTATCTACTAAATCTATCTGTGTATCTGATGGAGTAGTTTTAGCTAGATCTCGAGCAGCCTTTAATCCACCGTAACCTGCACCTAATACTAAAATATGGGCCATAATAACTTGTCTCCTTCGTCTTTTAAATATTATTGTTTACGCTACCATTATATATCTATCCGAAGCCCTAAATAAAGTAGGGATACTTCTAATTAGTATTTAATGGGTTTTTACTAATAGAATTTTTCAAAAAGAATGGTGCTAAGATCGTAATCAAAATAATACTGATAATAACGGCCGAATAATACTCATCGGATAATAATTTTACTCCATATCCGATTTGGGCGATTATTAAAGCCATTTCACCACGAGAAATCATTCCTGAACCAATAACATATGAATCCTTTAAATCGAATCCTGATACACGTGCTCCGAATCCAGCACCAATCAACTTGCCAACGATACCAGTAATTGTTAGGACCAAAATCAACCAAAAATCTTTGAAGAAACTATTGAATTCCAAACTGATTCCAATACTGATAAAGAATACTGGGATAAAGATAGAATAACCGATAATTTCGATATTTCGGTTGATTTTTTCATTATATTTAGGTGCATTGGAAATAGCGATACCTGCCACAAAAGCTCCTAAGACTGCATCTAATTGTACGATATCTGCAATATAAGCAAAAATCATACAGATAACTAAAGCCATAATAGTTGGGGCATGCGTAGCATCGATGTATTCGGATAGTTTCATGATCTGTGGAATGATCCAACGATGTGCTACATAAATAATAACGCCGAAAAGCACCCACATACCAAATAGCATCATTAGCTTTTGAGCTGAAAAGTTTCCTGTCAAAGTTCCGGACATAATACTCAAAATGGAGATTGCCAAAATGTCATCTGCAACGGCGGCGCCAAGGATAACTGCACCAGAGTTACTTGATAGATAATTTAAACTCTTTAAAACTTCTACAGAAATTGAAACTGAAGTTGCCGCAAAAACAACCGAAATGAAGATACTCTCTTTAAGATTAATATTGAAAATAAGTGCAGTTATTAAAGTTAATAATACCGGTACAATAACCCCCATGATTGCCACATTGATACTGGGACGTAGGTGTTTTCGTAGTAATTTCAGATCACTTTCTAATCCTGCCAAAAACATCAGCAAAATAACGCCGATCTCAGCGAATAATTCCACTTCGTGAGTCGACTGAACTATGTTTAGAACACCTTTTCCTAAAATAACTCCTAGGATTAGTTGCCCGATAACAGCGGGAAGATTGAGTCGGTTAAAAATATGGCTAACTACTAGAGTTAGGAAGAGCATTAGTGCTAGTAATGTTATAAATTCCATATTACCTCCTTACTTTCTTTCGATACCATGGATAAAAATTTTGACCATCGTGTTCAAATTAGCAATATTACGCTTCCGTTTAGCGTCATTATACTCGATATATGGTAAAAGCATGGTCAAAAAGGTCCCCACTTGAACAGGAATTGCTAAATCAGAGCGTAGTTCACTTTTGTGTGATTGGAAAATATTAAACATAACTTTATAATAACCGCCATCCCAATTTTTACCGATATTTTTACGATCTTCATCATTAAAGACAGTCTCCATATCGTGGCGCATCATGAAGTAATTGATCCGGAAATTTTCAATCATATATGTTGATATAGTAAGTATCAGATCCTCAAAGGGTTGTTCCTTGTTCTCTTTGTAGACAGATAGCAGTCCTTCGCTAAAACCACTTACAGCGTATTCGATAGCTTTCATGTAGAGAACTTTCTTATTCTTGTAGTAGTGATACATATTAGGCTGAGTAATATGCAGTTCATTAGCGATTTTTCTAGTTGAAGTGGCTTGATAACCTTGGGACAAAAAGTCCTTTGCGGCTACTTCAAGAATAGCATTTTTAGTTTTTTCAGCTTGTTTATCTCTGGAATTCATTAATTATTTCACCCTCGTGTTCATTGAACTTAATTATACCAACATAATCCTAAAAAAAGTGAATTTATCATCTGATAAATAAAATATACAAAAAAACTATCTGAACATCAACTAGCATGCTCAAACAGTCTAATTTAGTTATTTTTTCTCTTTAATAATGTAAATTGGACGTTTTTTAACTTCTAAGAATATTTTACCAATATATTCACCCAAAATACCAATACTTAATAATTGTATTCCACCGATAAGTAAAATAAGAGTTACCATCGAAGACCAACCGTTAACGCTGCTTGTTGGATTGATGATCTTTCTGATAATAATAGCGATAATAGCAATAACTGAGGCAATAGAGAAAGCAGATCCCATCCAAGTTGCAAACATCAAAGGACGTTCAGTGAAATCTACGATACCCGTTATAGCGTACTTAAGTAATTTCCAAAAGTTCCATGAAGTAGTACCAGCAACACGTTCTCTGTTTTTGTAAGGTAGGTATTTAGTTTTGAAGCCGACCCAACTAAAAATACCTTTTGAAAAACGGTTGTATTCAGTCATTGAAAGAATTGCATTGACCATTTGACGTGTCATCAAACGATAATCACGTGCACCTGGAATGATCTTAGTTTGTGACATTTTATTGATCACACCATAAAAGGAATTTGAGAAGAAGGAAATAATAGGATTTTCTCCTTCTCGATCCATTCTAGCCGTACCGATACAATCATAGTCATCTTCATCCGACTCTAACATATCAAACATTTTGACCAACATTTCTGGTGGATCTTGAAGGTCAACGTCCATAACGGCGGTATATTCACCAGTAACTTCGTTTAAGCCCGCATACAAAGCCGATTCTTTACCGAAGTTTCTTGAGAATGAGATGTAGTGAACTTCGTCACTGTGCTTTTTTTGTAGGTCACGTAGAACTTGGTAAGTTCTATCGTGGGAACCATCATCAACAAACCAATATTCTAAGTTAAATTTGTTATTTTCGGTTTTTACTTTATTCATGGCTTCATAATAAAGCTCAATCGACTCTTCCTCGTTATAGCAAGGAACGACCACAGAAATAGTCTTCATAAAAATATCTTCCAATCTATTTGATAAGGTTAAATAATGCTCGAAAATACGGGACAAAGGTCAGTCAGCTTGACTGCCTTTTGCCCCGCATTGTTAAATCTTAAGTGAATCTGGTAAATACAATTCGTTGCTACTTGAATGACTGATCGAGCTGACACTGATATCACGAGTTGTTGAAGTTTCAATAGCTTGTAAGTCTTCAGCATGTTCAACCAAGATATTCAAAATATTAGTATTTGCAGTCAATAGATTTATAACTTCTTTTATATTCTTTTGAGCATTTGTAAGAAGAGGGATAAATTTATCATTTTCAATCTTGTTGTCATTAGTAATTAATTTATATAGTAAGTCGTCATTGTTACCAACGAAGATCCCATTGCTGGTATCAAGAGTTAAACTCTTAAGCCACCATGCAATTAGTTCATCTTTTTTGTTGAAGTCATGTTCTAATAAACCGTTTGCGTCAAACAATTGGTAACTATTGGCCTTTTCACCTTCAAATATGACAGTGAGAACTATGGAACCGTCTGTTCTATAGAAGCTTTGTTCTGTTAAATCTTGTTTTTTATTGAAAATTTGAACGGATGATAATTGGCCAGAAATATTGTAAACGTTGGTCTTATTGATTTGTTCGTTCTTGTAGTAGTTGATTCGATTTATTTTTTCATTGTCATATTCAACGGTCATCAAAAGATTATTGTTTTGGTCATAGATCAAAGTATCTTTAGTCTCAACATCGGTTCTAGTGATCCAACCATCATTTTCAGGAATTGAAACAGGTTGTTCGGTTGGATTAGCACTGACTTGTAATTGATCAAATAAATTGATCACATTAGGATTTTCTAAGTGATTTGTTTGAATTTCAGAGTTAATTGTTTCAGCAAGTTTTTCGTTGTAGAAAGTTGAAATGACAGTAACTGATTTTTGTAACTTAGACTCCAAGAAACGAATCGTATCAAATAGGTTACTCATTTGATTATTGTCATCGAATGAATTCGCTAAAACATAGTAGTCTTTGTCTTTATCTAAATAGACGTCACGAACTAGGAATGCTGAATGGAATACATCTTTAATGTATTTTTCAATGTAAGCCTTATTGTTATTTACTTCTGATAATTCAGATTCGATCTTCTTGTGTTCTTCATCAAGACTTTGAACATGTCTTTCAAGACTAGCCGTTGTTTCAATACGATAGTTACGATCATTTTTGATCTTACTTTCGATTTGGTTAGCATTACCCTTAAGTGAATTAATAGCTGAATTAGTTTGATTGATCTTAGCATTAACATCGTCAAGTTCTTCATTGAGCTTTTTGATGTCAGCATTAATATCGTCGATATTATTTTGAATGTCAGCACGTTGATCATATAACTTGTTGATAGAAGTTTTTTGATCTTCCATTAAAACAAGCATTTTTTGTAGATCTTTTTCTTCCTTGATAGAACCAGACAAGTCCTTTTCGGATTGTTCATTTTTAGCTAAATCGGCTTGTTGCTCTTCGAGATTCTGTTGGTTACGTTCGATTTTGGCAGTTAAAGTATTCTTTTGTTTTTTGTAATCAGCCAAAAACTCTTCTTGTTCTTTTTGGTCCGCACGAACTCTAGCCAATTTCTCTTTTTCAGCATTGTCATTTTGTGACTTAATATCAGCCAACTTTTCGTCAGTTTCCGATTGATCACGATTCAATGTGTCTAAGTAATTGGATAAAGTTCCTTTTTTATTTTCTAGGTCATCTTTTTCGGTAAAAAGATTAGTTTTTAGATCATTTCTCAATTGTGTATATTGGTGAGAAAGTTCATTCATTTGGTCTTCGATGCCAAGACGCTGATCTTTTACAGATACAGGTAAATTAGCGCTTTCATCTGACGTTTCTGCTGGTGTATTATTATCAGTAGATGTTATTTGATCCTTTTCTTGTGTATCGGGTAGTTCGTCCGCTACAGTTTCATTTTTTGAATCTGGTTTCTCATCTATTTTGCGTAACATGTTAAATAATTTCACGAATGAATTCCCCCAGGAAAAGACTTATAATAGTTACTAAAGAGTAGCATTTTTTTAAATTGGTGTAAAGCTGACACAAAGCCATTTTAAACAAATGTTAATACCTAAAAAAAGGAGATTTGAATATGAAGATAATGGCTATAAATGCGGGGAGCTCCACACTTAAGTGGAAACTGTTCGAAATGCCGGAGAAAGCAACGATTGCTTCTGGAATGATCGATCGTTTGGGTACACCAAAATCAGTTTTTAAACTGAAATATAATGGTGAAAAGATTGAATATGAACAAGCAATTGAATCAAATGAAATTGCGGTCTTATCAATCTTAGATGCTCTAAAGGACAAAAAGATCATTGAAAGGTTTGAAGATATCGTTGCCTTTGGTCATCGTGTCGTAGCTGGCGGTGAAGAATTTAAGAAATCTGAAATCGTAACCGATGAGAATCTTCATAAAATCCTACAGTTATCTGAGTATGCACCTCTACACAATAAAATCGAAGCCTACTATATTAGTGTCTTTAAGAAATTAGTACCAAAGGCAATTCAAGTCGGTGTCTTTGATACTTCTTTCTTTACCGATATTCCTGAAGAAAATTATCTTTATAGCGTTGATTTGGAAGACTACAAGAAATATAAGGTACGTCGCTATGGTGCACATGGAACAAGTCACAGGTATATTGCTCAACGTTTAAATGAAATAGTTGATGGCGGCATTCAAGATAAGAATGTCATCGTTATGCATCTAGGTAGTGGTGCTTCGATCAGTGCTATTAAGAATGGTAAAGCTTTTGATATCTCAATGGGATTCACACCATTAACTGGTATCACAATGAGTACTAGAAGTGGTGACCTTGATGTATCAATGATCCCTTATTTGATGAAGAAATTAGGTTTGAATAACATTGAAGATATGATAGATATTCTAAATCATAAATCAGGGTTGCTTGGTATTTCTGGAGTTTCAGCTGATATGCGTGATATTGAAGCTGTTGAGGATACCAACGAACGTGCTGCTTTAGCACTACAAATTTTCCGTAACCGCATTGTGAAATATGTCGGTTCATACATCGCTGAAATGGGTGGAGTTGACGTTTTGGCCTTCACAGCCGGTGTAGGTGAAAATTCTAAAGAGGTTCGTGAGGATATTTTGAACAGTTTTAGTTATATGGGTGTCAAAGTTGACTCAGAAAATAACAAACTTCGTGGTAAAGAAGTCAAGATCACAACTGATGACTCTAAAATTGCTGGCTACACAATTCCAACTGATGAAGAATTAATGATTGCTCAAGACACATACAGCTTTGCTAAATTATTAAATTAGAAATTTAGCAGTACCCCTAATCCAAAAGAGACTACTTCAGTTAAGGTTATCAATAAAAGATTTTTGATAATCAATGGGAAAGTCTCTTTTTTGATAGGATTTTTAGTGAACCCAATAGTATTCTTGTAGACGATTGGTGTAATCAAAAATGTCAGTAACATCATTTTTGGTAATAGTCCAATGATGACTGAGCAGGCCAGGGCCAAATATCCTAACATATATAGGGATTTCAAAATGAAGATGGAATTGCTTTTGCCCAAATAGTAAACGAGTGTTTTTCGCCCTAGTCCGATATCTTCTTTATCATCGGCAATATTATTAGCCAATAAGAGGTTTGAGATGGCAAAAACGGTAAGTAATGACGATAAAAGTGCATCTCCGTAAAATTTAAAATCTAAAATAGTTGTTGGAGAATCGAAGGTATTGATATAGATAGCAATTAGATAAATTACATATCCCATCGTAAAGCCAGAGAAAAATTCACCCAGCGGACCACGATTGATTGGTTTTGGACCTCCGGCATAAAAGAAGCCGACTGCAAACGAGAATATTCCCATAATGAGTAGCGGTATTCCAGTTTTATATACAATATATAAGCCAATAACGCCAGCAATTAAGCTAAACGAAAAGTCTAGCCAACCGACCAAATGAATATTTAAATTGTTAACTCCGATAACGTTGGTTTCGCGACGAAAGCTCTCACTGCCAGTAGCATTTTTGTAGTCCCAGTAATTGTCATTGATGTCTACGGCCATATTGAATAGCAACATTGCGATAAAGAATAGAATCAACTCAAGAGCGTTAATTGAATGCCAGTGATAATATGAATATAAAGTTCCCATTAAGAAGGGAAAAACGCTAGCTGTCTTAGCCTTAATTTCAACTAGTTCTAAAAAAATTGATGGTTTCAAATAATCATTCCTTTTAATTTGATATATTATATTATAAGGTTATTTAAAATATTACTACAAGTAACGGGTAGAGAGGGATTACATGTCGCATTCAATTTGGAAAAAGTATTCACAGATGGGGAAGAAAGTCGATCAAACCACTGAGTATATTCATCGTATTGTTGATATAAAGAATGAAGAAATCAGATCCATGATCGAAGATCTAACCTCCGGTGGTAAAATGTTGCGCCCGGCTTTCTTTCTAATGTTCAGTGAAATTGGACCCAAAGAGAGGCCAGATTCTGAATTGATTCCCTTAGCAGCATCATTGGAGTTACTGCATGTAGCTACGCTGATCCACGATGATGTAATAGATGATTCACCAATGCGTCGCTCTAAGACTACTATCCATACCCGTTATGGAAAACGTAACGCCATCTATGCTGGGGATTATCTGTTTACCGTTTACTTTGAACTTGCTTCTAGATATTTGCCAGCACAAAAATATGTGCTCTTGAATGCATTGAGCATGAAGAAGATTTTGACAGGTGAGCTAGATCAGATGTTGATCAATTATAATGTTAATGCAACTGCCAAAATGTATTTTACTGAAATTGCAGGTAAAACAGCCGAACTATTCAGCTTAAGTACTATGATGGGTGCGGTGGTGTCTGGTGGAGACCAGAAGTTGATCAATTTGTCTAAAAATATTGGGCATGATATAGGAATGTCATTTCAAATAATTGATGATGTTTTGGATTTTGGTAGCAGTACGGATACGGGGAAACCTAATTTTGAGGATCTACGTAACGGTGTTTACTCGTTACCCTATATTTTAGGATTGCAGGATAAGAATACCGAATTAATTGAAATATTATCAAGAAATAATTTGACTGATCAAGAGATAACTCAAGCTGCTCAAATTGTGGTGGATCAAGGATATCTGGATAAGACTAAAGAGATTGCGTTAACATATAGTAATCATGCTTTGAGAAGAATTGATAAATTACCAGATAAGGAAAACAAGAAAATATTAAGCAAAGTTGTGAAGAAATTGATCGACCGAATAAATTAAGAAAACACCAACTAGCGTTATAACGCTGGTTGGTGTTTTTTATTTTTTGCTTATATTATCGAAGAAAGTTTTTTTTAAATGACGAGTTTTACGAGCAATTTGATTACGCTCTTTGATAATTAAATAAACCGTTACACTTAATAGCAATAAAAATGACAGAGGATCTAATAAAATACTATCAGAGTAAAGTAAATTGAACCAAAACATAATAAAAATAAATAATCCGGTAATGTAAAAATAATCCCACTTTAGCATATGATCACGTCCAGTATTCTGATTTCTGGATATACTACGATGAAATTGTCCTCTGCGCAAAAGATAGATTTTAATTATTTAAAGAAAAATAAGTATCTCATGACGGGATTTATAAAATTTTAACTTAGATTGTAAGGCCTTAATTTAATACGATAAACAGGAAAAATATAGATTGTCGATTACGGTTACTGTATACAAGTTAATATCCGCAAATTAGATAATATTCTTTTGAACTGTAGAAACAAATTAATTTTTCGAGTAGAATTAGAAGGTTAAGTTTTAAAAACGGAGGGAAGCATTATTTTTAAAGGGGAAGGGTTTCATCAGATTTTTCGAAAGAAAATGCCCATATTGGTAATTTCAATATTGGTATTAATATTTGGTTTTCTTTTATTATTTAATATAAGGCACATACCTGGTTTGTATATTGATGAAGTCAATTATATGAATGAAGTAATAAGTAGAGTGAATTATGGAACGGATATCCATGGTCTTAAGAATCCTATCTATTTTGCAAGTGTCTGGGGTCAGGGACAATCCGTGTTGTATTCATGGATCGTAATCCCAGTTGTTAAAATATTTGGATTCTCTATATTGTCGTTTAGATTACCAATTGCAATATTAACTATAATAACAATTATTAGCATCATAGCAGCCATATATTTAAGCTCCAAAGAGAAGCTTTTAGCAGTTTGTATCACTGTTTCATTAGTTACAACACCTTGGTTATTCGTATCAAGTAGGTGGGTTCTGGATGCTAATATTTCACCGATATTTGTTATTTTAGGATTAGTATCTATGTATGGGTCGATGGCTAGATCTTATAAGGTCGAAAGATATATTCTTTTAATGTGTTCAGCGATTTTGTTGTCCTTATCAGCTTACGGATACATCGCAGCTTGGATATATCTTCCATTTTTGATAGTTATTCTGTTTGTGACCGGAATTATTAAGAGGTGGTTTTCGCTAAGGGAAATGCTATTTTGGGCAGCCATAATTTTTGTCTTTGCATTCCCATTAATAATTTTTGCTTACAGGGTCAACATACAGCATGTTACTAAATTTTCGACTTTTATGTTTTTTGGTTTTCCATATTTACAGGCTAATAGAGTGGGATCATTAATCAGTTTTGATGGTTCGATCTTAAGTAATATTAGAGTGAATATTGATATGGGAATAAAACAAGTATTGTTGGGAACAGATAGTTTGCCTCAAAATAGTGTGGCACCTTACGGAGCTATTTTCCCATTTATGACGATATTTACTGTATTGGGAGTTTTTGCTAAGAAGTCTTTCTTTAGTGAAAGTGCGATTAATTTTCGGGTCATTATATTAGAAGCTCTTTTTTCTTTTATTCCTGGCATAATGATTATTCGACCGAATTATAATCATTGGAATTTTATCTGGTTCCCATTAGCCATTTTAACTGGTTACGGATTGTACGCCGCCTTTAAAATGTTACATCGAGTTAGCTGGAGAGTACTTCTTGCAGTTCCTGTTCTAGTTTTTTATGTATTTGTATTTAACTCATATTTTGGTGTTGATCATGAAAAAACTTATTTTAATAGTTCATTAGGATCTGTAGAGGAAACTAGAACAGTTGATAGAATGATGGTAAAACGATATAAACATGATCATCTTTATATTGAAAGTCTTTCAGAGACATTTGATATGTTTAGACTAGTTCGTAATCCGATAAATGATTCTCAATATTTAAAGATGGTAAAGGATGCTAAAGGGAAAAATGGCAGTATTATTCCAGCTCCTGTAAACTCTTATGGTTACTTACGAAGTGTTGATAATATCAGTAAAGCATCGACTGGTGATTTAACAATGATTTATGAGGATGATTTAAACAATCAAGGCTCATTCTTAGCAACTAACCATAAATGGCATTTTGTAAAGAATTTACGTTTTAATCATCGTAATGTGAAAATCTTTAGAATGGAATAGAAATTAAAATAGGTCTTCAAAAATCAATCTGATTTTTGAAGACCTATTTTTATAATCCTTGATCCATTCGATATAGTTCTTGGAAGTGTTTATTTGATTTATAAAGTTCTTCAGGAGAACCTTGCATTTCAATTTTTTCATCATTCATGAAGACGACATGATCGACATATTTTATCCCTTGAAGATGATGTGTTACCCAAATTATAGTTTTATCCTGCAAGACATCAAAGAAGGTATCAAGCAGATTATTCTCAGTTATAGGATCAAGTCCTACAGTCGGTTCATCAAGTAAGACTATTGGGGCATCTTGCAATAAAATCCTTGCTAAAGCAATTCTTTCTTGCTCACCACCTGAGAATCGAGCGCCATTTTCACCAACGTTAGTATTGTATTTATCTGGAAGTGATTCAATCAAATCTTTTAAACCAACACGTTCTATTGCCTCTATAACGTCGGCGTCGGAACGGTTTTCATTACCTAAACGAACATTATTGATAACTGAGGTATTGAATAAGAATGGTTTTTGATTTAGCACAGAAAAAATTTTGTCACGGTTCTTTTGAATAGCCTGAATATCAATATCATTGATTTCAATCTTACCTGTTTGAGGTATTAAATCACCTAATATCAATTGCAATATAGTAGTTTTACCAATACCGCTAGGCCCTAGTAAAGCCAATTTTTCACCCTTTTTAATATGTTGAGTAAAGTGTTTGATCAATATGGGCGAGTCACTACTATACTCGAAGTTAACGTCATCCAGATCTAAAGATTTAAAGTCATTTGGTCTAAGGTCAACTTGATCGGGTAACTCATTTTTTACAGGCTGAATTTTATTCAAACGTTCAATCGAATCACGATATTGTGGCCATTCTTCAAATCCTTGACTGACAGGGATCAAAGTATCTGACAGTGGAAATAAACTCAAAACGACCGCTGCTACAAAGTTAGCTTGTCCCTGGTTGTCAGTCATCGTTAGATTTGTAAAAATCAAAAAGCAAATTGCAATTGCAGCAAATATAAGTTGCAATACGAAGTCACGATTACGTTTAAATGATTTTGACTTATCTTTAGATTTGTTTAATTCATCAACATCTTGGGCGGAAAGATTTTTGAAATCCTTAAAACGTCCAGAGATGATCCAATCATCAACACCTAAAATATTATCAGTCAATTTGGTATACAGAGAACTTTTAAGTTGTTTCTGACATTCTTTACGGTTATTTTCAATAATTACCGATACGAAAGGTACGACGGCAACTTCAATCACTAATAGTAAGAAGACAAAAATACCAAAAGCAGGTGTGTAGATTCCTAAGGCTAGTGAACCAATAATTGTTAATAGGTACGCTATAACGGTAGGGAAAACTGTTCTTAGATAAAGATTTTGCAGGTGATTTATATCTTCAGATAATAAACCCATAATATCCCCGGCCTTATGATGTTCATTAAAAAATGAGGCATCACTCTCCAAAGTCGTATAAAGTCTTGTTCTCAAATTAGAAGTAACTTTCAAAACCCAATTGTGACTCTTGAGACGTTCAATATACTTAAAGGTAGGACGTCCGATACCAAAGGCTCTAGTCAAAAGGATCGGTACGTAAATCAATAGAATATTGACTGGATGTGTTGCGGCCTTATCTATTGTATAACCAGAAGTAAACATCAATGCTGCAGCACAGAATGATGTGAGAAGTCCTAATAATAAAACTGAGATCAATAGTCCTTTGTACTTTTTGATATACGGTTTGACCCAAGTATCATGTTTGAAAACTTTCATAATTGATCCCCCCGCATATTATTTATAAGTTGATTAAAAGCACCGTTATGATCAGAAAGCTCATCAGGTGTACCTTGCTCAGTGATTTTTCCGTTATCCATAACGATAACGTAGTCCATTTCTTTGATCCAATGTAGTCGATGAGTAGCAAATATAACTAAATGATTCTGAAATAATTCTTCCATAGGCTTCTTCAAGGCATACTCAGTTTCAATATCCAAATGTGCTGTTGGTTCATCGAAGATCAAGATATGACGTTCACTCGCCAAGAAAGCACGAGCAATCATGATTCTTTGTTGCTGCCCGCCAGAAATACCGCGTCCACCTTCACCGATAATAGTTTGATATCCATCAGGTAAAGTTTTCAAGAAATCTTTTAATCCAGCTTTATCACTCGCAAATTGGATCTCTTCTTCTGTCGCATTTGGTTTATAAAAGGCAATATTTTCAGCAATTGTTCCAGCAAATAAGTAAGGTGACTGTGGCAGAAAGGCCAATTCATCTTGCCATGTGCGTTGTTTTAATGAATTTATCGACTGATCATTGACTTTGATTTTAGCGTTATCAGGATTCAAAAAACCACCCAAGGTCCGGATCAAAGTTGTTTTTCCGGAGCCTGATTTACCTATAACGCCGATCCTTTGATAACCATGTAGTTGGATCCGCTTGATATCTAAACTAGAATCGTGGTTATTTTGTCCGTCAGGGTAATTAAAAATCAAATTATCGACTTCTAATTTTGAATCTTTATTCCAAGTCAGTTTCTTGAGGTCATTTTCCTCAGCCTTTGTATCGTCTTTTTCCAAGATAGAAAAGATCGAACCAAGAGCATTTTTACCATCTAAAGTAGCGTGGTAATCACTTGAAAAATCCCTTAAAGGCAGAAAATATTCCGGTGCCAAAATCAAGGTTACCAAAGCTGGAAAGAGTGGAAAGGCATTATTGATAAGTCCTAGTCCTAAAAATACAGCCAGAATGGCAATTCCAAGCGTTGTAAGCCAATCTAAGGCAAAGGTCGATAAGATAGCAATACGTAAAGTATTCATTGTCCGACGGCGGTATTCGTCACTGACGGTATAAATATTTCTAGCATAACGTTTGCTTAGACCTAACATTTTCAGTGTGGGTAGACCACGTAAGGCGTCTAAAAAGTGGTTTGAAAGGATCGTATATTGATGATATTGTGCATCGGCCTTGGCCTGAGCAGCCATTCCCAAAATGATCATGAATAGAATAACTAAAGGCACAATTATCGTTAAAGTAATAC
Organism: Companilactobacillus keshanensis; assembly: GCF_003946205.1. Lineage (GTDB taxonomy): Bacteria > Bacillota > Bacilli > Lactobacillales > Lactobacillaceae > Companilactobacillus > Companilactobacillus keshanensis. The sequence goes on along the minus strand of NZ_RHOS01000001.1, from coordinate 241,812 downwards.
CGGAAGCAATATTTTGCGTATAAATATAGATTAATAAAACCGGTGGTATGAAGGTCATATTCATCAGTTTTGTAAAAATCAATTTAAAATAATTTTCGATCAAATCAATTCCATCTAATGATGCAGTAACGATATTACCTGTACCTTTTTCAGATAGAAGTGAAGGTCCGGCTTCATAAACTCGATCTAGTAATTGAGAACGAATTTCTTCTGAAGTTTTACTGGCATAATTTTCGACGATTTTGTTGTTGATGAGATTTAGTAAGTGTCTGAGAATGAAGGCAATCGCAAACAAGGTCATTGGTAGGATTATCGTTTGTAATGCCTTTTGATTCCAAGAGTTTACTAGAGCCTCTGCTAAATACTTACCTTGGAATAAAACAACAAAAGCTTGCAAGAGAGTTAATCCTGCAAGCACAATTAAAAGTTGTTTTGTTCCAGGTAAGCGAAATAATCGCTTATCGATCATATTAATATTTCACCGTATTGTCCTTTGGGTTTATTCTCTTTGTAAATAGAGTATAAGACCAAATGAAGTAAATTAATATGATTGGTACCAATATACAGGCGACAATCGTCATAATCGTCAATGTATAGTGAGAGTTAGCAGCAGTTTTAATTAAAATACTGTGTGCTGGGTTTGTAGCAATCATGACACGTGGGAATAATCCATTAAATAGTAGGACGATAACCATGCTTAGTGATAATCCACTACCGGCAAAACTCCAACCTTCTTTGTTCTTTAGCACACCATAGTAACCTAGGAGTGAGAAGACAACGATTAGAACTGTAATAAGTAGTGATGATGTAAATCTCTTAGTAAAGAAGTCTGTTTGGAAGAATACCAAAATTGCGAAGACTACTTCACCTGCAAAAAGAATTGGATAAACTATTTTATTTAAATCACGGGCACGATCACGAAGTGGACCGTCTAGTCTTAATCTGATGAAGTTTAAACCGTGAACTAGTGATAGTAGCACACCAGCAACACCACCGACTAATGAAAGCCAGTTAACAACATCGAAGAACTTAGGAAAGGCGTCACCATTAGCATTCATTGGAATACCTTGAACCATACTTAAAAGCATCATGCATAGTAAGAATGGAGGTAGAACACTACCGATGAAGAATGCCCAAAGCCAGATATTTTTACCTGTCTTTGTTTCAGCGTGTTTAGTAAATTCAAATGAAACACCACGAAGAATTAATCCTACTAGAACCAATAGTAATACATAATAGTAACCTGAAAATAGTGATGCATACCAAAGTGGTAATGAAGCAAACATTGCACCACCAGCGGTAACGAGCCATGTTTCATTTCCGTCCCAATGTGGACCGATAGATGACATTAAAGCTTCACGTTCATCTAAATTATGAGCAATCAATCTAGTTGCCATACCTACACCAAAGTCAAATCCTTCAAGGAATAGGAAAATCGCAAATAGAAGTCCGATTATTAGAAACCACAATATACTTAGTGTCATTTTTCAAAGGCCTCCTTTGCAAATGGATCAACATTTTCAATAGAATCCTTCTCTTCGTAATAAGGTCCATGATGAAGGGTCTTTCTACAGTACCAGACCATTACTCCACCAAGTAATGTGAAGAGACAGAAGTAAATGATATTACTGAATAGCAGACTGGCGACGGTAGATGTAGGAGATACAGCTTGGGCAATTGTGAATAATCCATAAACGATCCATGGATAACGTCCAAATTCTGTAATGAACCAACCAGCTGAATTACCAATAAATGGAACCCAGATACATAGCCCTAGTACTACTAAGAACCATTTCTTGTTCTCAATAGTATATTTATTCTTACGTGACCAAATTAATCCAAATAGTGCGACCAACATGATCAAGGCGTCAATACCTGTCATGACTCTAAAACTCCAGAACATAGTCTTAGGTGGAACGTAGTAATTCATATCTTTACCGAATTTTTTATCATATTTATTATGCATTTCGGTATTGATTGCATTCATGCCTTTAACAGATCCACTGGCCTTGTGATATGCCAAGATACTTAATGCTGCGGGAATATCAACTTGATGAGAAGCCTTGTGACCGTTAGCATCAATTGACTCAACTACTGTCCATGGGGCAGGGTCTTTAGTCGTCTTGTAAATACCTTCAGTAGCAGCAAATTTCATAGGCTGATCTTTAATAATTTGTTGTGTTTGAAAATCACCAGCAGCAGCAGATAGGATAGCAAAGATCATACTTACCCATAGTCCAAAGCGTAATGATTTTTTGAAGAAAAGATTTTCACCCTTCTTCTTTCTAAGTAGCCCCCAAGCACTCATACCAGCGATAACAACACCGGCAGTCAAAATAGCGGCGAGAATAACGTGAGGGAAGACTCTCCACAACTGTGGATTGCCAATCACGTCACCAAAATTAGTTAACTGGATACGTCCAGTAGAACCATTGATCTTAAAACCTGTTGGGTGTTGCATGAAACTATTGGCAGCCAAGATCCAAATAGCTGACAACATAGTACCAATTGAAGTCATCCAAATCATAAATGCATGAACACCTGGCTTGAAACGATCCCAGGTAAACATCCAAATACCAATAAAGACTGATTCAATAAAGAATGCTAGTAAAGCTTCAATAGCTAGTGGAGCACCGAAAACATCCCCCATAAATCTAGAATATTCGGACCAGTTCATACCAAACTGGAATTCTTGAATAATACCGGTAACAATACCTACAGCAAAACTTAATAGGAAGATTTTTCCCCAAAATTTTGCCATATCTAAATATACTTTGTCTTTTTTAACAGCATAGATAGTCTCCATGACGGCGACAAGACAACCCATTCCGATTGAAAACGGAACAAAGAAGAAATGAAAAACAGTTGTCATTGCGAATTGAAAACGCGCCAAAGAGACAATGCTTAATCCAACACTTAGCATGGTAAAATAGCCTCCTTATAACTTATTAAAAATCCCTAAATCTACGTTTATCATATGATTAATTAGGGTATTAATCAACAGAGAGCATTTGTTTATTATTTTAATTTTTACATAAAAAAATATCCCAAAAATCATATGATTTTTGAGATATAAAGTTAAAATATTTTCACATTCAGTTAACGCTTACTACGGCGCTTTGAAGGATCAAAATTACCTAATGCGTAAGGATTGTTGTTATTAGGGTTTTGTAATTGATTTTGTTGCGGATTTTGTGGTCTTTGTCCTTGTGAAAGCGGTTGATTAACAGGACCATTATTTGGATTGTTATTCATCCGATCGTTGAATTGGTTATTTGGAAATTGATTTTGCCGACTTTGATAAGAATTATTTACAGAATTTGGTGGAACAGATTGATTCTGGTTAAACTTGTTCATTGGGCGTTGGTTCGATTGATAATTATTTGGAAATTGATTTGATGAAAACGATCTTTGATTGGGTTGATTAGGGTTTGCACCAAAGTTTGGATTTTGGTTCATATTATTCTGATTTACATTATTAGGATATGAATTGTTTTGAGCCGGTTGATTATAACCATAATTTTGATTCTGGTTTGGATAAGGTTGATTCATATTTTGATTTTGATATTGGTTACGTTGTGGATTTTGATCAGGATATTGCTGATATCCATTATTACCATTATTAGGGTATTGGTTAAATTGACCATTTTGATTAGGATACTGGTTCATTTGATTATTTGGCATGTTATTAGGCATTTGATTGTTGTAATCAAATTGATTGTTGAAATTTTCTTCTTGTTCGTCAGGTTCATCTTCATCTGAAGCTGGATGCAAGACTAAGTCAGCGATACTTATGATCAAAACGATAGCACCAATGGCAATTCCGACCCAAGCCCAGATAATTAAGAAGTGAGTTCCGGGGATGTTAGCATTAAATAATCCCATCAAACCGCCTAGGATCAAGATAATGAAACTAACTACATCGGGAACGACACTGTAAGTACGATTAGTTAAAATATAGATGGCAGCGGCAATAATATATGTAATAGCCATTAAAATGCCAGCTGCTCCTCCAATATCTCCGGTACCTACTAAAGCTGCGATGAAGTTTTCAAATCCGGATCTAACCATTAAAACGATGGACAAAATTAATAGTAGACTACCGACGGATATTTTTGTGATTCTTACCATAAATTGATCTCCTCTTTCCTCACTAGTAATTATAGTTCATCGTGAATGAAATGATTAATTGGACCAAATTTATGACCGACGTCGATTTCATTTTTGATAGCTCTATAAGTGAATGTCTTTGAAATTCTGATAGCTTCTTCCATGCTTGAACCCTTGGCAATTTCGGCAACGATACTAGATGATAAAGTATCACCAGTTCCGTTAACGTGGTCTGTTTTTATGTAAGGTTCTGAGATCCAGAATGATTGACCATCTTCTAATAATACAAAATCTTCGACATAATCAAGTGAATCATCAGCGTGTTCGCCTTTGATCATGATATTTTTAGGTCCGAGATCTCTTAGTTTATGAGCAGCCTTTACTATCTCTTCTTTACTATTCAATTCTAGACCAGATAATTTCTTAGCCTCATAGAAATTTGGAGTAATCAGATCGGCCAGTGGGAAAAGTTCATCGATCAAGGTTTGATAGGCCTCTTCCTCTAATAGCATGGCACCATGTTTCGTAATAATAACAGGGTCAAGGACAAAAGTTCCGAAAGATCCGTCTTTTATCTCTTCAGTAACAGTGTGAATAATTTCAGAATCAGATAGCATTCCAGTTTTAAAAGCTGAAATTTTAAAATCATCTTTGATATCCTTGATCTGACTCTTAATAAAACTAGTAGGCATGTTGATACTGTCGTGGATCCCATAAGAGTTACCAGCAACAGCAGCAGTCAGTACGGACATTCCGTAAACTCCGCGAGCCATAAAAGTTTTTAAATCAGCTTGTGCACCAGCACTACCATCGGAGTCTGATCCAGCAATTGTAAGTACTTGAGTAAATTCATTCATAATTTTCACCAACCTATAAAATACCTTTTGTTGTTAATATTAACGTAAATTAACTTATTTGAGGATAAAAAGCCTCAATATTTTACAAATTACCTTGACCTTGACGTTGCGTCAATCTATATCATAAGTTTTGCTAGGAGGAAGTCATGGAGTATACAGTCAAACAATTAGCTGATTTATCAGGGGTCAGCGCCCGAACTTTACGATATTATGATCAAATTAATTTACTAAAACCCAGTTATATTACTGAAAAAAACTATCGTATTTATGAGAAAAAACAAATTGATCGACTACAACAGATACTGTTTTTCCGTTCCCTAGATTTTTCGTTAACGAAAATTAAACAGATTATGGATAATGCTGACTATTCTGAAATTGAAGCTTTAAAACAGCAACAACAATTATTGCTTGAACAAAGGCATCATTTGGACTCTCTTTTAACAAATATTCAAAAAACTATCGAACATTATCAAGGAGATAAAATTATGACAGATACAGAAAAATTTGCAGCATTTAAAGAAGACGCAATCAAAAATAATGAACAAGAATACGGAAAAGAGGTCCATCAGAAATATGGAACTAAGGAAGTCGAAGAGTCTAATAAACGATATGGCAGTTTAAATCAAGAACAATTCAAACGGATGCAAAAAATGGAACAGGATTTGATTTCTGATTTGAACATATACGTTAAAAATTCCAATTTAGATTCGAATCTTGCAGAGAAAATTTATCAAGAACATAAAGCTTGGTTGAGTTTTACTTGGTCCGAGTACAGCAAAGAAGCCCATCAAGGATTGGTTCAAATGTACGTTAATGATGAACGATTTGCTAAATATTATGATAATAAAGCCGGTCAGCCCGTAACTGATTTATTGAAAGAAATTGTTGATCATTATACAAAATAGACCGTAAGATTGTTGTAAATATGTAAATAATTCGGAAATTTCGTAAACTTTTCCTAAGTTCATGATATATTTAATCTAACCTTGCGTGATATAAGGGGGATTAAAAACGCATGAATTCAAGTAATAAACGTAAGTATCTACTTCCTGGGTTACTGTATTTAGTAACTTTTCTAGTGGTATTTACACTAAATCATTTTTCACTATTGACTGCCGATGATTATACATATCATTTTTTCTATGACGGACCATCAGTAACACCGCATACTAGAGCCTTTAACAGTTTGTTTGATATCTTTGCTTCACAATACAATCATTACTTTATGTGGAATGGAAGAATTCTGGCTCATAGTTTTGTGCAAATAATGATGCAATTTCCAAAATGGGTTTTTGACATCATCAATACATTTGTCTTTTTAGGACTAGTAATTTTAATAAAACAAATAACTCAAAGCTTGATAAAAAAATCGTTACCAATTTTTCTAGAATTTTTAGTTATTATTGCTCTATGGTTCTTTTTGCCACTACCAGGAACAACAATTTATTGGATTTCTGGTGCCGGTAACTATCTTTGGATGAGTATCTTCTATCTTAGTTTTTTGCTATTCGGTTTGAATAACTTAGAAAAGAAAAGTTCGACTTGGATGATCCTTGGTGCTATTGTTTTAGGATTCTTAGCTGGTACCAGTAGCGAAAATAGTGGCCCAAGTGTGGTTATTATGTTGGTACTATTTGGTATCTACTATCTAAGAGACTTCAAAAAAATCCGTATTTGGCATATTTTAGGCGTTATTGCCAGTATGGCAGGAAGCCTGCTGATTATTCTTTCGCCTGCTTCACAAGGTAGAGGAGATAAGAATTCCATTACTTTATTAGTAGTCAAATTTTTGGATATTTTGAAATTGATCAAAAATAACTCCATGCCACTGATGATAACCTTCTTAATTGTAGTTATTTTGACTTTAGTAGTCAGAGTTTTGAAAAAAGATGATTATGTTAATTTGATAATTCTCTTTATTGGATTTTTGGCCTCACTATTCTCACTGATGTTATCGCCAGCCGGCCCGCTAGAGATAGTTTCAGGATCATATCGTGCTTTCTTTGGACCATATGTTTTTATGATTATTATGATGGCCTATATGCTTTATCGAGTTTATCAACGCAGTACTGTCTTTGATAGTAATAGCATCAAATGGGGCATAACGGCGTTATCACTGATTGTCTTTGCAATAAGCTTCTCAAAAGCCTATTCAGATATTCATTCTGACTATGTTATCCAAACAAACAATATTCAAAAAATCAATGCAGCTAAAGCCTCTGGTAAGGATAAAGTTACCATTAAGATCTTACCTAATTTGGAAAATGCTGGTAGAACTAATCAGTATAATTCAATCAATTACACGGCTAATACTTTGGAAGATCCAGCTTCTTGGCTCAACGTCTGGATGGCTAAATATTATGACATTAAGAGCATTCGTGGAACATTTAAATAGTCGCCTATGGCGGCTTTTTTTATTGAAAAAAATAATAACAAAATATGAATTTGTATTTATAAGATATTCATTTAGAATAAGGATAAAGAAATAGAAAAGGAGACTTGAATATGATTGGTTTTATCGGTGCAGGCAGTATAGGTGGTGCAGTTATAACTGGATTAGTTAAGAATGGTTATGATGCAAGTGAGATCGTCGTTAAAGGTGGCAGATCTTCACGAACTAAAGAATTAAAAGAACAACTTGGATTCCAAATTGTTTCAAAGATCAAACAATTATCTGACACAGATGTAATTTTTATTGGTGTTGGGGCCAATGCTTTGGACAGTGTTTTGACTGAATTAAAAGATATGGTTGATGGTAAACTGGTTGTTGCCTTTACTGGAACAGGAACTGTAACCCATCTGAAACAAGTTTTGGAATACGACAAAGTAGCACACGCTATTCCCAATACTCCTGTAAAAGTTGGAGCTGGATTCACAGGTATCACATATTCTGATAAATTTACTCCTGAAGACAAAAAGAAAGTTGCTTCTATTTTGGGATACACAGGACAATTGGTAGAAGTCCCTAGTGAACAACTAGGTATTCTTGGAACGGTTGCCGGGTGTAGTCCAGCCTTTCTTGATCTATTTATCGAGGCACTCAGTGATGCTGGAGTAAAGCATGGTCTCAGCAGACAATTGGCCTATGATGCAGCTATAGGAATGGCCATTGGTGCAAGTAAGTTGGCTAAACAATCTGATCTTAATCCATCAGCATTAAAGGATGAGGTAACATCACCAGGTGGTTCTACAATTAAAGGTGTTGCGGCCTTAGAAGAAAACGGATTCCGTAACGCCGTTATAAAAGCCGTTGATGCAGCTGAAGGTGAATAATATTAAATTAAAGTCTGAAGTCGCGTAATATTTTTTTACGTTGAGTTGAAGACTTTTTTTCTACCCTTGAAAAGTTTTTCCATTTGAAATTCCATAATTGTGTTTTTAAAAATGTTCCTCTATGAAGTGCTTTTAGTAAGGGCGCTCCAAATATTAACCTGTAGATAAAATTGGGTGTACTCATTGTTGTTATGACTTCGATTTTTACTTTTTTATTCAGATTTGTTTTCATTGAATCCGCTTGATATAGTAAATTTTTAGCATAAACTTTATCAATGAATCCTTTAGTCATAGCGGGCATAACTTCCCACCAAACAGGAAACATAAAAATTATGCGATCGGCTGTTAAAAGGCGCTCTTGATAGTTTTTTACTTGTTCATTAATGGTTTTTCCTCTACGCCAGTTTATTAAATCTTCAGCAGACATTACGGGATCAAATTTATCCGCGTGAAGATCTATCAAGTCTACTTGATTATTCTGTTCATGTAATTGTTTGATGGTAGATTTTAATAAGGCTGCAAGAAATGAGCGGTGATGAGGCACATTTTCAGAAGCACTTGCGGTATATGGATGATCAAATATAATAACTGTTTTCATAATTATTACCTCGTTTTAATTTGTAAACTTAGTCTATATGAGGCCTTGGAAAGCAGCATTAACAATTGTTAATTTGAAATGGTAGGCAGAAAAATGCATGATAATTTGTCGGAATATTTAAAAATTAAATTACCAGATATTGAAAAAAATTGGGATAAATTAGAGAAATTCTTTGTTAAAAGTAACTTTGAGAAGGGTAGTATTCTGTTAGATGAAGGGGATATTGCTACAGAAATTTATATTGTTATTAGTGGGGCACTTCGGTTATGGCATAATGACGATGGACGTGATATTACTATGCAATTTTTCTTTGAAAATCAAATGGTGTCTTCTTTTGAAAGCTTTTACTTGGGAGAACCTAGTGGATTTTCTATTGAGAGCATAGAAAACACTGAAGTTTTAATGTTAAGTAAGAAAAACTTTGATCTGATAAGACGCTTATATCCTTCAATTGAACCTGATGTTACTAGTCTTATATGTGAAAGGTTCATTGAATATAGAAATATCTTCTTTTCACAGATACAATATTCTCCAGAAGAGCGTTATAGAGAATTAGAAAAAAACGAACCGGAAATTTTAGAACGCGTCCCGTTACATTTTGTCGCTTCTTTTTTAGGAATAACGCCAGTATCATTGAGTCGTATTCGCAAACGAAAATTATAAAGATTAAATTTTGATATGTTTTGTATAATAATATAGAATTAAAGAAATAAATTTGAGGGGTTTATAGTAAATGCAAAGAAGAAGAGCCTACCGCATTGCTATTTTAGGTATCCTGATGGCGATTATTTTCGTTCAATCATTGGTACCTTTTTTGGGATTCATTCCAACTGGATTCATTAATATAACAATCATTCATATAACTGTAATTGTTGCGGCAATTGTACTTGGTCCAAAGTACGGATCTATCGTCGGTCTTGTTTGGGGATTAGGTACGATGATACGGGCCTTTACTAGTCCAACATCAATTATTGATACGATGGTATTTACCAATCCAATCGTTGCTATTTTGCCAAGAATAATCGTGGGATTAGTTGCCGGATACCTGTATCTAGTGTTAAAAAAACACTTTAAAAAAAGAATTGTTGCTATGGGGATCGCTGCTGCAATGGGATCTCTTACCAATACGGTACTTGTTTTAGGCTTGATGCGATTCATGTATGCTAGTGTCTTGTCTCAAGCTTATGCCACACAAACTGATTTATTAAATAGGCTGTTGTTAATTATCGTCGGAACTAATGGTATTCCGGAAATGATTGCGGCAATTATTATTGCTCCAGCGATTTCAACAGCTATCTTAAAAGCTAATAAATTTTTAGATTAAAGAGGCTTGATCAATGAGAATCAATGTTTTGCAACATACACCCAATGAGGGTCCTGGCGCCATAAAGGCCTGGGCACATTTACATGGACATGAAATTTATGTTTATCATCCTTACGCGTTTGGTGGAATTTTACCTAACGCTGAAGAGACGGACATGTTGGTTATTCTTGGTGGACCAATGAGTCCTAATGATAATATTGATTGGATCAAGAATGAACGAGAATTGATCAAACAATTGTTAGATAAGAATACGCCAATGTTTGGTGTCTGCTATGGGGCACAGCAAATTAGTAAAACTCTGGGTTATTCTGTTAGTAAATCACCTGCTAAAGAAGTTGGCTGGGCACCAGTATATCTGCAAACACAAGAAATTCCAGAGATCCCAGATAAAATGATGGCATTGCACTGGCATGAAGAGATGTTTGATGTCCCTGAAGAGGCGAAATTGTTGTTCTCCAGTGATTTACTGAAGAATCAAGGATTCGTTATGAATCATCGCATTATTGGCTTACAGTTTCATTTTGAGGCGCAAACTGCTGATGTGAAAGAGATAGCCGTTAATGATGGTGATTATGCTGTTGGATCGCAATTAAATCAGACATCAGAAGAAATCATGAATTATTCTGTCCCTGAAGAGAACAAGATCGTTCTATTTAAACTATTGGACTATATTACAGAATAAAAAGCATCCCAAATTTTTTGGGATGCTTTTTAAAATTCTATATTAGTTTTTTGTTTCAATGGTTGTCTTTTTAGGATCAATTTCTGGATCATCGAAAATAATATCGTCAACAGAAGCAACTTTGATCGTTCCACTTATAGGGTTTTTGATGCTCATAACATTTGTTGTGATATCAGCATCAATATTTGAGCAGTATTCAAATGCCAAATCTGTTCTCAATACTTTACAGTTGACCATCTTCAAGTTATCCAAGTAGCAAAGTCCTTGTTCACTTTCAATTGTACAATTGATCAAAGTAAGATTCTTTGTGTTCCAAGCTAGATATTCACCACTGATTTTTGAATCGTAAATCGTAACATTTTCACAATTCCAAAATGCATCTTTTGAAACGAAAGTGGAATTGTGAACTTCGATATTTTTAGCACCGTCGAAAACATAGTTACCGACAACATCAATATTATCAGCATAAATATTTTCACTGTTCATACCAAAATAGTTTCCGTTGATTTGAACGTTCTTTAAATTGATATCTTTACAACTCCACATTGTTTCTTCTGCGTCAGCAAAATGAACGTTTTCTAGTTTGATCTGACTAGCGCGTCTAAATAATTTAGGTGCTTGAAGGGCAGAATCTGTTATTTCAATATTATCTGTGTACCAAATTCCTGAACGTGACATTGTTTCAAAAATTGATTTTTCAACTTTAATATTCTTTGCGTACCATAATGGGTACTTCCACTTAAATACAACATCTTTTAAATCTAAGTCGTGTGTTTCTTTAAGAGGAGATTCACCTTCACCAAAAGTTGTGTCGTTGATCTCTGCATCATGTTCTTTAAATAGAGGACGTTCACCGTCAAAATATCCTTCTGAAATTAATTTTTTCATTTGTTCCACCTTTTTCTTTTTTATTTAATCCATTGATTGCAACTCGTAAAGCTCTGAATAAAGTCCGCCAGCCTTTAGTAATTCGGAGTGTGTTCCTCGCTCAGCAATACGACCGTGACTCAAAACTAGGATCTGATCGGCATCTTGAACCGTCGATAGTCGGTGAGCAATGGCGATAGTCGTTCTGTCATCTCTCATTTTGGATAATCCACGGGTAATACTTTGTTCAGTTTGAGGATCGATATTAGCAGTAGCCTCATCCAAAATCAGAATTTTCGGATTGCGGACGATAGTTCTAGCAAATGAGATCAACTGACGTTGACCGGTGGAGAAGCTACTGCCCCGTTCAATTACTTTGGCATGGTATGTATCAGGAAGTTTTTCAATAAATCCATCGGCATCAACGAATTTAGCTGCTTGTTTTACCTGCTCGTCCGTAATGCTGTCGTCATACATACGAATGTTTTTAGCAATATTACCGTAGAACAAGTACGGTTCTTGAATAACTAAACCTAGTTTTTGACGCAATTCTTGTGTCGAATAATCACGAATATCCTGGTCATCAATCAAGATCTGCCCCTCACCAAATTCATAAAATCTCAGTAAAACGTTAATAATTGAACTTTTACCGCTACCAGTGTGACCAACTAAGGCCAAAGTTTGGCCGGGATTTACTGTAAATGAAATATCTTTTAAGATAGGTTCATTTGGTACATACCCAAAAGTAACGTGACGAAACTCAATTTTTCCAACCTCGATTTTTTTTGTACTGTCTTCTTTTTGGACAGGACTAGTGGTCTGATTATCGAACAACTTCATGATCCTGTACCCGGCAACCATTCCATCTTGAAAATAGGACATGTAATTCATAACGTTGGATAAGGGATTGAAAAAGTTTTGCTGGTAAGAGATAAAAGCGTAGATAACACCAGCGGCCACGATAGTATGGGTACTTTCTAATCCAAAACCACCTAATGAAATTACTTCTGATAATGTAAACATCAATGTAATGGTTGGATAAAGTAAGAATGAGTTTACGTTTATCATCTTGTTTCTTTGACTAAAATACTGATTATTTTTGTGCTCAAATTCTGTGATCATTCGTTTTTGCTGACCGAATTGTTGGATAATGCTGATTCCCATTAAGGATTCATTTAATTTAGTGTTGATTTGACTTAAATATTCACGCAAACGTTGATAAATTTTAGAACTTAAACGCTGATACAGCCAGATCAACAAGTAAAGTGCTATTACGAATAATGCCGTTATAATAGCTAAAGTGACATTGACGGACACCATCGCCACAAAGGCGGAGATAATTGAGAAAACTGCTACTAAAATCATTAAGAACAGTGTCCAAAAATCATATAGTGTTTTGGTATCATTAGTAACTCTTGAAACAATCGAACCAGCCGGTGTTTTATCGAAATAATCCATACCTAATGTATGTAGTTTACGAAATAACTGACTACGGATCTTTTCAAGAGTTCTTTCTGCCCCCATTGAGAAGGCGAAATTTTGAATGAATTGAACAACAGCTTTAATTAATGTTCCAATGAAGTAAACAATTGCAAAACCAACAATTATTTGAATGCCTGTATTTTGATGGACTAAATAATTATCCATATAGTATTGCAACAATCTAGGTAAGATTATATTGATAACACTTAATCCGATCGCAAAAACAATTGCCGTGATGAATTGCTTTTTAAACGCCCAAGCAAAGCTGAATAATCGTTTCAAAATATTTCGTTGCTGTTTTCGAGAAAGAGCAAGAATATCGTTAATTGTTTCTTGTTCTTTTTTATCCATGACTATTTAACCTCCCTTCGAGTTCAGCATTTTTAGCTTGTAAATTGAAGGTATCGTAATACCAATTTTTATTAGCTAACAATTCTTGATGTGTCCCATGTTCAATGATAGTTCCGTGATCGACTACTAAAATTTGATCGGCATGTTCAACTGAACTTAAGCGACTGGCTGCAATAATTGTTGTTCCATTAGACCTGTTTTCAGCAATACGCTGTTCAATATTTCGTTCTGTTTTAGAATCAACTGCAGATAATGAATCATCCAAGATCAATAGTTCAGGATCACTCAAAACAGCCCTAGCAATTGACAAACGTTGCTTCTGTCCACCTGATAACGAAACACCTAGTTGACCAACCTGTGTGTCGTAGCCTTCTGGCATATCGTCAATATCATTGTCTAAATCAGCAATGTGAGCAGCAGCTATGACTTGTTCCTCCGTGGCATCAATGTTAGCAAATCGAATATTGTCACGAATATCTGTAGAGAATAGGAAATTAGTTTGTGGAACATAACCGATCGTATCTAAGTAATCATCAAGTTTAAAGTCACGAATGTCGTGATTGCCGACGGTTATCTGACCGTTGTAATGGTCGAAATCACGCATCAATAGACTGATGATAGTTGATTTTCCCCCACCAGTTGGTCCAACAATACCCATAGTTTGACCTTCTTTTAGAACAAAACTGACATTATTTAAGGCAATTGCCTTGTCATCTGGATAATGGAATTTTTTCATTTCAAAATCTAAAGGACCATTTGGAGTAGTTTTAACTTCATGTCGTGGTGTTACTAAAGAAGATTTTTCACCTAGTAATTCAGTGATTCGATCATAACTAGCTGAACCACGTTCCAAAATATTGAATAAACTACCAATAGCAAACATTGGCCAAGTCAGTTCAGCCATATACGTAATGAAGGAAACAAGTTCACCAATAGTGATTTGAGAATGAATAACTGCCAAACCACCTAAAATAATCGTAATAACATAAGAGATACCCATGATGATCGAGGTTAATGGATCAAACATAGCATCTAAACGATAAGATTTTTTATTGGCTTTAATATTTTCAGTAACATATTTATCAAAGTCAGCTTCGTCTTGTTGTTCTTGACCTAGAGCTTTTAAAACCTTAATACCAACAACACTTTCTTGTGTTTTGTTGTTGATGCTTGAGAAAGCCGCTTGAGACTTCATGAAAGCATCATGAATTTTGTTACCCAAGACATTAGCCATAACGGCCAATAAAATCAGTGGCAAAATTGCATAAAGTGTCAGTTTCCAGTCAACAAACATACCCATGGCAAAAATCATTGATAAACCAGTTATCAATGAATCCGCTAGAGTCAAAACTCCAGGTCCAGCAACTTCACGAACAGCGTCGATATCATTGGTAGCGTGGGCCATCAAATCACCAGTTCGCCATTTTTTATAAAAAGTAGTATCCATCTTCATGAAATGATGAAATAGACGATTGCGTAAATCACGTTCCAAAACGTAAGAACTACCAAAAATCATTTTTTGCCAAAGAAACCTGAGAAAATATCCCAAAATGGCAACTAAAAGTAATAAACCCAAATTCATAATTAAAAAATTAATAGTTAATGTTTTTTTACTTACAGCATCAACTACAACACCGACAATACGTGGAGGTACCACATTACAAGCGGCAACTAAAAGTAGAGCCAAGACTCCAAAAGAATACTGCCTCCAACGGTGTTTAAAAAACCAACTCAGCCGAGAAAAAATCCCCATATTATTTCACCCATTATTAATAAATTAATTCATTTTTAACTCTACACCTTGAAGTGGACTCTAGGGCAATAGTTAATTACTAAAATGTAGAAAAATTTTTTTGTGATGGGTCAATGATATCTTTGAACACGAGAGGACTGAAGCTGGATTTGTTTGGTGGATTAAAACTTAGTGTATATTTCGGACTTAATATTTAGAAAATAAAAAATAGGAGCTGTATCACACTTGAGATAAATCAAGTATGGTACAACTCCAATTTGATGATTTTAAATTTTGGCCGAAGACGATCTCACAACAGGTGAAATTGTTCCAAATTTAGTTAGCCATTCGTTCTTTATGTGATTGGATGATCTTATCAGCAATAGCACGAGCAATATTTTCATTTTTTAGGATCGGCCCGTGAGAATAACTTCCGATGACATTCTTGTAACGCATACCTTCAGCACCATCTTCAGGATTATTTCCATATCCTTCAACCATATTACCTAATGGCTTGAGCATATTTTTATCGTCGAAATAAGTTCTACCACTGTGATTCTCAAAAGCTTTAACAGTACCCCATTCAGTCTGGTACTCGGTATCGCCGATCATTCTAGCATCAGCTTTAAAGACAGTATGGAAAGGTAGGATATCAAGACATTGAATTGTTTCGCCACCACTAGTTTCGTAAAACTTACCTAAGAATTGATAGCCACCACAGATGCAGAGCATCGGTTTGTTAGCTTCAATATAGTCAGTAATAGTTTGTTTGTGCTTAGAAATATCTTTGGCCACAACGGACTGTTCAAAATCTTGACCACCACCAAAGAATAGGAAGTCATAGTCAAATGCATTAAAATCTGCGTTTAAGCTGACATCATCAACTTGTGTGTCATAACCTTGTTCTTTTAGAAGAAAGGCTAAGATTTTAACATCGCCGCTATCTCCATATGTGTTCATTAAATCTTCGTATAAGTAAGCAATTTTAATTGTTTCAGGCATAATTTTCTCCAATATGAATAATAATATTGTAATATATTTAACTATGAGGTGGTTGAGTTGACTAAAGAAATTAATAATGAAATTTTAGCAGACTTTCGCAAGAACTTAAATCAAGATGCAACTAATAATGTTTTAAAGAATGCAGTTGCACAAGTGGGAATCTTCAAAGCTGCTCAAAATATTGAAGCTAAAAGAAAACTGAATCCAACATTTAATATTGAAGTATCAACTGGAAAAGTTTCTAATCAAAAGCGTTCAGGTCGTTGCTGGTTATTTTCAGCTCTGACTAATTTAAGAACAGAATTTGCTATAAAATATAATATGAAGGATTTTGAGTTATCTCAAAATTATCTATCATTTTGGGATCGTCTGGAAAAGGCTAATTATTTCTATCAAAATATTCTAGAAACAGCTAATTTACCAGTCAATGATCGTAAAGTTAATCTACTCTTTACTTATCCTAACGGTGATGGTGGTCAATGGCAATATGCAGCCGATTTAATCAACAAATATGGTGTCGTACCAACATATGCCATGCCGGAAACTAGCGTTTCGGAAAATACTTCTGAATTTAATGCTGTTTTAAAAAGGATGATGCGTAAAAACGGGATCGAACTTCGTCAAATGGTTGCTGATAATTCTATAAATATCGATCAAAGAGTTGAAGAAATGCTATCCGAAGTTTATAAACTGTGTGTTTATTCATTTGGTCAACCGCCAGTTGATTTTGAATTATCGTTACGTAATGATGATGATAAATTGATTGAAGAGACAAGTATTACACCAAAGGACTTTTTGAACAAGTATTTTACGATCAATTTGAACGATTACGTAAATGTGATGAACTCACCACAAAGGAGTAAGCAATATAATCAAGTTTATACGATTCAAACGGACGGTAATGTTGTTGGCGGTACAATCGAAAAATATCTTAACTTGCCGATCGAGCGTTTGGAAGAACTTAGTATTGAACAGCTAAAGGCTAATGATACGGTGTGGTTTGGTAATGATATTTTAAATCAATCACAACGAAAAGAAGGTCTACTTTTAGGTGATATGTATCAAGTCGATAAATTATTTAATATTGATATGAAACTCGAAAAGGGAGATGCACTGGATTACAGACAGTCCGAGGTTTCTCATGCAATGGTTTTGACGGGTGTTAATATTTCTGCTTCAAAACCTAATCGTTGGAAGGTTGAAAATTCTTGGGGTGATGATAACGGAGAAAAGGGGTACTTCGTAGCTGACAATGGTTGGTTTGAAGATAATGTTTATGAAGTTGTTATTAATAAGAAATTTTTGACTGATAAAGAGCTAACTGTCTTTGATAAAGAACCAATTGTATTATCCGCTTGGGATGCAATGGCATAGAACATTGATTTATTAGTTAATCCAATCATTTTGATTGGATTTTTTTGTTTATATAGACTAAACACTATTGGAAAAATGTATAATGATATACGTCACAATGTTATCGTTTACAAGGGGGAATAGTCGATATGAAGTCAATTTTAATTTTGTCACACTGCATTCTTAATACGGCCTCTAAGGTCAAAACAGATGAGTCTGATTTAGCCGAAGAATACAAATTAAGAAGTGAACTATTGAATAAAGCACTGGATGAAAATATTCAATTATTACAATTACCTTGTCCAGAATTTCTGTTATATGGTTCACATCGCTGGGGACATGTCAGAGATCAATTTGATAATCCATTTTACAAAGATGCCAGTAAAAAAATGTTGGATCCTTTCATGATGCAAATTGAAGAATATGCATCATACCCAGATGAGTTCAATATTTTGGGAATCGTTTCTGTAGAAGGAAGCCCTAGTTGCGGCTATAAATTGACGTGTACTAGTAAAAAATGGTGTGGTGAGATGGGGTCTGATCCGGATCATATTTCTGATATACAGAACAGTTTAGAGATGAAAGAGGAGCCAGGTATGTTCATGCAAGTTATTCAAAAAGAATTGAAAAAAAGAGCAATATCTGTACCTATATTGACAATGAACGAGGCTGTCTCGCTTATTTCATAACATTGTAGAAAAAGTTTTGAGGGAGATTTTTTTATGCGAAATAGAAGAGTAAATATCGTAGCTTTATGTGGTATTGCGGTAGCCATGAATATTGTTTTAGGAATTATTACATCGGCACTGGGAATTCCACTTTATTTAGACAGTCTGGGGACTGTTTTAACTGCCGTTATTGCTGGGCCAGTAGCCGGTATGATCGTCGGTGGTTTGAGTAATGTTATTACAGGTCTTATTTATAGTGTTTCAGATATACCTTTTGCTTTGGTTAATATGTCGATTGGTTTAATTGTTGGTTTAGTAGCTAAAAAATTCAAATTCAATTTTCTTACTGCCGTTATAACGGGTCTGGCACTAAGTTTCATCTGTCCTGCTATCGGTACTCCAATTGGTATTTATGTATATGGTGGACTTAATGGATCATTCTCTGATGTCTTAGTTATGTCACTTGTTAAAGGTGGAACAACAATTTTTCAAGCTTCATTCTTGAGAAATGTTGGGTCTAATTTGATTGATAAGATTGGTACATTGGTAATCGGATATCTACTACTAAAAGCTATACCTATGCAATTTTTGAGTAAATTTAAAAAAGAGGTTAAAGAGGCTTAGGTTTAGATGATAAGGATTGAAAATTTAATTCATAGATATACTATTTGGAACGATCAAAAAGAGCAATCAAAGAAAATAGCTATAGATGGAATATCTTTGAATATAAAACAAGGAGAATTTTTGGCAATACTGGGATCTAATGGATCTGGTAAATCTACTTTGGCTAAACACTTGAATGCTTTATTGTTACCAAGTGAAGGAACAATTGAAGTAGACGATTTAGATACTAGTAAAGAAGAGAATTTGACGGAAATACGTAATAAGGTCGGAATGGTTTTTCAAAATCCCGACAATCAAATCATTGGAACTAATGTTGAAGAGGATGTCGCATTTGGCTTAGAGAATAAGAATATGCCATCCGATTACATTCAGAAAAGAGTGGTTGAATGTATTGATACTGTGGGAATGTCTGATTTTAGTAAGACATCTCCAACGAGACTTTCTGGTGGTCAGAAACAACGTGTTGCAATAGCAGGTGCATTGGCAGACGATTCACAAATAATGGTTTTAGATGAGCCAACTTCAATGCTAGACCCCAAATCAAGATCTGAAATCATTGACGTACTGCATAGGCTTAATGCTGAAAACGGTATGACAATTATTTTGATCACACATAATACAGATGAAGTTGTTGCTGCTGATAGAATAGTTTTGATGAATGGTGGAAAAATTGTTGGTAAAGGATCTCCAACAGAAGTATTCGCTGATTTAGAGTTATTGAGAAAGATACATGTGGAGATTCCACAAATAATTGAATTGGGTGAACGTTTAAGAAATGCTGGATTTCCACTATCCGATCCTGTTTTGAATGAACAACAGATGGCTGAGGAACTTACCGGAATTTGGAAGGTCAAATAATGCTAAAAGGTGTGAATATTAACTTCTCTTATGATAAAAAAGGTGTATCAGAGAACATATTAAATGATGTTTCATTTGAAATAAATACTGGAGATTTTATTGGTATTATTGGAACATCTGGATCAGGCAAGACCACCTTTATTAAACATTTTAATGGATTGCTAAGAGCAAGTTCTGGGGAATTATATCTTAATGATCAAAATGTCTATGATAAGAGTTTTGATTTATTTCAATTGAGAAAAGAAGTTGGTTTGGTTTTCCAATATCCAGAAAATCAATTATTTAAAAAAACCGTTATCGAAGATGTAATGTTTGGACCAATGAATTTAGGAATGTTAGAAGAAGAGGCCAGAATTGTAGCTGAACGTGAGCTCAAGTTTGTTGGAATTGATGAGGATTTATTTTCTGCCAATCCAATGGAATTATCAGGTGGTCAAAAACGTTCAGTTGCGATTGCTGGTGTACTAGCAATGAGTCCGAAAATAATTGTTTTGGATGAACCAGCAGCTGGATTAGATTTTTACACGAAGAGTCGAATATTTGATCTTCTTAAAAGGATCATAGCGATCAAGAAGATGGCAGTAGTTTTTGTCTCACATAATATGGAAGATGTTGCCAATTATGCAAACCAAGTTTGGATAATGAAACAAGGGACACTGATTTCTAAAGAATCGGTTCAGACATCTTTTAGCAGGGATGACATTATAGATTTAGCTGGTATGGATGTCCCAGAAGTAACCAAGTTAACTAAGGATCTGATCGATGCAGGAATTCCTTTGAAATCTATCTCCACGACTGTTGATAATGCTGAGAAAAGCTTGTCAGATTTATTCAAAAAGAATCGAGGACATTAAATGGTACGAGATATAACACTGGGTGAATATTATTTTACAGATTCGGCCATCCACTCTTTAGACCCTCGTACTAAATTAATGGGTGTATTGATCTATATAATTTCACTATTTATTATTCATAATCCGATTTTGTATTTATTTAGTTTAGTTTATATATTGGTTTTATATAGAATGGCAAAGGTTCCTGTAAGTTATTTATTACGTGGTTTAAAGGGAATTATCATTCTATTATTATTTACATTTTTCTTCAGATTAATTGCGACGCCAGGAACGACAATAGTCAAATGGTGGGTATTTGACGTTACTAACCAAGGTGTAGTTAAGGCAATTGCTTTAACATCCAGAATTGCATTGATGATCGTTGGAGCCTCACTTTTGTCATACACATCTACTCCAAAATCGTTGGCGGATGGGCTGGAGAAGGCCTTTTTGTTTTTAAAAAGAATTAATGTACCTATCCATGAAATGACAGTTATTATTATGATTGCTTTTCGTTTTATTCCGATAATTATTGAAGAATTAAATGTTCTGATTGATGCTCAATCATCAAGAGGGATTAGATTTGAAAATGTTGGCGTAATGAAGAAAATGAAAAATATGACTAGACTATTATTACCGCTATTTTTGTCAATTATTCGTAAGGCATCTGATCTTGCTATGGCCATGGAAACTAGAGGATATACAGGACGAAATGAAATGTCTAGAATGTATCCGCTGAGATATAGTAGAAGTGATTATGTTGCTTATATGATTATTTTTCTTAGTTTTGTAGTTTTAGTTGGTTTGAATTTTGTTATATAGAAAAGAACTGCCTAGGCAGTTCTTTTTTAGCGTCCAATTTTAACAGTATCAACGTCATCATATTTCATACGTTGTTTCAAAGCTTCGATAATTTTAACTCCACTACTAGTACCGATTCGATCCGCTCCGGCAGAAATCATGGCTAAGAAATCATCAGAATTTCTAATTCCTCCAGCAGCTTTAACCAAAACATCATTGCCGACAATCGATTTCATCAATTTAACATCCTCAATTTTTGCACCACTAGGTCCAAAACCGGTTGATGTTTTGATAAAATCAGGTTTAACTTCCTTAGCGATCTCGGCGACTTTAGTAATTTCTTCATTAGTTAGATATGCATTTTCAAAAATAACTTTGATCAAAACGGAATTTTCGTGGCAAAGTTTAACCATTTCTAACATTTCTTCTTCAATGTAAGCATAGCTTTTGTTCTTTAATTCTGTAATGTTTATAACATAGTCGATTTCATTAGCGCCATTTTCGATGGCGTTTTTAGTGTCGAATAATTTAGATTCGATCGTAGTTTGTCCTAATGGAAAACTGATGGCAGCGCCGATATCAATGTCGGTATTTTTTAATTCGTTGTAGCAAATACTTGATTGAACTTGATTTATCGCAACCATTTTAAAGTGATAATCTTTGGCTTCTTCACAAAGTTTTATCATATCGTCATTTGATGCAAAGGCATGCAAGTTAGTATGATCGATCATTCGTGAAAGTTTATCTAGTGTATATTCTTTTATTATCATTATTCCCTCCGGTAAAACGTTTACATAACCTTTTAATTATAAAAAAAACACCAGTCGAAAATCAACTGATGTTTTAAACCAAACAAGGTTTTCCGTAAAGATATCCCTGTTGAATATTTATGCCAAATTTTTCGGCTAATGTTTGGTCTGATTTATCTTCGACACCTTCGAGGATCATATTCAGACAGTACTTTTTAGCCTGGCCGACCCAAAATGACAGACATTCAGGGATTTTTTCGGCATTACCAGACATGCGAAGATTTTGCATCGCAAACTTGATTTGATCAACATAGGGCAATAGATTTTTTATATTGATATAAGTATTTGAACCAGTTCCAACGTCGTCAAGAACTAAATCGATGCCATATTGATGTAGCATTGTACTTATATCTTTAATTTCAGTCAAACTGGGTGCCTCTGTCAATTCAATTGTTAAGGCAGCAGGATTGATTCGCTTCTTCAATGTAATAATAGCGCCAATAGTAAGTGGATCGTTGGCCTGTTTATTATTTAAGTTGAAGGCTAAAACTTTGTCTTTTGCAGCTGTTTCTAAGGCTCTAGATGTTTTTTCGATCAGGCAAGTTTGCTCATCGATCGGAATTTCAGTGAAGTCACTAGGAATAGTCCAATTTCCATTCTTATCTTGTTTGCGAAGTAGAACTTCATAACCGAAAATAGAGTTATCTTTCTGATTTACTTGTGGTTGAACGAAAAATCGATACGTATAATCCACTCCTTTCTTATTTCTGTGGTCTATCACGTTTAGTATACTTTAATTTATAATAAAAAGAATGCCAATTTTTAAAAATCATAACGCCTAAATAACGTATAAATACTTGCACGTGCCCTTAGGTCATGCTGTAAAAAAGTAATCAAGGAGGTGAAGTTTATGCCATATACAACTGGAGAACTGGCTAAATTAGGTAAAGTTTCAGTAAGAACGATTCAATATTATGATAAGAAAGATCTATTGAATCCTTCCGCTAGGTCAGAGGGCGGTCGACGTCTATATAATGATAATGATTTAAAAAGGCTAAAATTGATTATCTTATTAAAAAGTATGGGATTATCTTTAGATTCAATTCGACAAATTTTAATAAAAACTAATTCTAGCAAAATTTTGACATTATTGTTAGATGAACAAGTAAAAAAAATTAAAAATGAATTGAATGACGCACGAAAACAAATTAAAGCGATCGAAAATATTAAAAAAAGCCTACCTGATTTGGATAATTTTCCAATAAATTTCATTGATGACATAGACTACATTATGGATAATAAAAAATCTTTGAGAAATTTGCACTTCAAAATTATTGGGGGAGGTCTGGTTATGGACGCAATTGAAGTTGGGACTTTAGTGGCCTCTATCATGACTGGTAATTGGCTTTGGTTTAGTCTGGGGATCGTAATAGCCGTTGTTACAGCCACACTGTTGACTAAAATATATTTCCAAGGAACTAATTATATTTGTCCCAACTGTAATACTGAATTTAAACCAAGCTTTAAACAGGCATTCTTTGCAAAGCATACTTTTAAAACTAGAAAATTAACTTGCCCTAATTGTGGTGAGAAGGATTTCTGCGTGGAAGTTTATGATAAAAAAAGGTCTAGATCGATTAATTAATCGATCCGGACCTTTTTATCTGTACCATGTCATATGATTAGAGTTTAATTCAAGTGAATCACCTTCTAAGGTGTATGAGGCTGTCCAACCGGGACCAGATTTGCCATCTTCATAGTAAGTGATCGATACTTGATCACCATGCCAGGAATTGACTTTATAGGATCCAGTTTTTTCATCCAAGCTATACGTACCGTCATCATAAAAACTGACGGTAGATGTATCATTTGTCCATGAACCTAAGAAAGTTGCACTGTCATCTGAGGGTTCGTAATAGTCATCATCATCACTTGCTGAATAAGTAGGGTGAGTAGGAGATGAAGGTTGTTTTTTAGTGGTAGATGAAGTTGTACTATCATCGCTGATACTATCGTCGTCAGATTCAACAAGTTCATTGATGACATATTCGTCTGCTTCACCGGCAATTGGAACAGTCACTTGTTTACTTTTCTTACCGCTGACAGATACTTTATATAAACCAGGAAGCTTTTTCTCTAGGGTATATTCGCTACCATTATTTTTTGCTGAAACAGAACTTCCATCGATTTTAAATGAAGGATTATCGATATTTGTCTCAATGTCGATTGAACGAGTGGTTACGGCGACCTTATATTTAGGGAAAAGGCCTAAATATTTTCCAGTTTGAGTAACTTTAAAATTAGTTGATTTACTATCCTTTAAAATGGATTCTTTAACCTGATTGCTAGCTGAGCTGTTTTTAACGTAAAGATTGCTCAAAGGTTTTAAATCCGCTTCGGAAATAGATTGACCATTCTCATCAACTGCAGCAGATGCCATTTTAGAAGTTACGCCACTGGTCATGTTATCGGCCAAGGTCTGTGTCTGACGTCCTTTACCATAGAACCAACTTCCAGCAAAGTAGGCGGCAGCCAAGATAATTATGACTAAAATAATAGGTACAAGAGGAGACTTTTTTTTCTTACCATTATTATTAGGTGTAGCGGCTTGTGTACTTACTGGTTGAGTTTTCGGTGTTTGTTGGGATGCATTTTGTTCAGTTTGTTTTGCCTGTGATTTATGATATGGTCTTAAATCATATCCGCAGTTTTGACAAAAATCGTCGTTTTTAGATACTGACTTGCCACAATTTGGGCAAAATTCTTTATCATCGTTCATAAGTTCCCTCCCGGGTTAATTGTTTGTTTAAAAGTTCGGCAATTTTGTCATGTCCTAATTGATTTGGATGGAAATTGTCTCTTGTAAGATATGTTGAAAAATCACTGATAGTTTTGCCGGCTGGACCCGTCACGTTATCGTTATGTTCCCAAATTGTAGATAGATCGACAACAGGAAGATTTTTTTGCTTAGCGATTTTGTAGACGACTTGATCGAATTGCTTATCAGCTTCAACATTTTTTCCGTTTTTAGGTGACCAAGATGTTATCAAAAGAATTTGAGCATGTGTCTCTTGTTGAAGTGTATCCACGATTTGATTCATGGAAGTTTCGTAACTATTTAAGGCCGTAGCAGTAGCACCGCCAGCCGCATCGTTAGTTCCAAATTCTACTGTGACAATATCGGGATCTTGACTGACGATATTTTTTACTTGGAATACACCAAAATTTGAGGCAGTTTTACCAACCACTGACATACCTTTTTCTGAAACATCTTTGCCAGTGGCTTTTTTGATATCATCAGTAAATAAAGTAGTAAATCGCGAATCTTTACCATCAGCAAATAGTCCTACTGAAAGTGAATCACCCAAAGGTGAGTAGACTAATTGTTTTTTTGAAGATTTTTTTAATCTGTCAGCAACAGTTGTGATATTTGATTCCTTCTTTTTTTTCTTAGAAGAATTAGTAGTTTTCTTCTTTACAGTAGTTTCAGATTGTTTTACTTTTTGATTACCGCAAGCACTGATAAAATTGGCTCCTGAAATAAAAAGCAGTAATAAAAGGAAAACAGTTAAGATATTTCTTCTTTTCATATTATTAAGCTCTCTTTTGAGACTTTCCTAGACGGAGCAAAGAGGTTAGGACTAAAACTATGGAGGCGGCTAATCCGAGATAAAAGCCTGATCCAAGGAATGTTGCAATAATGGCATAATCAGAATCTCCATTTTTAATTTTGAAATAAATAAAAAGATAAATTATAGCTGGTACGGTTCCAGACACAAGTTGCATAGGAATCTCATAGTTTTTGATGAATCTTGAAATTATAGCTAAAATAATGCAAAAAACGATTATATAAATACCCCATTTTAATTCTGATAATCCTTTGATGACCCCGGTCATTTCTGCATTTTTGTCATCTTTGTAGTAAGCAGCTAGAATACTTGATGCCTTTGATGTCAATGTACCAAGCTTGAACAGTGAGATGTTGCCGTTGTTGAATATATCGTTGAGTTGACCGACAATACCAGAAGTAAAAATATTAGAATCGGCCATTTTAAAAATGTCGGATAAGTCGATAACTGGTAATTTAAAAATAGCTATAATATTTGTTCCATAAGCTAAGGTTTCCAATATCCAAAATTTGTTCTCACTTTGATTCTTTAATGGAACGATCCCCGCTAAAGTTTTATTGAATTCTGTTTCTACATTGGTTTTGCCGTTTTTTGAATATAGGTACAGAATGGCTAGAATTCCTATTATAAAAATAATGGCACCAATGTCAGTGTTGTAGCAGTAAATCAATGCGGAAGCTAATACGAAAATGAATATCATTGATTGATTATTATTCAAAAATTTCAGAATGGGACTTGTTTCTGATTTTGATTTAGTTTGATATTCATGAACCGGTTTAGTTTCTACAGCGATAGTTTCTGATACAGGAATATCCTGGTCATTTTCTACTTTCGATGACGATTCTGTTTCATCAACTTTGATGTTGCTTAGGTCAAAACCGCATTTGTTGCAAAATTTCTGATCCCCCTTAATGCTTGCACCACAATTCGGACATTTCATATAAATTTCCCCCTATAATAATAACTACAAATATCGTATCAGAGTTTAGTTTAAATTTTAAGAAAAAATCCAATTTTCAGGACATTTTTATATTTCTGAAATGAATAACTATCATTGAATTTGTTTCAGGAATAATATACGATTAACTAGTGTGAAACAAGTGTTTCACGAGTGGAGGATTTAAATGAAACCGGAAGAATTTTATCAAGCACTATCACAAAGAGGAATTGAATTAAGTAGTAAACAAAAAGAACAATTTCAAATTTATTTTCATGAATTAGTGGAAACTAATAAAGTAATGAATTTGACGACGATAACTGAAGAATCACAAGTATATTTAAAACACTTTTATGATTCATTAGTTCTCGGATTCGTGGATGAAAGAATTTTAACTGACGAATTGTCACTTTGTGATATTGGTTCAGGAGCTGGATTTCCATCGATCCCATTAAAAATCGTTAATCCTAAATTAAAAATAACGATGGTGGATTCATTGAATAAGCGCATCAAGTTCTTGAACGACTTGTCTGGTAAGCTGAATTTAACAGGCATCAATTTGGTACACGGTCGTGCTGAAGAGCTTGGTAAAAACAAACTTTATCGTGAAAATTATGATGTTGTGACGGCCCGTGCTGTGGCAGCAATGAATGTTTTGACAGAATTATGTCTGCCATTTGCTAAAGTCGGTGGGGAATTTATTGCAATGAAGTCTGAAAAAGCTCCGGAAGAATTAAACGAAGCGACTTATGCCATTAAGATCCTTGGCGGTAAAGTTGGAGATCAGAAATCATTTGAACTACCGAATAACGAAGGTGTCAGAAACTTTATCTTTGTTGATAAAACTAAACCAACACCTAAGAAATATCCTAGAAAGCCTGGAACTCCAGGTAGAAAACCACTCGTTGGATAATCATTAATTCTAAATGTTTCCTATTAAATGATAGAATTAATAAACGTTAACAATCTTTTACAGATTGGAGAATAGGGGAATAAAATGGCACGAAAAATATCCGTTGCAAACCAAAAGGGTGGTGTAGGTAAGACAACAACTACTATCAACCTTGGTGCATGTTTGGCTGATCTCGGCCAAAAGGTTTTAATAATTGATACTGATCCACAAGGCAATGCTACCAGTGGTCTAGGTATCAAAAAGGCCCATGTCGAAAAAGATATTTATGATGTTTTGGTCAATGAATATCCTTTATCTAAGACGATCATTCATTCTAAACATCCAAATCTTGATATTGTGCCGGCTACAATTCAACTCGCTGGTGCAGAGATGGAACTTACGACCATGATGGCGCGTGAAACTAGATTGAGATCAGGTCTTGAAGAAGTTGACGATCAATATGATATTATCTTGATCGATTGTCCGCCTTCATTAGGCCAACTTTCAACTAATGCTTTTACAGCAAGCGATTCGATAATCATACCGGTTCAAAGTGAGTACTATGCTTTAGAAGGATTGAGTCAATTGTTGAATACGATCCGTCTAGTTCAAAAACACTTCAATAACAATCTTGCTATTGAAGGAGTATTGCTGACAATGTTGGATGCCAGAACTAATTTGGGTGCACAAGTTGTTGGTGAAGTTAAATCTTACTTTGGTGATCGTGTTTATAAAGCAATTGTACCTAGAAACACTAGATTAGCTGAAGCACCTAGTTATGGTCTGCCAATTGTTGACTTCGATGATAAATCGCGTGGAGCAGAAGCATATCAAGCACTGGCTAAGGAGGTGTTAAAACGTAATGGCATCAAGCAAAAATAAAAAAGGCCTTGGTAAAGGTATCGACGCAATCTTTTCTGAATTTGAAGCAATCGATGAGAACAGCGAAACAGTCGTTGATCTTTCATTAGAGGATATCCGTCCAAATCCTTATCAACCTAGAAAAACTTTTGATGAACATGCTTTAAATGAATTAGCTAGATCAATTGAACAAAATGGAGTTTTCCAACCAATCATTGTTCGTGAAAGTGTCAATGGCTTTGAGATAATTGCCGGTGAGCGTCGTTTCAGAGCAAGTAAAATTGCTAAACAAATTACAATTCCTGCAATTATTCGTCCATTAAGCGAATCAGGGATGATGGAAATTGCCGTTTTGGAAAACCTCCAAAGAGAAGATCTAACACCTCTTGAAGAAGCCGATGCTTATCAAACTTTGATTTCTAAACTTAATTTAACGCAAGAACAAGTATCTCAAAGATTAGGAAAAAGTCGTCCTTATATAGCGAACTACTTGAGACTGTTGAATTTGCCGCCAGCAACTAAGAAATTAGTGCAAGATGGTGAACTATCAATGGGACAAGCTAGAACGCTTTTGAGTTTAAAAAATAAAGAGCAAATTGATCAATTGGCTAAAAAGGCTGTCAATGAGGACTTAACTGTCCGTCAATTAGAGCAATTAGCTACTGAAACAAAACATGACATCAAGAAAAAGAAGAAAATCACACCAGCTAAATCACCTTATATTAAGGCTACTGAAGAAAAGTTAGTTGAAAAGTTTGATACCCAAGTTGCTGTTAAAGAAAGTCGCAAAGGTAGTGGTAAACTGGAAATTGATTTTTCTAATACCAAAGATTTAAACAGAATTCTGGACTTACTAGGAATTAAGCTAGATTAGAGGAGACAGTATGTATAATTTAGGCGACGTTATAACGATGAAAAAGCCTCATGCTTGTGGGGAAAATCGTTGGGAAGTCATTCGTATGGGTGCAGATATCAAAGTGAAATGTCTAGGTTGCGGACATATCGTAATGATTTCACGCGGTGAATTCAAAACTAAATTTAAGAAGGTTCTAACTCAAGCAGATCAAGTCGATCCTTCAAAAGAACAGTTTTATTTGAAACAAACACAGATCGCACAACCAAATATCAATAGAAATGAGGAATTTTAACAATGGCTCTTACTGCCGGAATCGTCGGTTTACCAAATGTTGGAAAGTCGACATTATTTAATGCCATCACAAAAGCGGGTGCAGAGATGGCTAATTATCCATTCGCTACCATCGATCCTAACGTGGGAATGGTTGAAGTACCTGACAAACGTTTATCAAGAATTGATGAAGTGATACCTGCTAAAAAAATCATTCACACAACTTTTGAATTTACAGATATCGCCGGGATCGTTAAAGGTGCCAGCAAAGGTGAAGGGCTTGGTAACAAGTTCTTGGAAAACATTCGTCAAGTAGATGCTATCGTACACGTTGTTCGTGCTTTTGATGATGACAATATCACTAGTGTTACTGGTAAAGTTGACCCACTAGAAGATATCGAAACTATCAACATGGAGCTAAGTATTGCCGACCTTGACAGTGTTAATAAACGTTACACAAAAGTTGAGAAGCAGGCTAGAAGTAAAGATAAAGAAGCTGTTGCTGAATTTGAAGTACTAAAAAAGATTAAACCAGTTCTAGAAGAAGGCGGTTCAGTTCGTGAAATCGACTTTAACGAAGAACAACAACCAATAGTTAAGGGACTATTCCTATTAACTTCTAAACCAGTTTTGTATGTAGCTAATATTGCTGAAGACGACATGTCAGATCCTGAAGCCTCTAAGTACTTTAAGGTTATTGAAGACTTTGCTAAAAAGGAACATGCCGAAGTTATTGGTGTTTCTGCTAAAACAGAAGAAGAAATTGCTGAGCTTGATGACGATGACAGAAGAGACTTTCTGGAAGCTGAAGGCGTTAGCGAATCAGGTCTTGATAAGTTGATCAAGGCTAGTTATAAACTACTAGGTTTGAGAACATTCTTTACAGCTGGTGGCAAAGAAACACGTGCTTGGACTTTCCATAAAGGCATGAAAGCACCACAAGTTGCTGGTATTATTCACTCTGACTTTGAACGTGGATTTATTCGAGCAGAAGTAATGTCCTTTAAAGATCTTGACGAATGCGGTACTAGTGCAGCTGTTAAAGAAGCTGGTAAGTTAAGACTTGAAGGTAAAGATTATGAAGTACAAGACGGGGATATTATTGAGTTCCGCTTTAATGTCTAGCCAGGGGGAGAATCAATGTCAGACGAAATAAGAGATAAGAACCAAAAAGCAGCTGCTAAACAGAAAGAAAAAGTTGCTAAACAAGAAAAACACGAATTAACTAAAGAAAAGATTCAAAGTGCCAGTGCTGAGGATCTACGCAAACAATTGTCTAATAAAAATGAAGAATACATTTTTAAATTAAACAAGAATTTGATTGAAGGTGGATTTACAGAAGATGAAGCTAAAGAATCAATCAATAATTTGATCAAAGAAGTTATTGAGAATCAGATCAAAGGTATACCGGCTAATCAATTATACGGTCCTGTTACTAAAAAGGCCGGAGATATCGCGCATCCAGTTAAACCAAAGAAAAAAACTCCATTCTGGGCTTTGGGAATTGATACATCATTATTATTCCTATCAATGTTTGGTCTGCTTTATGGAGTAGTCGCTTTAACAAATAAGAAACAGCCGACAAATCAAACCGGTATCATTACCCTGTTGATATTGTCATTCCTATGGGGTTATTTATTGACATGGTTCAATATGCAAATGAGAAAACCAAAAGGCGAGAGACCGGGTTGGCTTATTACAATCGGTTATTTAGTAGCCGGGCTTGCTTTAATGATGGTCTTCTTAGGAGTAGCACAAGCTATTCCAACGACGATCAATCCTTCATTATCCGGAATTGGTTACTTGATCGTTGCTGCTGTAGCATTTGGTGGTAGATTCTTGTATCGTAGATTTATGGATATTCATGAAAGAAGCTTCTTCTAGTCAGCACATCAAATCATTTGTGCTAGAATAGAGACGATTGGATGTATGAATTACAGAAAGAACAGGCGTCAACGCTAGCTATAAATAGTTAACGCCAACTAGTATGACTTACATACCGCTACCTATTTTCCTTCTATATAACTCATATTAAGGTCTTATATAAGACACAAACATATGGAGGTATTAGATATGAAAAAATTAGATAAAGCTGAAAAGAAAAGATTAAGTAAATTGGCTGCATCAAAGGTCAATAGTAAGGGTGCTGACATTAAGAAATCATCATTCAGAGAATGGATGTCAGAAGCTGAACACTAGAAAATTAATAAGAGCTTCAATCGGAATCTTCCGATTGAAGCTCTTATTTTGTCTATTTAACTCTGAAAAATTGGATTATACCGTAAAGAGCATAACCACCACAGAATATTTTTAATATTTCTGTTATCCAGAGAACTTTAGTCCCAGACAAATTAGGATTAGTTTGAGTCTCCCATTGAACAAATGCTAAGATGGCCAGTGAGAAAATGATTATTAAGATAAAGCGAATTCTTTTTTTAAGATACTTCATTTAGGATTCCTTTGCTTTTCTAAGTTAGTAATACACTAACATAATATTGTATAATACTACCATATTGTAAATTTGCGCTGTGAGGTTTAAGCTATGAAAATTTTGGTCGTTGACGATGATAAAGAAATTGTAGAACTACTTAGTATCTACATTAAAAATGAAGGTTATGAACCAGTGACCGCCTATTCAGGACAAGAAGCGTTGGATGCTTTGAGAGATCATAGCGATATTGCTTTGATGATCTTAGATATTATGATGCCAGAAATTGACGGTATCGAAGTCGTCAAAAGGGTCCGCAAGGATTCACAGATCCCGATCATTATTGTATCTGCTAAAACGACTGATATGGATAAGATTCAAGGTTTGATAACAGGTGCTGATGATTATGTAACTAAACCATTTAATCCGCTAGAAATTATGGCCAGAATTCGTTCACTACTTCGCCGCAGTCAACAGCAGTCGGCCAAAAATGTTCCAGATAAACTAGAGATCGGTCCGATTACGATTTATAAAGATTCCCATGAAGTTGTAACATCATCAGGTAGCAAAGTACAACTAACTGCTCTAGAATTTGGTGTCTTGTATCTATTGGCAAGTCATCCCAATAAAGTTTTTTCAGCAAATGAGATCTTTGAACGAGTTTGGAAACAAGAGAGCGTAGTCTCTGCTAAAACGGTTATGGTGCACGTTAGTCATTTGCGTGACAAATTAGAAGAAGCAACAGACGGCGAGAAAGTTATCGAAACCGTTTGGGGTGTCGGCTATAAGGTGGAGGTCTAGTTCTTGGACAAAAAAATTCAGTTGAGTTCAAAAGAAAAAGGTGTCCTCCTAGCAGAAGGAATAGGCACCTTTCTTTTATTTCAGATAGTAAATATTATTTTGATCGTGATTTCAGAATTGTTTTATAATAATCAAAATTTTGGTGATATAAATAGTGTTATTGCAGTTTTAAGATCAGATTTAACTCATTCAACTTTTTGGGGTATCTGGTTCTTTTTAGCAGTAGTAATATTGATTGAATTGACCGTTTCAATTAATGTGGCAATCAAGTCCTATCAACAATATGAAGTTCACAAAGTAGAAAAACAGCTAGAGATAATTGCTGCGGGTAAGTTAGATCAAAGAATCGATCTTAAAGTAAATAAAAAACTCCAAGGTGTAGTTAATAGTATTAATTTATTAATATCTAATACCGATGAACATATTGAAGAGCAGAAACGCTCTGAGAAGAGTAAAGACGAGCTTATTACTAATGTTAGTCACGATATCAGAACGCCTTTGACTTCAATTATTGGTTATTTAGGTTTGATTGAAAGTCAAAATTATCAAGATATCGAGCAGATTTTAAAATATACTCATGTGGCCTACAAAAAATCCTTGGAAATGCAAAACTTAGTAAACTCACTTTTTGAGTATGCCAATGTCCAGCATGCTACTAGCAAGTTGAATTCGACCCATTTTGATATGGTACAGATGTTGGAACAACTATCGGCTGATTTTGAACTAGAGGCCAAAAAGCGTAATATCAAAGTCAATGTAGTGTCTGATCCTAAGAGGATCATGATGCATGGTGATACTGAAAAACTTGGTCGAACTTTCAATAATTTAATCACCAATGCCTTTAAATATGGTGCCGGAGCTACTGATTTATATTTAGAAGCTAAAGAGGAAAAATCTGAAGTTGTTGTAACGATAGCCAATAATGGTCGTCAGATTCCAAAAGAATCCTTGCCTAATTTATTCGATCGCTTTTATCGAGTTGAAGATTCACGATCTAAAAAAACAGGTGGAACAGGATTAGGATTAGCCATTGCCAAGAGCATGATCGAGATGCACGGTGGAACTATTACAGCAGCTTCAGACAAGAAATTGACATCGTTTACGATTCGTTTTCCATTAACTAGTGAGGAATAAGTATGAACAAATTTTTTAAAAAATTCTTGATAGTTTTATCAGTTTTAATTGTGATGTTTCCAATTATCAATTTGCAAACAATCCAGGCAGAAGATGATCCAGAAGTTAATGCCAGCGCCGCGATGGCTTTTGACGCTAACAC
Source organism: Companilactobacillus keshanensis (assembly GCF_003946205.1). Lineage (GTDB taxonomy): Bacteria > Bacillota > Bacilli > Lactobacillales > Lactobacillaceae > Companilactobacillus > Companilactobacillus keshanensis. Next base: position 207,698 of record NZ_RHOS01000001.1, on the reverse strand, counting down.
TGGTCAAATAATCTATTCAAAAAATGCCGAAAAAAAAGTTGCTATTGGCTCCATCACTAAGATAATTACACTTTATTTAGTTACCCAAGCTATAAAAGATGGAAAAATAAAGGAATCAGATCAATTAACACCAACGACTGAACAGTCTGAAATGACACAAGATGATGAATTGACCAATGTGCGTTTGGATACGGATAAGGCTTATACCGTCAAGGATCTTTATGATGCTGCCTGGATCGTTTCATCTAATTCAGCAGCCATGATGTTGGCTCAAAAAGTTTCCGGTGACCAGGCTAGTTTTGTTAAATTGATGCGTAAGACTTTAAAGAGTTGGGGCATAAAGGATGCTGAAATCAATAATGTTTCAGGTCTAAACAACAGTGATCTCAAAGAAGGGATGTATCTTGGTAATAGTGACGCTGAAAACAAACTCTCAGTAAACGATATTGCGATTGTTACTAAGCACATCTTGAATAAATATCCTGAGATTTTAAAAACAACTTCTCAACAAAAATTGACCTTTCCAGAAGGTAGCGAAACAAAAACTTATCCTTCATTAGATCTATTGTTGGACGGTGCTCGTGATTATCAAGAAGGCTATGAATTTGATGGACTAAAGACTGGGACGACCAAGCAGGCGGGAGATTCATTTGTTGGAACATTGCCCATGGGAAATAGTCGCATCGTTACTATTGTTATGAATGCTAGTGGAGATGACAGTGATCAGGATAAACGTTTCCGTACTACACAAGCATTGGCTAAGTATGTCAAAGATAATTTCACCAATAAGAAGGTTCTATCTGAAGGTCAGACTGTCACAGATGGAAATAAGAAATATAAAAATAAAAATGATGTATATATGTGGCTTTCCAAGGATTTCAATGAGAATTCATTAAGCTATAATGTATCTAAGACTGATTTAGGATTTAAAGTTAAGGCAGATAAAAAGACAGTTAAAATGATTGCAACTAATACTCCAGGTGGATATTTACCTTATCCTAAAGAACAAGTTGTAATTAAGAAAATCAAAAAAGTTCAAAAATCATTTTGGCATCAGATTACAGAATTTTTTGAAAATTTATTTTAGGAGAATAAAATGAGTTTAAGAATAGATAAAGCTATTAATTTATTAAAAGAACATAATTTATTAGTTTCTAGTCAAGTTACTGATGACCAAAAAATCGTTAAAAATATCAGTTACAACTCTAAAGAAGATCAGGCCGATAGTATTTTCTTTTGTAAAGGGAATAATTTTAAAGCCGAGTATCTGGAGCAAGCCATTGCTAAAGGTGTAAAAGTTTATGTTGCTGAAGAAGAATTCGATAAAAAAACTGACCATTTGATCGTTAATGACATTCAAAAAGCATTGGCTTTGCTCAGTGCAGCCTATTTTGGTAACCCGGAAAACGATTTATTCATCATCGCTTTTACAGGAACTAAAGGAAAGACCACGACATCATACTTTACTTACGATATTTTAAGACGTGCTTTTCCAGATCAAGTGGCCCTCTTTTCAACGGTTGATAGAATTGTTGGGCCAAAGCCAGAAGATAAGTTTAAATCTGACTTAACAACACCAGAATCGCTGGATCTATTCAGAGATATGCATCGTGCCGTTCAAAATGGTATTAAGTATTTAGTTATGGAAGTTTCTTCACAGGCTTATAAGAAGAATCGTGTTTACGGATTGACATTTGATATTGGTGGCTTTTTGAACATCACACCAGATCATATCGGTGAAAACGAACATCCAACTTTTGCGGACTATCTATATTGTAAAAAACAATTGCTGATAAATTCTAAGGTCAATATTATTAATCGCCAAACTAAAGAATTTGAAACAGTTCATGCTGCTGCTAAGGAAACTAGTTCAGATGATCAAATCTATCTATTTGGTCGTAAAGATGCCGACGTAAATATCACAAGTAAGGAAACTACTCTGAGTGATAGTATTTTTGAATTATCTGCAACGGATAAAAAAGCAGAGTCATTAGATTTAGCTGGTGAATATGAATTAGGCCTAGTAGGTGATTTTAATGAATTAAATGCCGCAGCGGCAATTATTGCGGCTAGAGTTGCTAAAGTTAATCGCAAGGATATCGTTGAAGGCTTAAGAAGTGCCAGAGTTCCCGGAAGAATGGAACACATCAATACAAAAAACCACGGAACAATATTTGTGGATTATGCTCATAATTATGCTAGTATGAAAGCTCTATTAGGATTTCTACGCGAAGAGTATCCTAAATCTAAACTTAAGGTAGTTGTAGGTAGTCCTGGTAATAAGGGAGTATCACGTCGTGAGGGATTTGCTAAAGCTTTGACGGAATCTGCTGATGTTGCCATTTTGACAACCGATGATCCAGCATTTGAAGATCCAGCCGATATTTGTCGTCAAATTGATGAAAAAATCGATCATTCTAAAGTTGACGTAACGACAATTATTGACCGTCCCAGTGCCATTCGTGAGATGATTGAACACAGTAGCGGAGATGACATTGTTGTTTTAGCAGCTAAAGGAGACGACCCATACCAAAAGATCAAGGGTGTGGACGTACCTTATCCAACTGACACTGTAATTGCCAAAGGTATTTTAAAAGATATCGAGGGAGAATAATATGAGGAAGTTCTTTACAATTATTGGTGGAATGGGAACTCTTGCTACAGAGAGCTATATCCACTTATTGAATCAAAGAACCAAAGCTAAGAAGGATCAGGACTATTTGGATTACATTATCGTAAACCATGCAACTGTTCCTGATCGGACTGCTCATATCTTAGATAACAGCAAACCTAGTTTTTTACCACCGTTAAAAGAAGATATTGAACAACAGAGTAAGCTTGATCCAGAATTTATGGTAATAATTTGTAATACAGCTCATTACTATTACAAAGAACTGCAAGCTGCGACAAAGGTACCTTTGATTCATATGCCGCATATGGCTGTTTCAGTTATGAAGAAGAAATATCCGCACGCTCGCGTTGGCCTGATTGCAACAGAAGGAACAATTGCCGATCATATCTATGAGAATGAGATCAAAGAGGCTGGATTTGATTATTCATTAGGAGATAAAGCTGTTCAAGATGAGGTTGAAAGCTTAATTTATGATGATATCAAAGAAAAAGGCGTTATGAATGTGGCTAAATATCACAATATTTTGAAGACGATGCATGACAAATTTCATTGTGATGTTATTGTCTTGGGATGTACGGAATTATCATATGCACAAGAAAAGGCACCAGATCACTACTACAATGTGATTGATGCTCAAAGTATCATTGTTGATAAGTCTATCGAATATTCTCGAAAGATCCGTAATGGTGAAAAAATCGATTTTAATAAGATTTATTAATGTTTCTTGTGAATTATTGAAAAAAAACTGTCCCTTAGATACAATATACCTAACAGGGAGGTACCCACTATGTTTAAAAAAATATCACTAGCAGCTACAGTACTTGCAGCCGTTACACTTGCTGGTTGTTCTAGTCAACAATCCAGTGGAACATCGGATTCAAATACAAAATCTGAAAAAACAAGTTCTGCACCTAAAAAGGCCACTAAGAAAGCTGCTGTTAGAAGCAGTGCACCAGCAACTAATGACACATCAAATTCTGGCAAAGAAAATGATAACGCTAGTTCACAAGCATCAAGTAATACTAATAAAACAACTACGGGTTCAAACTCGACAACTACTAATAGCAACAATAGTGGAAATAATACTACTAATAACAGTGGTCAATCAACTCAATCAGATAGTCAAAGTTCTGTAAATCTTACAACGGCTGATCAAGCAACCGCATATCTTGGAAATGCTTTATCAGCTACTTATGATCGTTCAACAACACAATATGTTTCCAATGGTAAAGTAACTTGGAACAATGTTGCGGGTTATCAGGTAAATGTTTATAGTAAGGATTCTGATTCACCATTAGGTAGCTATTTAGTACCTGCAAATGGACAATATTTTCAAATTTGGTAGGGATAGATTTGCTATAATTTAAATAATCAGATAATATGCATAGGGCATAGTATGTCCTCAAATGTTAGAGGCCTGAACTTTGTTCAGGCCTCTATTACTTTTTAATGGAAAGGGAAAATTCAGTGATTGAAGCAAGAAATCTAGAGAAAAGATTCGGTAAACAATTAGTTTTTAAAGATGTAAATTTCAAAATAAATGATGGTGAATTTATTAGCTTAGTTGGACACAACGGTTCAGGTAAAACGACATTAGTGAAAATTTTGATGGGACTAGAGAAAAAAAGTGGTGGGGATATCTTAATTGATAAAAAACAGACAATAGGATATGTACCACAGTTTCGTAATATCGACTTAGACTATCCGTTGGATATTGAACAATTTGTTCGTTTAAATCTTAAATGGAAACTTAGTCCAGAGAAACGTCGTAAGGATAACGAATTGGTCAATGAAATTCTTGAAAAAACTCATTTAACAGAATTGAAACATCGCCCTTTGGGCTTAGCTTCTGGTGGGGAAAAGCAAAAAGCCTATCTAGCACAATCACTTTTGAATGATCCCAAAATTCTGATCCTTGATGAATCTACGGCCAGCTTAGATGTTGAAGTAAAGATGCAATTAATGGATTTAGTCCAAGAATTAAATAAGAGATTCAAATTAACAGTTATTTTTATTACACATGATTATGAACTATCGAAGAAATATACTAAACGGGCCTTGTTCTTTGAAAATAAGACGATCAAACCGATCAGTATCAACGATGTATCGGAAGACATGTTTGAGTTAGGTGGTAGATAAGATGTTTGGTTATGAATTTATGAGAGAAGCTTTTATTGCTAGTACTTTTATTGCTATAACTGCTGGAATAGTTGGAGTCTTTGTAGTTTCAAGAAATATGTCGTTCTTATCACATACTCTTTCAGAAATCGGTTTTGCAGGGGCTTCATTTGGGGTTCTGATCGGCATTTCTCCATTGGCAGGGATGATTTTATTCACCATGGTCAGTTCGGTTGCTGTCGGTAGCTTAAGCACCGAATCGTCGAGACGTGAAGCTTCGATCAGTACTATATCGTCGTTATTTATTGGTTTGGGAATCTTATTCTTATCATTATCATCTCAATCCAGCAGTTATGCGACAAATATCCTCTTTGGTAGTATCGTTGGTATCAGCGCTAAAGAAGTGCAACAGTTAATGATTTTGGCAGTCGTAGTTATAGTTATTATTATGGTATTTTATAAATCATTAGCTTTTGATTCATTCGATCATATTGGTGCACGTGCCGCTGGTCTCAAAACAAGGTTTCTATCAGTTGCTTTTTTGATTACATTAGCACTTAGTGTCAGCATTGGATCACAGATCGTCGGTTCAATGTTAGTATTCGTGTTGTTAACTTTACCTGGCGCAACAGCAAGATATTTGGTACACTCAGTTCCAAAGTTAATTATGGTATCAGTCGGTTTATCTCTGGCAGGTGTGTGGTTAGGATTGTATTTAGCCTTTGTCACTAATTGGCCTGTCACATTCTTTATTTCATCGTTTGAAGTCATTGTGTACTTCTTAGGATTGAGCTATAAGAATTGGAAATTAAGCCACTAGGAGAACTGGAAGTTAATATGGAAGAATTATGGAATAAATATAAAGATACAATACCTTATCTATTTTTTGGGGTTCTAACTACGGCAGTAAATATTGTCGGATTTTGGTTCTTCAATTATGTAGCAGGAATGAATTACCAAATCGCTAATGTGATCGCGTATTTCGTATCAGTGGTCTTCGCGTACGTGACTAATAAATTGTGGGTCTTTGATTCACATACTGATACGACAAAGGCCTTTTTATTGGAAATGGGTTCATTCTTCTTATTCCGTGGTGGATCATGGGTAATCGACCAAGGAACAATGACGATTGGTGTTTCATTGTTACATATGAATGATTTGATCGTTAAGTTTATCGCAAATGTGGTAGTTGTAATTTTGAATTATATATTTAGTAAATTCATTATCTTTAGAAAAAAAGAAAAATTAGACGGAAAATAAATTTTCGTAAGTGTAATCGTACTGTGTTCGCAGTACGATTTTTTTGTGTATTGAAATAAGGAATATGTAAGAATAATATTATAAACATCAAATAGGGGGAAAAAATATGAATAAAAGGAGAATTCTTTTAACAGCGATAATTTCACTGTTATTGGTATTTGCTGGCTGTTCAAGTCAGAGTAAACAGACTAAGACTAGTTCCAATGTTAAAACTGAGACGAAGATGTATAACAAGTTGTCAAAAGATGATCGTGACAATGTTAAATTCAATTTTAAGCGTTATGACGGAGCCATTAAGGGACAAAATCAAATAAATTTAACGATCGACAACCAATCAAATAAGAACGTTAAATTTGATTTGGAAGATATTGTATTGTTAGGATCAGATAACCTTAAATCTGACAAATCAGGAATGAAAACCGTTAAAACTAATAAAAAAGTTATTATCAAGGGGATTTTTAAAGACATAGATGATGACATTTTTAGTGATCCAGGTTTGTTCTGTTATAAAAATGATAGTTTCAAGTTAGCTTACCTTGATAGTAAGAGTTCAAAATCTGATAACTTGTCAGATTCAGAGTTGAAGAAAGAGTATCATCATTTTATGGCGCATAAAGATGATGTAACTACTAATTCTGAAAGTTCTAATGTTGATGATAGTGGGGATTCTAGCAACGATTCCAATAATAGTTCTACTATTACGGACAATAATACAACTGATACTAATAGTGCTAATGATTCTAAGAGCGGTAATGTTGTCAATAGTGAACAAGAAGCCGTGAATTTAGTTGAGTCGCAAGAAGGACCAGCAGGAGATGGAGAACATTATACCTATATGTACGGAATGTGGGATACAAGTAAAGGGAAAGCCTACTGGGTAGCCTTACATGGAGAAAATCCTGATTATGACCTACCAACTAATATGGGTGCATGGACAGTGTATCCTGATGGAACGATCTTATCAGGTCAACCGACAGATATTGATAAATAAGTAGTAGTATATAGTGATTTTTTCAAAGCAGACAAAATATTTTGGGGAATTCTAATTATAAAAAAAGACTATTGAGTAGCCTTTTAGTAGCAGTATCTTTAGCCACAGTAAGTGATGTTAAGGAGCTAGTAGTGTAGGAACAACTTTTTACTACACAACACGTATGTATACTAAACAAGGTGATTTGGTTATGAATCGTGCTTTGGTTCCAAGAACACCTCGCTAAATTTAAAAGACGGCCGGATGGCCGTCTTTTTTAGTACCTTGTTAATCTGTGTTATAACGCCAAAAAAATAAGCCGAAAGGCTTATTTTAATAGATATCTGTTCCACGAATATCTTTGAGAACTTTCATTGACCCATCTTTATAGGCCAAAAATCCGTAGACGATAATGCCAATAACAGCGCAGATTGACAGGATTATAGTGGCTCCAATTTTAGTATTACTATTGATAACTTTAACTAATAAGAAATCTGCTCCATAGACCACTATTAGCATGACAATTGAGTCGAAGACTATTTTTAATAGTTTGATACCAAGGACTTTGTCGACAATATTGTATTGCTTATTGATGATCCTAAAGGCAAAGTGTCCCATGATCATAAAGGAAACGGTCGTCGCTACGACAGGTCCAAATGCTCCCATATAAATTGTTAATGGATATTGTAAGACGACTTTGATCAAGTAGGCTAGTGCCAAATAAATCATTGAAGTTTTTGTTCGACCATCAACTTGGAGAACATTTTCCAAAATCATGAAGATGCAATAGAAGAAAGCTTCAGCACAAGATACGATCAAGATTTGCGTACCCAGTTTGCTAGTGCCATAAAAGATGGTCCATAGTTGACTACCGATACCGATCATACCAAAAGCCGCTGGCAGAATAATGAAAACTGTAAATTGAACAATATTTCTTAATAATTTTTGAATTTCAGCTTTCTTAGCTTTACGGCTAATAAGGGCTGATAAGGCTGGAATAATTGTTGCTGAAACAGAAATGGCTAGAGAAACTAAAACCATGATCAGCTTGTTAGCTTGGAATCCAAACATGGCATATAAGTTGTCGACAGTTCTTTGACTAGCATGGATAACGTTTTGATAGATCCAAACGAAACTGGTCTGATCAAATAGTTGTAAAACAGTCATGATCGTATCAACTAATAGGAAAGGAATAGCTGATTTTAACATTGAACCAAAGTTAACCTTAGTTAATTCGCTGTCAGGGACATCTGCGGCCGTTTTGATATCTTCAGCAGGGATAGACTTACGTACTCGACGTCTCATCCAGATCAAGAAAATATAGGCTAGTGTTGCACCGATAAATGAAGCAAAGGTGGACTGGTTAACGGCAGCCATGTAACTACCCTTTTGTAAGATCATAATTGTATATGTGGCATAAAGCATATAAGCTACACGTGCAATTTGTTCGATAACTTGTGAAAAGGCTGAGAATGAAATGAAGGCATAACCTTGAATATATCCACGCATAATTCCCAAAGCAGGAATGATCAAAATAGCAACGCTTAAGTATTTGATAGGTGTAATGACACGCATATCACCTGCTGCAAAAATAATGGCAACATACTTAGCACCAAAGAACATGAGCCCGGCAAGAACAATTCCGACTAAAGTCATATATATAGTATATTTTTTAAGTAATTTTTCACTCTGATCATAACGTCCTAGAGCATTGTGGGCCGCAACTTCTTTTGAAATAGCTGAAGGTATACCAGCAGTAGCGATGATCAAGAATAAGTTGTAAATATTGTAAACTTTCCCATATAATGCGTTGGCAGCGCCTAAAGCAATCGGACCAATCCAAATATTCCAGGGAATAATGTAAACGACAGCTAGGATTCTAGAAAATATCCCACTGATAGAAATCCAAAGCGAACTTTTAAGTAGTGAATCTTTTTTCATTGAAAATACCCATTTCTATAATCAAAGTTTCTAGTAAAAGATCATTACTAGAACTAAAGCAATTAATGCAGGTAACCCTTGTAAGAACAGGATTTTTTTGGTAGCCGTGACAGCACCAAAAACTGCCACGACAATTATGTAGATCATCAAAAGAATTAGGATCGTTTTGAGGACTGCGCCAGTAAAGAACAAGATCATGGCGAGAATTAGTACTCCAAGCATCCCATTGTAAATGCCTTGGTTGGATAAAGCAACTTGAGCATTTTTTTGTTTAACGAAATCTAAGGGCATATCAAAAGCTTCTGCCTGTTTATCAGGTGAAACAAACATTTCTAATATCGCAATGCCGATATGTTCAACGGCGACTAGCGCTACGATAAAAAGTGTCAATAATTCCATATTGAATATCTCCTTTAAATATAATTAATATTTTAAACTGTTTTGATAATTGATACAATAATTGCTTGATTTTTAGATGTATACCAATTTTGTGAAAAAATGTTTTTATACAAATAAAATTATGATATTCTTATCTTAGAGAAGGTTTCCTATAAATAAACTCTGCAGGGGATAATATCATGAATACTACTAAAGTGTCTTTAGCGAACGCATTAATGAGTATCCTTCAAACCAAGCCATTCAATAAGATCACGGTCAAAAATGTCGTGGATGAATGTGGATTGACTAGGCAGACTTTTTATAACCATTTTGGTGATATGTACGAGCTGGTCGAATGGACATGTCTGCAGGCAATCAAGGAATCGCTCCAAGATAACTCTGATTATGATCATTGGCAAAAAGGCTTATATAAGTTAATGCTAGCAATTAAGAAAAATTCTTTATTGGTCAACAATATGCAACGATCTCAGAATCGGGATATATTGGTGAAGTATATTTACAAAATAATTAATAACTATGTAATAACTGTCGTTGAAAAGCAATCCTATGGATTAAATATTGCTCAGGACGATAAGAATTTTGTCGCACATTTTTATAGTTTGGCTTTTATGGCCATTATTGTGGAATGGGTCAAAAATGGCATGAAAGCTGATCCAGAAGAAGTATCCGACAAAATTGGAACCTTGTTAAAGGGTAACTTTCGCAATGACCTACAAAAATACGTTAAATCTTAATTATTATCTCAATATTTTACATTTCAATAAATTTGTAAATTGTATAAAATACTTGAGAGATTTATTGTATAAGGGTAGGGCAGGGCAATGGAAGTGGTTCCAATCTTTTGACAAGCAAGATACAGGAAAACTTCTCATTGGGTAACACCGGCTCTAAAAACTACTTTTTCTTTTCTGATTATGGGTAGTGGTGATGGTAGTCCAATCGTTCACATCTAATATCTTACACACCATAAATTTATAATTTCATAATTTAATTCTATAGAATTCTATCGTTATACGATGGACTACCCAAATCATATCCTGTGCTAAATAGGACCTAAGACGACGTCTTAGGTCCTATTTTTTTATATGCTGATGGAAACTTTCTTTTCAAATTTGCCACGCTGAATGATCTTTGACTGTCTGATACTGTCCATTTCTTCGTATGTGATAGATGCGTCGGTTAAAATAGCACGCAATACTTCTTCAAGATCACCCAATTCCTCGACAAGATTTGCTCGCGAATTGGCGATTTTTACTTCTTTGGCTTCTTCAACTAACTTATCTCTCAGTGACAGTCGATATTCATCGTTTGATAGAATATCGAATTCAGCGTCCTCTTTTACTATATCTGGTATTTTGTCGCGAACCAATTTTCTCATAAAAATTCCCCCTCAATTGGTGTGTGTAATGAATACTACCATTAAGTCGGAAATTCTACAAAATTGGTTAGTCCACTCGGTATTCCAAAATATCACCCGGCTGACAGTCCAATACTTCGCAAATTTTAGCTAGTGTGGAAAAACGAACGGCCTTGGCTTTGCCGTTTTTTAAAATTGACAAGTTGGCCATGGTCAAACCAACTTCCTCTGACAATTGTGTTAGAGACATCTTTTTCTGGGCTAAGATTACATCTAAATTAATTACAATCATATGGTTAACTCGTTTTCCGTTTCAAATTTGACAACATGATTACAAATTCGCTCTAAAACGTTGGCAAAAATTCCAATTGTTACTCCTAGACCAATTAGAAAAATATTTGTAATGGTTGATAGCGGATTGCATTCTGCATTTTCCATTGTTACAACACTGGGAATCAGTAATATATAAATAACGGCAATAGAAAATCCTATCCATTTGATTTTATTTAAAGAAAACAAACTGGAATTGGAGAAAGCCTTGTCATGATCGATTAAATACAGTAGTCGCCAGGCAAAAAAGATAATTGTGTAAGCTCCGATCGCCGAAGCATAAGTTCCGATCCCAAATAAAATAATAAGTGATGGAGCAGTTTTAACTTGGATCATGAACGATAGAACATTTGGAAACATGAAGACTGTGATCAAAGTCAAAAAGAAAAGCATGATGCATAGTGATAATCTTAAAAATGTCGTTAGCTTTTTCATAATTTCCTCCTAAATTGTTAAATCGTTTTCTTGTTTTATCCTGATGGCTTGAGTAAGTAATTTTTGCAACATACTTGCAAAAAGAGCAATAACTAATGCAGCACCGGCAAGGACCATACCGATAATAACTACACCTGGAGCGTCGTCTTTATCCGCAAACATGTAGAAGAATGGTGATTCCAAAATATAAATCAAACAAGCCAGATAGGCTGAGATCTTAATGTTTTTAAGATTTAACACTGATGAATTAGAAAAAGCTTCATTTTTATCTATCAAGTGTAATAGTTTCAAGGCCTGCCAGAGGACTATAAAGAATAAAACGGCAGTCAGATATAAGCCCATTCCGAAGATTAAATTATATGTCAAATTGTGCATGAGATTATTAGCGTTGATCAAATGAGTCGGAATAATGAAAATGCAGATAGCTAACATCATCAATGCCATTACGTAGATGGTGAGTCTTAAAAAGATAGTTTCCCTTTTCATGGTTATTCTCCTTGTATTATGAAATGATTATAGCATATATTTATCGATAAACGATAAATAATTATCGAAAGTAAATAAAAAAGCTAGGAAATAAATTTCCTAGCCAATAAATTTTAAACCAATTACTGAAATGATAATTAAGAATATGAAGAAGAATCTCTTAAAACTTTTGGATTCGTTAAAGAGCCACATGTTCATGAGTGATCCACCCGCGGCACCGATACCAGTCCAGATCGAATATCCGATCGACATAGGGATGGTCTGTAAAGATAGGTATAAAAATGTAAAACTGAAGACAAATGAAACTATCATGGCACCTAAAGCAACCTTATTTTTGGTGTTTGAATAATACCCTAATGATGTTACCCCGGACATTTCGCCACATCCAGCCAATAATAAAAATATCCAATCCATTCTAGTGTGCCTGTCTTTCTTCTATGTCAGTGACCCTCTTAAGCCCGATAACGCCGATTGTTAATAGAATAAGAAAACATAGCTTAGTCAGGTTAAACGCCTCGTGATAGACTAATACACCTGCTAGAACGACGAATAATGATCCTAGTCCAACGTAAACAGCGTAGGTAGTCCCGGCAGGGATATTTTTGCTGGCATCGACCATTAAATAAAAACTTAGTATCAAAATCAGGATAACAATGATTGCGGAAAGCAATGAATGATTATGTTTCATAGCTGATACCCAAACTACTTCGAGTAAGGCGCCAATAAATATTTCAAACCAACTTTTAGTCATTTTGATCACCTCGAAGAAAAAATAGAAAATTAGTTATAGCAAAGTGTAACTGTGATTATTCTAGCACACACCTATAAAAATGAACCGCTTTGGCATCTGTTAGTAACCGCTTACTATCAAGGTTATCTAGACCATTTAATTGACTAGTCTACAAAAATCGACTATGATATCTTATAAATTTTACCCTTAATTTGGGTAACAAAAAATCTAGGAGGATTATCCATGTCGGCATGGGAAACAAAGTTTGATAAAAAGGGATTCACTTTTGATGATGTTTTATTAGTACCTGCGGAAAGTCACGTTCTACCTAATGAAGTAGATCTTTCAGTTCAATTGGCTAAGAATATTAAGTTAAACACACCTATCTTGAGTGCAAGTATGGATACTGTTACTGAGGCTCCAATGGCAATTGCTATGGCACGCCAAGGTGGTTTAGGCGTTATTCATAAGAACATGAGCATTGAGCAACAGGCAGATGAAGTATTAAAAGTAAAACGTTCAGAAAATGGCGTCATCATTGACCCAATCTATTTAACCGTAGATTCTCCAGTCAGTGCAGCCGAAGATTTGATGCATACATATCGAATCAGTGGTGTTCCAATTGTTTCCAATATGGAAGATTTAAAGCTAGTCGGTATTATTACTAACCGTGATCTGCGCTTTATCAGTGACTATTCAGTTAAGATAGATAAAGTAATGACCAGAGAAAATCTTGTTACTGCACCAGTTGGAACTTCTCTGAAAGATGCTGAAAAGATTTTGCAAAAGTATAAGATCGAAAAACTTCCATTGATCGATGACAATGGCCGCTTGGGTGGCTTAGTAACGATCAAAGATATTGAAAAAGTTCAAGAATTCCCGAACGCTGCTAAGGATAAATATGGTCGTTTGTTAGTTGCCGCTGCTGTTGGTGTAACTAGTGATACTTTTGATCGTGCTACTGCTCTACTAAAAGCCGGCGCAGATGCCATTATTATTGATACCGCTCATGGTCATTCGGCAGGTGTTTTGAGAAAGATTACAGAAATCAGAGAACGTTTCCCAGAAGCAACTTTGATCGCTGGTAATGTTGCCACAGCAGAAGGAACTAGAGCCTTGTACGATGCTGGTGTTGATGTTGTTAAAGTTGGTATTGGACCTGGTTCAATTTGTACAACAAGAATCGTTGCCGGTGTCGGTGTTCCACAGCTAACGGCTGTTTATGATTCTGCAAGTGTTGCACATGAATATGGCAAAACTATTATTGCTGATGGTGGTATCAAGTATTCAGGTGATATGGTCAAAGCCCTAGCAGGTGGAGGTAACGCCGTTATGTTAGGCTCAATGTTAGCCGGTACTGATGAAGCACCTGGCGACTTTGAAATTTATCAAGGACGTCGTTTTAAGACATACCGTGGAATGGGTAGTTTAGCCGCTATGTCACACGGTTCATCAGATCGTTATTTCCAAAGTGGTGTTAACGAAGCCAACAAGCTTGTCCCAGAAGGTATTGAAGGCCGTGTTGCTGCTAAAGGTGCCGTTGGGGATGTCTTGTATCAAATGTTGGGTGGTCTTCGTTCAGGTATGGGTTATGTTGGAGCACATAATTTAACTGAATTGCAAGATGCTCAGTTTGTACAAATCTCTAATGCTGGATTGAAAGAATCACATCCACATGATGTAACAATTACTAAAGAAGCACCTAATTATTCTGTAAGATAAAATTTTGGTGAACCGGACCCTCTAACTAAATTTTTAAATAATATTATGATCTCTTTATGGTTTTCAGATGAATTATGTCTGATGCTGTGAAGGGATTTTTTTACGTTAAAAAGGACTATATTCCGAGATTTCACTGGAATATAGTCACATAAAAGTAATATTTAAATTTAACTAATTATTTAGCCGGAGGTTTGGAGTAACGAAACCGGTCGCACAACAGGTGGAATTACTCAAAACCGGAGGCGGAAAGCGGGAACAATTAATCCTCACTTAACTCGTCATCTATTTTTCTTAAAAGTACAAGTAAGTCTTTCGTTTCACTATTTTCGAGTGGCTTAACAATTTGCTTTTCGACATCTTCAAAAAGATTCCCCAGCTCTTTGATGATCTCGTCACCTTTATCAGTTAAAAAGATTCGTTTATTACGATCACTGCGGCGATCTTTACGTCGTTTTACGTAACCATCACGTTCAAGATTCTTTAGCATACTAGAAACGCTGGCATCCCGAATACTTAGAGCGTCGGCAATCTCACGCTGGATCATACCGGGATCTTTTTGAATCAATTCTAATGTTCTAGCCTGTTGTACTGTTAAGTCTAAATTTGTTGACTGCTCATTGAATAATCTCTGTTCATTAAAAAGTATCGAATGTATTAGATAATTTATCTCCTGAGCTTTTTTGTCCTCCATATAACCCTCCACATTGTAGGTCTGATATCAACAATTATATCACATGGCACGCTAGGATAGGCTGTTAATATAGGGATTTTTAAACTTCAATCCTTAATAGTTAGATATTTAATAATTAAGTACTTGACAGTTACTTGAAAACGTATTATAACTTAACTTATCGATATTTAAATGCTTAGGTATCTAAGCGTTAAAAAGTGGAGAAATTAATTGTAAAGAAGTGAGAATAATGTTGTTACGTCATGCGGAAATGAGAGATCTACCACAAATTGAACAAATAATCTTGGATGGGAAAGCCCACCTGGCGGCCCAAAATATCAATCAATGGAGAGGACAATACCCGAATATGGATGTCCTAGTCCACGATATTAATAATGGGTACAACTATGTTCTTGTTGAAGACGATGAAGTCCTGGGAACGATTTCTGCCATCTCTGGCCCAGATATGAGTTATCAAACACTTGATGGTCAATGGTTGACGCAAGAGGGCGAATACGTTGCTTTGCATCGTGTAGCAGTGTCAGCTAACCATCGAGGTGAAGGTTTGTCTACAAAGCTTTTTAATGCTGTTTTGGATGAACTAAGTCTTAATCCAACTATCAAAGGTATCAGAGTTGATACACATCTTGAGAACTTCGGTATGCAACATGTCATCAAGAAGATGGGATTTGTTGAAACAGGCATGGTTAAAGTATTAAATAGCAGCAATGTTAAACAAGTTTATAATATTGGATACGAGAAACTAAATCTTCCCGTTTCATTACCAATGGCAAACTAAAAGGAGCAGTCAAATGACTGCTCCTTTTTAATTTAATTTTAATTTCTAAATTCAATATAAGCTTATTTCTAATTTAATGTTGATTGTTAAAATGAACTACGAATAAGGCAATTAACAAAATTAATACTTCAAATAAAATGGCTTGACGCTCGAACATTTTAACGGCCCAGGCACTGACTATGATGCCGATAAAGAAAGCTAATATCAATAATAAACTCCTTTTAGCACGACGAATTGACTTGGGCTTCTTATTGATAATACCATCAACTGTTAACATTCCGACTTTTTTTATATTACCTGACATCATCAATGTATTAACAGGCATTCCGTGCAAGGAACTGAATTCAACAAATTGTGCTGAGATAGCGAAAGATATCATGAGGATCGTTATGTCTAACGGTACAATGTCGCTGATGATGGCGACAATCAAGAAGACAAATAATTCAAAAGTTAAAATCAAAGATTGACGATCAATACGAGATTCCTTAGGAAAGTGAAGTTGAAACCATTTAGTGATCACCGCAGCGATGCAATATGTCAAAATTGGTAATAGGTAACTTAAAATAACGGAGAATTTACCGTCAATTATATTCACGCCTAATAAAATTAAATTACCAGTTTGCATACTGGCAAAGACATGTCCATGGGTCAGATATGAATAAGCATCAATGCCACCAGAAGTCATTGCCATCAGCTGAGCGATAAGTGTTCTCTCGTAAATTGGGAATTCTTTTTCCATAGATAGTTCCTACTTAATTATCATCATGAGAACTGGAATAACGACCAGACTCATTAAGGTAGTTTCGGTTACCATGACTGCGGCATAGTTAGAATCGGCGTGATAAAGTTTAGCAACAACGGGTGCGTTAGTCATAACAGGCATTGCGGCTTGGATAATGAAGACTTGTTTCATTAAAGCTGGTCCGGGGATGAATATGAATAAAGCACTCATCAAAAGCGGTGCACATATAAAGCGTCCGAACAATACTCCAACATTTTCACGATGTAATGTTAAGTTGCTTAATCCAGCATTAGCAATAGAAATACCAATAAAGATCATTGACATGGGGATCGTTAAATTGCCCAAATATTCAAAATCTGACATAAGAAAATGTGGTAGTTGAATGTGAAAAATAACTAAAAGTAAACCGATAATGAAACCCATTAATGGTGGAGAAAAAAGTTTTCCTAAAGTTTTTTTCAAACTAAAAGAGCCCTTTTGTTCACCATCTACTTGAATTAGATATGTTCCTAAGGTCCAAAAGAAAGTCGTATTAGCCATGTAATAAACCAATACATAAGGCAAACTTTGTGAACCAAACAGCGCCATATTCACAGGTAGACCAACAAAGACGGTATTGGAATTGAAAAACATTGAAGAGAATAATCCTCGATGCTTTGGATCAATTTTCAATAGTCGGATCATTAGAACAGAAACACCGATCAAAATAGTCATTGAAAGACAGGGGATGACTAGATTCGGTAAAAGAGTAATCAACTTATGTGCTGTAAAATCGTTGGTAATTGTATAAATCATATAGGCTGGCAAAGCAATTTGCGTAACCAATTTAGCAATCAATTTAGTTGTATCTTCAGTAAACCAGTTTCTTCGGGCCAGAACGTAACCAACAGCAATCAAACCAATAATAATGAAAATACCTTGGACACTTTGAAAAAACACTTCCATGTGATAGATCCCCTTAGTAAATTTGTATATACCATAACATGTTACACTTTTAAAATGCTCGTGAAACTACTTTTTAAACAGAAAAGAAAAAAGTGTTTGCAACGGTAGTCGCAAACACTTTTACAATTAGGCCTTAGCCAACTTTTCTCTTATGAAGTAAATAATCGTCATGACGAGTAAGAAAACTACCCCTACTAATAATGAAACAGTTGTTTCAGGATTTAAGAACATGAAAACTAGAATTATTAATAGTGAAATAATGGCAAAATAATTACTGAAAGGATACCAAGGCATTTTGAAAGGATGTTCATCCATATGTGCTTGGTTAACTTTTCTGAATTTTAACTCACTAAAGAGAATGACAAACCATGGAACCATACCAGGTAAAACACTTGAACTATAAACAATGACGAAGACATTACTTGATGTATGGAACAAGACAGGCAATGTAAAGTTCAATATCAAACCAATCAAAATACCGGCAGAAATTGTTAGAACTGGTAAATATGGGACATGATGTCTTGATAATTTTGTAAAAGCCTTTGGCAAATTATGCTCTATACCCAATGTATATAACATTCTACTAGAACTAAAAATACCTGAATTACATCCGGATAGTGCAGCCGTTAAAACAACGAAGTTAATGATTTCAGCTGCAAAAGTAATCCCGACCTTAGCAAATGTTTCGGTAAATGGAGATCCGATCGTACCAAGTTTGTTCCAAGGATAGATCGAAACGATAACAAAAATTGCACCAATATAAAAGATCAAGATTCTACCAACGATAGTTCTGATGGCCTTGACGATGTTCTTTTGTGGATCTTCAGCTTCACCGGCCGTAATACCGATGACTTCGATACCTTGATATGAACCAACGACGATTGATAGTGCAAAGACAAATCCTTTAAAACCACCAGTGAAGAAACCTCCGTTTGTCCAAAGGTTACTGATACCAACAGGTTGACCATGATTCCCGACACCGAAAATAATAACCAAAAGTCCCATAATAATCATAAAAATAATTGTTAGAACTTTAATTAAAGCAAACCAGAATTCCAATT
Organism: Companilactobacillus keshanensis; assembly: GCF_003946205.1. Lineage (GTDB taxonomy): Bacteria > Bacillota > Bacilli > Lactobacillales > Lactobacillaceae > Companilactobacillus > Companilactobacillus keshanensis. The sequence goes on along the minus strand of NZ_RHOS01000001.1, from coordinate 189,101 downwards.
CACCGTAGGCTTTTACAGAAGTAAGATTAGCGGCACACAATGTTACGACAACGATAACCCCTGCTATCCATTGTGGCATGCTGGGCCACCAGAACTGTAAGTAAGTTCCGACGGCGATAACTTCACTAATACCAACACAAAGATATTGAAAAACATTACTCCAGGCTGTTAAATAACCAACGACTGGGTGAATATATTCAGATCCAAATTTTGCGAATGATCCAGTTGAAGGATCAACATAGATCATTTCCCCTAAAGCACGCATAACCATGTATAAGATTACACCTGCAAAAGCATAAGCAAGTAATACTGAAGGTCCGGTCCATTTAATAGTAGAGGCAGATCCCATGAAGAGTCCAACCCCAATAGTTCCTCCAAGAGCAATCATCTGCATTTGACGCGACGATAAACTACGGTTTAGCGTTTTGTTTTCCTTATCCATAAATATGGACCACCTTTCGTATTTAATCCCTGTTCACAGCTGGTAAACAACTGTAACTCTACTATAGGGTCTTATCTTACTACAAACATTTCTAAAAATCTCGATTTTTTTAATAAAATTCTAATAAAATTGTGATAAGTTAGTTTATTTGTAAGAAATAATTATTTGAAAGGGATTTCAGAGTAAAAAAAAACCAGTTGGATTTCAACTGGTAGATAAATCTATTATTTTATGGTGCAATTGTATTTTGAGGTTTCGGTGTAAGTGTCCAAGTAATTACCGCATTATATTTTTGTTCATTAGTTCTACTTGCAACTGAGCCTTTTGGTAGATAAAGACTTGCGCCATCAGTAAACTGTGAAAAATTGGCCGAAACTACACCAGGTCGATACTTTCCTGGATCTAAATTGATTACATCTGTATCGCCTTTATCGGTGTCAGACATAACGGCCTTATTTGAAAGTAAGGCTAAATCCGGATAGATATTTACAGTGTTACCCGCATCGTCAACTAGGGCCTGTGGATTTAGTGTTAAACTGAATCCTGAAATGGGGGAGTCCTTGCTATCAAATGGTTCAAGACTTGAAATGCTGGCCCCTAAAGTAAATCCGGAGGCCATTGTATTACTTGCATCATTAGTTGTACCACTAATTGATACACGAGAATCAGTTACTTGAAGTAATCCTGTGTTATTACCATCGCTATCACCATTATTAGCAGTGGCGGCGTTGTTAGTATTATTAGTATTGTCAGTTGTATTGGATTTTAGTCCAACTGTAGCACCATCAACGGCACGGAAACTAAAATCAGGTACGGCATCTAAAGTTAAAATACCAGAAAGAACGGTAACCGAAACTGTGGAATTCTTTGAATCAACGACTGTACCGTTAGCAGCCCGGCTGGTTCCATCGGAGGAAACTGTGGCAGAAGTAGTATCTGCATTAACTGTGTTTGTGGACAAAGTTAGGAGGGTAGAAGTAGCGATTAATGCACTAAATAGTACCTTTTTAATGATTTTCACAGTATACCTCCCTCCCAAAGTTTCTATTTAAATCATATCAAATAACCAAATACTTATTTCATCAGCTTTTGTAAAGGATTTTTATAATTTATGAATTATTATTTCTATGAAAATTGAGTTTTATTTGAATAAATTGATCTAAAAAATAAACGTCTCAAATATGGAGCGCTTTAGTGGAGGATTAACGTGTTGTTTAGAGCTTTAATATTTGGGAATGTGTAAAGATGTTATTACTTTTTGATCTTATTTACAATAAGTAACACTAGTTAAAAATTTGTGGATAAAATATTATTTATTTGACAGAATGATAAGGTTGTTATAATGTTCTAAACATAAATTCATCGGGAGGCCTTCTTATGCTTTTAACTAACACTCAAAGTTTATGTTGTTGTGGCTCGCATCTTATGCGGACCATCATTTTGAGTGCCTAAAAGTTTTTGAAGGCGATAATGATGTTTGTAGAAGGTGCGGATTCTTTTGAATCTGCGCCTTTTTTGTTTATCAAATTAAAATCAGGAGAGTGACAAAAATGAAATTTAATACAAAGCTTATTCATGGTGGTATCAGTGAGGATCAAGCAACAGGAGCCGTTTCAATTCCAGTTTATAGAACATCGACTTTTCACCAACATAAATTGGGTGCTGAATCAAAATGGGAATACGGAAGAACCGGAAATCCTACACGTAACGCACTGGAGCAATTGATTGCGGATATTGAAGGTGGAAAATATGGATTTGCCTTTGCTTCAGGTTCAGCCGCTATTCATGCCGTGTTTTCTTTATTCTCAAATGGAGATCACATAATTGTTGGTAATGACGTTTATGGTGGAACGTTCCGATTGATCAACAAAGTGCTAAAACGTTTTGGCTTAGAATTTACAGTTGTTGATACGAGAGATCAACAAGCCATTGAAGATGCTATAAAAGAAAATACCAAAGCTATTTATTTGGAGACACCAACTAACCCCTTGTTGAAAATTTCTGATATTTCAGAAATAGCTAGAATTGCACATATGAATAATTTTAAAGTCATCGTTGATAATACTTTTGCGACGCCCTACAATCAGAATCCATTGACTTTGGGTGCTGACATAGTTCTCCACAGTGCGACTAAATATCTCGGCGGACATAGTGATGTCGTTGCTGGATTAGTGGCTACTGCTGATGACGAACTTGCTGATGAATTATTTTTCTTACAGAATTCGATTGGTAGTGTTCTGGGACCAGATGATAGTTGGTTATTGATGCGTGGAATTAAGACTCTTGGTGTTAGAATGCGAGTTCATCAAGAAAATGCCCAAATTATTTTTGATTACCTAAAAAATAATAAGAAAGTGGGTCAAGTCTATTATCCAGGTGATCCGGATGGTGAAGGTTATGAGATTGCCAAGGACCAGATGCATGGTTTTGGTGCCATTATCTCTTTTGAATTAAAAGATGGACTTGATCCTAAAACATTTGTAGAAAATCTTCAATTGGTTGATTTGGCTGAAAGCCTTGGTGGTATTGAAAGTTTGATTGAAGTACCAGCTGTAATGACTCACAGTGCGATACCGCGTGATATTCGTTTAAAAAATGGCATTAAGGACGAGTTGATCCGTTTATCCGTTGGTGTGGAAGATCCTGAAGATCTGTTAGACGATTTGAAACAAACCTTTGCAAGTATTTAATCACATAGTATGATTAAGATACTTAGGAGAAATTAAAATGAATTTTAAGATTGATGATAAGTTAAAAAATAAAGTGTCATTAGGGATAACTGTAATTAATTTTGAGAATCAAGAATATGATCAGAAGATGTGGGATGAATTGTTGAATCCACTAAATGAACGAATAAGTCACTCTGATACTCTGGAAACTATCAGAGAAGATCCAACAATTATCGCTACGAAAAAAATATATAAAGACCTCGGCAAAGATCCATCTCGTTTCAGACCTTCATCTGATAGTCTGTGGCGCAGACTTATAAAGGGTAAAGGATTATATCAAATTAATGCATTAGTTGATTTGAATAATTATTTTTCTTTGATTTATAAATTGCCATTTGGTAGCTACGATATTGAAAAAATTTCTGACGATGTTACTTTGACAACGGGAAAAGCTGGAGCAACTTATCATGGTATCGGAAAAAAAGCTATCAACTTAGAAAACATGTTATTGCTAGAAGATGATGAAAGTCCCTTTGGTGGTCCAACGTCAGATTCTACTAGAGCTATGATCAGTAATGACACTAAGAAAGCTGTTATCGTGGCCTACATGTTTGGTTTAGATGATGATAGTAAAGAAGATGTTCAAACTTCAGTTAAAAAATATGCGAAGGGGTACTTACAAAATATATCTATTAAAGAACAAAGGATTATTGAATAAAGCATTATCAGATGAAATATCTCTGATAATGCTTTTTTTATAATTTTTTACTGTATTTAAAAAGAAAGCCGTAATTGCTATTATATAGTAAGGATTAATATATGCTATTTTTTAAATATCAAGGGGAATTAATATGATTAAATGTCAAAAATGCGGACATTTGAATGCGGCCGATTCAAAGTTCTGCGAGAATTGTGGAGCACCATTTGAAAATAGACAACCACAACAATCAGTGAAACCAATACAACAACAATCACAATCTACACCACCACATAAGCCAAAGAAAAGTAATAAGTCAATGATCATTTGGTTGATCATAATTATCTTATTGGTAGCCGCCGGTGGATATGATTATATGACACATCATAGAAATGAGAATAGTCAGACTGAACAAACTAAATCAATATCTGATAGTAACGACAAACAGTCAGATGATGATTCCTCACAAAAACATAGTTCAGAGACTAATTCAGATGTGAAGTCTTTGCTTTCTAATAATTTAGGAGGTATCAAAGGTGATACGTCAGCTTTTTACTATGATTTGAACAATAATGATTCTGCTAGTTATGGTGATGACGAAGATCCTCAACGAGCAGCGAGTGATATCAAAGTTTATATCATGGCAGCCGCTTACCAAAAAATTGATGATGGTGATATGTCACTTGACGGCCGTTATGAACTAACTAGTGAAGATAAAGTCGGTGGAACTGGTGTTGTTCAAAATATGCAAGTCGGTGACTCATTGACATATCGTGACTTGATCGATTACATGATCACTAAGAGTGACAATACTGCCGCTAATATTATTACCAAAGAAATCGGTGGTTTAGATGCTGTTAATGATGAGATCGATGAACTTGATCTGAGTCGCAATACCAAGATGGAACGTATGTTGATGGATCAAGATGCGCTCAGTGAGGGTAAAGATAATATGACAACGGCACATGATTTGGCCATGTTCATGAGGAAGCTCTATCATCATGATGTTGTTTCAGATAAATACGATAAACAGATGTTGTCGATTTTAAGTAATACAAGTAACCATTCTAAATTACCAGCTAATATAAATACCAACGTGGTTGATGTTTACAATAAAACTGGTGAATATGCACAGTATGGTGTTGAAAATGATGCGGCAATTTTTAAACGTGGAAATAAAGCCTTTGTATTAGTAGTAATGAGTCAAAATGGCGATTCTGATGAACAAAAATCTGCTATGGGTTCTCTTGGTAAGCAGGTTACTCAAGAAGTTCTTGATAAATAAAGATTAGGATTGACCTTCTATAGAGCCAAAATAGGGAGTTGAATCACACTTGAAATAATCAGGTGTGATTCAACTCCCTATTAATATAGTTATATTAATCATTTTAAAATCAAATAGTCGGAAGAAAGGAACTTAGGATTTAGAAGTACTCTAGTAAATCTTGTTCTTTTAATTTAGATTTTTGATCTTTATCTAAGTCCAAGATGATTTTCCCTTTTTTCAAAACTATCAGACGATTACCATATTTGATGGCCTCAGTTAGATTGTGAGTAACCATCAAACATGTTAATTCTTTTTCCATGATAACCTTACTAGTCAGTTCCATTAATTCTTGACTAGTTTGTGGATCAAGTGCAGCTGTATGTTCATCTAATAGTAACAATTCAGGTTTTTGAATTATAGCCATTAAAAAACTCAAAGTTTGTCTTTGACCACCAGATAGTTTTTCGGTAAAGGTATTTAAACGATTATCCAAAGTAGGAAGATCTTTTGTTAGTTCCTTGAACTTTTCTATATTGTCATTTAATTTACGAAGACGTAATCTACGAGGAAGCCCGCGTCGTTGCGCTAGAAGAAGATTTTCAGCAACAGTCATTCTAGGGGATGTTCCAAGCTTTGGATCTTGATAAACGCGGCTAATATAACGGCTTCTTTTAGCAAGATTCTTTTGAGTGATATCTTCATCATTTAATTTGATTTCACCGGAGGTCAATTTATTTGCGCCTGTTATGGCGTCTAGTAATGTTGATTTCCCAGCACCATTTGTACCAAGTACGACGATGAAATCCTTTGGATATATTTCTAAATTGATTCCATCGAGGATATTTAAATTTTGATTATCATTATAAATTGTTTTGACTGCATCGTTAATTTCTAGTAATGGTTTCATTTTGATCTGACCCCGTTTCTGAATGCTCTGAAGAATTGTTCTCTAATAGTAGGAAGTGCTAAACATAGTGCCAAAATGATAGCTGAGATAAGTTTCAAATCGTTGGTATTAAATCCTAATTGTAGAACTATCATTAGGATCAAACGATAAACGATGGAACCAATTACGATTGTGATGATTCTGATACTTAATGGAACATCAGGATATAAAACCTCTCCGATGATGATAGCTGAAAGTCCGATAACGATAGAGCCGATACCCATGTTAACGTCGGCGAATCCATTTTGTTGAGCAATCATTCCACCTGTTAGAGCAACAATACCATTTGAGACCATAATACCGATAAATTTCATAACAGTTGTGTTAATACCAAGAGATGCTGCCATGATTTCATTATCACCAGTAGCAATGACAGCCTGACCCTTTTCGGTGTTTAAAAAGATTATCAATAGGAAGGTAATGATAGCAATAATGATTATTCCTAGAATAATACCGTTGAAATTAACTGGTAGTTTGTTCAAACCATATTTATTAAAAATATTGTTTGGTTTGGTTAATGACATATTAGCTTTACCAAGGATTCTTAAATTGACTGAATATAAAGCGGTCATTGTTAGAATTCCGGCTAAAAGGCTGGGAATATGAAGTTTTGTGTACATAAAGGCAGTTGCAAAACCAGCTAAGTTACCAAAGATGAAGGCAACTAGTAAAGCGATTTCGGCGGAATATCCGTGTTGAATCAACATGACTGCTGTGACGGCTCCAAGAGGAAAGCTTCCTTCAACAGTCATATCAGGGAAATCTAAAATTCTAAATGTAATGAAAAGACCGATAGCCATGATAGCCCAGATAAAGCCCTGGCTGATGGTTGATATTATTAGATTCATTTTATGATCTTCCCTTCTTTTTGAGCTTTTTTAACTAGTGAGTCAGGGAATTGAATATTGAGTTCCTTGGCTTTCTTTTCGTTAAGTATCAAGTGTCCTTTTTTAATAAATGTTACAGGCATTGTAGCGGGTTTTCCTTTTCCTCTGAGGATCTTGATAACATCGTCACCAGTCTTTTGACCTAACTCATATTGGCTGAGGCCGATGGTTGCAAGACCGCCATCTTTAACCATTGTGGTTGCTGCTGGAAAAACAGGAACGTTTTGTTTGCCAGCGATACTAGATAATAGTTTCATACCACTAGCTACAGTGTTATCAGTTGGAACAAAGATTGCTTGAGAATTCTCTGACAAGTTTGTAGCAACTTGTTGCAGATCATTAACATTACTGATACTTGAAACCTTAACTTGAATATTGTTTTTTTCGGCGAGTTTCTTCATAGCCTTCATTTCGGTAGTAGCCGACATGTCACTTGATGTATAGACAATCCCTAGGGTTTTCAAGTCCGGCATAATTTGCTTGATCAATTTTAGTTGACTCTCAAGAGGTGCTTGATCGGAAACTCCGGTAATGTTACCACCTGGTTTAGTATTGCTAGGGATGATACCGAATCCCTTCGGATCAGTAACAGCACCCATGACGATTGGAATACTTGAAGTTGCATTCTTCAATGATTGAACTGATGGAGTGGCGATACCAACAGCCACATCAACGTTATCTTCAACAAATTGTTTACTGATAGTTCTTAGGTTACTTTGGTCACCTTGAGCATTTTGAAATTCAATTTTGATATTTTTACCATTGATGTAGCCATGTTTCTTCAAGGTATCATCTAATCCCTTATTAATTTGGTCTAAGGCCGGATGTGACATTAATTGCAAGACGCCAACCTTTGGAATCTTATTCTTAGCAACTTTTTCAGTATGCCCTGTATAAAAGAATGCAAATACTAGGAATGCGAATAAGAAGATAAGAGTGCCGTATAATCGTTTCGTGTGTTTCATATTTTCTCCCCCTAAATATATAAAAAAAGACAATCTCAGCATAGTGAGATTGTCTTGATGAACAAAAAAATCCCACATGAAATTTAAACTTATTCCATGTGGGTGTTATTTAAACGTAGTTTAATAAGCCGACATGGATACAATCCTTTTCAGATTGCATCCATAACGGATCAACCTGAATTAGCGGCTTTGCCAACGATTATTCACGATGTTTAGAGAATTAAAATTTTTCATAAGTGAAATCTCCTAACTAGTTGATGGGTAAAATGTTATTTCATAAATCAAATCTTGTCAATATAAAATCCTACTTTTTCTTAAAAAAACTAACTATTAACTATCAAAATTGGCCTATACTCCTTGTTGCTCTAGTGACTAATTGATTTCAAATATTATTATAATAAAAAACTAAAAATAAAAAGTGATAACATATCAGTTATACTAAAAAACCGTTAAGGGTGTTTTGATGAAAAAAAATATTACCAGGATCATTATTGTAGTGTTAATCGTTTTAGTAGCAACCGTTATTACGCATTTTGATTCGTTTATTTACAAAGATCCAGTTATGAAAATTCAACAGGTTAAGGTTATTAGTAGGGATAAGAGTACCGATGAGTATAAAAACACCGATACTCAAATTGATCAGCGACTGACGGGTATTTTACTTAATACAAGTAAAAAAGGTAAGAAAGTAACTTTAAAAAACTCTTACTATCAATCTCAACTCATTGATCAAAAATACCGCAAGGGTCAGCAGGTAATTTTGTCAAAGTCAGGGCAACACTATTCAATAAAGAATGTTAAGCGAGATACGGTTTTAGTTTTTAGCTTAGGCTTGGTAATAATACTATTATTTTGTATGAAATTTAGTCGAAGTAAACTATTGATCAGTGTTTTATTGAATTTGTTGGTGTATTTCGGTTTTATCAAGTTGTTGATCCACAACAACAATAACTATTTATTGATTATGACCGTTATAACGTCTCTTTTGATTTCTGGAATTGCTTTACTGGTTATTTTAGGACCAACCAGTGATGCATTAATGGCCTACCTAAGTACTGTTTGTGCCACTACGCTGTCAATACTATTAAGTGTCTTATTGCTAAAGCTTTCCGGTAATAGTGGAGTGCATTTAGAGTTAACTGATTTTGGCCTGCAGCCGTATTTTAGCGTCTTCTTATCGCAAGTTCTTTTCAGTGTTCTGGGAGTTATCTTAGATGAAACAATGGATATTTCTTCGTCACTTATCGAAATGAAAAAAGAAGTCAGCGATGTTAAAGAAAGCGCACTATTTAAGGCGGGCATTAATATTGGCCGTGAATTGATCGGACCGCTGATAAATATTCTATTATTCATTGTTATAGCGGAGCACCTGAATTTGATTCTATTGTATTTGAGTAATGGTAATTCCATTGGATATACATTTACTATGACCTTGAGCCTTGGGTTTACACAGCTTTTGATCAGTTCCATAGGAATTGTTTTGACGGTACCTATAACTAGTTTTATCGCTAGTAAAATAATTACAAGGAGGGCATATTAATGCTATTTCTCTTAGGAGCCTTTGTAGTTTTACTGTTGATGGTAGCTGGAAGTCGTGCTTTTTCATTATTATTTGGTTTAGCCATAAATTTGATTTCTATTGTCGCTCTGCTCATTTTGATAGCTGACGGATTCAACGTTCTGGTCACTACAGCCATTATTTCACTGATAATTTTGATCGTAGCGATATATATGAATGTTGAGAATTCCAATACTGCCAATATTGCGTTTAAAACTTCCATTTTGATTGTATTAATAATTTTATTAATTACAGTTCCATTGGAATTTTGGGCTAGTGCTCAAGGTATGGGAATTGAGGATCAAGAGGAACTGGAGGCCTTTTCCTTAGCAGCTGGAGTATCATTTCCACAACTTGCAATAGCAATTATAGTGGTTAATAGTCTTGGTGTTATTTCAGAAACAAGTGTGGCAATTTCTAGTGGTCTAAACGAGATCATACTGAGCAAACCAACATTAACGCCAAAAGAAGTATTTGCCGATGGTTTTTCAGTTGGGAATAAAATTTTAAGTACGCAAACTAATACGTTGTTATTCAATTTCTTTTCTGCGACATTTCCATTGTTCTTCCTGATGAATTCGTTGAATTACAAAGCTGTTGATGTTATTAACAATAAATTATTAGTCGCGGAAATTTTAACAATGCTCATTTGTGCCATGGGGGTTATTTTAACCGTTCCGATAACTGCCTATTTTGTATATCGTGGAGTTGGGAAAAAATCAATTGATAGTATTGATAAATAGTTTCTTGGAGGCTCTCGATAGTGCTGTGTACATACGATTATTTCCCAATCTAGTATCGCTATAATACAATTTATCGTCATTTATCACGATGACATTATCGAATTCTAAGCCTTTGGCTGTTATTAACGGCATGATCGATGTACCGGATTTTGGCAAAGTACTATTCGATTTTAAAAGGTTGATTTTTAAGGCTGAAGCCAATTCTTCAGCCTTTTTTGAATGAGTTGTAATAACGGCTGACAGTTCGTTTGATTTAAATTGAGATAATTGCCTTTTTAAAGTATGTATCAATTCGTTCGATGTAATAGAAAGCTCTTGAGGTTTTGAACCGTTAGATTGGATTATTTTAATATTATTGGCTAATTTTTTTGAACCAAATTTAGTAAATAGTCGAGTTATATTTCCACTAGATCGATAACTTGTATAAAGATTTATTTGTTTAACGGATATCTGATTTTGTTTAAATAGATCTTCTAAGTCATTGAATGTTATTGATGTTTTAATGTTTTTGATAGATTGAAATTCATCTCCGACTAAAGTCCATTTTGCATTTGGGATAGCAGTAATCAGAAAGAATAATTCATCTAAAGTGTAATCTTGAACTTCATCGACCATAATAAATTTCAAATTTCTCCGACTTAAATTCAAGAGTTTTAATTTTACAAAACAATAATCTAAAAAGTTTTCTTCCTCTGTTCCCAAGATATTATTAAGTATTTGTGGTATGTTGAGCCAATCTTTTTGTTTTATTTGACGAATCAAGTTGCGATACTGCCAGTGCAATAATTTTTTTGTGGCCTGAATAATCTCTAATTCGGATGTTGGTGATATTACTTTCCCAAATATATTGTTTTGTTCTCCATCAGTTAAATCATCTAATTTGGCTTGAATATCTGGGTCTAGAGATAATCTTCTGATTTTGTCAGTTACTATATTTAGTATTAATTCAGTTAATGCAGTGATCCTTTTGGTAAGAGTTAGTGACTTAGGAGTTTTGTTGAATAGTTTCAGTAATTGTTGGTTCGTAAAAATTGATTCTTGCTTAAATTCTAATTTGCAAAAATCATCAATACTTAAATTTAAATCATTAATTTTATTATTAATAATTCTTAAATGACTACGTTTATTCTTAAAATTTTCTCTATTTCCAAAGTTTTGCATGAATTTTTCAAAAGTCATTTGTGATGGAGTATCTTCACCTAGACTAGGTAGCACTTCATTAATATAACTGGTGAATAGTGAATTTGGTGTCAATAAGAGTACATCTTCTGCAATTAAACTATTCCTATGACGATATAGTAAGTAAGCAATTCGTTGTAATACGACTGAGGTTTTACCACTTCCGGCAATACCATTAACTAATAAGGCAGAAGGATCTTCATCACGAATGATCAAGTTTTGTTCTTTTTGAATTGTTGCCGTTATTGACGACATTTGATTGTTTTTATTCTCTTGAAGAGTTTTAACTAGTAACGGATCTTGAATGGCTACGTCCGTATCAAAAATATCCTGTAAAATATTATCATGTAAAAGAAATTGTCGTCGGGTAATTAATTCTACGCTGATTTTTTGTTTATTAGCCTGATAAAAGGTTTTACCAAGCTGATTATTATAATATAGGTCAGCAATAGGTGAACGCCAGTCGATTACTAGAGGATCTTCCGGTACTTTTGAAAATCCAGTGGAGCCAATATAAAAGGGGATTACTTCGGGTTCATCAGAATACTTGATATCAATACGGGCAAAATAAGGGTTAGGAAGCAATTGAATGGCTTTTTCTTTAATCGTTTCTAACTGATTTTGTTTACTGTTAAAGTAATCAATTTGTTTGTTCATAGTTTCCATTGAAGCAAAGGTATCCAAATTATCAGCGTAGCTATCAAAGTTAAGTGCATTATCATGTCCCGATTGGGTTTTGAACTTTCGAGCGTCATTAGAATTATCAGAAAGTAATTTTTGAACGCTGTTTAACGTATCAGTTAATTCTTGATAAGTTATAGATAAATGTGACTTTTCCAATTCGAAGATATTGTCCATAAAATGTCCCCCATAATTGTTTTTAGATATTAAATGATATTACGCTCTAGTGAAAAATAACAGTCTTGTATTGAAGAAAAAAGGCGTGCATAATTATATATGGAAAGATAAAAAAGGCGGCTCATCTACTTTGATGAGTCGCCTTTTATGACACAAATTATTGATCATATTTACGGATCAAATGTCCGAGAATAAACATTACAATAGCAAATCCAGCAACGATGAGCCAAGTATTTCTAACTGCACTCGTTTGTGGAAATCTGCCTTTTTCTACTGAAGTGATTCCGTTAGAACCAGATTTTTCTGATGAACCTGGATTTGTAGCTGCTCCAGGTAGATTTGGTTGAACGGGAACTGATGGGAAAGGTACAGAAGGCTTTACGCCAGGGACTTTCTCATTAGTCTCATTACCAGGGTTAACAGGAGGAGTAACCGGTGGAACTATAGGTTCAGGTCCGGGGTTAACAGGAGGAGTAACCGGTGGAACTATAGGTTCAGGTCCGGGGTTAACAGGAGGAGTAACCGGTGGAACTATAGGTTCAGGTCCGGGGTTAACAGGAGGAGTAACCGGTGGAACTATAGGTTCAGGTCCGGGGTTAACAGGAGGAGTAACCGGTGGAACTATAGGTTCAGGTCCGGGGTTAACAGGAGGAGTAACCGGTGGAACTATAGGTTCAGGTCCGGGGTTAACAGGAGGAGTAACTGGAGGGACTATAGGTTCAGGTCCGGGGTTAACAGGAGGAGTAACTGGAGGGACTATAGGTTCAGGTCCGGGGTTAACAGGTGGAACTACAGGTGGTGTAGTTGTTTCCTTGTTATCTTTAGCCGAAACATCAGTTGTCTTGTTAGCAGTTATTTCAAATTCTAATGGTGTTGAATCAAGTTGATAACCATCTGGAGCTTTAATTTCTACTAATGAGTACTTACCTTCGGCTAATCCACTAATATAGAATTTTCCTTGTTCATCAGTCGTGATATTTTGGATGACCTCATTATTAACATCATGTAATTCATAAACTGCATTGGGAACTAGAGTTCCAGTAGTCCCGTCTGTTTTAGTGAAGTCTAGATTACCAAATTCTTCTCCACCAGATGAAATTGGAGAATCAATGGCTTCATATGTTACGTAGTCATCACCCTTAGTTAAGTCAAAATTGATAGGACTACTATTTAGTTGATAACCATCTGGAGCTTTTGTTTCAACTAGTGAATATTTACCAAGACGTAAATCGGTTACTTTAATTGAACCATTTTCATCGGTTTTTAAACCATAATATACGGTATTACCGTCTGAATCTAGTAGGTTATAAACAGCACCTGCCAATGGTTTACCAGTATCGCTAGCATACTTAGTTAGACCAAGTGAAGCGCGAGTTAATACATCAGATTGACTTAGATCTATTGGAACACTAGAGTTACCAGTAATGCTGAAGGTTATCTCGTTAGGATTAGATTGATAACCATCAGGTGGTTTAACTTCTTTTAATACATAGTTTCCAGCTGGTAAATCATGGATGCTGAATTGTCCATTATCGTCAGTAGTTACTGAACTCATTATAACGTTTCCTTTATAGTCGCTGAGTTCATATACAGCTCCTGGCAAACCTTTACCAGTATTTACATCTGTTTTTTGAAAATTAACATTTCCTAAAACATTTCCGGAGCCAGTACCATTACCGCCCCAGTTCACATCGGCACCGACGTTGCCTTGAACTTGATCAGATGATAGAGAAGCGTTGTCGGTCCAATTATTTCCGGCTTCTTGATTAGGTTCAATTTCAACTCTAAAAGTCATATCAACGGCTGTATCTATGTCTCCGAAATCGAACATAACTTTGTTACCTGAAACAGTTACTTTTGGTGTTAAATAAGTTCCATTTGGAATGAAATTTCCGTTTTCGTTGTAAGTTCCGGCTGGAGCATTGACACTACTATTAACGTAAGTTTGTCCGGGGCCAAGAGTATCTGTTATAACGACATTGGATAATTTTTGACTGTCAGGGTTGAAGGCTATATTCCAAACAACGTATTTTGGTAAACCATTTTCGTCATAATCATATAACCAGCCGATTTTGTTGATAGTCCAATCAAAATGACCGGGGTTTCCAGTGTTAGTTTGAGTACCATTACAATTGATGTTTATGGTTCCTTCTCTATCTAATGCATTCGAAGAAAAATTATCATTAAAGGTAATAGTACCTGTTTTTTCTCCTTCTTTAATAGTGAATGTACCAATTTGAACCCCATCATCATTGTACATAGGTATATTATTTAGACTACCAGTTGAAGTAATTCCATCTGGTAGAGTGAACGTTGCCGTATCACCATCCTTAATCGGTACGCCATCGGCTATGGACCATTTATAACTGACATTAAATTTTTGCCAAGTATACATGGTGTCCCCATTTTGGACAACATTCCCATTTGAATTTGTTACAACAGCATCTTCAGAATCTAGTCCAGATACTGTAATTGATGATAGCGGTTGTGTATCGGTAGTAGCGGCACGAGCAGTCTCAGAGTTTGGAACTATCCATGCTAAAAGGGCCAATATGATCGTTATCATCGCGATTAAAAGTTTAGATCTTTTAATTCGCATGATTAACATCTCCCTTAGCAATAAATGCTCTTATCTATTAATCAAATGTAATTATAGGTCCATAGAAATTTTAAAGACAATTATTAGCCCAATTATTATTTAATCCGTGATTAACAGTATTCTGATTGTATACCAATAATATTTTTATAAACAAAAAGGACTGATCATCAGATCAATCCTTAAATATTTTATGGCAAATCATTTCCAGCAGCAAAGTAAATGTCGTACCATTCTTGTTTGGTAAGATCGACATCGGCACCCTTGGCACTGTCAATAATATGTTCAGGATTCATTGTACCGATAATAACTTGCATATCTGCAGGATGACGTAAGATCCAAGCAGTTGCTATACCATTTTTGCTTACGCCGTATTTATCGGCTAATTCTTGTAATTTATCGTTTAACTCTGGAAATTTGTCACTGTTGATGAATACTCCATCAAAAAATCCGTATTGGAAAGGTGACCAGGCTTGAATGGTAACACCCATACGTCTTGAAAATTCGAGGATACCTCCGTCATGATTGATCGAACGAGCATCTTTCATATTAGTATGCATTCCAAAGTCGACCATGCCGGTGTGCATAATACTGAACTGCAATTGATTGATGATAAGACGTTGACTGACGGCTTCTTGAACCATTAGATATTGTTGTGGATTGAAGTTTGAAACACCAAACTGTCTAACTTTGCCGCTAGTTTGTAGTTCATCAAAAACATCCGCTATTTCCGCAGGTTCCATCAATGGATCAGGACGGTGCAATAGGAATGAATCTAAATAATCTACACCTAAGCGTTCCAAGCTCCCATTTACGGCATCGATCAAATGCTGTTTAGAAAAGTCATAGCGTGTGTCAGCAACTATTCCACCTTTTGATTGGATGTAAAGATTGTCACGATTAATATTACTTTTTTTCAAAGCTTCACCAAAAATTTTTTCTGAGTCACCATTTCCATATACATCTGCTGCATCTATGAAATTAATTCCACTATCATAAGCCGATTCAATCGTTTTTACAGCTTCAGCTGATGTAAGTTTATTCATGCGCATGATACCCAAAGCTACTGCTGATGTTTTCCAACTGGTCTCACCAATGTTACGTTGTTTCATTTAATTTCCTCCTATTTGATGCATATTTAATGATTTAATTATAACAACTTAAAAAGGACGTTGCATTTGAACTACATAATTAAAAATTCTAGTTGCATAGGAAGTATCATCAAAATTATTTTTAATTTCTTGTTTCAAATCTGCTAAGTTATCAGTTATTATTCCATCTACGTCGAGAAAAATCATCTGATCCATGGCGCTAGTATCATTGACAGTCCAAGCAAAGACTTGCTTATGAATGGCATGGGATTCATCTATAAAGGTGGAGTTTAAGGTTGTATATTCCATCGTGAAGGCGTTAGCACGGGTCTTTGGAACACCAGATAGATTATAAGATAGGATATAACTGGCTGGTACACTCGGCATATATTTTTTACTTTCTTGGATATAATTATAATCCAATGAATGTACCATATCGCCGTTATGTTGCAATTGACGATTGTATTTGTGAGCAAATCCTTTAACAAAGTTGGCGCTGTTCCCATTAACATCTTTATATTCAATCAATAGTTTTTGGTGTAACATTGTTGATTCTGCTAAGTAGTCGTCAAAACTGGCAATATGAGCGGTTTTTCCATTTTCATGAATTTTTACTTTCTTTAATTGTGCCAAGGTCATTTGACTAGGACGCTTATTAATACCAGCTAGACCCTTTAAGGTCGTGTCGTGATAGACGACATATTGATGATCTTTTGTTTCTTGAATATCCATTTCAATATAAGTGGGCTTTTCTTTAGAAGTTTTTCTCAATGCTGGAATAGAATTTTGAACACCGTTACCGTTATCGACACCGCGATGAGATATTGTAACGGGTCGTTCTAATAGCCAGCCTTTAAAGTAAATAGTGTTATAACTCATAAAACTGAATAAAATACTTGCAGCAAGTAAGGCCCAGAACCACTTATGAGCTCTTTTATTTCTTGTAGAAGCGAAGTATGTGGTTTTTGTTTTACTGAGAATTATCAATGCGGCTATAGATGTTCCGTAAATACTGGCAGAATAATTTACTAGTTGAACAATCGTCATGTTGATAATTGCCATTGGAAATCTGATAATGGGAATTTTGTCAATCAACCACTGTAATCCAATGATTAAAAATAAGATACCCTCAAATATTAGAGGTACGATTAGTGAAATAATCAGGAAAATTAACAAATAGTGAATGGTGCGATTTCTAGTCATATTCCAGCTGTAATGAATCGATTGTCGGATGGTCTTATTTTCAAAGATTATTGCTGGCAGAACGAATAACCAGCGTAATCCAATGTAAAAAATAACCAAGTATGAAATGATCAGTAGTGCACCAATATAAAAATGTTCCTGAAAGATCCATTCTAAGATAAATTCTGGAACTTTTACTTTATTTAAAAGATTGGAATAAAAACCAATATCGCCAATTGGCAAAACTAGTAAAAAGTATAGTAGGAAAAATCCGAATCCCTTAAATGACATTTGATAAACGTTTTTAAGAATATCTTTAAAATAGTCACGCCAACGTAAGTTAGCATGAGATTTAATAGCCTGAAAACTAGTTAAAAGCAAAGTGAATTGACAAAATATCAAAATTAAAATTAATAATAAAATAAATAGTAATCCCAGTATTACTAGTGGTTTCTTAGTGATCAATTCTAAAATATTAGTATATGAAACGTAATTAACATTACCCCAATCTAAAATACTATTTGTTAAAACGTTCAATATAGGAATGACGATTAAATTTATCGACATTTCAACTAAAATAATAATTTGACTGTATTTCCAAAAGTTACTCCAGAATGTTTGATTTAGTGTTCTGAAATCTCTAAAACTCCCCATTTGAATATCCCCTAATTAAAATCATTATAACTAAATATACTACTTATCTTTCGTTAACGCCGCACGTAATTTCTGCTGCCGCTCTATATCGAAATTAGCAAAGTTAAAACGAAAATCCTTTTTGGTTGTTCCATATATCGGGCCAGGTTTAACTAGAATATTTTTCTTTAAAAGTTTTTCAAAAATATCTGGATCATTTTGCTTGATCCATAAATAAAAGCCACCTTTGGGAGTTTTGAAATTCCAATCAGGCTTTAATTCATGAAGAATTTTAGTGACATTTTTACGTCTGATGGATAGTTCTTTAGTTAATTTGTTTATTTCAGTATTAAATGTTTCGTCGGTTAAGGCCAGATTTGCCATAACTTGCGCCAACATACTAGGGACAATATCTAGTTTTTTTTGAACTTGTAATAGACGTTTACCTATAGCCTCTGGTGCAACGATCCAGCCAATTCTTGTACTCGAGCCGAGTAGTTTAGAAAGTGAACTGATATAAATTACATTTTCTGGTGCTAGTGATTTAAAAGTTTGGACTTCATCTTTAGAATCTACTAACCAACCAAAAACATCATCTTCAATGATAGCTATTTGATATTCTTGGCATAATTTTAAAATCTTTTGACGTTGTTCAAGAGAAATAATGTCACCCGTTGGATTTTGAAAAGTAGGATTGAGGATTAGCAACTTTATACGATGTTTTAAAATAACATCTTCTAAAACATTTAGATCCATCTTCATATCTGTTAGTGGGATCGGAAAAGTACGAACTCCAATAGTTTTGAAGATGGCGCTGGAATTAAAGTAAGAGGGTTGTGCGAATGCCACGGAATCACCAACCCTGAGTAAACTTCTCAATATCAGCAGTAATGACTGTTGTGCTCCACCTGTGATCAAAAGCGTCTGTTCAGTTAATTTTAATTGCTTTTTTTGTTCGTGAATGTGGCCGATGGTTTGGATCAAAGGCAAATATCCAGCATCCTGGGCTTGTTTTTGTGCAAGTAAAAAATTTTGCCAATTCATCTGTAGAAGGCCGAGGTTAGGAATCAGTTCCATTGGTAATTCGTTACCAGCCGCATCTAAGATCATGCCATTGTCTAGTGCTCGGGTTTGAGTGATCTTATTCTGATATAAAGAGTAATTTGTTTTATTATTCTCTAAAAATAAATTCCAATTAACTCTAGTTGGAAGTGAATGTATTTGTGGTAATTGGGAAATATAAGTCCCACTGCCACTTTTTTTTATGAGCAAACCGGCCGATGTTAATTCTAGAAGTGCTCGACTTACAGTCGAACGATCGACATCGAATAGTTGTGCCAATTTTCTTTCTGATGGCAGTCTTTGTCCAGGTAGTAATTTTTCTTCTTGGATCAAACTCTTGATTAATTTTGTGATAGCCAAATATTTGGGCTTAATTTTAGGCAAATCGTCATGCCAATTGATCATTTTGAATCCACCTTTGTTAATTTTTCTTATTATAATAATTGGCTGGATAAAAAACAAGCCAATTGGATGTTGTGGTAAAACCAGTCTAACGTAATACTTATTCTTAAATGGGGAGGTAAATTGATGGAGGATGTTTTAACAATTGCTGGTTCAGACAGCTTAGCCGGTGGTGGAATTCAGGCGGACCTAAAGACCTTTGAGGAACTAGACGTCTTTGGTGTCAGTGTTTTAACTAGTATTGCTTCAATTATTAATGATGAAGTTGTTTTAAATCAAATTAATTCAGCTGTTATTTTACAGCAATTGGATTCAATTTTAGATCAATTACCGGTCCATTTCGCCAAAATTGGATTAATTGGTGAATTGTCAGTTATAAAGAGTATTTGTCACAAAATATCTCAATATGAATTGACGTTAGTAGTTGATCCAGTATTTGTATTTAAAGAAGGCAGTACACAAATAGAAACTGACTATTTGGATGTTTTAAAGGATAAATTGCTACCATTGGCTTATGTGGTTACACCTAATTTGGAAGAGGCCAAGAAACTTAGTGGTTTAGAAGAAATAACTACTAAAGCTGATATAAAAAAGGCGGCAGCAATCATTCAAAAAAATGGTTGTAAAAATGTAGTTATTAAAGGTGGCAACAGATTTCCTGGAGAAATGGCAATTGATTATTTAAGATGTGAAGATAGAGACTATTGGTTTGAAAGTTCTAAAATCAACAAAAATACGACGGATGGCGCCGGGTGTACTTTTTCCGCCGTTATAACGGCAGAACTAGCTATGGGGCAAGCTTTACCTGAAGCAGTTTACTTTGCTAAGAAGTTTGTTCGTTCAGGAATTGAAAAAGGAATCAAAATAAATTCTCAATTAGGGAGCGTCTGGCAAGGCGCCTATCGACATTAGGAGTAAATCAATGAAAAATAATTCGGTTAAACAAATAACTTTGGCGGCTATTTTAATTGCTATGACCGTCAGCTTGTCATTACTTGTGATTATTCCCATTCCTGCAACAAAGGGAATTGTAACACTTTGTGAAGTGGGCATCTATACTAGTGCAATTCTATTCGGAAATCCAATGGGCTTCACTGTAGGAGCTATCAGCGGATTCTTAATTGATATTATTTCTGGTTATCCAGAATGGTGTTTATTCTCGTTAATTATTCATGGTTTACAAGGTGCAGCGGTCGCTTATTTCACGCCGGAAAGAAATAAGAAAATCAAGAATACAATAATTCCGTTACTTATCGGAAGTATCATTATGGTAGTTGGTTATTTCTTGGCAACGGCTTTATTATTCGGTTGGCCAGCAGGTATTGCATCAATTTTCAGTAATATTATTCAAGTTGGCTTTGGTATGGCAGTTACATTACTTATTGTAGAAAGTCTTGTTAAGTTTAGACCCAACTTAGTTTAAGAGGTGTATTTTATGGTATTAGATTTAAATAAGATCGGCAATGATTTAGATAGCATCATCAAAGATATTTTAGATGCTGCCGGCCTGGAAGATGGTGATTTATTTGTCTTGGGATGTTCCACAAGTGAAGTAGTGGGTGGACAGATAGGAAAAGATTCTAATCTTGGTGTTGGTGAAGTTATTATTAAGACTTTACTGGCTAATTTGACTCCTAAAGGTATTAATTTAGCCGTTCAAGGCTGTGAACATATCAATCGTAGTTTGGTGGTAGAAAAATCAGTTGCTAAAAATAATAATTTAGAAGTTGTTTCGGTAGTTCCAGCTCTGCATGCAGGTGGAGCGGCTTCAATTCAAGCATTTAAACAATTTAAAGAACCAGTTGAAGTCGAACATGTTGTAGCTCAAGCGGGATTAGATATAGGTGATACGTTTATAGGAATGCATGTTAAATTTGTTCAAGTTCCAATACGTCCAACAAATGATACTTTGGGAGCAGCACATGTAACGGCGTTACGATCACGTCCTAAGTACGTTGGTGGTCCTCGAGCCAATTATGATCCGATAGAGTAGTATCTCCGGTTGATTTGTATTGATCACATTGTCCTTTGTGGTAGTAGAATATCAGATATAAAAATTAGAATGTGACAAAATATGGTCAGTTTTTCAGTATTAAAGTAAATAGACACTGTAATCCGATTTGGATTACAGTGTCTATTTGGCCTAGTTGAAAAAATTATTTTTTGTCGTGTAAGTTTTAAGAATCATGCAGTTACGTCACAGCTTTATTTTAAATTTACCAGTACAAATATTATTTTTGCATCATGATATCCAAAATAATGGGATTTGTTTCTTTTAGTCCATCCGTAGCAAGCACTCCCAGTCCTCGGATAGTAGTATCAACGTCATCGCTGACCAAGCCATTGCTTCCAGGAATTGCTATCCCCTGTATTGCCAGATTCATTGCACGATACATTGAAGAAACTGAACTAGCTACCTTCATGGCACAGGAACAACCGGCACCATCACATACCATCCCTGCAGCATCACCGACCATATTTTTAATAGTAGCAGTGGCCATTTCGTAGTTATTTTTCAATAAATAAACACAACCAGTACCAGCTCCCATGGCTGCTGAATCTACCGCACAATAGGCTGATAGGACCGGTAAAAAGGCATGTATGTAAAGTGCAGTTAGATGAGATAAGGTTAATGCCCGTATCAGTTGTTCTTCCGACGCATCAATATATTCGGAAGTAACACAAACGGGAATGGTAGCGGCAATACCTTGATTACCAGAACCAGAGTTTGTCATAGCTGGTAATTGAGAACCACCCATTCTGGCATCTGAAGCTGCAGAAGAATATGAAATTAATTTATTAGAAAAATCATCCGTTGTTGAACTTAGTGGTGAATTCTTTAGAGACTTTCCTAAGCTAAGTCCATAGTTATTTTTTAAACCATCATCTACTAAGGCCATATTAAGATCTGCGGAGTCTTTAATGAAGGAAATGTTTTCTAGTGGTTCAGTTTGAGCAAAATTCCAGACATCTTTAAATTTTATAGTTTGAAGAAATTTCTGTGATTCAGAAATTGAATAAGCCGCTGGACGAGTTTTAGAAAAAATTACCTGATCATTTTTTTTAATTAAGAAAATATTGGTATGACCACCAGCAATACAAACTTTTACGTTGTCCTCTCTATCGGTCACGTTCACTTCTACATATAGTTTATCTTCAACGGGGGCTATTTTGGCAGATACTTTGCCAGAGGTAACAAGTTCATTTATTTTAGGTAAGTCATCATCGACCAAATTAGCTATAACGTTTAATCCTGCTGTGGGATCGCCAGCAATGGCTCCAGTGGCAGCTGCTACTAATAATCCAGGCTTTCCGGTGCCAGGTACGATTACTGCCATGGCATTTTTCATAACACCTAAGGACACGCTGATCTCGATCTTTTGAATATCCTTATTTTCTAAATAGGCCAGACAGTTAGCTGCCCCAAAGGCAACAGCGATTGGTTCAGTGCAGCCAGTAGCGGGAACTACACTATCTTTTAATGCTTTAATAAAGTTAGTTCTGGTTTTTTCTTGTGAGCACATAATCAATATATCCTTTCAAAAAATTACAGGTGATAAATTGAAGAATATGCCTAAAGGTTGTTTCTGGGTGGCAAGCATAGTTCTATGTTTATCAACCTAGATACTGATTCCGTAACGAGTATATCATACGAGTAAGCGCTTTCCTAAGCCCTGAAATTAAACTTCTAAAACTAGTGATTAAATTCACTATTTGACCTACACTTAATAGTAAGGGAAACAGTCGCAATATGGACGAAAAGAGGTTTTGGTTATGGTTGAACAAATAATAGATAAGAATTTTACTACTGAGGATTTATCACATAGAAATTACAATAATGTTCGTTTCAATGAGGTTGATTTTTCTAAAGCTGATTTGGACGGTATTGATTTTGGAAATTGTTTGTTTGAAAATTGTAATTTCTCACATGCTTCGTTAAAGAATGCGTCATTAGTTGGTGCTGATTTACGTGGCTGCAACTTGAGCTATAGTGATATATCTGGTGCCAATATGTTCCATTCCATGCTGGAAAATGCTGATCTTACTGGAATTGTTTCTAATGATGCCACTCAGCACTTTAGGATGCGCTGTCCAGAGAAAGGGGCATTTTTAGGATACAAGAAATGCTTTGACTATCGAATCGTTAAACTTTTGATCCCGGCAGACGCGCAAAGGACGTCGGCAACAGCTAATTCATGTCGATGTGATAAGGCTAAGGTCATGACAATAGATGATATGTACACTGATGATATTTATCATGATGCCATTTCTTACGTTGATCCAAATTTTGTCTATCGAGTTGGGCATATGAGTATAGCTAATAACTTTAATCCTAACAGATGGGTCGACTCAACTGGTGGAATTCATTTTTGGATGACTAGAAAAGAAGCCGAAGGATATATGTAAAAATATTTTAAATGGAAATCTCGTCATGTATATATGAAGAGATTTTTTTAATAATCAAAATCCAGAAGAAAATGTCAAGAATAATGCCAAAAAGTCTGGTGTAACATAAAAATATTTGTTAATCTATAAGTAGTCGCTTATACAAGGGTGAAAGAAAAACTAATTCAAGGGAGGCACGTATATGTTTTATAACCAAAATAAAAAAGATGTATTGAAAGAACTAAATAGTAATCGTCATGAGGGATTGACTAGAGATGACGTTAAAATACGTCTTGAAAAGTATGGTAAAAATGAAATACAGCAAGAAGCGCCAACTCCGATTTGGAAAGTTTTACTACACTCTTTTAAAGAACCCTTAGTAATTATTTTATTATTAGCGGTTTTATTATCTTTAGTAAGTGGCGTTTATGATTTAACACAAAACGGTGATGTGAAGCATGCGATGTCATCATTCTATGAAGCAATCGCTATTCTAATACTGATTTTTATAAATAGTGGTTTGTCAGTATGGCAGACAGTCAGTGCTAGAAAATCGCTTGATAGTTTAAAAGAAATGAACAACCATCAAGTATCAGTTTTACGAGATGGCGATTGGGAAAAAATTAAGGTTGATTTTTTAGTACCTGGAGATATTATCAGTGTAAAGATGGGCGATTTTATTGAGGCTGATGTGCGCTGGTTCAAAGTATCCGAATTACAAGTTTTAGAAGCACATTTAACTGGAGAGTCAGATCCGATTTTAAAAATAGTTGATGAGCTGCCAGAAGATACTGATTTGGGTGACCGTAAAAATATGGGTTATTCTGGGTCGACAGTGACTAATGGTAACGGTTATGCAGTCGTTGTAGCCACAGGAATGGAAACAGAATTAGGGAAAATCGCAGGTCTATTAAAAGATACAAAAGATCAGAAAACTCCTATTGAAAAAACTGTAAATGACCTAACACGTAAGTTGATGTATGTGGCTGGTGGTGTAGTATTGTTCACACTTATAGCCGGATCATTGAAGACATGGTTAACAACGGGATCATTTTCGTTCACTAGTTTTGCAGCTATATTGTCTACAGCAATAGCTTTAGCCGTGGCCGCCATACCAGATGCTTTACCGGCGGTGTTGTCGATTGTTTTAACAATTGGTGCCACAGTTCTCACTAAGAGTAAAGGGTTGATCAAGTCGCTTAACAGTGTAGAAACACTGGGATCAACGACGTTTATTGCATCTGATAAGACAGGCACATTGACTAAAAATGAGATGACAGTAACCAGATTTTTTGCCGACGGAATTGAATTCGAGGTTGAAGGCCGTGGATATGATCCTTTAGGTGAAATAACACCTTTAAATAAAATTAATTCAGCTAAAAAATTTGTCATTGCTAGTATTTTGAATAATGAAGCAAACGTATCAAGGGATGAGAACGGAAATTACGTACCTTTTGGAAATCCGACAGATGTGGCTTTAGTAGTCTTGGGATTAAAATTAAACTTAGATAGACATGAATTACTAAATAAAAAAGACGAGACAGACTATGATATTTTAAGAGTCTTTCCATTTGATAGCACAAGAAAAATGATGAGTGTTGTTATTAAAAGTGGTAATGAGTATAAAGTATTAACAAAAGGTGCACCTGATGTACTGTTAAATCTTTCTATCAATACTGACAATAAAGCATTTGAAAATAAAATTGATGAATTTGCTAACGAAGCTTTAAGAACCTTGGCGGTTGGTGAAAGAATAATATCTGAAGATGAAGCTATGAATGCTCCAATGGAAGACTTAGAGAAAGATATTACGTTACTTGGTTTGGCTGGAATCATTGATCCACCTAGGGAAGAGGTTAGAAATTCAGTTGAAACACTTCATAACGCTGATATAAATGTTGTTATGATCACTGGGGATCACGCTAAAACGGCGCAGGCCATTGCGGTTAAATTAGGGATCATTTCACGTACAGGTACACAAGTAATGGAAGGAAAGCAGATCGACAAATTATCGGATGATGAATTATTTGATAAAGTTGAAGATATTAGAGTTTACGCACGTGTTTCGCCTGAACATAAGCAGCGGATCGTGAATCAATTACAACGTCATGGTGAGGTTGTTGCTATGACAGGAGACGGTGTGAATGATGCACCGGCGCTACGTGCGGCGGATATTGGAGTAGCGATGGGAATAAATGGGACAGATGTTACTAAAGATTCTGCAGACTTGATTTTATTGGACGATAAGTTTACTACTATTGAGCATTCAGTTGAAGCTGGTAGAACCATTTTTACAAACATTAAAAATTTCATGCGCCACGAATTGACGACTAATGTAGCGGAAGTATTATCATTACTGCTAGGTCTTCTATTGATTACTCATGATATTGGAAATGTTAGTAGTAATACCCCAACCTTAACTGCCTTGATGGTATTATGGGTAAATATGGTCAGCGATGCGTTGCCATCATTTGCTTTAGGATATGATGTTCCAGAGTCGGATATCATGAACGAGCCACCACGTGACACACATAAGTCGATCTTGGCTGATGGGATGATGAGTCGAATTATCGTTCGTGGTATAACAATGGGGTTAGTTGTCTTTGCAGCCTTTGTTTTAGCTGCTAGAAGTGGAATGAAAGTTGAAGAAGCACAAACAGTTGCCTTTTTAACATTAGTATTTGGTCAATTGTGGAATGTTTTTGACGCTAGAAGTTCTAAGACATTATTCCATAGAAATCCGTTTGGAAATCCAAAACTGATTATGGCAGTTGCTTTTTCAGCAATAAGTTCGCTGTTTGTCACTATTTCACCATTCTTTAATGAAGTGATGGGTACAGCAAGACTAAGTGGAATGATTTACCTGATGGTAATCTTCATTCCTGCAATACCTGTTTTCTTAATCTCCGGAATAAAAGCATTAGTTTGGTTAAAAAAATAAGAATATATTAAAAAGAGAGCATGGCAAAATCACAGGTTTGAGAAATCCTATGGTTACGTCAAAGCTCTCTTTATTTGTTATTTAGCGGTTGCTTATAATTTAACATAGTAGGTATATAAATAATATAATAGTTTTAGACAACAAAAAACCGATTACCTGAGTAATCGGTTAAGTTATGGGTGGCCAGGGGATCGAACCCTGGACCCACGGATTAAGAGTCCGTTGCTCTGCCAGCTGAGCTAGCCACCCATGTGATGTATCAATCAACGAGTTATATAATACCATAAGGAACAAATCTTGAGCAAGGGTTTTTTTAATAATTTTTTTTATTTTTAAGCTTAAGTTATGCTGATTTTGTTTTAATAGGCTATAACTAGTATAATGGTCAAGTCAAGGAGAGATGAATATGGCTAAAAAGATTCTAGTAGTAGACGATGAGAAACCTATTTCAGACATTGTTAAATACAACCTTGAGAACGAAGGCTACGAAGTCATAACAGCTTTCGACGGTCAAGAAGCATTAGATAAAGTAGAAGAGGAAGATCCAGATTTGATTTTACTTGATTTAATGTTGCCTGTAATTGACGGTCTAGAAGTAGCTAGAACAGTTCGTAAAACTAAGGACACTCCAATTATTATGTTAACTGCTAAAGATGCAGAAATCGATAAAGTTATTGGTCTGGAATTAGGTGCAGATGATTATGTCACAAAGCCATTCTCTAATAGAGAATTAGTTGCACGTGTTAAAGCACGTTTGAGAACACAACGGCATGCGCAAAATGAAGATAGTAAAGTTAGCGAAATAAAAATTGGTGATTTAACTATTCTACCTGATGCTTATACGGTAACTAAAAATGGTAAAGAAATTGAGTTAACCCATCGTGAGTTTGAATTACTTTATTATTTGGCACAACATATTGGTCAAGTAATGAAACGTGAACACTTACTTCAAACGGTTTGGGGATACGATTATTTTGGTGATGTCAGAACAGTTGATGTTACCGTTCGTAGACTCCGTGAAAAAATTGAAAATAATCCTAGTCAACCAGAATGGTTAATGACCAGACGTGGTGTAGGGTATTATTTGAGAGATCCTAATTCTGAAGTTTAGAAAAATATGTTAATAAATTAAACTGACTGGAAACTACGAGTCAGTTTTTTTGTTATGTTCATAGCTGTATAATGTAACTAAGACTGTAATTATGGGTGAGAAAATTTGAAAAATAGATTTGTTTTTTTACATTCCATTAATTTCAAAATTGGACTGTCATTTATTTTAATTTTGATAGTCACAATTGAAATCATTGGAGCATACTTTGTTCGTCAATTAGAGGAGCAGAATGTCCAACAGTTTGAAGATTCTGTGGTCATTCCCGCTTATCGTTTAAATCAGGTCTCTGAAAGTTTAAATGACAACGATTCAAAAACAAAAGAAAATATTAGTAATGTTATTCAAGATTATACTAGAAATAATAATGACATTACAGATGTACAAATCGTTGATCGTAACGGCATTATTGTCGGAACCAAAGACGTAGATAAAGAGTCGATTGGAACTAAGACTCTCAAAGACCAAGTTAAAAAGAGTATCAATACCGATAAGAAAATAACTCAAATTTATTATGATAAGGCAACTGGTAGCTCTTACGAATCTATCTCACCAGTTTCTTCGCCTGATAATAGTACGGTTGTTGGGGCTATTTATGTTAGAGCCAGCATGGAATCAGTATATTCAGGTATAAATAATATTATTGTTATTTTCCTTACAGCTTCATTAGTTGCTGGATTGCTAGGGGCAGTCATCGCAATTTTTATTGCTCGTGCAATCACTCGTCCGATCGATGAAATGAAGCAACAAGCTGTACGAATGGCCGAGGGAGATTATTCCGGTCAAGTTCGTGTCTATTCACCAGATGAATTAGGACAATTGGCAATGGCTGTTAATGATCTTTCAGTTAAAGTTGAAGAGGCAACAGAAAATTCTGAATCTGAACGAAGGCGTTTGGATAGCGTTTTGACACAAATGTCTGATGGGGTTATCGCCACCAATCGTTTAGGGAATATTACTGTTATCAATGAAATGGCACAGGAGTTCTTAAATAAAGAAGAGGGTGAAGCTGATGGTCAACCTTTAGTTGAAGTATTAGGTGTTAACGACCGAATCAGTTTTGATCAACTATTAGAGAATCCAGAACCCATGATCATTGAAACTAGCGATTTACCCGATGAAGATGACGATGATGATGAGGACGATAATTCATTGATATTAAATGCAGACTTTTCTCTTATTCAGAGAAATAGTGGATTTATCAGTGGTATGGTCTGTGTCCTACATGATGTTACTGAACAACAAAAGATAGATGATGAGCGTCGTCAGTTTGTTTCCAATGTTTCTCATGAATTGAGAACGCCTTTAACAAGTATCAGTAGTTATATTGATGCCTTGAACAATGGTGCTTGGGAAAATAAAGATCTGGCACCACAATTTCTAAAAGTTACGGCTGAGGAAACTGATCGTATGATCCGTATGATTCAAGATTTATTGAACTTGTCGCGCATGGATCAAGGCCGATCTAAATTGGATAAAGAATTAGTCAACTTCAATGAATTTTTCTCATATATCTTAGATCGTTTTGATATGATGTTGAAAAAAGAAAAAGCTGATGCTAAAGAAGACGATAAAAAAGTCGTTAAGAACTATCGTATCAAACGAATTTTTACTAATAAGGACCTCTGGGTCGAACTAGATACTGATAAGATGACGCAAGTAATGGATAATATTATAAACAACGCAATTAAGTATTCACCAGATGGAGGCGTTATAACGTGTCGCCTTTTGGAAACTAATAAACATATTATTATCAGTATCTCTGATCAAGGATTGGGTATTCCTAGAAAGGATATCAAGAAAGTCTTCGATCGATTCTACCGTGTTGATAAGGCTCGTTCACGTAAACAGGGTGGTACTGGTCTAGGTTTGTCTATTTCTAAAGAGATCGTTGAGCAGCACAAAGGTAGAATTTGGGTAAACAGTGCTGAAGGCAAAGGCTCAACATTCTATATTTCTCTGCCTTTTGACCCTAATGAGACTGGAGGAGAATGGGATGAAATTTAGTCGATTAATTGTACAGATCCTGTTAGTTTTTGCAGTTATTACTAGTGTAGTTTTGTCCTATTTCATTTGGACTAATACCGCACGTTATCAAAGAGGGCGAAATGTCGATGTTACGACGACTGAGTCCGATAAAAATAAAATACCGATCAATCAGGTCATAAGTCCTACTCAAGTTATTTGGCATGACGGGACAGATCAACGCTTAATTTACAATAATGAAGAAAATATTTCTTTCAGTGTTCAAAATGTTATGAATGACTGGAAATTTGATCGAGTTACGCGTGTTTTCAAAAAAGATGGTGCTAAATATCAAAAGACTATCCAAAAGCGCAATGCGATTCAGTTAGTTTATCCAACCGCTATAACGGTTAGAACGTTAGGATATTTATTGAATAGTTCGGTTTTAAAACATTCCACTGACTATTCATTCAATCGAATTATCATTAATTTGAATGATAAAACTGATAAAAACATCTATCTAGCAAACGATAGTAATTATGCCGTCTATAAAGTTGGCGTTCGAGATGCAGCAGCAGAACCTATTTTGAAATTGGCTAAGAAAGCAAACATCGATTTGAAAGTTAGATTGAACTTGATGAAACATGGTGTCTTTACGTTCTATACTGAACCGATCAAGATGAAAGCTTATTCATATGTAATTGATGAAAAGCAGGATAGAGAGTACACGACAGCACTATTTGATTCTAATAGTGATGACTTAGTTACATCACAAGATGGAGAAGTTTATTCATATAACTACAGTGAAACTAAACGTCTGATTTCTGATCACGATAAAGGCGAGTTAACATTCTATGATTATACTGATACCTCTGTGCCAAAGAGTAGATTAGCCTTTTATCAACGTGGTTATAATAAGGCTGTTAACTTACAGAGTTCTGTTTCTAACCTTCGGTTATACGATGCTGATTGGAATGATAAAGATTTGCTCTTCCGTGAATATGTTGAAGGATTTCCAATTTTTAAGAAGAGTCAATTTGGATCTATCAAGATAAGCTTTAACCGAAATGGAACAACTGAACATTTCTTGAATAAGGTTCTTGAGGTTCCGGTACCTTCTTCTAATTCAGAGACGACATTGAAGTCTACTACTTCTATCCTCAAAGGATTGGATAAAGCCGGATATTCTGTGAACGATATTCAAGACATTCAGGTAGGATATCAATGGGAAAGTGAATCTGAAAATCAAAATGTAGTTGATTTGACTCCAACCTACTATATTAAAATTGATAATCATTGGCGCCCATATCAAGACTGGACCAATGAATCTGCAGAGGAGGGATAGTAATGGATTTTCGAAGAATTGAAATCATCTTCTTGATAGTTTTTGTATCTTTAGATGTGTTCTTATTGCTATCTTTTCGTAACAGTCAACAGATTGTCACAAGTAGCAGTACCAACACGTCAACCGTTGCTGAAATGAGAAAACGTGATATCAGTTTTGGTAAACTCGATACTAAGGGTGGCACGGCATATTATTTGGGATCAAAACCTAATGTTTCTTTAGTTAACAATGTTGGTAAATTACGTGATCAAGAATTTCAATATGATGAGAGTAACCATAAACTAACAAGTTCATTGAACACACCAATTTCTGTTACTAAAG
Source organism: Companilactobacillus keshanensis (assembly GCF_003946205.1). GTDB lineage: Bacteria > Bacillota > Bacilli > Lactobacillales > Lactobacillaceae > Companilactobacillus > Companilactobacillus keshanensis. Next base: position 157,858 of record NZ_RHOS01000001.1, on the reverse strand, counting down.
CCAATCAAGTAAAAAAGATCAACGAATTTATTAAAAAGGAATCAAATGTCTTATTCGGTACACAATATAAGTACTCTCCTCAGCAATCAACAAGCGACCAGATCGTTTTCTCACAGACAGATAAAAACTTAGGAGAAGTTTACGATAAGACGGCCCAACTGACATTTACAGTCAACGATGATAAAGTTATTGGGTATACACAAACGTATATTCATGATCTGATGATTTTGCATGAAAAGGAAGCGACCAAGAGTGAGAAGGATATTGTTATCAACCTCTATGCTAATTCTGAAATTTCCAATAATTCTAAAATAACATATGCCAACTTGGCTTACACCAAGTTATTAGAGGCCAAAGGAAGCACAATTTATATTCCGGTTTGGTTTGTAACGATTCAAAATCGTGATAGCAAAGTAAGTTCTTTAAAGAAGGTCAATGCCTTTACAGGGAATGTGATCAAGAGTTCAACAACAGGAGAAGATTATAGTGAGTGATGATTTAAAAATAAGTGTTTTGGCCAGCAGTAGTTCAGGCAATGTTACCTATATCGAAACTCCTAAGCACCATATTTTGGTTGATGCAGGAATGTCCGGCAAAAAAATCAAAGAGTCATTAGAAAGTGTTGGTAAAGATATTAATACGATTGATTCTTTGTTTGTAACGCACGAACATTCTGATCATATAAAAGGTGTCGGGGTACTTGCTCGACGCTATGATTTAAATGTATATGCTAACAAAAAGACTTGGGATGCTATGATGCCTAAGATCGGCAAGGTCCCGGAAGAAAAGATCAATCTTTTTGAGCATAATAAAGTAATGACATTAGATGATTTAGATGTTGAAAGTTTTGCAGTGTCGCATGATGCAGCTGATCCACAATTTTATAAGTTCTATCATAATGGTAAAGAGTTTGTTATTTTGACCGATACTGGCTATGTTTCTGAACGTGTTCAAAAGACGATCGAAAATGCCGATGGATATTTATTGGAATGTAATCATGATGTCGAGATGTTGCGCAATGGAATGTACCCATGGCCTTTGAAGCAACGTATTTTAAGTGAAAAGGGTCATTTGTCTAATGACGACGGTGCCCATACTTTGATGGATATTATCGGTAATAATACAAAGCAAATTTATCTTGGCCATTTGAGTCACGAAAATAATACAAAAAAAGTTGCCCATACAGCAGTGGCTGATATCTTGGAAGATCATGATTTTGGAGTTGAACACGACTTCTCGATCCATGACACTGATCCAGCAATCGCTGATCCATTGATAACTTTGTAATAAAATAGTAAAAAAGTGTGAAATTTAATCGATTTCGCACTTTTTTTGAAAAAATATCTAATCTAGTTCATAATTTGTTCAAAATTTAAGGTTATATTAAGGGTATCGAGTATTGGGGAGGTAAATGTCTATGGATAATAACCATAAAACTGATTCGAGAGTAGAAGAAAAGAAACGAGGCTCTAACAATCACTCAATGTTAAAAATGGCTGTGGTAGCCTTTATTTCGGCCATGTTAGGTGTTGGGATAGCTTTCGCTGGATTTTCTTACTTTGGAAATAGAGTCGCTGATACGGCATCTGATGGTTCTCCAGGAACGACCCAAGTCAGTGACAGTAAAGCAAATACAGCCAGCACCATGTCTGGTGCTTATAAGAAAGTAAGTAACTCTGTTGTTTCTGTTGTTAACCTGCAAAAACAAAAGCAAACTAGTGATGGTGATTTATCATCTATTTTTGGTGATATGTTTGGCGATAGTAACTCTGATTCGAATTCTAGCGACAGTAATTCAAATTCATCAGGATCAACTGATTCTAACGATTCGAATTCTGACAGTAATTCAAATAGTTCCAATTCTAATTTGCAGGAATATAGTGAAGGCTCAGGTGTGATCTATGCCAAACAAAATGGTAAAGGTTATATCGTAACTAATAATCACGTTGTTTCCGGTTCTGACTCGCTTGAAGTTATCCTAGCTGATGGAACTAAGTTGTCAGCTAAATTAGTCGGTACAGATTCTACAACCGATTTAGCCGTCTTGGAAATTTCTGGTGACAAAGTACCCGCAACATCAAACTTTGGTAATTCGGATAATATCTCACCTGGTGATCCTGTGATCGCAATTGGTTCCCCATTAGGCAGCCAGTATGCTACGACAGTAACACAAGGTATTATCTCAGCTACAAATAGAACTATTGAGACACAAGATCAAAATACGGGTCAAGCTAATGGTGAAGCAACTGTTATTCAAACAGATGCTGCCATTAATCCAGGTAATTCTGGTGGCCCATTGGTCAACTCCGCTGGACAAATCATTGGTATCAATTCAATGAAACTAGCTTCAAGTACCGACGGAACCTCAGTTGAAGGTATTGGATTTGCCATTCCAAGTAACGAAGTAGTCAAGATCATTAACCAATTAGTTAAAAGTGGTAAAGTCGAACGACCATCATTAGGTGTTAAGGTAGTCGATTTGGATCAAATAACTGATAATTCGCAATCAAGTTTGAAGCTACCAAGTAAAATAACTAAAGGTGTAGTTGTTTACAGTACAACTGCAGGATCAGTTGCTAAGAAGGCCGGATTATCTAAGAATGATGTTATCGTGAAACTCGGTAATAAGAAGGTAAGTTCGGTTGCTGATCTTCACAGCGCTTTGTATTCGCATTCAATTGGCGAAACAGTTAGCGTTCAATATTACCATAACGGTAAGTTGAAGACCTCTAAGGTTCATTTAACTAAAAAAACTTCTGAGTAAAATGAGACGTGTGACTATTATTTAAATAGTTTCACGTCTTTTTTTGAACATTTATCAATAAATGACAGTTTTTTTTCGCCTTTTTAATAGATGAATAAAAATTAATTTTCCACATATGTGGAAAACTTGTGTAAAACTAAAGAATTATTCATATTTACGTTGTCTAAAAGTTATCCACAAATAACAGCCAACTTGTTGATAAGTGCTAATAACTTGACATCAATTAGCCACAAAACCTTGATGTATAAGGATCAATTAGTGTTACACAGGGGTACACAAACTATTTATTAAATGTGGATAAAGTCAAAAGAAATATAATTCGATTTTTACCATTTGGCAAAGGAGCCATTTTTGCTTATTATATTTACGAGGAGATTATTAATGAATATTAAATTAGTTACAGTAGGGAAATTAAAGGAGAAATATTTAAAGTCCGGTATTGCCGAGTATGCTAAGCGTTTAGGGGCCTTTTGTAAGTTTCAGATGGTCGAATGTCCAGATGAAAAAGCTCCTGAGAATTTAAGCGAGGCAGAAGATGCACACGTTAAAGAAGTGGAAGGTGAAAGGATATTATCCAAGGTCAAGGATAAGGAATATGTGATCTTGTTAGACCTTCGCGGTAAAGAATTAACCTCTGAAGAACTAGCTAAAAAAATCGATGACTTATCCACATATGGAACCAGCGACATTACGTTCGTTATCGGTGGATCACTTGGTGTTAGTCCAGAAGTTACCAAACGGGCTAATTACAGTATTTGTTTTGGAAAATTCACTTTGCCACATCAATTGATGCGTTTAGTTATGACCGAACAAATCTATCGTTCGTTTATGATAATTAATCATCGTACCTACCATAAGTAAGAATAAAATTGTCCATATGTTTGAGAATATTTGATCACGGGTCAAAATTTATTTTCTGTCAAAGTTGTTCATAAACTATTAGTACAGAATTCCCAAACTGATTAACAAAAATATTAGATTAATATCAAAAAAATTAGACTAGTGAATTAACATACAAGGAAACGCTTTCGGCGGCTCCTTTTTTTGTTATCCTAATTGTGTTCTATGCTTCAATAATTAAAAAACTCAATAAAGGAGATGGAAATGACTTTAATTATTGAGCAAATCTAAAAGAACAGTAAAGAAATTTATCAAAAAGAGGGATTTGATGAATATAACAATGAATCTGGGTACTTTATTTGTTTCTTTAATTGCCTGTTACTTTATTTATGTATTGAACCGGAAAACTAATTTTACGTTTACTTCGGTTGTGGCTCTGATAGTTGGTATTTTCATAGGGATTATCTTTAAAGGATACACATCCTATGTTGCCGTTTTGGGAACTATTTATACAAGAGTCATTTCAATGATGGTTATTCCATTATTGATGGTTTCACTGATTAAAAGTATTTATTCGATGCAATCTTTGAAACAATTGAAAAAGATTGGATCGAAATCATTATTTTGGTTATTGTTTCAAACTTTACTAGCCGCAATTGTTGGTGCAGCATTAGCTGTCGGATCAGGAATTGGTAAAGGCAGTCATTTGAGTGTCGTCAATGGATTTAAGGTAGAAAAGATCCCTAAATTTACTGAAGTTATAACGGATTTTTTCTCTGACAATCTATTTACTTCTATGGCTGAAGGAAAAGTTATTCCGATCGTTTTCTTCTCTATCATTGTCGGAATAGCCGTAGTTGCTTTATCAAGCAAACGTCCAGATACGATGAAGACTTTTAAATCATTTATCGATGATTGTCATGATATCGTCTATCAAATTATTCGTGTAATTATCAAATTTTTACCATATTCAATTATCTTTTTGATGGCAGATACAATTGGAACTAGTGACGCCAAAGCATTGATGCCTTTAGTGACAATTATCGTCCTAGCATTTGTTGGTTGTTTCTTCCATATGTATGTAACGGATAGCTTGTTATTAAAATTTGTTGCTAAGAGATCACCGATTCAATATTTTAAAAATATCATACCTGCACAATTGATGGCTTTTTCATCCAGAAGTTCATCAGGAACACTGCCTTTGTATGTTGAATGTTTAACTAAAAAAGAAGGTGTCTCTGAAAATATAGCTAATTTTGTTGGTCCATTGGGAACCACAGTAGGAATGTCGGGCTGTGCTGGGATCTGGCCGCCATTACTGTCTATTTATGCTATGAACTCACTGGGGATGAATGTTTCATTTCTTCAAATTGCTGTAATAGTTTTGCTTTGTCCAGTAGTGTCGTTTGGAACAGCTGGGGTCCCAGGTGGTGGAATCATGCTTGCAACGGCAATGTTTGTCACACTGGGATTACCCGTGGAATTAGTAAGTATCTTTGCCGGAATCGACGCCTTTGCAGATATGGCTAGAACAACTACTAATGTTACTAGTTCAATGGTAGCCGCAACTTTGGTCAATGCATCAGAACACAAAGTCACGGTAACGGATTCACCAAAGAATGAACCTGCTTTAGCTTAGCAATATGTGAAATCATTAACACTTCATTGTGGTTTATAAAAATATTGGTTATAATTTAAATGTATTTCTTATAAAAAAGGGGAGTGTTATAGGAATGAAAGCGATTAAACGTCTGGGAATTTTATTTGTATTTCTTTTGGGATTGGTCTTTGTAACTGCATGTGGGAACAATTCTTCAAAGAGTTCAAGTAATAAATCGTCTGATACCAAAACAACACAAAAGTTTAAGGGTCAAACGATGAATGTCGTAGCAACATCTGACGCGTATCAACCGCTATTTGATAAATTTAGCAAGCAAACTGGGGCTAAAGTTAAAGTTTTATCAATGTCTAGTGGTGAAGTATTGGCCAGAATGAAAGCTGATAAGAGTAAGCCAATGGCTGATCTTTGGTTTGGTGGTGGGCTAGATGCTTTCATGCAAGCTAAGACAGATCATCAGCTTGAAAAGTATCAATCAAAATCTATCGACAAGATCAGTACCAAGTATCGTGATAAAGACGGTTATTGGTTATCTAAAGGATTAACTGTTGGTGGATTTGTAGTTAATAAAAAAGTTCTAAAAGAAAAAGGTCTACCTATTCCAAAGACTTGGGATGACTTAGCTAAGAGTGAATATAAAGGCGAGATCATCATGAGTGATCCATCAGTTTCAGGTACAATGTATGCTATTGTTAAAGGAATCATTGATAAAAAAGGTGAAAAAGCTGGTTGGGATTATTGGAATAAAGTAAATGATAATGTTACTTTCTACGGCAAACGTGGTAAAGATCCACAAGAAAAGACTGCTTCAGGTGAATTTGGAATCGGAGTTATTCCAGTTGACAAGATGGCCTTTGATGCTGCAAAGAAAGATGACCTTAAAGTGATTTATCCATCAGATGGTATTCCTTGGGTTCCTGAAGGTGTTGCTGTATTTAAGAATGCACCTGGTAAAAAGGTTGCTGAAGCTTTCATCAACTTCATGCTTGAACCAAAGAATATGAAAGAATTAGCAAAACTTGATGGTAAAGATACAGATCAAATTATCATGCCTGGTATTAAGGGACTTGATTTAGGATTAAATAAAAAAGATCTCATTAAAGAAAACCTATCAAACTTTGGTTCAGATAGAACTACTATCTTAAACAAATGGTCAGATATGGTAGGAGATAAATAGGTAATACGAAAAGCCGAGAGTTGCTCTCGGCTTTTTCAAATTGTGAAAGGAGATAAAATATGGGCAAAAATCATCTCGGTAGCAAAATTACTAACTGGTTTGTGTATATAGTCATATCACTTAGTATTTTATTATTTATCTTTTATCCGTATTTGAGTATCTTTGTTCAAGCATTACATGAGCCTGGCGAAACATTTAATAGTTTTTTTATGCAAAATATTAAGTTGACTCAAAATTCGCTATTTGTTGCCATTATTACAATGATTTTGTCTGTTTTTCTGGCAGTTTCAGTGACACTTTGTTTTGCTTTTATTTCAAAAAAATGGCAAAGGTTACTTCGGGTATTTCTTTTGATAACAATGGTTTCACCACCATTTGTAACGTCATTAGCCTATATAACACTCTTTGGTCGTCGAGGGATGATTACGCATGATTTATTACAAATGACGATTGAACCTTACGGACCACAGGGAATAATCCTCATGCAAACGTTGAGTTTTGCATCACTGAATGCTTTGGTGCTGATTGGATTACTGAAGCAACTAGAGCCTAGCCTGATCAATAGTGCTCGAAGTCTGGGTGCAAGGACCGATGCGGTGATTAAAGATATTATCTTACCGTTATTAAAACCCGGACTAATAGTTGTAGCCTTGATTAGTTTTATTCGAAGTTTGGCCGACTTTCAAACACCTACTATCATTGGTGGAAGTTTTAAAATGTTAGCCAGTGAAGGATATTTTGCGGTTATAAGTATGGGAGATATCCATAAGGCCGCTTTAATCAACTTAACTTTAGCAATTCCGGCATTGATCGGTTTTTTCTTATATATAAAGTACGATCATGCAATGAGTGTGCAGCATCATGGTCTTTCTAGTAATATGAAGGCTTTTCCATTGCCTAAGAAAGGCTTTTTCTTTGTGGGATCAGTGATACTGTCGGTAATTTTCTACTTAGCCTTATTATTACAATATGGGTCGATCGTTATGAATGCTTTTTCGGTAAAAGTTATGGGGAATTATCAATTCTCTTTACAACCGATCATTGATTCACAGATATATCTCAATGACACTATTACTAGAACTATTTTGTACAGTCTAATTGCTGGATTAGTAGGTAGTCTGATCAGTTTTTTGATTATTTACTACAGCAAGGTTCGTAATGATCGTTTTATGAAATTTATTGAAATGGTTGGCACGTTTCCCTATATTTTGCCAGGAACATTTTTTGGTCTGGGGTACTTGTATGCTTTCTCAAAACCGCCTTTAATAATGACTGGTACCTCGATCATCGTTATTATTAATGTCATTTTTAAGCAAGTTGCCTTTGCCACCAAGGCTGCTAAAGCATCTGTTAGTCAGATTGAACCAACATATTTTAAAACAGTTCACGATCTTGGCGGAACGGTAGTCAATGAATGGAAAGATGTTTTTTTCCCGATGACTAAACAAGGGTTTGCGATAACGTTTTTAAATGGATTTATCAGTACGATGACTACAATTGGATCGATCATTTTCTTAGTTCATCCCGGTCAAAATATGATGACTTTGGTAATGTTTGACGTTGTTCAACGAGGAGAATATCAAGTGGCCGCAGTTATTGCTTGCATGATCATTTTGATCTGTTTAGTAATGTCTGGAATCGTCTTTGGATTTATCAGTCTAAGTGGAAAGGATTGGGGCTATGTTTTTAGAAGTAAAAAATCTCACTAAAAAGTATTCAAATAAAACCGTTCTACATTCATTATCATTTGGTGTTGATCAAAATAAGATTTTAGTTGTCTTAGGTCCCAGTGGTTGTGGGAAAAGTACCTTACTGTCTTGTCTAAATGGGTTTATAACAGTTGATGAAGGTACGGTCTTCTTAGATGGCCAAAATATTACAAAATTATATCCTGAAGAACGTGATATCACGACGGTTTTTCAATCATATAGTCTGTTTCCCCATATGGATGTGATGCAGAATCTGATGTATGGGCTGAAGTTTAAAAAAATAAGTCGTAATGATGCTCGAAAAAAGGCTTTAAAAATGCTTCATTTGTTACAAATGGATGAATTTTCTAATACTAAAATCCAGGATCTCAGTGGTGGTCAGCAGCAAAGGATCGCTTTGGGTCGCAGTCTGATTGTTGAGCCTAAACTATTATTGTTGGATGAACCATTTTCTAATTTGGATGAAAAATTGCGTTTGACTATGCGTCATGAATTACGTCAAATTCAAAAAGAACTCAATATGACGATGGTTTTTGTGACTCACGACCAGCAGGAAGCATTTTCTATTGGAGATCAAATCTTGGTAATGGATCAAGGACAGATTCAACAGATCGATACAGGTCAAGGATTGTATTCGACACCTAAAAATCACTTCGTTTTAAAATTCATTGGGGATTCTAATTTACTTGATAATGGAGAATACATTCGTCCAGAAGACATCGTTATAAAGAGTGATTCTAATGGGGATGGCCGCATTGAACAGATGGATTTTCAAGGTTCCACGATCAATTATTTAATTAAATATAAGGAACGTGTTTTTCATGTAACTTGTTTAAATCGAATTGAGCCATTAAAAGTGGGAACTCATGTTGATGTACAATATAAAGTATCGAAATTGGAGGAAAAATAATGAGAATACTACATGTTCAAGCGCAGCTCCCATCAAAAACCGGCAGTGGTGTTTATTTCTCTAATGTAATAAAGGGACTAAAAGGCAATAATCAACAAGCCTGTATATACGGTCGCTTTGGTGATTTTAGATACGATGTACTGCCAGAGGATGAGCAGTTTCCCGTTTCATTCCCTAATGAAAATTGTGATTTTTCACTTCCTGGAATGAGTGACGTTATGCCATATAAAAGTACAGTTTATGGTGAAATGACACCGAAAATGATTGCTGATTGGCAAGGGGTATTTCGCAAAAAAATTCACCAAGCAATTGATATATTTAAACCGGATATTATTATCACGCACCATCTCTGGTTTTTAACATCATTAGTTTGTCAGGAAACAGAAAATATTCCAATTTATGCATTCTGCCATGGAACTGATATCCGTCAGGCAAACCAACATCCTGATCTTTTGAAAAAATATGTGACTAAGATGGATCATTTGACGCATGTATTTGCGTTGAGCCATCCAGAAATTGCACAAATTGAAGATATCTATCATATTCCTGCTGAAAAAATCACTACTATTGGTGGTGGTTTTGATTCTGATATTTTTTATCCTGCACCTAAACCTAAAAAAGAAACGATTGATTTAGTTTTTGCTGGAAAAATGTCTGATGCTAAAGGCGTCTTCGCGTTGGCTAAAGTATTTGATCGAATCAGTTCACAATACCCTAAGGCGGTTTTGAATTTGATTGGTAATGCGGACGAATACGCGCAAGAAAAATTGAAACCATATCAAAAAAATCCACAAATTAAATTTTGTGGATTTCAAGAACAGACAAAACTAGCGAATATCTTTAGAAAATCTGATGTCTTTGTATTACCATCATATTATGAAGGTATAGGATTGATTTCAATTGAAGCACTGGCATGTGATCTTCGTGTAGTGGCTACAACTATTCCGGCCTTGCAAGCTCAATTGGGCGATACCGTTAATAAAAGTGGTTACATCAGTTATGTGGATCTTCCAAGATTGATCAATCAAGATGAGCCAGTAAAGGAAGATTTACCGGCCTTTTATGACAGACTGGAAACTGCTTTACGAGAACAAATTTCTGGAGCTGTTGAGAAACCACAATTTACAGAAGAAGTTAAGTCGGCGGTTTTGACTAATAGTTGGCCTCATTTGATCAAACAAATTGAAGAAATAATAAGTAGTCATTATTAAAAACCGTCTACGATATTTGATTGTTAATAAAAATTATGATTGGATTTAAATAAATTATCAAAAAAGCCATATCATGCTTAATTTGTTTTAAGCGTGATATGGTTTTTTTTCGTTATGGAAATCATTTTTCAGAAATAATGGATAAAAAATTCTTGAGACCATTGAATGTAGTTCCAACCATTATGCATTTGATATCAGGAACTCATAACTATATTTCAAATAACAATGTGATCGCAACAGAAACAAGTTCTGGCAGCGGTGATTCAGCATTCAATTCTCAAGTCGATGCGTTGTTGACCACTGGAGAGTCTAAGGTATTGTATGTAAAAACGGTTGTAGTTGAAGATGAATCAAAATTGAATACAATTCTTGATTCAGGTACTGATGAACAAGTGATTATGGACAAGTCTCAAAATGCCTTTAGAGCAACACCTGTGATATAGAATTGTGTTTGATTATTTTGGATTTTATGTCCAAACTAATGAGGTATTTTAGATCTCAAATATGAAAGTTTAGTTATGTACTTTCGCATGGCGGGTGAATATAGTTCTGGAGACGGGATTTCTATTTAGAATTAACAACGTCTTGATAATACTTAGGTGTAAAACCAGTCCGTTCTTTGAAGGATTTTGTAAAGTGACTTTGATTACTGAAATGTAATGACATTGCTATATCATAAATCGACATAGAGGTATTTCTTAATAAATATTTTGATTCAGCGACCTTTTTATCAATGATAAATTTTCTTAAAGGGATGCCGGTTTCATGTTTAAAAAGTGAAGATAGATAGCTGGGATTCATATTGAGATAATTGCTGATAGTTTCATTGTTCAAAGGCTTGTAGATATTAATATTGATAAATTCTATTGCATCATTGATGCATTTTGAATTGTAATTTTTGGCGTTATTGCGCAGTAAACTGTAGTATTCCACAGCAAGATATTCTATGAAAAGTTTGATATCATCACTATTTTGAATTTTATCTAACTGAGCTGTTAATTTATCAGATAGTCTTAAAGTTATGCCAACGGGGCAGCTTTGACGGATACACATTCGGGAGATCAATGTTATCAAACCAATAATACGATATTTTTGAGAAGTTAGGCGACTTTTTGATAATGGTGTTGTGTTGATATTGATGAGCTTATTAAATAATAATTGGACATTTTGCTTATTTCCACGGATCAATTCGTGAAGAGCTATTTCCTCTAACTGAAATTTGTTTTCAATGTTATACATTTTGAAGTCTTGATTAAAATCAATTGTAGAATTTTTACGATCAATATAGTGGGGAAGATTAATAAGATTAGTTTTCATCTTTTGTGTTTTTAGAAAGTCGACACCTACTTCGACAAACTTTTCCATATCATTTAACTGCCTATTCAAAGTGTTACTTTCTTCAGCTGTAACGGCGAACATATAAGATTTGTCGTCGACAGAAAATCTTGATGAGGCTACAATATCAGAACTGAGTTTCAGAACGTTTACTTCATTATATCTATCCTGATCCCACAGTTTTTCGGAGATAGTATTGAGGAAAATAGTATCGTTTATATCATGTTCAAAGATGCAGACCTTACTTTGATATAGAGCAAATGGAACTGGTGAAATTTTTTTTAGGAAAGGCATTTTAGTGAGCATAATAGTATTGTCCTTCTATATGAGATTATTATTCAATTCCAATATACACCATATTAGATAGATGCGTTCAGAGATTTTCGAGCTAAATACTATATCTAGTATTGCAAAGATGCTAATCATACAATATGTTCCATGTGAAACAATTGCTTAAAATAAATTATTTTGTTGACGATTCGGCAATTATTTTGACATAAGTTAAGTTCATTTTAAGCTCCTAGTGGTATGACATTAATATAAAATCAAAGGCTGGAGAATATGTATGAAAAAAAGGATATGGCTACTATTAATTTCATTAGCAATATTTGCAATTACTGTAACTGCTTGTTCATCGAGCGATGCTAGCTCGTCTTCAAAATCAACGTCTAGTTCAAAAACTACAAGCTCCTTCAAAAAAACTAGTACGGACGACTCTAAATCTGATCCGTCATTAACAAAGGTTACAAGCGAAGTTAAATCGGAGTTTAAACAGCTTGAATATAAAGATAAAAAGACGGGTGTAACGCTACGCTACAATCTTTATGTTCCTAAAAACTACAGTAAGAGTAAATCATATCCAATGATGACCTTCATTCATGATGATTCTGTCACCGGTAAGAGTACTATTACTGGTGTCACACAGGGATATGGGGGTAGTATTTGGGCAACAAAGGCAGAACAAAAGAAGCATGCTAGTTTTGTTTTAGTACCAGTATTTGATACTTCAACAATTTCAGGTGGTTTTGGACAATCCGGTTCAGCAGTTGTTAAGAAGAATGTTCAGACGTACTTAGATCTTTTAAACAAATTGGAGAAAAAGTATAGTATCAATAAAAAAAGACTATATGCTACGGGCCAATCAATGGGAGGAATGACACTATTCTATCTTAATTCGCATTATCCTAAATTATTTGCTGCTACACTTTACACTTCATCACAGTGGGACGTGTCACAATTAGAAAAGCTCAAGAATCAGAAGTTCATTTATCTTGCTGCCGGTGGCGATTCCAGTGCCTCTAAGGGCCAAAAAGATTTAAAGAAAATGTTGAAAAAATATGGTACAGCTTATACTTCAGTGACGTTGGATGCAACTATTTCTGACAAGGCTAAGAATACAGCAGTTAATAAATTATTAAATCAGAATGAAAATGCCAACTTTATTACGTGGAAGTCAGGAACGGTTATGGAAAAATCAGATAAGTCCATGGAACATATGGCATCATTCGACTATGCATACACAATTCCATCAATAAGAGATTGGATCTATAATCAATCTAAATGATGTTAATTAATAGAAGCTATTTTGTTAACAATACGAAATAGCTTCTTTTTTATCTTTACCTGTTGACAATAAAATAACAGCCTGTTAAGATGATACCTGTAATTAATAAAACAACACATAATCTAAAAAAGAGGGTATATAAATATGAAATACGCAATCTCGGCTGCAACTGGTCACTTTGGACAAATCGCCATACCGGAACTATTAAAGAATATTAATGCTAGTGATATCACTGCTATTGTTAGAAATACTGAAAAAGCTGAAAAGATTTTGCCAGCAGGAATCAATATTAAACAAGCCGACTATACTGATAAAAATGACCTAGTAGAAGCACTTAAAGGAATCGACAAGTTATTATTCATTTCTTCAGTCCCTGGAGGTGAAATTCCTCGTGAAACTCAACATAGAAATGTTGTCGAAGCTGCTAAAGAATCTGGCATAAATTACATTGCTTATACTAGTTTTGCTAAGGCCGATAATGCTAAGTCCGCTTTATCATCAGATCATAAAGCTACAGAAAAAATGATCAAAGAGAGTGGTATAAAGTATTCATTCTTACGTAATGCTTGGTATTTGGAAAATGAAATGAGTTATCTTAAGGCTGGTGCTGCTGGACAAGACGCTGTTTATGCTGCTGGTGAGGGTAAGATTGGGTTTGCTTTGGAACGTGAATATGCTGTTGGTGCCGCTAAAGTTATGGAACTTGATAACGCTAAAGATGTCTATGAATTTGCTGGTAAACCAGTAACTTATGCCGAACTTGGTCAAGCCGTCAAAAAAGTTACAGGTAAGAGTTTTGAATTTAAGAGTGTTTCAGACGATGAATATCGTCAAAGTATGATCAATTCAGGATTTGATGAAGACACGGCCGATATTTTTGTTGGCATGCAAGAAATGATGCGTGACAATGAATTAAATGTTGTATCAACGGATCTTCCTGATATATTGGGACATGAATTAACAACACTTCCAGATGCAGTCAAAGAAATTTTGAATCGTTAGTCTTTTGGGTATAATAGTATGAGTATCGATTTAGAGAGGAAGTGACCATCATTAAATATTCTTATAAATTGAGCGACGCAATTCATATTTTGGCTTATATTGATATTATTCCTGATGAGAGAATCAGCAGTAATGATATTGCCCAAAGTATTGAGGCAAATGCCAGCGTGGTTCGTAAATTGATGGCAAATCTTAAAAAGGCTGGTCTGTTAGATAGTCATGTTGGTTCTGCTAAACCAAAATTGGCTAGATCAGCTGATATGATCACACTATTAGATGTTTTTAAAGCTGTTGAAACTAATCATGATCTACTGCATGTTGATCCTAAGACTAATATGGATTGTCCGGTTGGTGCCAATATTCAGGAAACACTTGATGAAGCATATAGAAGAGTTCAGCAGGCTGCTGAAGATGAAATGTCTAAACTGACTATTCAAGATATTATCGATAGCATTAAAGATTTACGCCAAAATAAAAAAGTTCGTGCCGAAATTTAATTCGATACGAACTTTTTTAGTGCTTATTTTTCATAGCTTTGAAGTGAGTCAAAGATATATTTAACGAAGGCCTCGCGATCAACATCTTCAAGTACTTTGATGTTGTTTTCTTTAGAAGCATAGACACGACGGTCGGGATAAGTCATACCACGGAATTCATCGTTTGTGAGTGAGACAGTGATTGGATATTCTGCACTTTTAGTAAATAATTCAGGTGCGATCAAACTGATAACAGCACAGGCATCGTGAACTGGAATCTTAGTGTGACCATTTTTGAGCTCAGCCGCGGAATAGAATTCCATGATTGAACTAGCCATTACACCAACATGCCCAAGATCTTTGATGTGATCGATTTCTTCCATTGTCATGTAGGCTTTGTTTTCAGTAAGATTAAGTCCTGAAAGGGTAATTGGAAGACCAGATTCAAAGACTATTTTGGCAGCTTCCGGATCAACATAAGCGTTGAATTCAGCAGCCAATGTGATATTTCCTTGCAGGGTTGAACCACCCATAACGTAGATATGTTCGATATTTTCTTTAACTTCTGGGAATACCTTTAATAACAAAGCAATATTAGTTAGTGGTGCAGTAGCGACGATAGTAACTTTTTCGTCACAATTTGAAATACGATCGTATAGGTACGTAACCGCGTTATTACTTGTTAATGGATAATTTTTACTGTCTTCTGGGAAGTCGTATCCATCCATACCAGTTTTACCATGGACTTGACTGGCAGTTTCAATTTCTTTTATCAGTGGAGTTGCCTGTCCAGAAGCCAATTCAGCATTTGAACCTAAAAATGTTAGTAATTTTTTGGCGTTCGCTGTAACGTAGTCGAGTTGAACATTTCCACCAACAGTAGTTACACCAATTAGGTCGGCCTTTTCGGGGTGCGCTAATAGAACGGTCAATGCAATGGCGTCATCAATACCAGGATCACAGTCCATAATTACTTTTGTCATTACTTAATTACCTCACTTTAATTGTTTTTTAGCTTTTCAGGTAGTTTTTGTAGAGCGTGCAGAAAGCCACGACGTTCAAAGGTCCCCAGAGTTGAGAGGATCTTTTGGTCGTTTTCCTTCATAAAGTAGTCAATTTTATCTTGCAGGTCTTTTGCTTTAGGCAAAATAATGATTTTTTTAAGGCGTGAATCACTTTTGACCGATTCACGTTTGATCAAGTCGATCTTTTCCATATTCTTTAGAATATTAGTAGCAGTTGAACGTCGAATATTGAACTCCGTCTCGATATCCTTTTGAAAAGTTTCTTTATTCTCAGGGATATGGGTGAGAAAGTCGATGATCTGAACTTGTGTACCGGTGAGATCATATTTAGCCGCAAAATTATTTACGCTACGCGATATTTCATTTGATGCGACTTTAATTAAGTGAGCCACATTACTCGACATAATTTCCTCCTAAGCTTTCAGCATTACAGACAAATTATAGCATGGAAGTATCCCCAATTCCTTATCTGCAAATTCTCACAATAAAAAAAATCCATAACAGGGGAATGTTATGGATTTTTCACTCTTTTCGAGTTTGTGTCAGCAGAGCTGGTAAATTCTAGGAAATGGTTAATCCAGTAAAGCGTCGTCGTCATCGTCTTTATCAATATCAGATGCATCACCACCTTTACCTGAGTTACTTGTATCTTCAAGCTCAATTTTAATATGTTTTTTCGAATAGAAGAAGTACATTAATAAACCGATAATTAACCATCCGAAATAGTTTAACCAAGCGTTGAGCGGCAGGTTGGCTAATAGAAATACACAAACTAGCATTGAAAGAATAGGGATGATCCTTCCAAAAGGAACTTTAAATGGACGTTTTAACTCTGGATGTTGTCTTCTTAATAATAGAACCATCAAGGATATCAGGAAGAAGACACACAATGAACCAACGTTTGCAAAAATCGCTAAGTTCTTGATATCTAACAGTCCGGCACAGATTGATGCAACAATTCCGATCAGCCATAAAGCTTTGTTAGGGCTACCGGTTTTTTTGTTTAAAGTAGCTAGGTTGTTAGGTAAGAACCCACCACGGCTCATGGACATAGTGATGTTGGATGAAGCGTAGATGAAGGCCAGAACCACGGCGATAATACCTAAAATAGCACCACCTGAAACAATTTGTGCAGCTACGCCGTGTCCATTTTCAATCAGAACAAATGACATAGCTTCAGGAACATTGAGATTCTTATAATGCATAACTCCAGTCATTACTAAACTTACTATTACATAGAGTAAGGTCGATACTAATAGTGAAATGATGATAGCTCGTGGAAGTGTTTTTTGTACGTCTTTCACTTCTTCAGCTGAGGTGGCCAAAGCGTCAAATCCTAAAAAGGCGAAGAAAACAGTTGAAGCACCAGCAAAAACACCAGTAGTTCCGTAAGGTAAGAATGGAGACCAATTCTTAGGTTGGACATCGGATAAACTAACAAAGATAAATAGGAGAATGATAGCTAACTTAACAATTACTAGAATATTATTTAAAACCTTACTTTCGCTAGTACCGCGAGTCAACATCAGCGTTACTAGTAAAATCATAATAATTGCAGGCAGATTTACGATACCACCATTAAATGGTGACTTTATTAAAGTATCAGGGAGTAAGATACCAAATTCCCGTAAGAACGAGTGAACATAACCCGTCCAGCCATTAGCTACTGTAGCTGTCGTCGTTATATAAACTCCAAGCAAAGTCCAACCGGCAAAGAAGGCCATTTTTTGACCAATAGTTACCCAGGCATAAACATAAGCACTACCTGAATTTGGGATACTAGTTGTCAATTCGGAATAACATAACCCGATCAATCCACTTGCTAAAGCTGCGATCAGAAAGGAGTAAATAACTCCTGGTCCAGCGTCAGTTGCGGCTACGATCCCAGTTAGAACTAGGATACCGGTACCGATGATGGCACCGATCCCTAAGATGGAAAGGTCAAATAATCCCAACGTTTTTTTTCGATCTGACTTACCATTCAATAACGTATTCAGATCGATCTTATCACCCATGGTTAAACAAGTTTAGCATCAGCTGAATATTTCTTATATGGCATTTCTAGACTTTCAGCCACTGCTTTTTCTGTTAGATTACCGGCGTGAGTGTTGATTCCGGTAAAGATAGTATTATTTTCGGAAGCTCTTGCCAGTCCTTTGTTAGCAATTTGGAGAGCATAAGGAATTGTTGCGCTTGAAAGAGCTTCTGTAGCTGTTTTTGGAACAGCACCCGGAATATTAGCAACAGTATAGTGGATAACACCATGTTTGATATAGATTGGGTCATCATGTGTTGTTGCCTTTGAACTTGTTTCAAATATTCCACCTTGATCAATTGGAATATCAACGATAACAGATCCAGGTTCCATACTCTTGATCATTTCTTCAGTTACTAATGTAGGAGCTACAGCACCAGGGATCAATACAGCACCGATAACTAAGTCAGAATTTTTAACACATTCAGCTATGTTGTGCTCATTTGACATTAATGTTTGGATCTTGCCATCAAAGATATTTTCTAATTCTGCTAAACGTTGTGCATTGATATCTAAAATTGTTACGTTTGCACCAAGACCGATTGCCATTTTGGCAGCGTTAAAGCCAACTGTACCAGCACCGATAACTGTTACGTTACCACGTCTAACACCAGGAACGCCTCCAAGTAGTAATCCTTTACCTTGATGTGGTTCTTCTAAGAAGTGAGCACCAACTTGTACAGACATGCGTCCAGCAATTTCACTCATTGGAACAAGTAGGGGAAGCCCACCACGAGGTCCAACCATTGTTTCGTAACCTACACCAGTTGTTTTAGCATTCAAGAGTGCTTCTGTTAATTCCTTGTCAGCTGCTAAGTGTAGATATGTATAGATGATTAAATCTTCACGGAAATATTTGTATTCCGATTGGAGAGGTTCTTTAACTTTGATAACCATTTCGCAGTTCCAGGCATCCTGTGCACTTCCTATAGAAGCGCCCATTGCTGTGTAATCACTGTCAGGATAACCTGATCCGATTCCTGCGCCTGTTTCAACAACTACTTCGTGTCCAGCACGAACCAAATTTGCTACTCCAGATGGTGTTGAACCAACACGTTCTTCTTGATTCTTAATTTCCTTAGGTATACCAATTTTCATTTTAGTGCCTCCTTAAAGTTTGAAACCGCTTTCATATCACGCCTATAATATAGCAAGATTTTGATAATTTCACAATATGAAAATCAATAATATTTTATTTTCAACACGGCATAAGGCTGATTACACTGACAGACAAGGGTTATAATTATAAATATATTTGTTACTCGATGGCTAATCATTTCACAAACTCTATTTATGAAAATAAAAGTATACCAATTTCCTTGCTGTTACTGGATTATATAAGATTTAACTAATTCCTATTTTCAATAAGCAGATAACTTGCTATATGAGAAACCTAGTCCAAAGCCAAAAAAATAAGAATTGCTTTCATTTTTTCTGAAAACAACTCTTAATTAGATCTTATAAGTATATATACGAAGTACGGAGCACCGATCAAGGCTACGATGATACCAACGGGAATTTCAGATGAAGCACTGATAAGTTGTCCTAAAGTATCAGCGGCCAACAATAGAAAACTACCTAATATTCCTGACAATATCAATTGATGACTGTGTTTGAAGCCAATAACTCGCCTGGCTAAATTTGGCGTTATAAGACCGATGAATCCGATTCCACCACTGATAGAAACGCTGACGCCGGCTAAGATCACGGCCAAACTTATCAGAAGTATCCGCTCTTTTTTTAGAGAAATACCTAATGATTGAGCAGCGTCGTCACCGAGGTTAAAGGAATCTAAAATGGTTAATTTACTGAAGATAAGGACTGTACAAATTATTAGCCATGGCAATGCAATCAAAATAAATTCCCAACTTGTACCCCAAATACTTCCGGTTAGCCAATTCATGACGAATTGGTAATTTTCGGGTGACATTTTTAAAGTTAATAAGACCATGATCGAAGAAAAACACCCCGATAATGCTACACCCGTAAGTAGTAGGCGGTTAGGAGTTATCCCATCTTTTTTCTTAAAGGAGAATAGAAAAACTAGGAAAGTACTTACTAAGGCACCAACTAACGCTAGGATCGGTAACAAAAACATATGGGCATCTTGATTTTTGACTAGGGCAATAAAGAGCATTACAGCAATACCAGCTCCAGAATTGATACCCAGAAAACTGGTATCAGCCATCGGATTTTGAGTGGTGGTTTGAATAACACTACCGGCAATTGCCAGCGAAAAACCTACGAGTAAAGTAATCACGATCCTAGGCATACGGAAGTCAAAAATTACCATAGATTGAGTATAGGTGCCACGGCCAATAATCAAATTGAAAATATCATTATAAGAAACATTCATCTCACCAGTATTGAGATTTACGGCCATTAATATGACCATTAAAATAATTAAAATTATCAACCAGTAGGACAGTTTTAAGCCTTTTCTCATGCGTTATTGCCGTCCTTTCTAGCTAGATAAATAAAGAAGGGAACACCAACTAAAGAAATTATTAAACCAAATGGCGTTTCATTAGGTGGATTGATCGTTCGAGCGATAAGGTCAGCACAAACGGTTAAATCTGCCCCTAAGATCAACGTTAAAGGGATGATCTGTCGATAATCAGTACCAATCAGGAATTTAGCGATGTGGGGGATGATCAAACCAACAAAGGCCACAGCACCAACTAAGGAAACCGAAATTCCAGATAGAATAACGACGCAGATCAGGGCTAGGATTCTGATAACATTGATGTTTCGTCCCAAGCTTTTGATTGAGTCATCACTCAAATGTAATAGATTCATACTAGGAGCTAGAAATAATAGAATAACTATTCCAATTGCGATCCAAGGACCGAGATTTTTGAGTTGAACCCAACTGACGGCCGAAACACCACCAAAATGCCAAAAAGCTAAATCTTGTTTAAGGTGCAACAAGAGTGCCAATCCTTCACTTATGGCAGTAAAGAAGGCACTGATTGCCATACCAGATAGAACTAAAATCGTAGGGCTCATTTGTGACTTTTTTAACGAGCTGATAACGAAAACTAGTATAGATGTGAAAGCTGCCCCCAAAATTGAGAAGATAGTAGTTCCTTGAGTAGATAAATGAGGAAAAAAGGCAAAACTAACGGTCAGCATTAAAGCAGCACCAGAATTAATACCTAGGATTCCAGAATCGGCCATCGGATTTTTGGTTATGCTTTGCATCAAAACACCACTTCCAGCTAAGGCGACACCAATTAAAACTGCACCTATGACTCGGGGAATACGAATATTTCTGATTATTTGTTGATCAACATTATTTTTTTGGAAATGAAAAATGGCATTAAATACAGTTGAGGATTCATTTTTATTAGCACCAAAACGGATACTTAAAATAATTAGAATTGCTAGTAACAAAAGACTAACAATTAGATGAATAGAGAATTTTAATCTTTGGTTCAAACCGTTTCACCTCGCCAACGGTCATAAGTTAAGATCATAGGTTTGGAGTTATCCTCAATGATCTTAGCGTCGATATCGAAGATGTTTCTGAGATTTTGTTGGGTGATAACTTTTTGAACGGGACCACTGACTTGTAATTGTCCTTTTTTGATGGCAATCAACTGGTCAGAAAATCGGGATGCATGATTTAAATCATGAAGAGCCATGATAATAGTTCGATGCTCCTTTTCGTTCAACTCTTTAATAAGAAGCATTACGTCAAGTTGGTGAGTTAAATCGAGGTAAGTTGTTGGTTCATCAAGGATGATCGTGTCAGTATCTTGGGCAATAGCCATGGCGATCCAGGCGCGTTGTCTTTGACCACCAGAAAGTGTACTAAGACGTCTAGTTCTCAAATCTTGTAGTGAGGCTTTCTCTAAAGCCCAATCAATTTTTTCATGATCTAAATTTGACATAGAAGCAAATCTCTTACGATAAGGGATACGTCCAAAAGTTACAAGTTCCTGAACAGTCAAATCGTTAGCCAAATTGTTGGTTTGGGGAAGTACGGCCATTTCTTTGGCAATATCACTGATCTTCTTTTGAGTAATATTTTGACTATCTAAAAAAACTGTTCCTTTGGAAGGTTTTAGTAAATGGGCGATAGTTCGAATCAAAGTTGACTTGCCGCAACCATTTGGTCCAATCAAAGTCGTAATCTGTCCTTTAGGAATTCTAATTGATAAATCGCGAATGGTTAATTTTTTATCATAACTGACGCAGACGTCTTTTGTCTCGATGATATCCATTTATTTTGCTCCTTTAAAACTCTTTTACATACAGGTGGAATAATTTAATTGTCTAATTGTTATATATTTTAACTCATTGTATTGACATTTGATAACCTTTTCACAGATAATCTAATTATATTTTGAAATTGGGGGAAGGTAATTTTGAAGAAAAGTAAATTTGTAAAAGTCTTGGCATATTTAACACTGCTATTGGCGGTGTTCTTAACGGCCTGTGGCAATAGTTCAAAAGAAAATTCAACTAGAACTTTGACCGATTCCATGGATCATAAAGTTAGTGTACCTACGCATCCAAAGCGTGTTGTAGGAAGTTATTTGGAAGATTATTTGGTAGCTGTTGGTGTTAAGCCGGCTGTTCAATGGTCAGTTAAAAATGGTTCCGGTACTCAAGAATATTTAAAGAAGGATCTAAAAAAAGTTCCTTTGATCGACTATTCTCTACCATATGAGTCTGTAACCAAAGCAAAACCAGATCTTATCTTGATGGGTACAGATAGTGCTGTAGCTAATGGAAAATACAATCAATATAAGAAAATTGCACCGACATATGTTGTTAAAAATGGAAATAACGTCAGTTGGCGAGCACAATTCTTAGATGTAGCCAAGGTAGTCAATAAGACTGATAAGGCTAAGAAAGTTTTGAAGAAATATGATAAGAAAGTTAAATCGGCACGTTCAGAACTAGAGGAATCTGCACCAAATAAATCTGTTGCTGTTCTTTGGGTAACGAACAATTCAGCTTTTATTGTTAGTGACAAATCGGCTAGTGGTTCCTTACTATATGGTGATTTGAGATTGAAAGAACCAGACTTAGTTAAACAGGTTTCCAAAAAGGCAACGGCTGATTGGTCTGCCGTTTCACTGGAAAAACTAGCAAAATTAGATGCTGACTATATTTTCTTAGTTAATAGTGATAAAGGTGCCTCAATGTTTAAGGATCCTATTTGGCAAAACATTTCAGCTGTAAAAAATGATAATTTATTCCAATATGGTGACGATTCCAGTTGGCAATACAAGGGCCCAATTGCCTATACGGAAATGATAGACAATGTTTTGAAAGATATTACTCATTAATCAAAGCAAATAATTATATGTATTAAAAAATAAACATATTATTGTCAATTTTATGTCTATCACTGATTTTGCGAGAAACATTTTTTGTATTAAAGATCGATTTCTACTATATTAAGTATGAACAGGAATATAGGAGGAATATTATGTCTAAAGTATTGATTTTAGGAGCAAATGGTAAAATTGCACGTTTGGCAGAGGATATTTTCTTGGATTCGACCGGTAATAGCTTGAAATTATATCTTAGAAGTCCAGAACGTCTACGTGATATAAAAAATGAATTAGTTGAAATTATTGGCGGGGACGTTACTGATGTCCAAACGTTGGAAGATTCAATGAAAGATGTCGATGTTGTTTATGCTAATTTAGCTGGTGGTAATATTGAGGATCAGGCTAAAGCAGTTGTTGAAGCCATGCATGCTGCAGGCAAGAAACGTTTGATCTGGATCTCAACTTTGGGTATTTATGATGAAGTTCCTGGTAAATTTGGCGAATGGAATAATAGTACACTTGGCAATTACATAACAATATATGCTGCGGCTGCTAAGGTACTTGAAGATTCAGATCTTGATTATACGATCATTCGTCCAGCTTGGTTAACAGATAAAGATGAAGTTGACTTCGAACTCACTCAAAAGGGTGAAACATTTAAGGGTACTGAAGTTTCAAGAAAATCAATTGCACAATTGGTTGTTGATATTACTCAAGCGCCTGACAAACATGTTAGAGAATCACTTGGCGTTAATAAGCCTAATACTGATGGTAACAAACCCGCTTGGTATTAATAATTATATATAGGTAGTAAAAGAGACTCGATCTTTTGATCGAGTCTCTTTTTTTATCTTAAATTCGATTAGTCAGACTGTCTTTACTCTCTTTAAGAACGAAACTGATAAATTCTTCTACCTCTGGTTGTCTGAATCGTTTCTTTAAAGTTGCCATATAAAAGACCCGTTTCCACTTTGGATATGAGATGGGAATTACTCGCAGAGGCATAGTATGTAATAGTTCCATGTCAGGCGTTATAGCGATTCCAAAGTTATGTGCAACAAGTCCTGCCATTGCTTGATCTTCCTCCACGGAATAGACGCCGATCGGATGCCCGCCACTGTCTTCAAACATTTTTTCAATTACTGAATACAGCCCACTTCTTTTTGAAAAAACTACTTGTGGATAGGGAAGCGTCTCACGTAAAGTTAGGCTTGTTTTGTTAGCCAATTCATGATGTAACGGCGTTATACACACCATATTTTGTTCTTCGATCGGATAATAGGCAATATCATCGTATTCCTCCATTCTGGAACAGAATGCTACATCGTATTTTTCTTCTCTGAGCGATTTCAATATATCTGGTGATAAACCTGTGTCACTACTAAATTGGAATTTTATTGAAGTATCGTTTGATTCTTGTTGAAATTTTTGGACGATATTTGGTAGCCATTCAATACTTAGTGTCCGTAAAGCTCCAATTTGAATTAAAGTCTTTTTACTATTTAATTCTTCAATTTCAGAAACACTCCTATCTAATTGTAACAATGCATTTCCGACACCTTTAGCAAATATTTTGCCGGCTGTGGTCAGCGTGACATTCCGACCCTTTTTCTCAAATAATGAAATGTCTATTTCGGACTCTAAAGAATGTATCGCTTTGGTCAGACTGGGTTGTGTAATGTGTAACGATTTTGCTGTTTTTGTGTAGTTTTCGGTTCGTGAAAGCTCAATAAAATAACGAAGATGATCCAAATTCATGTTTAAAACCCCCTTAAAAAAAGTTACGCCGTTCCCTGATAGTATACGGTTTCTCTAAATATTAATAGCTTTTAGTTATAAATGCAATCAAAAAAAGCAATTGGACGCAGTGTATGATACCGGTTACATTGTTAGCTGTAAACAAATACATGTGAAGAAATGAACATGCAAATAGAAAAATATATTTGGAGGAATCAATCATGACACAATCACATCCAATCACAATTAGTTCTTGGACATTAGGAGATAAATGTAGTTTCGAGGATCGAGTAAAGGCTGCCAGTGAAGCTGGTTACGACGGAATTGGACTTCGTGCAGAGACATATGTTGATGCAGTAAATGAGGGACTTTCAGATAATGATATTTTAGCGATTTTAGATAAATACGGAATCAAATGTACCGAAGTTGAATACATCGTTCAATGGTGTGAAGAGCCTAGATCATATGAACAAAAATACAAGGAACAAACTTGTTTCCATATGTGCGAATTGTTTGGAGTAAAACATATCAATACCGGACTTATGGAATCATATTCAGTAGATTTTTCAGCCAAGAAGTTACAGGAATTAGCAAGTCGTGCCGGCAAATGGATCATTGCTTTAGAGCCAATGCCATACAGTGGACTACCAAACTTAGATAAAACATGGAAGATCATGCAAAAAGCAAATTGTGACAACGTTATGATGCTTCTTGATATGTGGCACTGGGTAAGAGCGGGCCAACCATATGATTTATTAACAAAAGAACAGGCTAAAAAAGTTATCTCAATTCAAATTGATGATGCCTATACACGTCCATACGCAGAATCAATTTTACGTGATGAATCAATGCATGATCGCTTGGCTCCAGGAATGGGTGAGATGGACACTGCCGGATTTGTCAAAATGATCAAAGATGCTGGAGTTGATCCTAAAGTTATTGGCGTTGAGGTTATTTCTGACAATTATCTTTCACAAGGTATTGATTACACAGCTGACTATACATACAAGGGAACAGTTAAAGTCCTTGAAGAAGCATGGCCAGAAATTTTGAAGGATGAAGTTAAGGAGTAGAAATATGGCAGAAGTAAAAACAAATACTAAAAGATTTTTACCCACAGCACTAGCGTTGTATTTCGCTTACTTTATGCTTGGAATTGCTTCATCGATTTTGAGCCAGTATAAAGAACAATTTGCTAATGCTTGGGGAGCAAGTAATTTACCATCTGGACTCGTTGATGTCAGTATGGTTGTTTCCGTAGTTGCTGCATTTGGACTAGGAAGGTTGATTGCTTATCCATTTGCCGGACCAGTTTCTGATAAATTAGGTCGTCGTGTCAGTGGTCTTATTGGGACACTTCTATATTCATGCTATTTCTTTGGGATAGCATTCTCACCATCATTTTGGTTTGCATACGCTATCGGTGTTTTGAATGGTATCGCTAATTCATTCTTGGACACTTGTGTATCACCAAGTTTGATGGAAATGTTTCCTAAATCAGCATCGATTGCCAATATATTCACTAAATTCTCAGTTGTTGTGGCTCAATTCTTATTGCCATTCTTTATCGGCTGGGTTGCTATGGCAAATATGTCATACAAGACGATCTTTATTATTTGTGGATTCTTAATGTTAGTTGACGCCTTTTTAGTTCTAGTTTTGCCATTACCAGTAGCAAATGCCGTGGCTGGTGAAGATAAAAACGAAGTTAAGAAAGAGAAACATAAAATTCATTTTACACCAGCCGCCATTGCCGCAATCTTGATCGGATTTACTAGTTCAACAACATTCATGCTCTGGCTGAACTGTAACCAGGAGTTAGGTAAGAGTTACGGACTTAAAAATCCAAGTTCTCTACAATCATTTTATGCAGCTGGAGCCGCTATAGCGGTGCTACTGACAGCTCAATTGATTCGCTTAGGGCTTAAAGAATCAACGGTTTTAGTACTATATCCAACTATTTCTATTATTACGTTATTACTAAGTTACTTTATCCAAACACCAACAATGCTTTATATTGCTAGTTTCTTGATCGGTTATGCGGCCGCAGGTGGGGTTCTACAGCTTGCTACATCAACGACTATCGAATTTTTCCCACGGGACAAAGGTCTTGCAACGTCGTTATGTATGATCAGTTCTAGTGTTGCTAATTACGCCATGTTATCTTTAGCCGCATTTATTACAAAGAGTACTGGTGGAAGTGCACCGAGAATGATAATTTTATTAAACGTCATTATTACAATTGTCGGAGTTTGTTTAGCATTGATCGTTAAAAGTGGTCAAAAGAAAACTGTTAAAGAGGACGAATCTGAAACGGTTGTCGAATAAATTATTGTTTTGAAATTCAGTGGGGACAATTTTGGATCGAGACTCTAAAGAAATTTTAAAACAAGGATAAGAGTTGTGAAGCTTATGAATAGAAAAAAATATCGGCCAAGTTTGATTGCCGCAACTGTTTACTTTAATTACTTTGTTTGGGGTTCTTCGATCTTGATTGTTTCTCAATACAGTCAACAATTTATGCGCCTATGGAATACTAATGTGAAAGGAATTTCAACGGTCATTTCCATGGTAGGTATCGGACATTTGGTGACGGTTATCTTTGCCGGCTGGATGTCAGATAGATTTGGTCGTAGAAATACGATGGTGATCGGGTTAATTGCTAATATCATTTTCTTAATGGGATTAATACTGAGTCGCAACGTTTATATGGCATGCTTCTTTACTCTTTTCTTAGGTGCGGCCAATTCGTTTGATGATTCAGGTGCCTATCCAGCTTTAACAGAAGCATTTCCAACTAAGGCAGCAAGTATGAATTCATTAGTTAAAGCTTGCATGTCTTTGTCACAAACATTATTGCCATTCGTAGTTGCCGCCGTATCAAGTGTTTCCATTGTTTTGCCAATAATGTCAGTTCTATTGTTCTTAGATGTCATTGCAATATTCATGATTAAGTTCAATAAAGATAGGTTGGACCCTGTTGAAGCAACCGAACCAGTAAAAGTAAAAGAGGATCAGTCGGTAGA
Source organism: Companilactobacillus keshanensis (assembly GCF_003946205.1). Classification (GTDB taxonomy): domain Bacteria; phylum Bacillota; class Bacilli; order Lactobacillales; family Lactobacillaceae; genus Companilactobacillus; species Companilactobacillus keshanensis. Next base: position 130,138 of record NZ_RHOS01000001.1, on the reverse strand, counting down.
AACTGAGAAACCAGTAAAAGGTAATCTACCAAAAATGAGTATTGATGGAGTTGGACTGATCATCATCGGATTTACGATCTCATTCACTTTTTACATGTATTCACAATACATTCCACATTTTGGAACTACCGTTTTGAATCTATCTGAAGCAGCATCCAAAGAATTAGTCTCTTGGTATGCCTTATCTTCACTGATCTCAGTATTCATTACTTCTGTGGTTATCAGAAAAGCTCAGCCGTATCACGTTATGATGCTTTATTCCGCCATAGCGGGATTGTTCTTAGTTTTGATGATAACTTTTCCAAGTTATTTACTAGTAAGAATTACGAGTATCGTCATCGGTTTCTTTGCCGCTGGTGGTATTTGGCAGGTAGGATTAACAATAATTTCACAATATTTCCCTGATAAAAAAGGGAAGGTCACAGGATATTATAGCTTTGCCGCCGCTCTAACTTATTTCGTTGGACCATTTGTTTCTACGTTCATTATTGATGACACGGCACAAAGTATGATCCATGTTTTCGCCATTGATGCGACAGTAACAGTAGCTGGCGTTGCAGTGATGTTGTTTTTATTCTTTAGATGTCACAAGTATCATTTTATTCACGAAAAATAATCAATAACTTTTAGTTATAGGTTTATAAAAATATAGTAATTGGACTTAACACGTGACAGAGCTTAAATTGTACTTGTAAAGTTTTTCACGTGAAGGAACGAACAAGAGAATATAAAAATCAATTTGGAGGAATCAATCATGACAAAATCACATCCCATTACAATCAGTTCTTGGACATTAGGCGACAAATGCAGTTTCGAAGATCGTGTAAAGGCAGCTAGTGAAGCAGGTTACGACGGAATTGGACTTCGTGCAGAAACATATGTTGACGCAGTTAACGAAGGACTTTCAGATGATGATATCCTAGCTATCCTTGATAAATATGGAATCAAATGTACCGAAGTTGAATATATTGTTCAATGGTGTGAGGAACCAAGATCATACGAACAAAAATACAAGGAACAAATGTGTTTCCACATGTGTGAACTGTTTGGAGTAAAACATATCAATACTGGACTTATGGAATCATATTCAGTAGACTTCTCAGCTAAGAAATTACAAGAATTAGCAAGTCGTGCTGGCAAATGGATCATTGCTTTAGAGCCAATGCCTTATAGTGGTTTACCAAACTTGGACAAGACTTGGAAGATCATGCAAAAAGCAAATTGTGACAACGTTATGATGCTTCTTGATATGTGGCACTGGGTAAGAGCGGGACAACCATACGATCTATTAACAAAGGAACAAGCTAAGAAAGTTGTTTCGATCCAAATTGACGACGCATACACACGTCCATACGCAGAATCAATTTTACGTGATGAATCAATGCATGATCGTCTAGCTCCAGGAATGGGCGAAATGGATACAGCCGGATTTGTCAAAATGATCAAGGATGCTGGTGTAGATCCTAAGGTTATCGGTGTTGAAGTTATCTCCGATAATTATCTATCACAAGGAATTGATTACACAGCAGATTATACATACAAGGGAACAGTTAAAGTTCTTGAAGAAGCATGGCCAGAAATTTTAAAAGAAGAAGTTAACGCTTAGTTAAAAAGTAGGAGGAAATATTATGAGTGATAGTTGGTTAGGATTAGACGGAAAAGTTTGTGTTGTAACAGGTGCTGTTGGTGGTATGGGTACTAAGTTCTGTGAAGAGTATGCAAAACAAGGCGCATCAGTAGTAATGGTCGATTTATTAGAAGACAAAGTTAATGATTACGCTAAGAAACTTCATGAGGAATATAACGTACCAACATTAGCGGTTAAATGTGACACTACTAATGAAGATGAAGTTGATGCAGCGGTTAAGAAAGTTGTTGATACTTTTGGAAAAGTCGATGTCGTGCTTAATACAGCTGCCATTTTAAGATTTTCTCCACTAGAAGATCTTCGTTTGGACGAATGGAAGACTTCATTAAATGTTAATGTAACCGGTTACTTCTTAATGTCACAAAGATTTGGTAAAGTGATGATCGAACAAAAACATGGAACATTGTTACACATTTCAACAATTGCTTCACGTTTCCCAGAAACATACAGTGCTGGATATAGTACAACTAAAGCTGCAGTTAACATGTTGTCACGTCAAATTGCCGCTGAATGGGGCCAATACGGAGTGCGTAGTAACTGTATCCTTCCATGTTTTGTTAAGACACCTTTGTCAGCTGGATTCTACAGTGATCCCGAAGTTGAAAAAGGTCGCAAGCGCCTAACTGCCAGTCGTAGAATCGGTACGATCGATGATATTGCTAACGCAGTTATGTATCTATCGAGTGATCGTTCAGATTACACCAATGGTGGAGAGTTAACAGTTGAAGGCGGATTTGGAATTATGATGGGTGATATGACACCAAAGCCAGGTGGCCGTCGTGGATATGCCGTTGAACATCATCAACCTGCAAAAAAATAAAACCAACCTGCAAACATAAATAAAAACAAAACAGAGACAAGAGATTGTCTCTGTTTTACTAAAGAGGAGTTAGTAATCATGGAAAAACATATCTCAGGAACAACAGGCTTATTCACACTTTTAGGAACACCAGTCGGACATTCTGGTTCACCCGCAATGTATAATTTCAGCTTTCAAAATCAAGGTTTAGATTATGCATATATGGCCTTTGATGTTAAGAAAGAACAAATGCCAGAAGCCATTGAAGCTTTGAAATTATTTAAGGTTAGAGGTTCAAACGTTACGATGCCATGTAAGACCGTTGCCGCATCACTTGTCGATGATCTTTCACCAGCCGCTAAAATTATTGGAGCTATCAACGTGATCGTTAATGATGATGGAAAATTAACAGGTCATATTACTGATGGAATTGGATTTGTTCGTAATCTTAAAGAAAATGGTATCGACATTAAAGGTAAAAAATTAGTTGTTATTGGTGCCGGCGGTGCCGCAACCGCTCTTCAAGTACAAGCCGCTCTTGATGGAGCAAAATCAATTTCAATTTTTAATCAGGACGATGAATTCTTTAGTAATGCTGAAGAAACAAAAGAAAAACTGGAAGATGAAACACCAGAAGTAGACGTTGACGTTTATCCATTATCAAATCAGGAATTACTAAAGGAAGAAATTGAAAATGCAGACATCCTAGTTAACGCAACTATCGTTGGTATGAAGCCATTAGATGGTCAATCATTAGTTGATAAATCAATGTTACGTTCTGACTTGATCGTTGCCGATACAGTTTATAATCCATTAAAGACTAAATTGATCGAAGATGCTGAAGAAATTGGTGCTAAAGCCATCCCTGGTAAAGGAATGTTGTTGTGGCAAGGTGCTGAAGCATATAAATTGTTCACTGGTAAAGAAATGCCAACTGACGAATATCAAGCATATGAAAAAGAACAAGCAAAGTAAGTTAATGATTGAAAGGGTGCGTTAATTATGGAAAAATGGATCGATGGCAGAACCAGAATGTTAGGTTTATTCGGTACTCCGGTATCACATTCCGGCTCACCCGCAATGTATAATTTTAGTTTTGATCATGCAGGTATTAACTATGCATACTTGGCATTTGATATAACAGCAGAAGAAATGCCCAAGGCAATCAGTATTATGAAAATGTTTAACATGCGTGGCGCTAATATAACGATGCCATGTAAAGGTGTGGCCGCTCAATTGGTCGATAAGTTATCACCAGCCGCTGAACTTATCGGAGCCGTCAATACGATTGTAAATGACGAAGGGGTTTTGACAGGTAATAATACTGATGGCGCTGGCTATGTTGCCAATATTAGACAAAATGGTGTAGAACCAGCAGATAAAATATTTACGATCTTAGGAGCTGGAGGTGCTGGAACGGCCATTGCAGTCCAAGTAGCCTTGGATGGTGCTAAAGAAATTCATATCTTTAATCCCAAAGATGATTTCTTCTCCAATGCTGAGAAAATGGCCGATAAAATAATGGCAAAAGTTCCTGATTGTAAAGTAACCGTTGGTGATATTAATGACGAAACCGAACTAAAAGCTTCTATTAATAGTAGTGATGTTTTGGCCAATGCTACAAAGGTAGGTATGGCTCCAAATATCGACGATACTAACATTACTGACACAAGCGTCTTTCGTGAAGATTTGGTTGTAACCGACACAGTTTACAATCCAACGGAAACAAAGATGCTACAAGATGCAAAGGCTAAAGGCAGTAAAGTAATCGGTGGGCAAGGGATGCTCGTTTGGCAAGGTGCCGCAGCATTCAAACTTTATACCGGTGAAGATATGGCCGTTGAAGATGTTAAGAAATTGTTCTTTTAGGTGATTGTGGGCGATTCTCGAAAGAGGGTCGCTTTTTTTGATATAATAAAATTGATAGTATTACGGAGGTTGCAAATGAGTTATTCATATGAAGAAACAATCAGTAAATTAATTAAGTTTAGAGAATCTAAAAATTGGAATGAGTATCATAGTCTTATTAATCTTTCACGTGCTTTAGGAATAGAAAGTTCCGAGGTGGAAAAAATATTCCTTTGGAAATCCAAAGATGATGATCTTTCTAATGAAGATAAAGAAAATTTAAAAATGGAACTTGCTGATGTTTTAACATATGCATACTATATGTGCGATAAATTGAATGTTGATCCAAATGAATTAGTTATTAAAAAAAATGATGTTAATCAACATAGAAGTTGGGATTTTTCTAAGAAATAGGTGACGAAACGTGGATACACTTAATAGCGAACCAATTATAAAGAAAGTTAATTATAGTAAAGATGGACTAATAAATCTTAATTCAGAATTAGTTCATGATAGTAAAAAAGACCAAATTCTTTTGTCTGAATATCCTACAGTTTATATCATTTATAGAAGGGATAAGACTGGTAAATATACAACTTATGTTGGAGAAACTGATGATATCAATCGTAGAACTAAGGAACATTTAAGTAATAATGAAGAAAATTGGAAATATTTATCTAATAATGAAAAGTCTGAAATGTTGATCATAGGACATCCTTTTTTTAATAAATCGTTGACTTTAGATATTGAAAATCAATTTATTATGTCTCTTAATGGAATGGAAAATGTTAAATACAATCTTAATCAAAAATTTAATGCCCAGAATAGGTATTTTACTTCTTTTTATATGATGAAATTATTTAAAGATATTTGGGATAATTTACATAATAGATATAAATATTTATTTCCTGTGGATTCATCTGCTGCTATAGATACTGCACTATATAAAATATCTCCATTTCATAGATTAACTAATGAGCAAGAGAAAGCTATGGGAATTATTTCAAGGAAAATCTTTGAAACTAGTGTTAACCCTGAATTAGGACAAATAATTTTTATTGAAGGAACCGCAGGGACGGGGAAAACGGTACTATTAAGTCACTTATTCCATACGATTCTTTCTGGTAAGGATATAAATGGTCCTAAAGATTATTTGCTAGTTAATCATGAAGAGCAACTTAAAGTTTATCGTCAGCTAGGAATGAAATTAAAATGGATGAAGAGTCCTAGTGATGACATGATTAGTAAGCCCACGCATTTTATTTTAGAACACGAAAAACATCCAGATGAAAAAACAGATACTATTGTTGTTGATGAAGCACATCTCTTATGGACTCAGGGTAAACAAAGTTATCGAGGTAAAAATCAACTAGAAGATTTAAGAAAATTTGCAAAAACAATAGTTGTCGTTTTTGATAGGAAACAAATATTAAAAACGGAAGAGTATTGGGAAAATAAAAAAATTTTAGATTTAGAGGCTGAAGCAAAGAAAAAAAATAATTATGTCGAATTAACTCAACAGCTTAGAATGAGGGCTAGTGTAAAAACAACCGATTGGTTGAATAATTTTGTTTATAACGGTATATTACAGCCTCTAGCTAGAGATCTCGAGTACGATGTTGAAGTTATGAATTCTCCAAAGGAACTCCATGAAAAAATTATAAATAAAAATCGAAATAAAAAATATGGACATGGACTTTCTAGAGTTCTATCTACATTTGATTGGTCGTATAAACAAAAAGGTAACCCTGATGGAGAACAATATTGGAATGTGAAAATTGGTGATTGGAAATTACCTTGGAATTTACAATTACCAGTTGCTGACAAAAATATTAAACGTCTTCCTTGGGCAGAACAGCCACAAACAATCGATGAGGTTGGGTCTACCTATACGATTCAAGGGTTTGATTTGAACTATGCAGGAGTAATAATCGGACCATCGGTGAAATTTAGAAATGGCAGAGTCGTATTTTGTCCTGAAGATAGTAAGAATAATAATGCCATTCGCAATCGTACTTTAGAGGATGGAACCAAGATCAATGTTGCACAGGAATTATTGCAGAATGAACTTAACGTTTTGCTTACTCGTGGTGTTAATGGATTGTACTTATATGCTGTTGATGAGGAGTTACAGAAGGAATTGATTAAAAATATTAGATAAAAACACACCTATATTTTGAATATAGGTGTATTTTAGTCAGTAGATTATATTTGAATCATTATTCAATAATTTTACTTTGTAGGTAGAAGGTTTTAGTAATAAATTATGATTATTTACTAAAGACCCATTCAATTCATATTTTTTAAATTCGATTGACTCAGACCCATTGAATTTAAAATCATATAGCCTTGTTAACTTATAATTATCTGCATTATCTTTTGAAAATTCTATTTCATTAGTTGTTATATTAAATGGTTGGTTTTTACCTGAAGCGGTGGTCTTTACTTCAATATATAGTTCTGTTCCATCTGGTCTAAAAGATTTAATATCGTAACCCAGTCCATCCCCAATGGTAACTGAAACTTGTTCTACCTTTTCCTGAAGTTTAGGGTAATATGATAATCTTTCTTTTTCCATTTCTAGAACCTGTTTTTCGCCAATGAATCCTAGTTCAGAATTTTTATTATTCAGGTCTTCAAAGTTTGTTTGTCTAACGATTGAGTTATGATTTTCAGTGACTGAATCGTCAATAGAAAAGCGACTATCCTCATTTGTTTGAATTTTTTTGTACTTATTATATTCTGAAATAAAAAAATCAACATTAGTACTGTTGTCAGATGATACTAATTTACTTTTAAGTTCTCGATAAATTGTTATCATTTCGTTTAAATCTTTCATCATCGTTGAATTATCCGGCAGTGAGTTCTTGAAATATTTAATATTAAGTATTGTTCCTAACTCATATCCTTTAGGAAGCTCAGTTATTTTGGAACCATCATCCATCAAGTTAATAGTATCAGCATTCATTGATGATGATTCTGTATTCAAAGTATTTTGCAAATATTTTGTTATATTTGTTATATTTTTTCTGGCGATTTTTAAAGAAAATTTATTTTTGTACATTGTCCAACTTTGAATTAAAGAAAGGTAAGCTATGTTAGAACTTTTCGAAAATAAGTAAGCGATGTAAAATCCGTCAGAGGCTTTAGTGGTAATGCTTGTATCAAATACACCTATCCAAGGTATTGTAGCCCAATGTCCTATGCCGGCTGATCCTTTAGTTTTATAACGTGTGCCCAAAAAAAGATTATCTATAGAGTTGTTTAGTCCATCTTGCATTAGTGCAGCAAAGAAATTGTTTTTTAGGGGATTCATTTTTTCCCGTGGGTAATTATCTAAAACTTCCATGATTAGTGAACGTAAAGTCATTTTTAGGGACCTCTATTCATAAAGATTTTATGGCTATAATTATATTATTTTTATGAATAAATTGGTAATGATAGACCGTAGTTTAATAAACAATTTATCTCAATTTTTATTATAGGACTCCGTAATATAAATGATTTCATTTAAAACATAACAACCTTATATTCTAGTGAAGAACTATAAATTATAAACATTCATTACTCCATCCCCTCCAAAAACAAAACTATTTTCAGAAAAAACTTACGAAAACAAATTTTTTCTGGTATATTAATCAACTGTTGCAACAAATTTGGAGGTATTTTATGAGTAAAACTCAAACTATGAGTGGACAAGTAGAACACCCATTTCTTGCTTTAATGGGTGTCTTAATTGGTGGATTCGTGGGGATGTTCAGTGAAACTTCACTAAACATTGCTTTACCATCTATCATGAAGGCTTTTTCAATTGAAACCGGTACGGCTCAATGGTTGGTCACAGGTTACATGTTAGTCATTGCCATCGTCTTACCACTATCAAGTTTATTAACAAAGCATTTTTCAACTAGGGGGTTGGTTAGATTCGGTTTGATCGACTTTATAGTAGGATCAATTATTGCGGCTGTCGCAATGAACTTTCCTATATTATTAGTCGGTAGAATGATTCAAGGTATTGCTACTGGAATTATTTTGCCACTGATGTTCTCGATCGCTATGAGAATTTTTCCACCTAATAAATTGGGCGCTGCCCTTGGTGTAGCCGCATTAGTTATCATGTTTGCGCCTGCTATCGGACCTACGATTTCCGGTATTATTTTGGGTGTTTCATCATGGAGATTCATTTTTTGGTCATTTATCATTTTTCTAATTATCGGTTTAGTTTTCATGGAAAGAAATCTAGTCAATGTCTTTGAAGTTACAAAGCCTAAAGTCGATTGGTTAGCCATTTTTCTTTCAACTATCAGTTTTGGATTGATCGTTTTTGGAATTAGTTTCTTGACCGTTAGTATATCAATAGCACTGATTGCTTTAATTGCCGGACTTATTTTATTAATTATTTACATAAGACAACAATTAAATGCAGAAACGCCAACTTTGGATTTTGCTGTTTTGAAAAAGCCTGAGTTCGTTACTGGGTCAGTGTTAGTTATGTTAAACTTTGGTATCACATTATCAGCTATGTATATTTTACCAATGTATTTACAAAACGGTTTGGGAGTAGCTGTTGCCTTAACTGGTATGGTTATGTTGCCAGGAGGTATCATTAACGCTGTAGTTTCATTTATAGCCGGTCGTGCGTATGACAGTATCGGTGCTAAATGGATGACGCGTTCAGGTTTCTTTGTTTCAGCGATTGGAGCATTTATGTTCCTATTAAGTAATTCAAATAGTTCATTGGGTTACATTATTGTGGCGCACATAATCTTGATGATTGGTGTACCACTTGCAATGTCGCCATCACAAACTTATGGATTGAACTCACTTGATGAATATCAATCTGCGGACGGATCTGCTATTATCAACACGTTCCAACAAGTGATCGGTGCGGTCGCTACCGGTATCGCTACGATCCTTTTGAGTACAGGTCAAAACACTTTCTTCGCTAATGGCGGACATTCAACATCTTTGGCCTTTACACAAGGTGCTCATTACGGATTCATTTTTACTTTAATTTTAGCCATTCTAGGTTTCCTATTGGCTTTTAAAGTTCATTCTAAAAATTAATAAATTATAGTTTTCATTGAAGAATATCATCCATGTAATATGATATACTAGTATGAAGTAAGTCTTGAAATTATAGGCCACGTCCATTATAATGGTATGGTTGAATTAGAAATATACAAAAAGGGAGGAGGGATTCTAGATGTCACAAAATACACATAAAGGTTATACTGGTCACCGCCGTCCCGTTAACGCTAAGAATGGTGCTGAACGCGTAAACAAAACACAAGAAGTTAAAGAATTTTTGAAGAGCCGTGCTGAAAAAGACGCTAAATAATTAATAGATCATCAAGCCTTTGCTTGATGGTCTTTTTTTATTATCGAATAGCAACTAGATGCCGTGGTTAAATATGGCAAGATCCAAGAATATAAATAATTTCAAAAATTTTCTGTCATAAATCTGGTGGCCTTTTTTGGTGTCTACAGATATACTTGAGTTATTCAGGGACGGGGAGATGATAGTATGAAAAAAGGTCATTTGTCATACAAAGTAAGCGCTAACATAAAAAATAAAATATCTCTATTTGCACCGGCAATTTTTTTTACTGGTATCTTAGCTGTGGGAGTGCCAAATACAGTTAAAGCAGCCGGTGCTGAACAAATGAATGATATTCAAATCGATCAGTCAGTAAGTCAATCTGATATTGCAAGCAGTACTCAATATGGAAATATTGGTGCGAATGATGGAGAAAAAGGAAGTTCTTGGGTAATAGATTCCCAAGGTGTTTTAAGAATTCAGGAGGGTACTTGGGGTGATGACACTACAGGTGACTTCTGGTCTCAAGATGGTTTGAATTATTTAAAAAACGATGTAACCGCAGTAGTTTTTGAAGGCACGGTTACCGCTGGGACTAAATTGGACAATTTATTTAAAGAATTTAATAAATTAGAATCAGTTTCAGTTGAACCTGGATCAAAATTTGATATTTCTAGAACTACAAGCATTAAAAAAATGTTTGATGATACTTCAAATTTAAAAGATTTCGATATGAAGATACTTAACGATGGACATTTAGATCAGGTCGAAGATGCTTCATACATGTTTGAAAATTCAGGATTACAGAGCGTTTCAATGGACGGAGTATTAGCGCCTAAGCTTAGTAATGCTGGTTCTATGTTTGTTAACTGTGATAAGTTAACTAAAGCCAGTTTTAATGGTACAGAATTTGGCAAGGATGGCATAAATATGGGCTTTTTCCTTAAAGGATGTTCATCTCTTAAAGATGTATCCTTTAATAATTCGGACTTTGGAAAATTAGTAACCGCTAATAATATGTTTAGTGGCGACTCTAATATTGAACAATTGGATGTCTCATCGTTTGATTGGAGTGGTGCCACTGATTATGACTCAATGTTTTCATTTAATAATCAGGTCAATGGGGATATATCGAAGTTAAACTCTATAACTTTGCCTGCGAATGCTAAGTTAGATGGTACAGGAATTGATGAATATGATACTAATGAGTTTAAAGGTTGGGGAAGCGACGATGCAAATAATGTGAAATCCCTTGCCGACTATTATTCTGCTAACGATGTCTCATCCACGAAGACCTGGAGTTTAGCAGAAAGAGATGCAGGTAAATATACGATTAACTATCTGGACGATTCTGGTAAAAGTATTGCTAAGAAGGAAGAGTCTGGTTATATTGACGATAATGTAACTAGTTTTCCTAAACTTTTAGGATATTCAACTCCAACTCCGGTCAATTCAGAAAATAAAATAACAGGTCAAAGCGGCCAAGAGTTTGATGTTATTGTTAAAAAGCTAGAGCCATACTCTATTAAAATTATTGTGGAATATGGTGATGGTACTCTTGGTGAAACATTCGATGTCAGTGTACCATTTGGAGTTACTGATCCGGCCAAACAGATAGATCAAGCAAAATTGTCTAAGTTTGATAATAATGGGCTAGTAAATACAAAAAATTCTCAAATTTATATAGGTAGTGATACGTCTTCAACTGGCACCTAATTCTGATTGGAAGAATGATAAAAAGATGGTATTAGACGGCGTAACATATTATCGAGTATCAACTAACGCTTGGGTTAAAGCTAGTGATGTCTATATTTATGTTTATAATAAATCCAAGGTTCGTGTTAACCCTGATAAAAATACCAGAGTAATAAAACCAACCGGAAAACTGACTGATCGTGCACTTGAGTCTTCAACTGATTGGAAGACTGACCGTTATGCGACAATTAACAATGAAATGTATTATCGTGTATCAACTGAAGGGTTTGTCAAAGCTAGTGAAGTACATGAGTATAAATAATAAATAGAGTGTGACAAATCACAGTCATTAAGACAAAGAGATACTGTAATCCAAATCGGAGTACAGTATCTCTTTGCATTAGGCGTGGAATTTTATTTTTAACGATAATAATAATTATGTCTCAGACCTTTTTCACTCTAATATTTCAATCATGTAGTTCAGTGAATTCATCAAGTTTAATAAACTATGATATGAAATAACGATAGTTTCAGTATTATTACCAGCGTGAAATCCTAGATTATCCAAATTCATTAATTTGGAATTGATTAATATATGTAATGGGAGATCGGCTTCTAGTATCAGTGGGCTAACCATTCCAGATACGGTCCGTAATACCTTTGGATCAGCAAATTCTAAACTACTACGACTAGTGTTCAGCTGTAGTGCTAATCTTTTGAAATCAAGACGATCAGTGTCCGTTTGTAAAATTAGATAATATCTCTCATTATTCTTATCTAAAACAAATAGATTCTTTACTAAAGTACATTGATCTTTGATCTCTGGCAGATCTTCCATGTGAAAAACTGCCTGGTGTTTGATAACCTGATAAGATATATGTAGTTCTTGTAATCTGTCTAAATAGATATTAGTTTCCAAATGAAATCAGCCTCTCTATCTTTATTTACAAACATAATGTTAACGTTCTATTGTGTATATAGATGTTTTATTTTTTTAGGAAGTGTAATGTATGATAAAAGTAAAAATAAATCAAAAATTGAATGGAAATTTGGCTCGTTCAGTCAATCCATACGGCTGTCGTCAAAATGTTCTGAATCAAATTGCTTATGTCCAAGAAAAGGGACACTATGATGGGGCCAAAAAGGCTTTGATTATTGGTGGATCTTCCAGCTACGGTTTGGCTAGTCGCATTACGGCAGCCTTTGGTCAAGGAGCTGACACGATTGGTGTGTCATTTGAACGCCCACCACGAGATGAAAAAATGTTAGGAACGGCTGGTTGGTATAACAATATTTATTTCAGGCAGGCCGCCGAATCTGTAGGATTGATTGGTAAAAATTTTATTGGTGATGCCTTCACTGAGGATATGAAGCAACAAGTCATCGACTACATTAAACAAAATTTTGGCGGAAAAATCGATTTATTGGTTTATTCAGTTGCTGCTCCTAAGCGAACTGATCCCAATGATCCTGATAACGTTTGGCGTTCAGTCATTAAACCTGTCAAAAAAGAGGTCACTGGTTTTAACATTGATTTAGAAAAAGAAATGTTATTCAAACAAACCATTGAACCAGCCACCAAAAAAGAGATTGATGACACTAAACATGTCATGGGTGGAGAAGATTGGGAGATATGGATCGATGAATTAAAAAGAGCAGGTGTTTTGAGTTCAGGTTTTAAGACGATTCTTTATTCATATATCGGACCAAGGAGCACTTATGCTTTTTATCATGAAGGAACCCTAGGACTAGCCAAGGATTCTGCCGAGATTTCTAAAAAACATATCCAAGAAAATATCAATGATCTCAATGGTGAGGCCTTGATATCGGCTTCAAGAGCAGTTACTACCAAGGCATCGATTGTGATCCCAATTTTTCCATTATATTGTATCGCTCTTTACAAGATTGAAGAGTCGACTGGGACACATGAGATACCGATCGTACATAAGGATAGATTATTTCGAGATATGGTTTATGGGAATTTTCGAAAAATAGATCAAGAAGGCCGATTACGCCCGGATTCTTTGGAGCAGGACAAGGAAATTCAAGAACGTGTTTCAAAATTGATGCAAAAAATTACTCCAGATAATTTTAAGACTGATTTGACTGGGTACGCGGAATTTAGACGTGAGTTTTTACAAATAAATGGTTTCGATATTCCAGGTATTGAAGAATCTGAAATAGATTTAGATGAATTAACGAAATTGAGACCATAAAAAAAGCCGAATCTTCGGCTTTTTTATTGAGTATTAAGTTTAGTATAAACATCACTAGGAATATTTTTTTCGAAAACTTCTTTATATGTATAAACATAGCTGCCTTTAGTGTCCAACTTTAAGTAGTGGTTCTGTTTCAGTTTGCCCATCCCCATAAACTCTATTTTGTGCGGGTTTCCATTGTCATCATAACTTACTAGGTTATAGTAGTAATTACCATAACCATCCTTATCTTTAGCATTGGTGTTATCGATTTTTACGTAACGGGATTCACGTTTAACTAGAAAATTATATTGATTGATTGCTTGAGAAAATTGATCGGTGCTATCTTTGGCATGAATGCAGACTGCCAGATATAACCCTCCCGCAACAATAACTGATATAAATAAAAACTTTAGTAAATTTCTCATTTGTCTTACCTCCTGAGAATATACTAAAGTTTTTGTTATTATTTAGACATCTGTTCTACTTACAATACTCTTACGGATTTGTAAGCCCCTATTTTAGCCCCCACCAGTCAAAGTTGATGGTATAGTCTACAATTCCGTTGAATATATGTGCAATAAAGTTCCACATAATAACACCTCCAACATTTATAAACTCTTTACAACTCTTTTATAACACTTTTTGGAAGCGGTTTCAATCATCTTATCCCCATATTTCATCAATAATTGACTTAACCAATTTTAGTTTATCCCATTCTTGGTTTTCTGAAAGAGTATTTCCTTCCTCAGTGGAAGCAAAACCGCATTGAGTTGATAACCAGAGTCTATCCAATGGCAAATATTGACTGGCTTCTTTGATACGATCAATGATAACTTTACGGTCTTCCAATTTGCCATCCTTTGAAGTGATCAAGCCTAAGACGACATTTTTATCTCCAGATACTTTAGCTAAAGGTTCAAAATTTCCAGCACGTGAGGAATCATATTCCAAAAAATAAGTTGAAACATTCTCGTTGGCAAATAGCGTATCGGCAACCGGTCCGTATCCTCCGGTAAAAGCAAAGTCTGAATGATAATTACCACGGCAGACGTGTGTATTGATCGTTAAATCTTTGGGTAAATCTTTGATAGCACCATTATTCAATCGCAAAAGAATATCTTGGATACCTGATTCAGCATAGGCCTTGCCGTCTGGAGTTTTCAGAAATTTATCGTCTAAGAATAATCCCCAAGAACAGTCATCCAGTTGAATCACACGAGCTCCCTCGTTATAGAGGGCCAGAATGGCATCATGATAGGCCGATTCGATATCGGCAAATAGCTCTTCATCAGTATCATAAAATTCTCTGATCTTGTCAGCATTAGTACCACGGATCAGCTCAATATAAAGCTGAGCCGGAGCGGGAATGGTCTGTTTAGCCTCAGCAGAAGTTCCATCTGTCAGTGATTTTAGATATTCAAAATGTTGTAAGAAGGGATGAGTTTCAGGATTAAATTTGATTTTTCCAGATAAAATGGCCGTATCATCACGTGTTTCTTCATGGGCAAATTCGTAACCTTCACCATAATGGATATGATCGATACCTTCAAATCCCCAGAAAAAATCGAGATGCCAGTATGAACGTCGAAATTCACCATCAGTCACATAGTCCAGTCCAGCCTCGATCTCTTTGTTTACTAAGTCACTAATGGCTTCATCCTCGACAGTAGTTAAACTAGCCAGATCGATTTTTTTGTCGGCAAAATCTTTTCTAGCTTGCTTTAAAACATCTGGTCTCAAAAAACTTCCTACATGTTGAAATCCAATTTTTTGTTTTGTAATAGTCATAATTTTTCACCTAGCCCCAAACTTCTTCAATAATTGATTTTACGAGTGCTAACTTTTCCCATTGCTGTTCTGGTGTGATGAGATTTCCTTCTTCAGTTGAAGCGAAACCACATTGAGTTGATAACCATAGTTGATTTAATGGTAAATATTGACTAGCTTCTTTGATACGATCGATGATAACTTGTCGATCCTCTAATTCACCTTTTTTTGAAGTTATTAGTCCCAGAACAACACGTTTGTCACCAGATACTTTTGCCAGTGGTTCAAAACCTCCAGCACGTTTTGAATCATATTCCAAGAAGTAAGTATCGATATTTTCTTGACCGAATAGATTATCGGCAACGGGAGCATAACCACCTGAGAATAAAAAATCGGAATGGAAATTACCACGACAGACATGAGTATTGATAATCAAATCATCGGGCAGATCTTCAACAGCACCGTTATTTAATTTTAAGTAGATATCTTGAACACGTTCTTTAACTAGTTTTTGTCCTTCAGGTGTAGCGACAAATTTACTATCGAGTAAGCGACCCCAAGAACAATCATCTAATTGAACTACACGAGCACCAGCTTCGTAAAAAGAAATCAGAGCATCGTGATAGGCTTTTTCAATGTCTGTATATAATACGTTTTTATCAGGATAAATGCGGTCGAGGGCCTCTTGATTCTTGTCACGAGTCAATTCACGGTAGAGTTGAGCGGGTGCGGGGATAGTTTGCTTTGGTAATATACCACCAATCTCATCAGTTACTGATTTTAGATATTTGAAATCTTCGATGAATGGGTGAGTGTTTTTATCAAAACTGATTCTATCGGTTAGGACAGCTGTATCATCTCGTGATCTGCCTTTTGAGAAATCATAGCCTTCGCCGTTATGTGTATGATCGACACCCTCAAAACCCCAGAAGAAATCTAAATGCCAATATGAACGTCGGAATTCACCATCTGTTGCGTAATCTAATCCGGCTTCTTTTTGTTGTTCTACCAGATTATAGATGGCAACGTCTTCAACGTCTCGTAAGGCTTCGTGATCAATTTTACCTACTTGATATTCTTTTCTGGCCTGTTTTAATTCGTCCGGTCTTAAGAAACTTCCTACATGTTGAAATCCAATTTTTTGTTTTGTAATAGTCATATTTAAAATCCTCCAAAATATTTTTTAAAATTTATTCAATAAAAAAATCGTCCCTACATTTACAGAATTTATCTGTAATGTAGGGACGATCACCCGTGATACCACCCTAATTCATATTTTGCTTACACAAAATACCTCAACGACACTAACATGTCCGGGATGATATCGCATCCTTGCGTACTTTTGGCTTTCACCTAAGTAAGACTCTGAGCTCATGTTCGACTGACTTTCGTTCCGCCTTTTCACTATCTAGCGGTCACTATTCAAATTACTAATTCAGTCTACTCTTCTCTTCAACGTCTAATAAAATTAAATAAGTTTTAATTGATTGGTGAATAAGTTACACCTTGATAAAATACTTGTCAACACTATTTATGAGTATCAACGGCATTTTTTGGTTCTTTACCAGAAATCATAGCCTTGTTATCATTCATGGAATCAAAAATCATATTGTGAACGGCACGTTCAGTGTAGAAGGCCGTATGTGGTGTGATTATGACATTATCACGATGCGCTAAGTTTTGGAATATTGGATCGTCAACCGCTTCAACACTGTCAAATTCATTTTGGAAAATACCATTTTCATTTTCGAGAACATCAAGACCAGCACCGGCAATTTTGCCACTATCTAGACCGTCGATCAACGCATTATTATCCAATAAACCGCCACGAGCACAGTTGATAAGATAGACACCATCTTTCATTTTAGCAATAGCAGCAGCGTCCAACATATGATGATCCTTTGGTGCTAGAGGAGTATGGATCGAAATAATATCTGACTTCTCTAGTAATTCATCAAGAGTATCGACATAAATACCTAAATTTTCCAGAGCAGGATTAGGATCAATATCGTAGGCAATAACGTTTGCACCGTATCCGAACCGCATAATACGAGCAAAGACACTACCAATATGACCGGTTCCAATGACACCAACAGTTTTACCACTGATTTCGGTACCAATAGTAGGGAACCATTTAAAATTACCACTTTGGAATTTTTTATCGAATTCAGGGACACGACGAAGTAAGCGACCGACTAGGAAAGAGGCGTGCTCAGCAATTGCATTTGGAGAATAGACAGGGACATAAGTTAAAGTAAAACCAAAATCGTTCAGATCTTTAAAGTTGAATCCATCCAATCCCACGTTTCTAACTGAGAACTTATTGATACCGAGGTCATGAATGATCTCTAATGCGTGACGACTATAGGGTTGTGTTTGTACCGCCACAACACCATCTGCACCCTTAGCCAGGTTAGCTGTTTCTTCAGTCAATATTTCAGTTGTATAATCAACATCAACATCTGAGTTAGCAACTTTCCACTGGTTTAAAGGTTCAATTTCGTCTTCACGGAGACCAAATACGTATATCTTCATAAAAATCCCTCTTTCTTTGAATTTGATTAGTCTTCTAATTTGTTTCTAATCAAATGCTAGTGATTATTAGTGTAACTCAAATTTTAAAAAAGGGAAGTGGTAATTTTTTTTGCCGCCTACGAGCGAGAGGGAATTGGCCTGCAATGGGACCGACTTAGGCCACGGTCTGAAGTCTCGATTTTGAGTTTTGCAAGGTTCGCAAATCTCAAAATACGTCCGTTATGTAAGAACGACTGCGTCGTCCTAACATAATTTGTACTGCTGGCCAATTCCCTCTCGCTCTCCGGCTCGATTCCACGATAATGGCTGAAGAGTTTGAGTAATGGAACCAGTTTTGCAAGTGTAGTCGAACGGTGGAACCGTTCATACTTCACCGACGATTCTGAAATTTGCGAAAGCAAGGCTCAAAATCGAGATCCCAGACCTTGGTTGGGACCGATCGCATAATAGGTGGAATTACGCAAACTCGTAGGTACAAAAAGTACAAAAAAAGTAGTCTCATGACAACTTATTGTCATAAAACTACCATTGATTATTATTTTGTATTAATTAAGGTATCTGGTGTTTGTCCTTCAATCAAGGCCTTATTAGAATCAAAGGAGATCTTGATCATATTGTGGACAGCAGTTTCAGTATAGAAGGCATTGTGAGGTGTGATGATAACATTTAAGCGTTGTGCTAAATTCTTGATATCTGAACTTGGCAAGTTATCAATACTGCCCCATTCTTTACCGAAGACTCTATTTTCATTGTCTAATACATCAAGTCCAGCACCGGCAATTTTTTTATCATCCAAACCTTTTATCAAAGCTTGAGTATCAATCAATTCACCACGTGCACAGTTGACGATGAAGACGCCGTCTTTCATTTGTTCGATAGCTGATTCATTGATCATATGTTTATTGCTGTCGAATAATGGTACGTGCAAGGTGATGACATCAGATTGTTTGTAGATATCCTCAAGGGAATCTACGTAAAGTCCTTGTTTTTCAATATCAGGATTGTGATAGACATCATAGGCGATGACCTTAGCACCGAATCCTTGCAAGATTTTTATAACGACACGTCCGATATGACCAGTACCGATAACACCGACCGTTTGTTCACGGTATTCTTTACCAATCGTTGGCGCCCAAGTAAAGTCACCATTATCGAATTTAACATCAACTTCAGGAACACGGCGAAGCAAACGTCCCATTAACAAAATTGTATGTTCAGCGATAGCATTTGGTGAATAAACTGGTACGTTAGTTAACTTGAATCCTAATTCATTTAAATCTTTGAAACTAAAATTATCAACACCAACATTGCGAATAGAAATAGATTGGATACCTTGTTCCTTTAGAACCTCCAGAGCACCTCTCTCGTAAGGTGTTGTTTGAAGAGTAACTACACCGTTGGCACCATCAGCTAATTTAGCTGTTTCTGGTGTCAACAATTGATCAGTATAATCGACCTCTACATCCGAATTTTCTTTCTCCCATTTTTCCATTGATGGCTTTTCGTCATCACGAATTCCATAAGCAAAAATTTTCATAACTTGGTGTGACCTCCTTATCAGTTTGTGTTGGTATCGTACCTGTTTAGAATGTAAATAGCGAAGACAACAATTATTGAACCGATAATTTCGACAAAATTGACGCTATATGCAAGGAATATGACACTCAATACTAAGGTGGTGAACGGTTGCACCGCATCGGTGATACTTATTGTGGCGGCTGTAGTATATTTAGTACTGAAAACCATTAACAAGAATGCAATAACATTACTAAGCAGAATAACAGCACCTACACCTAGTATACTCTTAGTTGACAGGTGAGGGGGATTAATCCAGATCGGCGTAAAGCAGTTCGAAATGAGTCCTGCGACAAGCATCCCCCAGCCAGTAACGAGTAGACCATTATGTCTAGCAATTAGGCGTTGCGGTATAACGATATAAAGTGCAGCTGTAATACCACTACCAATTCCCCAAAGCACTGATACAAAGGGAATTGAGAGGTGTCCAAAGTCTCCTCTGGTAATTAATAAGAAAACACCTAATAAGGCTAGCGTAAATGAAATAACATCAATTCTTAGAACTTTTTTGTGTGTAAATAAGACTGCCCCAACCATAACGAATAACGGCGATAAATACTGTAAAATCGTAGCAGTTGAAGAGTTACCAGTTTGAATTGCATAGAAAAATGTATACATATTGGCAAACAATCCAAAGGCGGAAAAGGCTATCAAAGTCAAAGTATCTTTCCACGATTTAAAGATCGAGAAGAACTCTTTTTTTGGTAGAACGAATAGCGAAATAATTAATAAAATTACCCCGGCAATGGTAGTTCTGGTACCGACAAACCACATGGCAGGGATATTGGCATCTTTTGCGACGATCTGTTGAACAGCACCGGACACCCCCCAAACCATAGATGCAGTGAAAGCAAGAAGAAATCCCTTTCTCAGGGTCTTCTTGGCAAGCAACTTACTTTCTTCCATAATTTCCTCCTAAAAACTCATAACCAATATTATACATGCAACCACAGAAATGGTTCATTATTTTTTTGATTAAGCCAATTATAGATTTGATTGTCCCAAAAATAAAAAAACACGTTTCGGATTTCTCCGAAACGTGTACTTATGCTATAAGTTTTTATCCATGTTGAAAGTTAATTTAGACATATTGATAGCTTTAGTGAATAGCTCACCGTAAAGCTTCTTTGTCTTGTCTTCGGTTTCAGCAACAAGTTTTTGATTTCTGTCGGTTAAGAATTGTGTTAATTCTGTTCCAGAATGTTCTTTTGACAATTTGTCAGTTTCAATGATACTTGCGCGGAATTTTTCATTCAATTCAGTTAAGTAGTCAGTATCATCTTCAACAAAATGTTTGTAATGAGATTCAACTAAGGCTGAAAGTCCCTTATACATCCAGTATGAATTGTTAAATTCAAAGGTCATTGATGTATCTTGGTAACTCTTAGCAGTATCGTTCATATTTGTATAGAAGGGAATATATGGTGAGAATGAAGGAAAACCAACACATAACCACATAATAGCGGCAACTTCTTCAGGTACATCATTTCTGATTTGAAGAACGTGTGAGTTTTGAGTACGATTCAAACCAATTGGACGGTAGCGATATCTATCGTCATTTGCAGCGTCAGGGCTAAATGGATCAAACTTTGTTTCATTATAATGTGATCCTAAAACGTATTCGATATCTTCAACAGAAATCTTGTGTTCTGTTTTCATGATGAATGGTAATTCACCATCTTCTGGATCTTGTTCGATTTCTGGATTGAAATATCTTTGACCAAACCAAACACGTGGCGTGTTGTAGTGACGGTCTTTAACATTATCAGTACCAAAAATGTGACGGAAATTCCAGCCAGTTTTGTCGGTATTCAAATGATTCTTTTCGACAAATTCTTGGATTCCTTCTGACCACATAAATTGTTTAGTGTCATTAAAGTCTACTTGTTGAATTGAGACACGGTTGGCAGCGACGGCATAACTGTCGTCAGGGATTCTTTGAGCTACCCAGTGATGTCCAGTAACGATTTCCATATACCAAACGTCGTCTTTATCACTGAATAAAACTGAATTTCCCGCTGGTGAACCGTATTCTTTGATCAAGTCACCGGTACGTTTAATAGCATCAATAGCTGAATCTACGAATGGTAAAACCATTCTGACGATAACATCTTCATCCATACCGTCTTTAACTAGTGGATCACATGACAATGCACGTTCGTTACCATAAGTACTCTCTGTGGCAGACATAGCAACGTTAACGCCGTTAATACCACTTTCGTCATAAAAGCCTTCAGTTTTGTAATCAACATTAGGAACACCGGGCCATGAATATCCATTTTCAGGGATAGGTGCTTCAAATTTATTAAGCCATGACTTAACAGTACGATTTTTTTCTCCCTTAACAGCTGGGTTTAAAACGAAGTTGTGTGGTGAAACTGGAAGAAAAGTATCATCGTTTCTGGCGATCATTGTTGATCCATCCAAACTGGCATTTTTACCAACTAAAATTGTTGTACATGCGTCATCCAAATGATTCTTCTTCATATTATATAAGTCCTCCTCTTTTGCATACGATAGAACATTCTATCACAAAAAGGTCAAAATCAATGAAGAAAATAACTCTTATTTATCAAGGCCATGTTATATATTTTCTGAAAAAATGCTATAATTTGTGTAATTATAGGAGGGAAGATATGGACTTAAAAGTGCATGATTCTGAAGATTCATTTTTGAAGAATCTTCTATTAGGGTTTCAACATCTTTTAGCAATGTATTCAGGGGATATTTTAATACCGATTTTAATTGGTGCGGCTCTAAATTTCTCTGCTAAGGAAATGACTTATTTAATTTCCGTTGATATTTTTATGTGTGGGGTAGCGACATTACTTCAAATTAAACGTACGCCTATGACTGGTATCGGATTGCCGGTCGTTCTAGGTTCTGCGGTTGAGTATGTAACGCCGTTACAAAACATTGGACATCATTATGGTATTGCTTATATGTATGGTGGTATTATTGCCGCCGGTATCTTCATTCTTGTTATATCGAAATTCTTTGCTAAACTAAAACGTTTCTTTCCCCCAGTTGTAACTGGTTCATTGATAACGTTGATCGGATTTACTTTGATCCCAGTTGCCTTCCAAAATATTGGTGGTGGCGATGCTACTGCTAAAGGATTTGGTGGGGCTACAGATTTGATCTTAGGATTTACGACTGCTTTGATAATTGTTTTGATAAATATTTTAGGAAAAGGCTTCATTAAACAAATATCTGTTTTGATCGGGATCGTTGTTGGTTCGGTTATGGCTGCTTTTATGGGAACAATGGGACTATCAAGTGTTCATGACGCACATTGGTTCCAAATTCCAATTCCATTTTATTTTTCAGCTCCAAAATTTGAATGGTCATCAATTTTGATCATGATCCTCGCTGCTTTGACATGTATGATCGAATCAACTGGTGTTTATTATGCACTGGCCGAGATCACTAAGCGTGAATTAAATGAGAAGGATCTACAACATGGGTATGCTTCTGAAGGTATCGCTGCTATTCTAGGTGGAATTTTTAATACCTTCCCATATTCAACATTTTCTCAAAACGTTGCCATCGTTCAATTATCAGGTATTAAGAAGAATAAACCAGTTTACTTCTCAGCTTTTCTACTAATATTGTTAGGATTGATCCCTAAAGTTGGAGCAATCGCTACCTTGATCCCAACATCAGTTTTAGGTGGAGCTATGTTGATCATGTTCGGTACCGTTGGTGCTGAAGGTATTAAGATGTTAACTAAGGTTAGAATGGATAATAATAATCTGTTGATCATGGCCGTGGCCATTGGTTTAGGATTAGGTGTGACCGTTCAACCAACCTTGTTACATATCTTGCCATCAAGTTTACAAACGATTTTAAATAATGGTTTAGTCGTAGGAAGTTTTGCCGCAATTTTACTTAATATTTTATTGAATCCTCAAGGAGAAAAGAAATTTCATAGTTAAAAATATCCATAGCAGTGTTTGCGAAAGCAGACACTGTTTTTTTATACACTTTTTTAGTACTTTAATCATAGAATTATCATATTTTAACCATATACTCATAAAAAATGAGAATCGAAGGTGAGATGATGATTCGAAAAATAATTGGTGTAAGCCTATCTTTTGGAGTTGCGGTCGCAATGGCAATTGATGGATACATTGTATTTTTTAAAGATACTCAATCTACGGAAGTAAAAACTAAAACAACTACTAAAAAAACAGCAACAGTAAAGCAAAAATCTACTGGGCAATACAAGGATGGTACATACACTGGTTCATCGACAAGCACTCGTTGGGGTGATGTTCAGATCCAGATCACAATATCCGGTGGGAAATTAACAAAAATAAACGTATTAAAACATCCAGACTCAGAAAATAAATCGGTTCAGATAAATGAACAATCTTTACCAACATATAAATCAGAGGCAATTAAAGCTCAGAGTGCCAGTATTCAACAAATCTCTGGAGCCACAGAGACTTATAAAGGATTCACTGGCTCCTTGCAAAACGCCTTAAATCAAGCTGAATAAAGGAGCATATTATATGACGGAAACTAAATATTATTTTCCAAATCAAGTAATAAATTCGATGAATATACCGTTTACGATCAAATTAGCTACAAGGACTAATGATGATGTGATTCAAGGTATTTTAGAACAAGTTACTTACACTATAAAACGAGAATTGAATCAAGTGGATAAGGAATTTTCACCATTTCGATCGGATTCATTATTAGTTAAGTTTCAAAATGGCGATCTTGATCCATTGCTAAAGTATGATTCATTTCAATCTGTATTCGTCCAATCTAAACTAGCTGAAGAAATGACCGATAATTATTTCTCGGCACATTTTGAAGATAAATACGATCCAACTGGCATAGTTAAAGGCTGGGTGATTGAAAAATCGTTTGAGTCCAATCTACGTGAATTATTAGATGATCCTGATATTGATGGTGTTTCACTCAATGGTGGCGGTGATATGAAGTTTGCTACTAAAAAGAATGTCGATTTTCGCTGGGGTATTGGTATTGAAGATCCAAACGATCTACAAAATATTGCCACAAGTTTTTATTTAAAAAATGGTGCTGTAGCAACTTCAGGAATGAATAAACGTGGTCAACATATCGTTCAAAATAATTCGAGCAATATCCAGCAAGTGACGGTTATTAGTTCTAGTTTGGTGGATGCCGATGTTTGGGCTACCGCTGGGATCTCAGCCGGGACAGAACAATTTTCAAAAATGATTTGGAATTCAAGATTAACAGGAGTTTTATTTGATCAAGAAGAGGGTCAAATTCATTTTCGAAATGGGGTCTTAAAACATGCTCAAAAAACATCGTTTTAGTTTAGGCTTATTCTGGTTAGTAGCAATTTTTTTAGTTCCTTTGCCGTTTTTACAGACATTATCAAATGGACTTCCTATTATCTATAAGAGTGAATTTCGAGCAATTTATTATGGAACTATTGCTTATGTTTGGATGCTTGTCGCCATTTATTTAAGTACCAAGCCTAAATGGTTAGATCGATTGATCGGATTACCGGAAATGTATATGGTTCATGGGATCCTCAGTATTGCTGCAATTATATTGGCCTATCTTCACAAAGAAGGTACTTCATCTAGTGGATGGATAAAAACAACTGGTGATTGGGCCTTTGATTTATTTCTTGGCCTGATGATCTATTCGATGATCTTTATGGCAGGATGGCTGACAAACCGGGTAACAATTTTGAAAAAGATAAAAATTATTTTAGAGAGAATATTTAGACATGAGTTATCGATTTGGATCCATCGTTTAAATATAGTCGCAACCATATTAGTATTTATTCACGTTCAACTGATCAGTTACATTACAGCAATAAGGCCTTTTATGATATGGTTTGATGTTGCATCATTATTTGTCTTAGGCAGTTATTTATTTAGCAAATTTATTCAGCCACTGACGTACGATAGAACGGATGTAATACAGAATCGCAAAATAAGTGAAAATATTCAAGAATTGACGTTAGAGTTACCTAGAAGTTCCAAAATAAAATTATTAGCAGGAGACTATATTTTTTTATCTTTCCCAGATATCAATGGGCTAAAAGAAATGCATCCTTTTTCTATAGTGAATGTTCCAGATAAGACAAGAAGAATAGTTTTAGCAATTCGTGGTGATGGTGATTTTACTAAGAGATTATCAAAAATAGAACCAGGTACTGTTGCTTTAATTGATGGTGGATTCGGTAGGTATGAACAATTCCTAAAGGAACAACCAAGTGACGCTAATATTGTTGTTTTAGCGGGCGGTATTGGAGTGACACCGTTGATTTCCACTATTGAGGGTAATCTAAGTAGAAGCATCATGTTGATGTACAGTGTTCATAATCAAAAAGACCTGATATATCAGGATAAATTTGCTCAGTGGCAAAAATCTGGTTTAGATTATGTGATCCAGGTGGGTCGCTTTAAAGATAAACAACTTCAACAAAAATTACCCAGAAATTGGCAAAATAATACTGTCTTTCTGATTGGAGGTCCAAGTAAAATGATGCATCATTGGGTGAGGTTCTTAAAAGCTCAAGGTGCCAAAAGTGGTCAAATATATTTCGAAGAATTTAGTTGGTAAAATTTTAAGCACCTGTCACAAAAAAGTCACATTTAATTTATATAATCGCGGAAACTAAGAGTTGAAAGCGAGTTGATTATTATGTCAGAAAATAAATATTATTTTCCAAGTCGAATTGTAGAAGTACTTAATGTTCCTTTTACGATCAAACTGGCTACTAAGAATTATGACAGGATTACTCAGGATATTTTTCATCAAACATGTTTTTCTATCGAAAAAGATTTAGCACAGATAGTTGATGGTGTTTATCCTTTCAGAACAGATTCATTGATACGTAAATTGCAAAGTGGAAGTATCGATCCTCTGCTTGACTATGACACTTTCCAGTCCATTTTTGCTCAAGCCAAATTGGCCGATGAAATGACTGGTGCGAAAGTTGAAGGAAATTTAGAAATTGAAAATGACTCTTCAGGATTGATCAAGGGTTGGATAATCGAAAAAGTCTTTGAAAAAAACTTACGTCCATTACTAAATAATTCTGAAATCAGTGGTGTCTCTCTTACTAGCGGTGGTGATATGAAAGTTGCCACCCGGAAAGGTGCTGACTTTTATTGGGAAATTGGTATTAAGGATCCTAATGATTTTCAAGGTATCGCTACAGGATATTATTTAAAAAATGGTTCCGTAGCAACTTCTGAAATGATTGATGATCAAAATGATATTAGCAAAATCAAACAAGTTACTATTTTTAGTGCAGGTTTGATAGATGCTGATGTTTGGGCTAAAACGGGTATTTCAGCAGGCATCAAGAAATTCTCACAGATGATTTGGAAATCAAAATTGACCGGTATTTTATTTGATCAAGAGGAAGGAGAAATACCCTTTAAAAATGGAATCTTAAAACAAGCTTAAAAATTCGCTAAAAGTTCCAATTTATTACAATTTTAAGTCATAGGAACTTCATAAATGGTCTATATACTTTTAAGTATAATCAAACAAGAAATCTAAATAGAAAGGCAGATTGCCTATGACCGAAAAATATAATTCATTAAGTTGTAAAGTTGGTGAATTAGAGAATCAATATTCAATTAAATTAATTACTCGTGCTAATAATGAAAATGTAAAAGAATTATTTAATGTAGCAACCGAAAACATAAAGAAGTATTTAAAAGAAATGGATGAAAAATTTTCACCAGTTAAAAAGGACTCTCTGGTTGTAGCATTTCAATCAGGAAGTCAAAGACCTTTGATTGAATCGGATACGTTCAGTGATATTTACACACAAACGGTTATTGCTGAACAAATGACACATCATTACTTCAGTACGAATTTTGGCAGTAAATATGATCCTACAGAGTTTATTAAGGGCTGGATCATTGATGAAGTTTTTGATAAGTATCTCAGACCATTATTGAAGGAAAATGAAATCGTTGCAGTAAAATTTAGCGATGGTAGCGATACACTGATCAGTACTTCTGATAGTGATTATCATTGGACGATTCCAATTATGAAACCAGGTTCTGATCAAATAGCAGCAACATACTATTTACAAAATGCTGCAATTACAACGTTGGAAAAAATGGATGTTAAGCATGCCTTGATCAGTAATAAAAGCCATATTCAACAAGTTACAGTTATTAACAGTAACGTGACAGACGCTAGAGTGTGGGCAATTGCAGGTTTGGCAGTAGGTACGCGAGAGTTTCCCAAACTAATTGCAGAATCGCATTTAACGGGCATGATGGTTGATGAGAAACTTGGAAATATTAATTTTAGAGAAGGTTCGTTAGGTGACATTTTTATGAAAAAATATTAAAAAAGCTTGAAAGATCAATTCTTCCAGGCTTTTTGTGTGAATTTAAACTCAATTCTATCTTTCCAACGAAAAAGGCATCCAAAAAATGGATGCCCATATTTATTATATAACTGAAGAGTCTAAGGCCAAGACAGTCAATAGTAGGAAAATTAATCGTCCCATTCTTCAACGGAATCTTGATACCCATCAGGATTACCATGCCATGTAAAACTACCATACCAGAGACTTCTTTGATCAATATCAAGACCATTGATCTCGTTGACATCATCTTCATTCAATTCAAAATTGAAGATATCAGCATTTTGCTCGATCCTTGCCTCGTGAGATGATTTAGGAATTGTAATGATGTCACGTTGCAAGTCCCAACGTAAGATAACTTGAGCAACCGATTTATTGTATTTCTCAGCAATTTTTTGAAGTCTTGTATCTTTAAGAACAGTACCACTGCCTAGTGGTGACCAAGCCTCTAGATAGATGTTTTGCTCATCACAGAAGTTCTTAATGTCCTCTTCTTGGCAAAGAGGATGAAATTCCATTTGGTTAACAGCCGGTTTAACGGAAGCCGTTTTTAGAATATCTTGTAATTTAGTGATATTAAAGTTTGAAACTCCGATGGCACGTGCCTTACCTTGATGATAAATTTCTTCTAAGGCCTTCCAAGCAGATAAATAAGTTCCATCAACTGGCCAATGAATAAGTAAAAGATCAACATAATCCGTTTGTAAGTTCTTTAACTGTCCTTCAAATTGTTTCAAAGTTGATTCATAACCTTGATCACCATTATAAATTTTAGTAGTTAAGAAAATATCTTCACGTTTTAGGTTGTTTTCAACAAGACCTTTTTGAAGTCCAATACCGACACCTTTTTCGTTACCATATTGTTTTGCTGTATCAATGGCTTTGTAACCGTGTTTTAAAGCCCATTGAACGGACTCTGAAGCTTGAGTGTTGTTAACCTGCCACACACCCATACCTAATTGGGGCATTTTCACGCCATTATTTAATGTTACGCATGATTCAATATTTAAGCTCATAAACATACCTCCATAATTAATATTTTAACGCATTTTATTTTGTGAAACTTGGAAAACAACTTGATATTTGGTATAGTTCAAGTTGTTGCATATTATCAATGTATGAAACCCTTACATTAGAAAGAGGTCTACTAGGAATTATGGAAAAAATATTCACAACCAGTAATGAAATTAAATCAGAAATCATTAATCTTTCGGCTATTCTGAACTTGCCAAAGGGAACTGAGGCCTTTGTAAGTGATATTCATGGTGAATATGATGAATTCGCTCATATTTTACGAAATGGTTCCGGAAATACGCGTCAAAAAATTTCCGAATTGTTTACTGGTCGGTTGACAGCTGAAAGTCAAAAAAGACTCGCCTTTTTGATTTATTATCCAACAGAAATTTTGAGACAGACTAAAGAACAGATGCCGGATGAGGGTAGTTTGTCACAATGGTATATAGACACATTTAATGAATTGATCGAAATGCTTCGCTATACTTCGAGTAAGTATACTCGCTCAAAAGTCAGAAAAGCTATTAAAGATGATTTTGTTTATATAACTGAAGAATTACTATATGCGGACTCTAATGACAATGCTAAATATAAATATTATTATGAAGTGATGGAAAGCATTATTCGTCTTGATATGGCGGATTCCTTCATTATTTCAACATGTCATACTATTCAAAGATTGGTGGTTGACCATTTGCATATTATTGGGGATGTTTATGATCGTGGGCCACATCCTGACTATATCATTGATCACTTGATGAAGCGTTGGGGCAGTTTAGATTTTCAGTGGGGCAATCATGACATTTTATGGATCGGTAGTGCTGCTGGCTCAAAACTGTGTATGGCAAATTTGATCAGGATCAGTGCCCGTTACAATAATCTACGTCTATTAACGAATTATGGTATTGGTTTAAGTGATTTAAGAGCCTTTGCTGAAAAATACTATAAACCGCTGAACTCATTTCAACCTAAATCGGATACTGGTGCCAAGATTCCTGACGATGACGCTTGTTATGATAATTGTGTTCAACAAGCTATTTCTATTATGCAGTTTAAGCTGGAAGGACAAGCAATAGAGCGTAATCCTGATTTTCAAATGTCAGAAAGAATGTTACTTGATAAATTAAGCTCAGATCGTAAGACGATTGAAATCGACGGTAAGGTTTATCCAATCGTAGATGGATGCTTTCAGCTGGTAAATCCAGATGATCCATACAAATTAACTGATGAAGAAGAAAAAATTCTAATTGATCTCTCACAACAATTTATTGATGCACCTAAATTGCGCTATCACATGGCTTATATGATGAACAACGGTTCAATGTATCTTAAATATAATGGCAATTTACTATTGCATGGCTGTGTGCCGGTTGATGAAGATGGCAAAATGTTAGGTTGGACCGTGGATGGTCAGACCTATGCAGGTAAAGATTTATTTGATTTCTTTGAAAAAATTCTCAAAGAAGGTTTTCAGAAGCCTAAATTAGTTGATTGTTTAAATTCTGATATTATTTGGTATCTTTGGACCGGAAAAATGTCACCATTGTTTGGTAAACGTGCGATGACAACTTTTGAAAGATACTTTATTGAAGATATTGAAACTCATCATGAAGTAAAAAATCCATACTATTCGTTGAGAAAAGAAGAATGGTTTGCGGATGAATTACTTAGTGAATTTGGCCTAGATCCTGAAAATGGTCATATCGTAAATGGTCATACGCCGGTTAAGCTCGGCCACTCACCAATCATGGCTAATCGAAAGATATTTGTAATAGATGGTGGAATGTCGAAACCCTATCATAAGACAACCGGAATTGGTGGTTATACACTTTTGTCTAATTCTTACGGGTTCCAACTGGTAACTCACGAACCTTTTACAACTAGAAAAAGAGCCATTGCTGATATGACAGATGTTGTTTCTACTAAACGTGTTATCGAACAATCTGTTAAGCGAACAACAGTTGGTGATACAGATATTGGTATTAGTTTGAAGAAACAAATTGAAAATTTAACGGCACGACTAGATAGCATTGAGAAAAAGCAAACAATCAAAGCCTAGTACAATTGTAGACTTCATATTTCAAGCCTTTTTTGGCCTATATTTTTAATTATTTTTTTCACAATCCCCTTTACTTAAAAAATTATAATCCTATACTGGTGTTGTAAGGGAGGCAACAAGATGATGAAGAAAAGTTCCGATTGTACAGAGATTATAGTAGGAAAGGGCGCAACAATGGATGGTTCTACGATTGTAGCTCGTAATCAAGATGGTTATGGTCCAATCAATCCACTTAGATATATCGTCCATGAAGCAAAGGATCAGAAGAACGCTTCGTTCCACTCAGTTGTAACTGGTGTGGACGTACCTCTTCCAGATCATGCATATCATTATACTTGTACACCACAAGCTGACCAAAGCGATGGCCAATGGGAAGAATCAGGTATTAATGAATTTAATGTTGGTATGAGTGCTACTGAAACTACAGCTACAAATGCTCGTGTACTTGGATATGATCCACTAGTTCACGATGGCGTTGATGAAGAAGCCATGGTTTCATTAGTTTTGCCATATATCAAGACTGCTAAAGAGGGTGTCGAAAGACTTGGCTCTTTGATTGAAAAATATGGTACTGGTGAAAGTAACAGTATTGCATTTAATGATAATGATGATGTTTGGTTACTAGAAATAGTTGGTGGTCATCACTGGGCAGCAATGCGTTTACCAGAAGATACATATGCTATTGTTCCTAATCAAACATTGATTCAAGAGATCGATCCAAGTGATACAGATAACTTCTTAGTTGCTACTGACTTGGTAGAATTTGCTGATAAATATCAATTGAATCCTACACCAGGTAAGTTCAACTTCCGTGAGATCTTCGGAACTCATGGTGAAGATGATGCTTATTACAACACTCCACGTACTTGGTATGGTCAAAAATTATTCAATCCAGAAATAACTGATCAAAAACCAACTGACCAAGATATGCCATTGACTCGTAAACCAGCTAAGAAATTAGCTATTGAAGATGTACAAGAATTTCTATCATCACATTACAACGGTACACCATACGATCCATTCGGAACTTACGCTTCAGGTACAGCTGATGAACAAAGAAAGTATCGTTCAATTGCTATGGATCGTAATCAAATTTCATCAATTTTGCAAATTAGAAATGGTGTTGACTCCGCTCATGCCGCTGTTCAATGGATCGCAATGGGCTTCTTCGCTTATGCACCATATGTTCCATTCTATGCAAATGCCAATGACACTCCAGAAGACTATAAGAATACAACACAAGAAGTCGATGTTCATAATGTTTACTGGTTAAATAAGACATTATCTGTACTCATCGAGCCTCACTTCCATGAATATGTTGAAGCCATCAATGCCTTTAGAAATGGCTGTCAATCATATGCTCGTTCAAGAGTCGCTGCAACAGATGCTGCTGTTGAAGGTAAGAGTGATGTTACTGACTTCTTAACAAAGAACAACATTGAAACAGCTAATGAAATTTCCAAGAGAACTTATAAATTATTTGATGAGTTAGTAAAACATGGATTACTATTGTCAAAGACAACTTGGGAAAAAGGTCAAAATCTATAAAATATAATTATTTAAAAATAAATAAAAAAAGTCATCTGAGATTAATTCTCAGATGACTTTTTTGCTTGTTTTATTGTTCAGATAAAGCTCTCTTAGGTAAGAGAAGATTCAAGACGATACCAACGATTGTAGCAACACCGATACCTGTAAATTGGAAGGTACCGATCTTCAAGTATGCATTACCGATACCAATAACTAGGATGGCAGATGCAATCATTAAATTATGCTTTTGGTTAAAGTCAACTTTATTATCTACTAGAATTCTCAGACCACTAGATGCGATAACACCAAAGAGAACAAAACTGATACCACCAATTACGGGTCCAGGGATTGTTTGGATCAAGGCGCTCAATTTACCAACAAATCCGAATAAAGCAGCAAATACAGCCGCACCGACAATAACGTAGACACTGAAAATCTTATTAACGGCCATAACACCGATATTCTCACCATATGATGTGATAGGTGGTCCACCAACTAAACCGGCGAAAATAGAAGCCGTACCATCACCAGCAAGAGTTCTGTGTAGACCAGGATTTTTGAAGAAATTTCTATGAGTTAATTCATCAAGTACCATGATATGACCCAAATGTTCAGCCATAGTAACAAATGCAATGGGAGCGAAACTCAATATAGCATCCCAATAGATTTTTTTAGGTGTGTAACTTATAAATGGAAATTCAAAGTTTGGTAATTGAAACCAAGGTGTTGAGATGACTTTAGAGAAATCAACGATTCCAAAGGAAACTGAAATAAGGTATCCACAAACTATACCAAGTAGTATCGCAATGTTGCTCCAGAATCCTTTAAAATACATATTGAATAAGACAGTTAAAAATAATGTGATCATAGCAATTATAAAATATTTCAAATCATAGTGGCCATTATTCATCATAGCGTTGTCAGCAGCACTTCCTGCAACTGATAGTCCGATAACAATAATGATCGGACCAACTACGATTGGAGGTAAAGCCTTATCGATCCAATCTGCACCAATAAAAGCAATCAGTAATGCGACTACTAAGTAGACGATACCAACGGCAATAGTACCTTGAGCAACACCAGCATATCCGGCAGTTTTCATTAATGCAATACTAGGAACGATAAATGAGAAACTGGAACTCATGTAGGCAGGAATTCTACCCTTAGTAATTAAAATATGAAGAATAGTACCAATACCAGAACTAAATAGGGCAATACCAGGATCTAAACCGATCAGTAACGGAACTAAGACCGTTGCCCCAAACATCGAAAATAAGTGCTGTAGTGATAATAACCACCAACTACCTAAAGGTGGTCGTTCGTATAAATCAATGACCGCGTCAGGATTCCGGTATTTCTTGTCGTTTGTATCCAAAATAAATATCCCCCTGTTTTTACTTTGCATTCCACTCTATAAACGAGCTACACAAAACAGCTCTCTGCGTTTACTACGAATACTGATAATGGCATAAACCACCATCATCAGTATCCTAGGTAATACTCAAGGGCTAGACGTTTTGTTTTGCTCTCTATACTAAAACGGGCTACACAAAACAGCTCTCTGCGTTTACTACGAATACTGATAATGGCATAAACCACCATCATCAGTATACTAGGTAATACTCAAGAGTTAGACGTTTTGTTTTGCTCTCTCAAAAAAAAAGCCCTCTATCCCGTGTGTATGCAAACGAAATAAAAGACATAAGTGAACCTTTTTAGCCTCACGGGACCAAAGTTAAAGGACTGTTTGATTTTCTTAACTATAATAAAGTTGAAAACTAATGTCAACAATGGAATACTAAAAAAGTAATGATTAAGCGTTAACAAACAGTTAGGAGTATATACTTTATGGTTGAATTGTATGTTGTGAGACATGGGGAAACTGATTCTAATTCTCAAAGGAGACTTAACGGTGGTTTGACCGATTTACCTTTAAATGATGTTGGTATTAAACAGGCAAAGAACTTAGCTAAGGAAATAAATATTGGTGATTTTGATGAAATATATACTAGTCCGTTGATCCGTGCTAAACAAACTGCGGAAATTTTGAATCAGGGAGTACATGATATCAAAATTGATAATCGATTGATCGAGGCTCGATATGGAAAATGGGATGGTGCCAGTGAGGCGGAATTGATGTCTGAATACCCTGAAGTATTCGATGAAAATCAATTTTTGTTCCCAGAATATAAGAAATATGTCGATGATGGTGAAGACTATGAAGACGTTTATAAACGTGTAGATGACTTTATGACGGAGATAGCAAAGAAGGGCGATCGAAAAATTATGGCCGTTTGTCATGGCTTTATCAGTCGTTCATTTTTAAAAGTGATTACAGGAGCGCAAAATATTTCTGCAATCGTTCAACCTGGTAATGGTGGTGTTTCAAAGTATCGACTTACAGAATCAGGCACTAGATTTTTGACATATTACGGTCGTCAAACGGATATAGATTAGAGGTCAGATAATGGGTTTAACTAATAAAGTTCCAGAAAAAGATGTTGAGAATACTTTTAACTCAATTGCAGAAAATTATGATAAATTAAATTCGATCATGAGTCTTGGAACACATAAAAAATGGCGTGATACTGCCACGAGGATGATTGATAATCGTCCTAAACGGATATTAGATCTCTGCTGTGGTACCGCCGACTGGACTATTTTGTTAGGACATAGTTTTCCAACTGCCAAAATTTCAGGGATGGATTTTAGCCAAGAAATGTTAAAAATTGGACAATCTAAGGTCGCTAAATCGAAGTTGGAGAATGTTGAATTATTGGCTGGAGATGCCATGAATTTGAATTTCTCCGATGAAACTTTTGATGTAGTTACGATTGGATTTGGATTGCGAAATGTCCCCGATGCCAATAAAGTATTGTCAGAAATATATCGGGTGTTAAAGCCAGGTGGAGAAATTGTCTGTCTTGAAGCATTTAAGGTAGAAACTCCAGTGATTCGTTTAGGTTGGAGGGTTTACTTCAATAAGATCATGCCAATGATGGGTAAAGTATTTGCTTCAAGAAAGAACGAATATCAATATTTGGATGATTCAGTTAATAAGTTTGTCAGTATTTCTAAGTTGGTCGAGATGTATCACGAGGCGGGATTTACTGATGTAAAGGTTGATAATTTGATGTTAAAATCGGCCGCTGTGCATTTTGGAAAGAAATCTGAATAAGAAAGTTGGGATATATTCCCACCTTCGACCGTAAGAAATTTCTAGTAAACTATGACTAAATTGTTCTTATTTGTGATAAAAATGCCTCTTTTGATAATTTTGGATACAAAAAAAGAACATCCTGGGGAGGGATGTTCTTTAAATATTTTTTTAGGGGATTAAATATATGTTATAGGGGGATGAGAAGGGAAATACTTGTATCTCTCTTCTACAATTACTAATATACAGGCCAAGTGTGAAACAAATATATTCAAAATGTGAAGAAAGTGTGAATTTTACCATAATTGTATATAAATCGATATTCCAGTTTCAATATTAATGTTAGTCCTCTAACATATGACTGGTCACTCATGTCTAATCATATGTTAGTTAGATAACTACTATAAAAATCATTAATTTTTGCTGTAGAACTGGTTCGATGCTTTATAGTATTAGTAGAGGTGATAAAATGGCAAATATTCGTGATGTGGCAAAGGTTTCAGGACATTCAGTTTCCACTGTATCGAGAGTTTTAAATCAAAAAGGCTATGTTTCTGAACAAACCAGGTCAGATATATTATCAGCGATGGAGGAATTAAATTATCATCGAAATGATTTGGCCAGAGCGCTCAGCCTTGGGAAATCTTATCGTATTGGCGTAGTTTTACCATACATTAATCATCCCTATTTTCAAAAATTGGCGGATGCCATCACAGAAAAGGCCTTAATGGAAAATTATCAAGTAACATTGTTACCGACCAATTATAATCCAGATTACGAAATGCGTTATTTGAATATGTTAAAGCATCAAGCTTTTGACGGACTGATTTTTACTTCACGGGCTATTCCGTTCAGTAACATAATTAAGTATCGAAATTTTGGTGGACTTGTTTGTTGTGAGGATACTTTTGATTATCCGCTATCCTGTGCTTTTACAGATCGTAAAAAATCTTTTGGGAATGTTTTACAAATTTTAAAGGGCGCTGGTTATTCTCATATTGGATTAACTGTCAGCAGAAGCGAGATCGTTAGTCAAAGTGCTAAACTGACGACTAAATCTTATGAGAATGTTTTTGGGCATTCAATTCCTAAAGGAATGTTGTATCGTGATGCTAAAAATATGTATGATGGAATCACTGCCGCCGGTAAATTGGTAGAAAATGATCCGAATTTGGAAGTCATTTTTGCCAATGGGGATCAAATTGCTGCCGGAGCTTTGAAGAAGCTTCAAGAAATAAATCATCCGGCTTTAGTAATTGGTCAGGAAAATTTATCTAGCAGTTTTCTACTGGACTTTTCAACAGTGGATCACAGATTAGACAGTATTGGTGAGACAGCGTTTGACTTATTATTCGAAAAGAAGATCATAAAAAAAGAAATTCCTTCAAGATTCATTACGCGAGGGAAATTAAATGAGATCATTCCTGATTTGGATGATGATCCCTTAGATAAACTTATAGACAAATAAAAAAAGCATCTGGGGAAGATGCTTTTTTTAGGGGATTAAATATATGTTATAGGGGGGATGAGAAAAGAGAAGTTGATACTCTCTTATCTACAAGTAATACAATACAGGCTCGTCATGAAGTAACTATTACAAAAATATGAATTGTTTATGAATTCTTAATACTTCGGCGGGTCTTTTCATTTATAAATTCTCAAGTCCATCAAAAATAGTTAGGTATATTTCAATACCTTCCCTGTAAGGAATATTGCTAATCCCTACAGGAATAGTATAACCTAATTTGTTTTTCACTACTACTAACATTGCTTATTAAATATTAAAAAAGACGTTCTGGGGAGGAACGTCTTTTAAGTAGGGGATTAAATATATATGTTATAGGGGATGAGAAGAGGGATACTTGATATCTCTTTTCTACAATTACTATAATATCCTGATAGTATGAATTAATTGTTGGTAAAATATGAATTATTTGTGAATAATTCAATCGATATTTGCATTTTAAATGGTTTCTAGTATACTAATCACATATTTTAAAGAGATGTCAGCCTTGGCTGAAAGCTGACTAGGATCAATTGGTGTACTAAAAAAGGCGGCTACCTTTATCAGCTTTAGAGACAATGCATTGCATTGTAAAACTTGGGTGGAACCGCGTGTAAAACGCCCCTAGTACTTAATTGTACTAGGGGTATTTTTTTATACAAAATTAAGGGGAGATTCGATGCAAGAAGAAACTAAAAACTCGCTTTCTCGATCATTAGGAAGCAGACATATTCAGATGATTGCCATTGGTGGTGCAATCGGGACCGGATTGTTTTTAGGATCTGGTGATGCGATTCATGAATCTGGACCTTCGATTATTTTGGCATATATGATTGCTGGAATATTTTGTTTCTTCATGATGCGTGCCATTGGAGAATTATTATTATCCGATACCTCTAAACATTCATTTTTGGAATTTATTAGAATGTATCTTGGCGACCGAGCTGAGTTCGCGGCCGGTTGGGCCTATTGGCTTTGCTGGATCACGGTCGCGATGGCCGATCTTACAGCATCTGGTATTTATATTAAATATTGGTTACCAGATGTTCCTCAGTGGATGTCAGCACTAGTTATTTTGTTACTATTGTTCGCAATGAATTTTGTTGATGTTAAGTTATTTGGTGAATTAGAATCAGGATTTTCAACAATTAAAGTTATAGCAATAATTTTATTAGTAGTAGTTGGATTTGGAATGGCCCTGTTTCATTTTCCAGTTGGAGGAGGACACGCTAGCTTTAGTAATCTATTCAACCAAGGCGGATTTTTCCCGACTGGTATTAAGGGATTTGTTATGTCATTTCAAATGGTAATATTTGCTTTTGTCGGTATCGAAATGGTTGGTATTACAGCCGGGGAAACTAGTGATCCAGAGACAAATTTGCCCAAAGCAATCAACAGTCTACCTATAAGAATTGGTTTGTTTTACGTTGGTTCAATGATTGCGATCATGAGTGTCTATCCGTGGTTTAAGATAACAACAACGGCCAGTCCATTTGTGCAAGTGTTCTCTGGCGTAGGTATCAGAGGGGCAGCCGGGATCTTGAACTTTGTAGTTCTAACCGCGGCCCTTTCAGCAACTAACAGTTGTTTATTTAGTACTAGCCGAACACTGTATTCACTTAGTTTAAAAGGCAATGCTCCAAAAAAGTTTAAAGTGATTGGTAAAAATGGCGTTCCAGCTTGGGCATTAGTATTCTCAGCAGCAGCATTATTGGTCATTGTTGCCTTGAATTTCTTCATTCCATCAGATGTGTTTGGGATTATTGCAACAGTTTCAACAATCAACTTTATAATCGTCTGGATGATCTTGATTTGGTGCCATTTACTATATCGTAAAAAAAATCCTCAAGGAACAAAGACATATTTGATGCCTTTATATCCATTCAGTAATTATTTGAGTTTGTTATTCTTTGGCTCGATCCTCATTTTATTAGTGTTTTTGAAATCTACCAGAATACCGATGATCGTAACCTTAGTATTTTGGATCTTCATGTTGTGGATCTTTCGTTTCAAGAAAGAATGACAAGAGGACTTTACAAGAGACAAAAAAACGTGCTATTCTTTCATTAGCTTAATACATATAATTTTGAAAAGAAGAAGTACTATTTACTCAATTCTCAGTGAGTTAAGGACAGTGTGAACTTAACATGCAGGTATTTACGAATAACATCTTTTTTATATCGGCCTGAACCAGTAGTAGGGTTTGACGTTTATGACACGTTATAGTCAGCAAGTATGTTTGTGCTTGTTTGAGATGTTTTTGTAAAAAAACAATTTGGGTGGTACCGCGGAAAGACCTTTCGTCCCTTTTATTGGGGATGTAGGTCTTTTTTTAATTGCCCTTAACGTCTTAGACGTTTAGGGCAATTTACGCGAAGGCTGAAAGCGTCCGCGCTAAGATGATTAGACGTTTAGGGCAATTTACGCGAAGGCTGAAGGCGTCCGCGCTAAGATATAGACGTTTAGGACAATTAAAAAATACTTTTAAACTTTTATGATCTTATATGTATAGTACGTGGATATTTTTGAATGTTCACATAATTTGTCCTAAACGTTAAAGACGTTAAGGACAACTACAAGGAGAAAATGTTATGCAAAAAGTTTTAGCAAAAGATTTATTTACTAAAGAATTCAAGGATGGCGAAGAAATCACTATCGAAGGTTGGATCAGAACTATCAGAGGCTCAAAGAAGATCGGTTTTATTGAAGTAAATGATGGTTCATTTTTGAAGAATGTTCAAGTCGTTTTTAGTAATGATCTTGAAGATTTTGATGAAATCAAAAAATTCCCAATCAGTACAACGATTGAAGTCAGTGGTGAACTAGCCTTGACACCAGGTGCACAACAGCCATTTGAAATTCATGCTACTGCTGTTAAAGAGCTTGGAACTTCAGACAGTGATTATCCATTGCAAAAGAAAGCTCATACGTATGAATATTTGAGAACTATTGCACATTTGCGTCCTAGAACAAATACTTTTTATTCAATCTTTAAAGTACGTTCATTAGCATCGTTTGCTATTCATGAATACTTACAACATAACGGATTCTCATACATTCAAACACCTATCATTACAAGTAGTGATGCTGAAGGCGCTGGTGAAATGTTCCAAGTCACAACTTTAGATATGAACAATGTTCCAAAGACTGATGAAGGTAAAGTTGATTACAATGAAGATTTCTTTAAGAAGGAAACAAACCTTACGGTTAGTGGTCAACTTGAAGTTGAGGCCTTTGCTTTGGCATTGAGAAATGTTTATACATTCGGACCAACATTTAGAGCTGAAAACTCACATACTGGGCGTCACGCTTCAGAATTCTGGATGATCGAACCAGAAATGGCTTTTGCTGATATGCAAGATGAGATCAATGTTTCTGAAGAACTATTGAAGTATGTTGTTCAATATGTTTTTGACCATGCTAAAGAAGAAATTCAATTCTTAAATGACAATATCGATGATCATTTGATCGAACGTTTATCAAATACTGTATCTGAGGATTTTGCTCAAATTACATATACTAAGGCTATCGAATTGCTTGAAGAGGCTGACGTTGACTTTGAAGTTCCTGTTAAGTGGGGACTAGATCTTGAATCAGAGCACGAACGTTACCTAAGTGAAAAAGTCTTTGGCAAACCAGTATTCCTAACTGATTATCCAAAGGACTTCAAGGCTTTCTATATGCGTGCTAATGAAGACGGTAAGACTGTTGCCGCTGCCGACTTACTAGTTCCTGAAATTGGTGAGTTGATCGGTGGATCACAACGTGAAGAGCGTATAGATGTCTTAGAAGAAAAGATCAAAGACTTTGGTCTAAATTCAGATGAATACAAGTGGTATCTTGAATTACGTAAGTACGGTGGAACAGTTCACTCAGGCTTCGGTATCGGATTTGAAAGACTTGTTATGTATCTAACAGGTATGAAAAATATTCGTGATGTGATCGCATATCCTAGAACACCAGGAAATGCTGAATTTTAATATGATATATAAAAAGCTTCTATGAAATTAAATTTTCATAGAAGCTTTTTTAGTTTTGTAAGCTCAAAAATTAATTGATTTTAACAAATTGATTAGTAGAAACTCGATAGTAACTTTCACCATTTATAGTTCCAATACGATCAACTTTGTATGAACCAGGGCTTAAAGTTTTACCAGTATTATTTCCATAATCGTCATAAATGGCCGTACTGTCAGTTGCAGAGAAGACATCAGACACTGGTTTATAAGGATAAACACTATTTGAATTTACGAATTCATTAGTAGAAACACGATAGTATTTAATGCCAGAAAGCGTAGTCGAACGATCAGATTTCCAATCACTTGATGCACGTAATCCACGGTTACTTTCAGCTTTTTTAGAGTTAACTAGCTTAGCATACTTATCGTGATGAACTGAAACATTTGTATTTCCGCTTTCAAATAAATAAACATCATCAGATTTTACCCAGGCGTCAGTAGAGACACGATAATATGTAATACCGTTTAGGATCAGTTGCTTATCACTACGCCAATCTGAATTTTTGGCTAGGGCATAGTCGGTTAGTAGTTTACCCTGACTGTTATACAACGGAACATTTTGAGAACCGGTAGCGACAACTTGATTATTATCTGTAATAATTCCAGTGTCGCTCCCGTTGTTATTATTTCCGGAGTTACCTGAATCGGTCTTTTTATACACG
Source organism: Companilactobacillus keshanensis (assembly GCF_003946205.1). GTDB lineage: Bacteria > Bacillota > Bacilli > Lactobacillales > Lactobacillaceae > Companilactobacillus > Companilactobacillus keshanensis. The sequence continues at coordinate 88,449 of NZ_RHOS01000001.1, read as the reverse complement.
GCATTAATTGAAATGGGCGTAGTATTCGAATCGTCATCACTATACATTTTCACTGTTTTAGTTGTGCCATTAGTATAAACATTTTTTGCGGTCATGGACTTATCAATCGCACTGGATAGTATTCCGTTCAAATCAGTTACAGAAAGATTATTAGTTTTAATATAATCAGATAGTGAGGTTTCGTCGGATGATCCAATTGTGATCTTTGAATTATTTAAGTCTAATTCTGAACTTGGTACTTTAATATTTGCATAAGTATAATCAGGATCATTAACAGGAATTGTGAATGAATGATCCACCTTTGTTCCATCTTCTCCGGTTATATTTACATTGATATTTGTAGGATCAATTTTATTCAATTTAATTGGTGCAGCAACCGGATCAGATGTATACGCGGGGACATCAAATGAATAGTTTAGAGTTGAATCAAATCCGGATTTATACCCTGAAAAGTAGAGATTGTTGGCAGCTGGAGCTACATTTTTTCCAAAAAATTTACTGTCGGAAAGATCAATAGTCTCGTTTTCGGCATTAGTTTTAGTTCCGGAACTATCGGTTACAATACCAAGGACATTGCCATTTGAATCTGTATATTGTAAATAAAAAGAAGTTAATTTTTTAATATTTGCTGGGACCCAGGTTGTAGTATCAGGTCTTGTTACACCAGCACCATATATAGTATCTGTTAATTTGGTACTAGTAATTGCTGTAGAATCATTTTCCCCATCTTTTTTCCAACCTGATCCGGATAGAGTTGCCCCTGTTGATATTTCATTTTCTAGTCCAGTATTAGTCAAAATATTATTTTTGCTCAATGTTAAACTTTCCAATCCGGTCGTGCCTTTCAACATATTCGCTAAAGTTCTTTGGATAGCAAATGTCATATTAACATTTGATAAATCTAAAGAATTTAAGGATGAGTCATTTAAGAACATGTTAGAGAAGTCCGTGGCTGGTGATGTGGGGAACTTTACTAGATCAAATAATTTTATTGATTTTAATGATGTGTCACCAGATAACATACTTGAAAAGCTAGTTGCACTTGAAGTATCTAGGCTAGATAGATCTAACGACTTAAGAGATGGATCGTTAGAAAACATATTTGAAAAAGAACTAGTATTTGAAGTGTCTAGTTTATTTAACCCTTCGACACTAGTTAATTTTGGATAATTATCAAATAAATTTGATAAGGAAGTCCCTGCAGTAACATTACCATCAAAAACTACTTTAGATATGTAGTTAGCGCCAGTATAATCTTTATAATCAGTCCATGATGTATCCCAGAAGTCAGTTGGAAGCACTCCGGAAGTTATATGTAAGGCCAGATTAGAATCATCACCATTTATGGGATATAAGGCCCATGTGGTTGATTCACCGTCTTGACTTGTTAAAACCGGATCGCCAAGGTTATCATCTTTAACAGTGTCAGCAGAAGAAATAGTTGGATGGTCAATGGCGAATATTCCTCCCGTTATCAATGCCGATAATAATAGTAAATTTCTTCCAGTTTTATAAAAGGCTTTTATCATAGTGTATATTTCCCCCTTATTATATTTAATATAAAGTGAAACAATAAAAAGTCATAAAAAAAGAAACTACAAACTTAACTTAAGTATGAAAAAAAATTTGAAAGAATACAACAAATAAGCATAAAAAAGAAGCCGCCTACGCGACTTCTTAATATTAGTTAATTTGGATATGATGTTCGGAATTTTTCTTTTGTTCCATCTTTGGCAAAATAACCTTTAAGACCCCATTGTCATATGTAGCATTGATATTATTTTCATCAACTGCTGGTAAATGATATTGTCTTGTGAAGCGACCGCCTGAGCGTTCATTCATGATCATATCGCCATTTTTATCGGCATGATCATTAAAGCTATCGCGATGACCACTTACTGTCAAAGTATTATTTTGATAGTTAATATCAATATCCTTTTTATTGAATGCTGGCATATCTACATGTAACTCGTAGTTTTTGTCAGATTCTTTAATATCTGTTTTTAGGGTGTCTGTTGAGAGACTATCTCCAAAAAATGATGGGAAATTGCTCCATTGATCGTTGAACAAGTTTCTCATAATGTCATTAGGACGATCCATAATTTCGTTTGTCATAACCTAATTACTTCCTTTCCTCATTACAAGTACATTGTAGTACGTATTGGGAAAGAAATTCAAACATTTAGCACTCTAATATGATGAGTGCTAATACTATTTTTTGTGGAGGTTATTAGGCTCAAAATATTTTTGTAATGAACCGATAACTAAATCGGTGATGACAGCCATTAAAGCAGTAGGTAAAGCACCAGCCAGAATTAGTGGAGCGCCATCAGTTGCATTGGTACCACGAATGATCAAATCACCCAAACCGCCAGCGCCGACGAAGGCTCCAATAGCAGTATTACCGATAGCGACGACCATAGCCGTTCTGATACCGGACATAATAACAGACATTGCTAAAGGTAATTTGACCATGTACAACAACTGTAATCCGGTCATCCCCATACCTTTGGCAGAGTCGATAACGTTAGGATCAACATTTTTCATACCTGTATAAGTATTTTTTAAAATTGGTAAGATTGAATAGAGAAAAATGGTGACGATAACAGTATTTGCACCCAATCCGAGAACTAGCATAACAATTGATAACATAGCCAATGAAGGGATTGTCTGAATAACATTTGCAATACTAATAATAAAATCGCCTAAACGATAATGGTTAGCGATGTAGATTCCTAAGGGAATCCCAACGATTGCAGCCAATAAAACTCCGTAAAATGAAATAAGAAAATGACGGCCGAATTGTTCTAAGATATAAAGACCATTATGTGTAAAATAAAAAATTAATTGATTCCACAACGGCTGATCAGCCATTATTTATCACCTCTGAAATAATTATTTTTAACTAAGAATTGATGGGCTACTTCCGTAGGTTCTTTTAAATTATTATCAACTGCATAGTTCATGCTTTGCATTTGTGATAGCGATATTTTGCCGTCTAAACGATGTAAGAGCGGCTTGAGTTCAGGGTGCTCACGCAAAATATTATTATTTACAACCATACTTACATCGTATGGTGGGAAGAATTTTTTATCATCTGGTAAAATCTTCAAATTGTAACTCTTGATTCGCCCATCGGTTGAATATCCTAAAACGGCCTGCATTTTTCCAGCCGCTACGGCCGAATAAACAAGTCCAATCTGCATTGGATAGACTCGTTTAAATTCAAACCCATAGGCCTGTGCAAAAGCCGGATAACCGTCATCGGGACGATTGATCCAAATGTTGTCGGCACCAATATTTATTTTAGAAGCAATTTTTTTCATATCACTAATAGTATTTAAATGATATTTCTTAGCTGTTTTTTGAGTGACCAACATATTGTATGTGTTGGAAAAGCCATATGTTGGGAACCAAGTTTCATCAAAACGTTTTTTGTAGAGTTTTGTGACTACTCGATTAGCTTTTTTGCGATCCTTGATCGCGGGATGATTCAAGGTAGTGATCAATTCATTACCAGTAAAGTTTTCCGCCGCAATATCAGCATCGCCACGCATTAAAGCTTCGTGAATCAGTTGTCCGGAACCAAGATTGTTAACTAAAGAAGTCTTGTAGTGAGTTTCATGTGAGATCAACTGCATAATGATTTCAGACATGATCATTGATTCAGTAGTTGAAAGACTGGCAACTTTAATGGTGTCTTTGGAAGAATCACCAAGTCCAGGCCAGCCGCATCCAGAGACAGTTATTAGGGTCAACAGTGAAATGATAGTAAAAATCTTTTTGAATAATTTCACTTTTTCACCCCACTTTTTGTAACAGGAGTGACTTTTTTCTCAAATTTTCCTAAGAGATAATCCGTTAAAATAGCCAAAATTGAAACGGGGATCGTGCCACCGATAATTAATGAGGGATTATACAAATTTAACCCATTAAAGATGAAATCACCAAGTCCACCGGCTCCAATGTATGAGGCTAAAGTAGACCATGATATAACATAAACGGCTGAAAGTCTGATCCCGGCCATAATGATCGGCATGGCCATCGGTATTTCAACTTTAAAGATCGATTGTGCAGTGGTCATTCCCAGTCCTTTGGCAGCGTCGATCAAGTTTTTATTGACCTTGTTCATCCCAATGTATGTATTACGCAAAATGGGCAATAATGAATATATAAATAATGCCACAATAGCAGGCAACTTACCGATACCAAAAATCGGGATCATCAGTGTAAGTAGTGCTAGGGAAGGAATAGTTTGTAACATACTTGAGATAGACATCACATATTTAGCAGTTTTTTCATATCTTGTTAAAATGATGCCAAGCGGAACGGCCACTAGAATTCCTAAGAATAGGGCCAGAGCTGAAATATAAATTTGCTCCCAAGTTTTGATGATTAGTTCAGAACCATGTTGGTTGAGAAAGTTAATCACGATTTATCACTTCCCTTAGCAATTGAAGCGGGAAGCTTAATTTCATCAGGGTTATCCAGCTCTTCTTTACCCCAAATAGCATCATAAATAATATTTACCAATGATGCTCTTGTAACGGTCCCAATTAAATAATTATCATTATCGACGATTGGAACGTATTTATAACCTTGTTTAAGGATTTTTTCACTAGTATCTCGTAAATACGAGTCTTTTTTGAACTTCATTCTAGTTCGATTGTAAATGTCACTGACACTAGCGTCTTTGGAATATCTCTCATTGATTGTTTCCAAATCGATGTAACCTTTTAATTTATTATCATCATCAGTTACCAAAAGATAATCAACGTGACGCAAACTCATCGTTCTAATAGCTTCAGCTAGGGATTTACCAAGTGTTATCTTAGCGGGGTTAGTCGACATGATATCACTTACTGAGAGGGTGTTTTGTTGAGCTTGCAACAGACGTTCTTCACCTAACAAATCTTTGACAAAGTCGTTTGCTGGGTGTTGCAGAATGTTATCCGGCGTATCATCTTGAATTACGTGACCACTATCCATAATGACAATATGAGTGGCTAGTTTTAAAGCCTCATCCATATCGTGGGTAACGAAGACAATCGTCTTACCAAGTTCTTCTTGAAGATGCTTGATCAATTCCTGCAAGTCATCACGAGTGATCGGATCTAGTGCTCCGAATGGCTCATCCATCAAGATCAAATCTTGATCGGCTGCCAAGGCTCGGACCACACCAATTCTTTGTTGCTGTCCACCAGATAGTTCAGCAGGATAACGGTCTAGAAAACTTTCCGGTAAGTCGGCCAAGTTGATCAGTTCGCGAGCTTTTTTATCCATTTTTTCCTGTGGCCATTTGAGAAGTCTAGGTACCAGCGTAATATTTTCTTGAATCGTCATATGAGGCATCAATCCATTATTTTGAATTACGTATCCAATAGTACGTCTAAGTTTGACGGGATCGTAATGTCTGATATTGTGTCCCTTGAATGTGATTGTCCCCTTACTAGGATCAATCATTCGATTTATCATTCGCATGGTGGTAGTTTTACCAGAACCAGAAGTTCCAATGAAACAAACAAATTCACCTTCTTTGATAGTTACATTGATGTTTTCAACACCAACAGAACCGCCACGATATTTCTTTGCTACATTTCTAAACGAAACTATTTCTTTAGCAGTATCTTTAGCAGTAGACATAAAACCTCCTATAAAATTTAACAACATCTGCTATGATACAATTATGGGAACATTAATTCAAAAGGCTTTCGGTCTAAAAGAAACACTGAACAGCGCTAAACGTATATATGATAAGGGAACACTCGAATAGGACAAATTTTAGTTAATTTTGAAATAACATTTGGGTATCCTAAAAAGAAAATTTGTTTAGAATTTATGAGCAAAAAGTTAAAGCCCTTTCATTATTTTCAGAAAGGGTGGAGATCATAAAAATATCAATATATACTATGATATAATTATTACTGATTAAATCAAAAGAGGCCTAAAATAATTATGCACGAATTATTAGTTAGACGTATATATGATAAAGAATTACCCGCTGGATACAGAATTTTAATCGACCGTGTATGGCCCAGAGGGGTGTCGAAAATTAAAGCCGATTTAGATATTTGGGCCAAAGAAATTGCCCCTACTTCTGAACTAAGAAAATGGTTTGGTCATGACCCAGAGAAATTCACTGAGTTTAAAGAAAAGTATTTAGCAGAATTAAATGCTAATAAAGATACTGATGAATTCATAAATAAAGTAAAATTGGCACTTAAAGATCAAGATGTTTTGATACTTTATGGTGCTAAAGATCGAGAAAATAACAACGCTAAAGTATTAATAGAATATTTAAAGAAGAAAATAAAATAGTCGGTGAATATTATGGAAGAATTTGATCTGAACGCTTTACTCTCGAGTAAGGAAAAGATGCTAATTCGCTTGCTGCAGAGTTATGCAATATCCAATAATATTGTCATTTGCATTTTAGATAATAATTCCTTAGTTGTTAAAACTGTTGGTGATACCAGTGGCGGGGATGTTTTACCACTGTTAAACGAAAAGTTCAATTTATCTAATATTCAAAATCATAAACTTCTTTACCACATTGAATATGCTGATCGTCCAATTATGATCAATGAAATCAATCAAATAGTTGGAAAAGTCGCGGCTATTTTCCCAGTTAATACAACTGGAAAAGATAATGTTTTGATTTATAACGAATTGAAGCGTCATTGTGTTTTTCTGAAGAATCTCATTGAAAATGTATCACAGTTGATAATCGATAATTCAGGAATCGATTCGTTCATTGTGAAATATCCACTCAAGGTAGAGGATATCATCGATGGGCTAGATGAGAATGAGGCCACAGCATTACAACAACTAAGTAATTTGTCTACATCTAATGAGGCAATTATTTCAGCAATTGAATTTATTGATAACAATTTAGATAAGAGATTGACGCTTGATCGGGTAGCTAAGAGCGTCTATTTGTCAGATTTTTATTTTAGTAAGCTTTTTAAAAAAGAGACTAAACTGAGCTTTTCAGTTTATTTAAATGCCAGAAAAATTCAACAAGCCATGCTGTTGTTAAAGGAAACAGACTTGAGTATTAATGATGTTTCTAAGCGTTTAGGTTTTCGTCGCATGAGTTATTTTAGTCAAACTTTTAAAAAATATACTGGAATTGCACCTTCTCGATTTAGAAATAAGGAAAGTTAGTGTTGTCTTTCATAGACTAATTTATATTAACCGGTGAGTTTTCAATCTTATTGAGAATTTGTCGTTTATTTTTTTCAAGATTTAGGATCCAATAAAAGAGCTCTTGAACCTGGATATATCTCCAGATTCAAGAGCTCTTTTATAGTTAAATTGTATCTAGTCTTTTTGCCGCTTATTGTTATTAATATAATGAATTATCAAAGTGACAATAATAGCACCAACTAAGAAAATGACGAAGACCATATTTGGAATATGGATATTGATCATTGGGATTGATAAGAATAGCTTAATGGCGATAAATAGGATCAGAACATAGGCCATACCTTGCAATTCAGGAATTTTACCCATTAATCCCATAATTACTTCAGCAATACCTCTCATAGCTAAAATACCTATCATACCACCAATCAACACGATGACAGGATTATGAGAAATAGCCAAGGAAGCCAGGACAGAATCAATTGAGAAAACAATATCCATTAACTCTATCGAGATAACTACTTGCCAAAATAGTGAAATATGGAGATGTTTTCTCCAACCTTTAGGGGCAGATTTTTTCTTAGGTGCTTCAGATCCTTCCTTATTCTTATTCAAGAAGAAGTGTTTTATGAATAAGTAGAATAAGTACAGAGCACCAAAGGCTTTAATAGCCCAAAAATTAATTAAGTAAACACCAATACCAATTACTAAAAATCTAAAAATATATGCACCGATCAGACCATAGAAAAGAGATTTTTCTTGGTCTTTTTTATCTGGTAAGGTTTGTGTTTGGGCTGCCAAAACGACGGCATTATCAACGGATAAGATACATTCCATGATAACCAAAGAAAAGATGATCAGCCAATCCTCACCTGACTCAATAACAGTTGCCCAGTTATGTAAGTCAAAGAATGGTGCGTACATATTAATAATTGCATTCAATCAGAACATTTCCTCACTTTATATTTTTATCATTGAAGACATATAATACACAAATCCCTCTGAAATGTATAGCTTCAATGATTTATTCGTTATTTTCATTTTACTAGATATAAAGTCCAAATAATACAGAAAATAAAAAAAGCCGCCAATTGGCAGCTTTTAAACAGCAGGTACGAATGTAGTATAGATCAACCAAATATTTAAAATTGTCAGAATAACGGCTATCAAATAACCGATCCATTTAATAGTTTTATTATTAGCAAATTTACCCATAAGTTCTTTACTACTGGAGTATTTGATCAGTGGGAAAATTGAGAATGGTAAAGCAACACTTAAGAATACTTGTGAAAATGTCAAAAGTGATTCGATCTTAGCTTCGTTACCATTATAGATAACGGCGAAAGCGATAACTGGAATGATTGAGAGTAAACGTGTGATAACACGTCTTGCCCAAAGTTTCATCTTCATGTGGACGAAACCTTCCATAACGATTTGACCGGATAGAGTACCCGTGATAGTAGAGTTTTGACCAGATGCTAGTAAGGCAACGGCAAATAATGTACTCAAGATTGGGCTTGCCACAGCTCCGGCAATCTTTGGATCTTGTAAAGCATTAAATAAATCTACGAAACGACCAAGATCACTCTTAGTACCATAGAATAGAGCAGCTCCTAAGAGTAATAGCAATGTATTAACAACAAAAGCTAATGTTAATTGAATATTTGAATCCCAAGTTGAGAAACGAACAGCTTTTTTAACACTCTTGTAATCATTACGATCGTATTTTCTAGCTTGTGAAATTGAAGAATGCAGATAAAGATTGTGTGGCATAACCGTAGCACCAACAATACCTAAGGAAATATAAAGCATACTTTGGTTTTGCAAAATAACAGGATCAGGAACGAATCCAACGACCATTTGTCCCATGTTAGGCTGTGCCAAAATTACTTCATATAGGAAGACGGCTAGGATCACCATGATCAAAGCAGCAACGATCGCTTCAATTTTCCTAAATCCTAATTTCATTAGTATCAATAATAATAGAACGTCAAAAGCAGTAATAAGAACACCCCAGAGTATAGGGATATTGAATAGCAATTTAAGGGCAATCGCTGAACCGATTATCTCGGCAATATCAGTCGCCATAATTGCTAATTCGGTGACGATCCAAAGAACGAATCCAACACCTTTACTAGTGTTATCTCGAGTTAGTTGAGCTAAATCACGCCCAGTAACAATTCCTAATTTCGCTGCCATATATTGTAATAGCATGGCGATCAAACTGGATATCAGAATAACTGTTAACAGTTTATATTTAAATTGTGCACCACCAGCGATGGATGTGACCCAGTTACCCGGATCCATATAACCAACGGCGACCAGAGCCCCAGGTCCGCTATAAGCTAGTAGTGTTTTGAAAAAGCCGGCATCATTTGGAACCTCAACAGTATCGTTGATTTCTTCAAGTGAAGGACCATTTGCGTAGTGAATCAGGCTCTCATGTTTCTTATCATTATCTTTCAAGCCTCGCTACCTCCTAATTAATCTTTAAACATGATAACATGGAATTGTCAGATTTTAAACAAATTAAAAAATAAAATTAGGCTGACTTAACAACTATCAAAATACTTATATTATAAAGGGTGTCGAATGATTTGTATTAAGCATCATAGTCATTTACAATTATTAGAAAGGGGATGAAAACCATGAATATAATAATTGTAGTTATCGATATAATGTTCTTCGTGAGTGCAGTATATAACATTTACTGGCAATCACAGATTGAAATCCGTTCGATCTATAAGATATCGACATTGGTCTTTGCAGTCATAATGGGTGCTTGGCTACTCTTCTCACCAACCAATCAGTTGGCTTATATCGTTATGGTAGCCGAATTTTTGACGTTGACCATCATGAATGGTGTTGGCGGCATCGGTAATAGTAAAATCATTTTAAATGGATTTTACTCTGGTGTTCTCGATTACTCACGAATAATTCATGTAACCCTTATACCAATAGAAATTACTGGTAAGAAGCCTAAGGTTGCGGTAGTTTTCAACACTAACCGCCCTCAGCAAATTCAGATGAGTTTTAATAAATCATATAAAGATATTGAAAATTATTTAAGCGATAAACTGAATAGTGGTGTGGAAATGGAAATAGGTCAAATTTAAATATGAAAGAGCTCTGAGAATTTTTCTCAGAGCTCTTTTTAGTTTGCACTATTTAAGTCTCGGATATGATATCCAATATATCCTAGTATGATCAGTATTGCTGCAAGTATTAGCTGCCACCAAAAAGTTCCGGGATCCATTTGGTGAACCGGCACCTTATTGATATAACCAAATGGTGTTAGTTTAGAAATCCATTTTGACAGGTCGATCAATTTGCCAAAGTATTCGACAAACAAAGCAAAGCCTGCATAAAGATAACTGACAACAGATATTCTTGGGATCCAACCAATAATGAAGGATGATATTCCTAACATTATCATGATCGGCGAAATATAAGCATAAAATCCCCTTAGGAAAACAGTTAATTCAATAGGGTGCTTCATAACAGAGGCTCCTCCTAACTGAAGTCCCCACATGCCGGCAAATAGGGCGGTCAAACTTGTTAAGGCACCTAGCACTAGAACACTAGTAAATAAGTAAGTTCGACTAACTGGTTTGGAATGAATTAGTTCTAGATAACCTTTATTTTCACCAGTTTTAAGGTAATTGATGATCTGTATACCAGGGAAAAGTGCCAGAACACCAAAGACAATCATTAATAATGCTACGAATTGTTTGATTATCAAAACATTAGCGTTTTGGACGGCCACCGAGCCAACTAACTTTTTCATAGCAGGATTGGTTTTGAGAATATCGCCGATAGTGTTGAAGATAGATCCATAGGTAAGGCCTAAAATTAACAATCCAATTACCCAAACAATAATGGTAGTACGATGCAATCTCCAAAATAAACTTAATGGGCCACGTAAAAATATTGAAGCACGGGCACGACCGGGTTTAGTAGCTATGATTCCTGAACCAATATCACGATGATTATTGATCCATAACGCTGCTATGGAAAGAATCAAGGAAAGTCCCAACATCAAAAAGACTGGAGTCCAGTCATTGTCTTGATAAGTTGAGAATTTCTCGACCCAACCGAAGGGGACAAACCAAGTAGCTTTAGGATGGGAAATATCAGTAGTCATTCTGGCTATATACATAAGTCCAAAAATAACGTAAGACCAGATAGTTGCTGAACGAGAATTATCGACTAATTGTGCCAAGAAGGCAGCAATAGTAGCGTACATAAAACCAGTTGCTCCAAGCCCTAATCCTAAGAGAAAGTTACCATTAGTATCGGTACCGGTTAGGTTAGCGACCTGTAATCCACCACCGTATAGTAGACCAATCAATAAATTAATAATGAATAATTCAATTAAAGAAGCAGATAAATTAGATAATTTCCCCACTGAATGTGATTGAATGATTTCCAGTAATCCTGAGTCCTCTTCACCACGGGTATTTTTAATAATGATAGAAAAATTCATGATCGCTGCAATAATAGCCATGAAGACAGTCATTTCACCAGCAAAGACATCGGCGGTAGTATAGGGCCCATTGCCAGGTAATTTACCAAATAAGGATACCATTGAAGGTGATTTTAAAGTTTTGACAATTTCATCGATCGAAGCTTGAGAATCATAGATAGTAGTAAACTTAGCGGCTACTGATGCAAATAGGATTACAAGAAGACCCGACCAAATTGTCAATTTTAACCAGTCTCGTTTTAAACTAAAACGTGTTAAGAAGAAAGTTTGATGAAAATTGCGATTTTCCATAATAGCTATCTCCCTTCATTTGAGTTGTAGTATCTCATGAATAAATCTTCCAAAGTTGGAGGAGTGGATTGTAGTGAGACTATTTTTTTACTAGATAAGTAATCCATAACAGAACTCATTTGATCCGAGTCAACTGAGAAGGTAGTTAATCCATTAGTATTCAAAATGATATTATGAACTCCATTGAGGTTTCTTAGTTCAGTTGTGGGTTCCATAGTTTGAAATTGGATAACTGTCCTAGTTAAATGTCTCATATCGGAAAGGGAACCAGTTTCAACGATTTCTCCATCACGAATAATACCAATACGATCACACATTTTTTCAACTTCTGAAAGGATATGACTGGAGAGAAGAACGGCCTTACCAGCTTGTTTCAGTTCTAAAACAGATTTTTGAAATATTTCTTCATTCAAAGGATCAAGTCCAGAAGTAGGTTCGTCAAAAATATAGAAGTCGGCATCTGTCGAGAAAGCAGCGACCAAGGCCACTTTCTGACGATTACCTTTTGAATATGTTCGAGCTTTTTTAGTGGTGTCTAATTGAAATCGTTTGATCATTTCATCAGTTTTCTTTGAATGTTTAGTGTTACCCAATTTCAAAAATAAATCGATGATTTCTCCACCAGTTAAATTAGGCCATAAATAAACATCCCCAGGTACGTAGGCCAATTTTTTGTGGATTGAAACCGAATCTTTATATACATCTTTGCCAAATAATGTGGCAGTGCCACCTGATGCACGTAAAATTCCTAAAAGAGTTCGGATAGTAGTTGATTTACCAGCACCATTGGGTCCGATAAAGCCAAATACTTCTCCGGGATAAACATCGAAAGTGACATTTTTTAATGCTTGAAATTTACCAAAATTCTTTTGTAGATGATCAATATGTAAGATTGCCTTACTTTTTTGTTTCATCATGATGATCCCCTTTACATATATTTAAATTTATAGGCAATAAACTTGAATTTTTAATAATAAGATGAAATATTTTTCTTGGATAGTTCATTTATCAAAGAGTATATTAGTTGGGTGGATGGTGAGTGTCAACCTTTAAAATTGGGTAAACTGAACTATCTTGGTGTTTGAAAATAAATATATTGATTTACTAATACAAAAAGTGAAATATGAAGAAAAAATAATTATGGAGGGAATAATGACGAATAATCAAAAGCGCAAAGAGAATAAAAAAAGTGACATTTTAAGTGCTGCTACAAAAGTATTTGTTACAAATGGATACAAAAATACCTCCGTTGCTCAAATAGCAAAAGAGGCAAATTCATCGCAAGTTACACTGTATAAATATTTTCCTAGTAAAATTGAATTAGCTAGAGAAGTCATGATCAAGATGATTGTTGATGGTTATGCAGGATATGACAGGCAACTTGAAAAAGCCAATTTGAATTTTAAAGAAAAAATTGAAGGTATCCTAAATTTTGGTAGTAGTGAAGCTGAAACAGTCAATCGAGATTTCATGAATTTTATGATTGACGAATTTCAGGCCGCTAATGGTGACGACCGAGTTATGAAGACTTATGAGGCCGGTAAAGAGGGATTCTGGGGCAAAATTCTCAAACAAGGTCGAGCTGAAGGAATGATCAGTGACGATATTCAAGATGAAGTTGTTATGATGTATGTTGATATGATTTTAACGTATTTCATGAATCCGGCTACAGCCCAAAAGACTAAAGATATTGTTACAAAAAAATATTCCAATGGATTAGCGCGTATTTTCTTTTACGGAATTATGGGAAAGTGACTTCGGAAGTATTAACTGATAATCAGCAAAGAAATCACTATTGAGCTTACCGAACTCGTCTATTAAAGCATGAAATTCACCGGCTTCATCTGGAGTGTAGTTGAAGTCTGATTCAACAACTTTCTTTAACTGCATATACGTTGGCTTATTATCGAAAGCATTTAAAGTTTTGAAAAGTTTCATGCAGTAATTGTCGGCCACAAAGGTAGAACGGTGAAAGTAATATAGAAGCAATACATCAGCAGTCTCATTGCCGATTCCTTTTAGAGATAATAATTTCTTACGTAGTTTTTCCGTAGATAGTTTGGACCAGTTGTTAAAATCATCTCGATAGGCGGTTAGTAACGATTGTAGGTAGATTGATTTATTACGGAAGAATCCACTGGGTTGAATCAAGTTTCTTAGTTCATCTAAGGGAAGATTCAGTAATTTGTCTAATTCAAAATTCGTTTTTTTTCGTAAATTGTCTAATGATCTGTCAACATTTTTCCAATTGGTATTTTGAATCAATACCATTCCGACTAGCATTTCCTCGATACTATTAGTAGGCCACCAGTTTTGACGACCTAGTTGCTTACTTAATATTTCAAAAAGCTCTCTGGTAGTTATTTTCTTTTTCAAATTATTCCCTCCGGATACTTTTAGTATCATGGTTTCTTTAACATAATTCAAATCGAGGAAAGACACAGTCGTATTTACCTTGAGTATACAAAAAAACGATAACCAAACGGTTATCGTTTTTGCTTATTCAGATCTTAATGCTGTAGCAGCATCTTTTTTAGCAGCCATACGAGCTGGAATGTGTCCACCTAGTACAGTTAATACCGTACTTACAATGATCAAGATCAGAGCATGGACTGGATTTAGCTGAGCAACATTGCTCAAATCGGTCATACTCTTTAAAACCGCATTGATCGGGAAGGTTGCCAGCCAGGCGATTACTACACCGAGTACACCAGAGGCGACACCAAGAATAGTAGTTTCAGCATCGAATACACGTGTGATATCTTTTTTCCTAGCTCCTAGGGCCTTCAAAATACCAATTTCTTTGGTACGTTCAAGAACTGACGTATAGGTAATAATCGAAATCATTATCATACTTGTTACTAGAGAAATTCCAGCGAAGGCAATCAAGACATAAGTTATAGCGTCCATCAAACCACCTGTTAGATTAGAGACAGATCCTGCCAAGTCAGTATAGACGACCTTATCGGACTTACTCTTACCCTTATTGTATTTATCAAGATAACTTAAAACTTTATCTTTATTCTTAAAGGTATTTGGATAAATCATGATGCTTGAAGGTGTCTTTGAACCACCTAAGTAACTTACTAAGCTAGATTTTGTAGTGGCATCAACGGTTTCGCCCGTTATAACGTTGCTCTTGCTAGCCTTTTGAGCGGTAACAATGTCAGAATTTTCATTTTGCTTGATAATATTCTTTGTTAATTGATCACTATAAGCAACACCGGAAGCTAAAATATTTTCAGATGAGCTAGATTTTACACGTAGGATACCTGAGATTTTTAGAGTTGTGTTGTTACTATTATTGTACATTGATGAATCAGCACTATTAGGAACGAAGTTATTGGTTGGTAATTTTTGATAGTAATTATTATTTGAAACAACCTTTACTTGCGTACCGACTAATTTATCAAAGTTTAGTTTTTGACCATCCTTAACTGAGAAGCCAAGGTTCTTTAAGGCGTTGACATTAGTTGAATTATCCTTATCAACGATTAGAACAATGTCATTAGCGGTGGTTGGTAATGATCCGGAGATCACCTTGTAGTGCTTCTTTAAAAAGCTTTGACCATTTTTGCCGCCCGGATAAACTGATCCACCAACACCAGTCGAGGTTGCCATGGCACTGCTCATAGCATTGGCAGAATTGGCATTACTGTCAGTATTTGAAAACTTAACGGTTTTTACTTTTCCATTAACCTCACGCAATAAGTTCATTCCAGTTGAATAGCTATAAGTAATAGTTTTACTTAATTTAGGATTGATATTATTAACATAGTTTATATATTTCTTGTTGATCTTATTAACATGAGTAGCCTTATCTGCCTCACTCTTTTTAGCAGTGATCTTATCAGACTTAGAGGTCTTTTTATCCTTATTAGATGTTGGTGCTGTCTGATTTGAAGCAATTTGAGATATTGTAATCGGGAATTGGGCTAAAGTATTAGATTGAGTTTTATCAATTTGCGTTTGAAACCCTGAAGATAGAGCCAAAACGATGGCAATACTGATGATACCAATACTTGAGGCGAAAGCCGTGAGGAATGTTCTAGCCTTCTTAGTTTTAATATTGGTAAATGATAGTTTTAATGCGGTCCAGAAAGTCATTTTCGTTTTCTTTAAGGCAAATTTATCATCTTTCAAATCTTCTTGATAAGGATTTGAATCATGTTGGATTTTACCATCAGCAAATTCAATAATGCGATTAGCATATTGCTTAGCAAGATCAGGGTTATGTGTAACCATGATAACTAGGCGTTCTTTGGATAGCTCTTTGATAAGTTCCATGATTTGAACACTGGTTTCAGTATCCAAAGCGCCGGTTGGCTCATCGCAGAGTAAAATTTCTGGGTCATTGGCAATCGCACGGGCGATCGCAACACGTTGCATTTGACCACCAGATAATTGATTAGGTTTTTTATTCATATGTGGACCTAAGCCCACACGTTCCAAAGCCTTAACTGCCTTTTCTTTCTTTTCAGCGTTGTCGACTCCACTAAGGGTCATTCCCATTTCGACGTTATCTAAAATACTCAAATGTCCAATAATGTTGTAACTTTGGAAAATAAAACCAACGGAGTTGTTACGATAGGCGTCCCAATCTGATTCGGAAAAGTCCTTAGTTGATTTGCCTTTGATAACCAGATCACCTGAATCATAGATATCTAGTCCACCGATGCCGTTTAGCATAGTTGTTTTACCAGAACCACTAGGTCCTAGGATGGCAACAAATTCTTTGGTTCTAAATGATACTGAAACGTCATCTAAAGCCTTAGTTACAGAATCACCGACATAGAAATACTTCTTAATATGTTTTAATTCCAGCATTTAATTAATCCTTTTATTTAAAATTTGTAATGTTCAAAATTCAATTCTTTGTTAGAATGTCATTATTGCAACACCATGTTTCATATAATAATAATTTTATATTTATAACGCAATCATCAATTTAAGACAATTTGTTTTTAAATGGACAGATCGTACAAAAGTGTTGAATCTATGGAGGAATCAATGGTAGGAATTAAAAATAATCGACGAGCCCGTTACACAAAGAAAATGATTCAGGAGACCGTTTTAGATTTGTTGGAAGACAAGCCGATAAACAATATAACGGTGACGGAAGTGTGTCGTCAGGCTGATGTCAATCGAACGACTTTTTATCGTTATTACGATGATATTTATCAATGTGTCGACGATGTTGAAATGGAGTTTTTAGAATCAAGTGAACCTCTAGAAAAAATTCAGCCCACAACGGCTTTAGAAGGATTACTGACAGCCTTTTATAACGATAGGAAGTTGAGTAATTTGGTTTTTGTAGAAGGTAAAACCAGATTGTTAGAAAAATTACAGAATGCGATGGATCAAAATGGTAAGGAATTTATCGATCCATATCAGTCGGTCTACTTGATGGCAGGGATGCAGAATATTATGAAACTCTGGGTCAAAAATGGTATGAAGGAAACGCCTCATGAGTTGACACAAATAATTATAAGAATAATCTTCGCTGACGACATTAGAAAGGTACGTGATTTTGTCATTCCCAAGAATTAAGAATAGTTGGGATACGTTTTTCGAGTTTAATTGTTTATTTGGATTTTTATTTTGTGTTAGGATGTTATTCGTGCGCAAAAAAATCAAATAGGGGGAAGACATATGCAAGAACTTATATTTGTTATGGGATCATTGTGGATTTTACTGCTTGAAAAGTATGTCTTAGCTAATAACTCGAATTTTTGGGTCGGAGCAATTGTACCGATTATCTCTATCATATTTGTCATCTGGTTATTATCGACTGATCGCTTAAAGATAGATTTTTTAGATATTCTAGTTGCATTGATCTATATATCTTTGAATTTTATTTTCTGGGGTCAAGGACAAGACTTATATCATAGAAGAACTGTCAAAAAAGTTAATGATAGGATTTACGAATAACAGTTAAATTATTTGAATAATCAGATTTAAGGACACATAATGACAATAGATTTGGGAATGTATTTCTTAAATCGATAAATTCATGGAAAGAAGTCATGATGATGAAATCTGAAAAAAGAGATCGAATATACTTGGTCCTATTTGCATTGTTTATCATTGCAGGTATTATAGCGCTATTTGTTTCTAAATCATTAGCAATTATCAGTTTCATTGCCGCCGCAGTGGCTTGTATTGCTTACTTTTGGGATATTGTAGCTAAACATCACGGATACAAACATAAGATTAGTTAAAATGAAATTTAAGGTATACTCATTGGAGTATATCTTTTTTTTGGAGGAATCTATAATGTTAAAAAAGTTTGAAGTGATGTTATATGTTCAAGATGTTTCCATTATTGGAGATTTTTTTGAGAAAGCTTTAGATGCTAAAATTGTTAAAGAAACTAATATGATCGATGGTAGTATTTCACTGAAACTATCATTATTAGACCGAGTAGAAATAAATCTTTATACAATAGATTTTGTTAAAAAGTATTCACCAATGGTCTCATTAGAAATGCCATCATTGATGTTTATTGTTGATGATATTGAAGAAGTTCATGATCAAGTTGCTAAATATGCCAAGGATATCAGTACAATTTCCGTTCAGGGCGGTCAAAAAGTATTTAGTTTCGCCGATCCTGAAGGACATTACTTTGCAGTGGGAAATTAGAGATTATGAATTTTAAGAATAAAAAAAGTAGTTGCATAACACCAATAAGTGAGATGCAACTACTTTTTAGTAATGGGTGATTTTATAATATTGGTGATAATAATCTAGAGAATCTTTGTTTAAAGTGCAACCATTTACCCTGGCTTTTAATGACTTCAGGTGTGATCAATAGACTATCTTTCATATCTTTTTCAAAAGCCCTAGCAACTTTATGCGAAACTTTAGAGTCATAGATAAAAGCATTAGCTTCGAAATTTAATGAGTAACTTCTGAAATCTTGATTCATTGAACCAACTGAACATATCTTTTCATCAAATACACTAGCTTTGGCATGCATAAAGCCCTTTTGATAACTGTATATTTTAATACCATAACTAGTCAGCAGATTAGCGTAGTATTGTGTAGCTCGGTAAATAAAGGGGTGGTCTGGCATACAAGGTATCATAATCCGGACGTCGACACCAGAACGGGCAGCAATTGTCAGAGCTGTAAACATCGGATCATCAGGAACCAAATATGGCGATTGTATCCAGACACTCTTTTTAGCACTGATGATCATATCAATGAAACCATCTTTCAAAACTTCAGAACGGCTATCTGGTCCGTCAGTAACGATTTGGATAGGGATATTGTCTTTATTGTCAAAACGATCAGATGGAAAATACCTTTCGGAGAAGGCAAGTGCTTCTTCACTTCTTTCAATAGAGGCATTCCAATCCTGGAAAAAGCGTTCCTGCAATAGTAAGGCGGCGACACCTTTGATACGCACATGTGTATCGCGCCAATATCCAAATTTTTCTGTGACGTTTACATATTGATCACCAACATTAAACCCACCAGTCCAACCAATGCATCCATCAACAACAACAATTTTTCTATGCAAATGGTAGTTCAAACGTGTTTTAGCAATGACATTTTTGGAGGTTATAAATTGTAATACCTCACCGCCGGCGGCTTGAAATTCTTTAAACCAGCTTTTGCGGGTACCGTTTGATCCCCATGGATCATAGAGTAGTCTGACTTCAAGACCTTCTTTAGCTTTTTGAGTCAGTAATTTTAAGAATTTTTCACCGATATCACTTTTGATAAAAGCATAATATTCAACGTGAACAGTTTCTTTGGCATTACTAACATCGTTAAACATTTTTTCAAATTTTTCTTTACCATCAAAGACTAAATCAACATCGTTATGACGGGTCAAAGGTGTTTCTTCAGTTTCATTGAAAAATTTGATTATATGTTCAGCATAGCGAGTTTGATCTGATCGATTTGTAATTGCCTCAGGAGTCTGATTTTTAATGGCTAATTGTCTTTTTCTCTCAGATAATTCCATTAATTTCAGTTGATCCAAACCAACGTGTTTTTGATTACTGATACTAAAGATTTTTTCCTGAGCAATTCCACGACCAAAGAAGGCGTAAATCAGGAACCCTAGAATTGGTAGAAGCGTCAATACCAAGATCCAAGCCCAAGTAGTAACGATATTTCTGGGTCTATGAAAAACGGTGATAAGTGCGGAAATAGTATTCAGCAATAAGATAATAAGTATTAGCCAAATAATCCATACATCAATCATTATTTAATCCCCTCCATAATCATAGTAAAAAGTTTACTTCAAATTATGTTGAAAATCTAATTTTGAGAGCTACTTTATGAAAGAAATAATTATTCTAAATAAAAAACGACCCGACCAATTGGTCAGATCGTTTTGTTATTCACGATTATTTCCAAATATAAGAATTAATCTTAATAATTGTAAAGCGGTCGAAATTGCTGCTGCAACATAAGTTAAAGCTGCTGCAAATAGAACTTGTTTTACCATTGGCACTTCTTCATTTGTTAATAAGTCTCCAGAGCCTAAGATATCAACGGCTCGCCTCGATGCATTAAATTCGACTGGCAACGTGACTACTTGGAATAATACAACTAATGCAAATAGCCAAATACCTATTGTTATCAGAAAATGATTCATTCCTAAGACCATTCCCAAAATGATCAGAGGGATCGAAGCATTAGAACCTAGATTGACAGCTGGAACGATGGCAGAACGCACACGCATTGGCATGTAATTTTTTTGATCTTGAATTGCATGTCCGCATTCATGTGCAGCAACCCCAATTGCCGCAACAGAAGTAGAATCATAGGTCGATTCTGATAAATTTAATGTTTTATCACCTGGATTATAATTATCAGTTAATTTTCCCTGAATTTGCTTAATTTGAATATTGCTCAATCCTGCTTTATCCAAAATAAATCTAGCAGCCTCTGCGGCTGTGACACCACGTTGACTAGGGTACTGGTCGTATTTGTTAAAGTTGTGTTTAACATACCACGATGCCCACAAACTGATTACTAGACCGATAATGATAAGAATAAAGGTAGGATCGAACAATCCGTATCCATATCCACTCATAAAATAATTAGCTCCTCTTTAATTCCGGTTTATTCATATTATACCCATTTAATGTGAACTTTTTGAGAATAATTTCATCCAGTTGGTCAAAATGAAGGGAATTGAGTTCCAATTGTTCGTCAACGAAAATAAATAATCGATTTGCAATTTCCATTTTTTGATCTTCTGAAATTTCTCCCATGATCATCTGTAATTTTGCTGATTTCTTGATGAAGTTTACTGAAGTAAAACTGATCAGTGCTACTATTTCGCCAGTTTCTTTATTTTTTAAAAACCAGATAACACTTTTATTACGCATGATTTCTTTGGCTGAATTACTGATATATTCAGTTGTTCTAGGAATATCCTCATTGATAAATTCACTCACTTCTTTTAGTTTGAAGTGAGTGGGAAATTCCCAAATAAAATTTTTAGTAATAAATGGTCGATATGATTTTAGTTTTATCAAAATAATGAACTCTTTTCCTTACAGTTTCGTATATATGAATCCATTTACCATTTTTAGAATACCAGAATCATCGTGCAATAACGAATGTTCAGCATTTGAACCGTTGACGGGATAGTCAATGTATTCTTTAACACGTGGTTCTAAAATATACCCGATTGATTTGACTGAGGTGACGGAAATGTATTTATCACTATTAGAAAAGTCCTCAACATTGCCATAGATATTTAAAACTTTCAGGTCTTTAGAAATACCATTACGCCCCAAGAATATTCTAAAATAAGTTGGACTCATAAATGCTGGGCGACCGTTATCCTTGATACGATTGACATTTGGCAAGTCCCCCAAGCCGATAACACCATTGAAGGGACCTGCAATTAAAACTAATTTTTTAAGTTTAGGAATGTAGGGATGAGATTTTTCTTTTAAATTAACGAGGACCAACGCTACGGCACCTAGAGAATGACCGATGGCGTCATAAGTGGAAAAATTATGCTTTGTACGCAAGTCAAATAACAGCTTCGACATCCAATAGGAAATTTGATTGCTGCCGACCCATTTATTTTGGAAGATGACCTGAATAATTGGATGAAGATCGTCGGTCCAACGTCCTTCATAGGTGATCTTCCCGCGCCAATTGATATTAGCCTTTAGATATTGCTTTTTATTGTTAAATTTAAGTGCGGAATCGATCATTTTTTCCGTAGTATAATCCCCGCCGCGAAAGCCGTGAATGTAAAATACCGGCCATTGCTCATTTTCCATATATTCACCCCAACAACTTAGTATTATATAATGAATCAGAATAAATATTAACCAAATGGAGAAAGATACGTGCAAAAATATTATGCAGTAAGGCGTGGCAAGAAAACTGGTATCTATCGAACTTGGGCTGAATGTAAGGCACAAGTAGACGGATTTACCGGTGCTAGATATAAAAGTTTCCCCACTGAAGCAGAAGCTAAAGAGTTTATTAACGGTAAAGATGACTTTAAAAAAGCAGTATCTAAAAAAACAGTTAAGATGGAAGATTTTGAAGTCGTCGTATATACTGATGGTGGTTCGCGCAATCATGGTAACGTCAAAGGAGGACATGTCAGAACTGATGATAAAGCGGCTTGGGCTTATCATATCAGTGTTGACAATGAAACTTTTGAAGGTACTGACGGAGAATTTGGAGCTACTAATAATCGAATGGAAATTATGGCCTTGATTGAAAGTATCAAGCGTTTGAATAAATTATCTATGAATGATCGTAAAATAGTTTTTGTTTTAGATTCGCAATATGTACTCAATACTATCAATAAGGGATGGCTTAATGGCTGGAAACGTCGTGGTTTTAAGAAAGCTGATGGAACAGCACCGATAAATGTTGAATTGTGGCGTGAGCTGGATAGGTTATTACCTACTGTGACCGATAAGACCTTTGAGTGGACTAAAGGCCATGCCAATAATGTTGGTAATAATCGTGTTGATGAGCTGTTGAATCAAACTATGGATCAGATGTAACTTGTTTTTGCTTGTGCTATAACATATAAAATTAAAAGAGCTATATTCCATTTTGATTTTGGAATATAGCTCTTTTAATTTTATTTTTACTATATATAGATATAAATTTAGCCATAGGGTGGCATAACTAGTTAAAAAATCTTAGTTAAACAAGCCTTGGAAGAACGAAACTATACTGTCCCAAATTTTTTGGAAGAGGTTACGATTTTCCTGTGTATTTAAATTATTGAAAATATTTTTGGCCTTGCTTGTAATATCACTACTTAACTTGTTGGCCTGCTCTTTGAAGCTTGAGTTATTCAGAGCACCAGAATTCTTGATCTTGACCATTAAGTTAATGATTTCTTGTTTTTGATTATCTGTGATGATATTTTGAAGGTTATTTTGTTGAAGATTATTATTAACGATCGTTGTAATTTGGTTAACGGTAACATTTGAACCTTTTTGGGCCATATCAGACTTCATACCGGCAATGGCATTATTCAATTGTTTGTCAGTATATCCGTTGGTACCCTTATTAGCATCAGTTATATCACTTAAAACACCCATTTCGTTTTGAGCAGCGTTAACTTGGTTTTGATTCAATGAATTACCTGAACTGGCATAGGCAGCATAGATACCGGCTAAAGCACCAGAACCATCGATTTTTGTAGCGGAAGTGACGTAGATATTTGCATCACTTATACCTGCGGTAATGGCCGCGTTTCTATATTGGTCGGCGGTAATTGTTGTTATGTTGTTGCTTCCGTTGTAGTCGACTATTTTAACATTGATACCTGATCCGGATGAAGTCTTTTCGATCAAGGCTGATGACCAAACGCCTGAACTACTTGTAAAAGAACTTCCACTAGGATTCAAATATTTAACTAAAGTGTCACCAGTAACAGTAATTGTCTTATAATTACTGTTGTTGATTTGAGAAGACAAAGCATCTATTGTACCTTGCTTTTGGCTGTCAGTCAGCGACGTTCCTAATGTCATAACAGGCTGGTCGTCTAAACTATCAGCTTTTACACTTTGGGCATTAAAGATTCCCAGTGTGATTAAAGATACTAAACTAAGTAAAACAATATTTAACTTTTTCAAGGCTAAATCCTCCTTACCCCACATTAAACCAAAAATATGTGAAAAATACGAGAACTTAGTAATAATTTTTACCGTAGTGAAGTTTGAAAATAGTCACTAAAACCGTTTTGTGGTATCCTATAGGTTCTAGGAAATCGCTTAAATAGAATTCAAAATAAAGAAAGAATAGGTGAACGAACAATGAAAATTGTTGTCCTTTCAGGTGGTAAAAGTACCGAGAGAAACGTTTCTCTTTCATCAGGTGCTAAGATTACAAATGCTTTGAGGAGTAAGGGTTATAAAGTAGCTTACGTTGATTCATTTTTAGGTGAAGATATTGATGAAGGCAAGATCGACGATCTATTCATTACTGAACCAGAAGACGAATCAAAAATGATCATTGATGATGAAGTTTTAACTAATGAAAAAATCGAAGCTTTACGTACAGATGGAACCAAAGGATTACTTGGGAAAAATGTTTTGAAAATTTGCCAACACGCCGATATCGTCTACATGGGACTTCACGGTGAAGATGGCGAAAATGGTAAGATGCAAGCTATGTTCGATGTTTTTGATATTCGCTATACAGGAAGCGGCAGTTTAGCTTCTGGTATCGCTATGGATAAGAAATTCTCTAAAGAAGTTTTTGTCCAAAATCACATTCAAACAGCTGACTACACAACAACAAAAACAGCTGACATTACAGAAGACCAAATTCCCTTTGGATTCCCAATGGTAGTTAAACCTTCTAATGGTGGTTCAAGTGTTGGTACACATATTATTCGTGACGCTTCAGAATTGAAACCATCTATTGAAGATGCTTTGCAATTTGATAAAGAGGCCTTGATAGAAGAATATATTAAGGGTAGAGAGTTTTCAGTTGCCATCGTTGACGGACTTGTTTTACCAGCTGTTGAAATCACTATTGATACGGGTTGGTATGACTTTGACCATAAATTCCAGGATAATAGTGTAACTCACTTTATTACTCCTCCTGAATTGGATGATGAAACTCATAAACGTATGCAAGAAATGACTAAAGAGACTTTTGATGCTTTGGATATGAGTAATTATGGTCGTGTGGACTTCTTATTACGTGACAGTGAATTGTATGTCATGGAGGCTAACACATTGCCAGGTATGACACCTCGCTCATTAATGCCAAGAGAAGCAGAAGCTGTTGGCATTTCATATCCAGATCTCTGCGAAAAGATCATCAAAAGTAAAATTCGTCTTTATGAAGACGCCAAATAATAATTAAACATGAGTCGTATCGATGAAATCTCGGTACGATTTTTTATTTTTTCATTTTACATTATTAAGAGATAGCGTGAAAATGAAATTGCACGTAAGAATTCTTAAATCAATCTGGTATAGACCATTAATAATTGCTATAATGAACTTATAACTTGGAGGAGACTGAATAATGACATATTACATTCATGCGAAAAAATTCTTTTTGAAGAATACGACTGAAAATGGTGGCTACCTAGAAATTACTGATGACGGTAAATTCGGTGGTTTCTACACAGAGGACAATAAGCCAGAAGGTAAGATCGTCGACTATTCTGATAAGATGGTTGCCCCAGGACTTGTTGATACACATATCCATGGACTTGTTGGAAACGATGTTATGGACAATGACTGGACAAAAATCAATGAAATGTCAGAAGGCCTATTAAAAGCTGGTGTTACATCATGGTTGCCAACGACATTGACAGCTTCTCATGAACAATTGATGGAAACTTGTCGCATGATCGGTGAAAACTATCAAAAAGCAACTGGTGCTAAAGTTCGTGGTATTCATTTTGAAGGACCTTTCTACACAGAAGAACATAAAGGCGCACAAAATCCTAAGTACTTTAGAGATCCCGATGTTGAAGAATTCAAAGAATGGCAAGAAGCTGCTCACGGCATGATCAAGAAAATCTCAATTGCTCCTGAAAGAAAGGGTTCAGTAGAATTCACAGCTGCAGTTGCTTCAGATGATGTTGCTGTTACTCTAGGTCACTCATCAGCAACTTTTGAACAAGCTAAGGCTTGTGTTGAAGCTGGTGCTTCAGGATTTACACATGCATATAACGGTATGAGTGGTTTGAATCACCGTAAACCAGGGATGGTTGGAGCCGCTATGTCAATGAACTTTGTTGATGATGAGCTTATCTGTGATGGACATCACGTCCAACCATATGCTGCCAGAATTCTTATCGATAAGAAAACTCCAGAACATATTGCACTTATTACTGACTGTATGAGTGCCGGACTAATGCCAGATGGCGAATATGTATTAGGTGAATTGCCTGTTACAGTTGCTGATGGACAAGTTAGATTACAAGAAGCTCCACATAACTTAGCCGGAAGTATCTTACTTCTTAAAGATGCTATCAAGAACGTTGTTGACTGGAACATTGCCACAGAAGAAGAAGCTGTGACAATGGGTAGTTACGTTCCTGCAAAGAGTTCTAAGATTGCTGATAAGTGTGGTTCAATTACACCTGGACATGATGCTGACTTTATCATCTTAGATGATGACATGAGCTTAGCAGAAACATATTTGAATGGAGAATCAAGATATCAAGCATAATTAATCGCTTAGTTCTATTACCTGAAATCTTCGATTCATATTAATAGTAAATTAAAATATAGATTTCACTGTATATAACGATAAATGTTTATATGGTGAAATTTTTTTATTAGATAAATAAACTTTCACTAAATAATTTATATCCAGAATAAACGATCCACAATAATAGATAAAATAGCCTATAATAACTGCATGGAGGATTATTATGACAAAAAAAATATTTGCTCATAGAGGGATTCCGACATTAGCGCCTGAGAATACTATGGCTTCATTCAATGAAGTCATAAGTTACGGGATCGATTGGTTGGAAACGGATCTAAGCATAACTAAGGATGAAAAAGTTTTTATTATTCACGATGATAAGTTGAATCGAACGACTAATCGGACTGGATCAATCGAAACTTTGGATAGTAGCGATGTTAAATCAGCCGATGCTGGTTATTGGTTTGCTGAGAAATATCGTGGCGAAAAAATTCCAACTTTGAATCAATTGATCGATTTTTTAAATATTCATAAACTGAATGCTAATATTGAACTAAAAGGTGTTGTTGGGGATGATGCCAATCATTTAGCAGACAGTTTGGTTAAACAATTTTCTGAAGCATTAGATAGATTAGATGAAAATGTTGATCTGATAATTTCTAGTTTTAATCCAATTATGCTGGAAAAAATGTATCAACTGAAGCCAAATCTTAAATATGCAGTTTTATTTGATGAAGCGGGTCTAAAAGAAGATTGGAATTTGACGATGCAGGCTTGCCATGCTAGGATAATCCATCCTGATTCTAATGGATTAACTAAAGAAAAAATTAAAAAAATACAAGATTACGGCTATCAAATCAATGTTTGGACCGTTGACAGCATTAGTCGTGCTAGAGAATTATTTTCATATGGTGTTGATGGTATTTTTACTAATATTGCTGATAGAATGGAATTTTTAGTTGAAAGCTAGGCGATTCGATGAAAAGTATTCGAGTATCAGTTAAACAAGAAATAATTGATGAGTTTCGTGACGTTGTTTATGAACAAAATTTTGGCAATACTAACGATTCTCATATTATAAATGAGTTAAAAATGAGTTTGTTAGTACCAAGGGATAATCGTCCACATCCAGCAGTATTATATTTTCCCGGTGGCGGATTTACTAAGGCAGACTATCATAAATTTATTGATTTTCGTTACGCTTTGGCTCGAGCAGGATTCGTAGTAGCCGCGGCTCAATATCGAGTGATTCCAAGTGTCTTTCCTGATCCAATAATTGATGGAAAAGCAGCGGTCCGTTATTTACGAGTTCATAGTGACGAATTCAATATTGATCCTGAAAAAATAGGTGTTTTAGGAGATTCTGCCGGTGGATATTTAGCTCAAATGATAGGTGTAACGGACGACAAAAAATTTGGACAGGGTGATAACCTGGATATTTCCGAATCAGTTCAGGCTGTAGTTTCATTGTATGGATTGAGCGATTTATTGACTGTAGGGTCTGATTTTAGTGATGCCATTCAAGATAGTCATAAATCAACAGCTTCACCGGAAGCAGTATTGCTTAATGGATTGAATATTAGTATTACTCCACATCAACCGGTGCAAAAAAATATTGAAAAAGCAAAAATTGCTAGTCCACTTTATCATGTTAAAAAGGGACTGCCTCCGATTCTATTGATGGCTGGAGACCAAGATACTTTAGTTTCACCTTCACAAAGTAAGAAGATGTATGAGGCTTTAAAAGATTATGATATCGAGACGGAACTTATCATGATCAGAAATGCGGGCCATGGAACGATCGAATGGCATCAAGATGAGGTTATTCAACAAGTTGTAAAATGGTTTGTTACATATTTAAAATAAACGAAAAGACTCCTGAGATCACTCTCAGAAGTCTTTTTTTGGAAGCATTTCTTATTTTAAAGTTGGTGTATTAATTTTCCAAAGAGGTTATAAATGTCCTCTTGGAAACGTATTAGTAGTTGTAATTATCAGGAGGGTTTATTCAGATGGTTGAGCCGGCTTATGAGACCAGCTGCTCAGAATAAAATATTTAATCTCTAGTATCGACTTTTCATCCCCGTATATTGATTTAAAAATAAGGGGCTAGGCCCCTTATATCTATCCCATTCATGAAACGAAACTAGGCAGCTGCCGCAACGGCAGTCTTATTAAACTGGTGGGGGTATTGGCAACTGGGTCCTCATACTTTAGGTTTAGTAAAGTAATGAGGTTATCGAAAACTAAATATGTTTAAACATATCCGGTTTTCTTACTTTGAATTATAGACTATTCTGTCAAATATTCAAAAAAAACGCCTGAAAAATTTTTTTGTGAATTTAATGCCCCCCTACGAGTACGTTGATATAAAAAAAGATCCCTAGATACAAAATTTGTATTTAGGGATCCATATTCTTCTATATAAGTATATTACGGAGATGGTCCAGCAAAAAGTTGAATCATTAAAAATCGGAGACGGAATAAAACCTCTATCTAATACGAGGTCTTAATGTATAAGCCAAGAACAATGAAATAATTGAAGTTATCAATAAGATATAGAAGCTATATCCAAAGGCCGTACCGCCAATAGCAGTTTGACCAGTAATAGCGGCTGAGTTTACTGCACCAGATGAGAATATTCCATATACCAATGCGTAAATGATAGTTGGTAATACGGTAAATATCCTAACTATTCTGATACTGCCATGTGATCTAAAACATGCAGCAATCAGGGCTATAACTGGTGAAATGAAACAGATCAAACGTATAGCAGAAGATGCATTCATGATCAGAGTTGTTTGTGCACCCAGGTTAGCAGTGTAGTTAGCTGCAGATGCAATTGTACTGGATAGGGAAACACCATTGATGAATGGGCCACTAACAGATGAAATAAATCCAACAATTGAAGAAATAATGATCAGGATCTGACGTGAATTCTTACCACGACTGGCATCATGAACTTTATGCTCTTTTTTTTGTTTAGCAGGTCTTTCAGTATGCTGATATTCTCTAGGTTGGTCATAACTGCTACCAGAGGTACGTACATTATCAGCGGGTTCATCGTCATCTTCATTTGAATGTGAAAATCTCTTATTGAGACCTACTTCTTTACCATGTTTGAATTGTGACATAAGGAACCACAAAAGAATAAAGACGGCTAAGGCAATCCATCCATAATTACGTTTAAAGACTAAAAGGATCGCGGTGATAATAACGGCAAAAATACTTAAATAACTGTTATTACGCGCAAAGTTAAGCATATTAGAAAATAAACCATCACTTTGTTTTTCGATCTTTTCTTTTTGCTTTTCTTTTTGTTGTTTTTTTAGTTCACTTTTTGTTGGCTTAAAGGGGTCTTCAGCAGGTTTATAAGGTTTATTGGTATAAGGATCATGATAAACCTTTTCAGCTTGTCGAAAATCATTCTTATTGTAAGCCATTGTTCGATCATCTAGCGTATCGGCTGAATCGGACTTTGTACGTTCATAAGTTTTTACAGGATCATAGTGATGTGCAGGTTCAGTATGCTTAGGCTCAGCGGGCTTAACAGGTGCCTCTCTTACACTATCATAAGCCTTTTGTTGAGCTGGTGCCTGTGTATAGTGTGTTTCTTTAGGTGCTGGCGTAGATTCTGGACCTTTTTCAGTTGCTTTAAGTTCGGCTTCAATATCTGAAAGAGAGCGAATAGTATCGTCTTCTTCAGATTGATGAAGTTCATCCGTATTTAGGTCAGCACTGGTACTTCTTTTCTTTAAGGCCGCGCCGCAGTTGTCACAAAACTTCTGTGAAGGGTCAACTTTGTGGCCACAATTAGGACAAAACATAATTATTCCTCCATTACTTTGACAAAGATAAGTATACAAAACAAACGGACGTTCATAAAGATGTCTATAGTAAAGTTCACAAAAACATCATACTTGTTGATTAATTCTCGATCTTATCGAAACTCTATTATACAAAAAAAACCCAGCCTACGCTGAGTTTTTAAGGATTATTAAATTATTCATCTGTTAATGAATCACGTGGATCAAGTTTTGCAGCACGCCTTGATGGAGCTAGAGCGGCTAATAAACTAATAATGATACTGATGGCGATGCCGAATATAGCATTACCAGGTGATATCGAGACGATTGTTGCCTTAAAGGCATTCTGGGTCGCATTATTTATCAATAACTGAACCCCATATGCAATTAGAACGGCAAATACCCCAGATACTAATCCAATTAAGAATGATTCGGAAACAAACATATTTCTGATATCTTTCTTTCTAGCCCCGATGGCACGCAATATACCAATTTCTTGGGTACGCTCAGAAACACTGATGTATAAGACTACGATGATCATAATAGCTGAAACGATCAAGGAAATACCGGCGACACCAGCTAGAACGTAGAATGCAAGGTTTAGATAAGTATTAAGTTGGTCGATGATCGCACCAACTCCAGTGATCATATATTTATTTTGCTTCTTACTCTTAACTGTCATCTTGTAAGATTTGATCTTGTCTTGAACAGCTTTAACATTTTGAGTTTCATTGACGGTCAAAGTAGCAAAGTTAGGTTTGATGGTTACATTAGATTTCTTAGATGCTGATTTTAAAGTGTCATAAGTGATGGCAGAAGATCCAGATTTGATAATACCAGAAACTTTCAAGTCAATAGCAACCTGAGTAGGCTTTTTATCGTCATCTAAAGTTGAAATGTACATCTTTACAGTTTTACCAACTAAATTCTTATAGTGCTTTTTGTTTAATTTTTGAGCGTCTGATTTAAGCAGAATGATCTCACCATTACTTGGCTTTGATCCTTTGGTAATGTCACCAGTTTTTTCAGTGGCATTCCAGGTCTGGAAATATTGAACATTGGTATTTTTCTTGTTGTAATTCAATTTTGGAGATTGTAGGAAATAAGCTTTTTCGACTTTTTCAACGTTTTTGATGTCTTTAAAGCTAGTTATGTCAGATTTAGTAATATTGATGGAATCAGTATCTGTATTAGCTCCATTTTGTGGCAGATTCTTAGTAACTTGAATGGCATTAGGATTGATCTGCTTAGTCATTTCACCATTGATATAGCCAGTGACGCCAGAACCTAGTCCTAACATCAAGATAACCGAGAATATACCAATAGCGGCACCAATTATGATCAGGATATTTCGACCCTTTGTGTAGAGCATATGTTCCCAAGCTAGTCTAAACGTATCCATGAAGCTTAGATGAGTGATTTTTTTATTAGCGTCACTGATATTTTCCATCTTATAGCTTTCTCGGATTGTTTTATCAGAATCAATCACACCATCTGCCAAGTGAACGATTCTTGTACCATAATCAGCTACTGTTTGTGAATGGGTAACAGCGATGACTAATTTACCTTCTTTGGCAATGTCATCTAAAATCTTCAATACTTCTTTTGTATTTTGTGAGTCTAAGGCCCCAGTAGGCTCATCGGCAATAATGATCTCTGGATCATTTGCTAAAGCACGAGCAATAGCAACACGTTGTTTTTGCCCACCGGATAGCTGGTTGGGATGCTTAGTAACGTGTTCTTCTAGTCCAACTTTCTTTAATAAATCAGTGGCACGCTGTATACGTTCCGATTTACTTAATGATGACATTTCAAGAGGAACTAGGACATTTTCCAAAATGGTCAGGTGACTGATCAGATGGAAACTTTGGAAAACAAAGCCAACAGTGTGACTACGATAATTATCTAGGGCTTTATCTGATCCTTTCTTGAGTGACTTGCCGTCAACAAAAATATCGCCTTCAAATTGAGAATCCAATCCACCGATAGTGTTTAGTAAAGTAGTTTTACCACCACCAGATTCACCTAGAATTGAAACAAATTCTCCACGATCAAGTTCAAGATTGATTCCTTTTAGGACAGGAAACTTCTTTTTGCCTAGCATAAAAGATTTTTTGACATCTTTTAGTTCTAACAAGCTCATTGAATAACCCCGATTCATAACTATGTATTTGGTAAATTGATTATAATAGTTATCCTAGTCTAAGTAAATTCTTTTTAACTTTTTGAGTTTTTTGGAATTAATCCCAAAGGCCGAATGCAAATATTCCTCAAAACTTCCATAATAATGATTTATTGCAGCGAAGACAGACGTAACGCTGGCTAAATCAGCTTTAGTCATATTCATTTTATTGATATCTTCATTTCCATTTTTATCATTTAAAGTACGCGCAATTGTAGCGGTGTCAGAATACATAAGATTAGTCAGAAGGTAATCCTTTGTTATTGTCTCATCGTCAACTCCGAGAGCCTTGAGAATCAAAATGGCACCCATGCCAGTTCGATCCTTACCAGCAGCACAGTGGAACAACAGAGATTCATTGGGTTGATCATTCTCTAATAGTAGATCAAAAAATAATTTGTAAGCTCTTTGCCCATATTTATCTAAGAGAACTGATTGATAGATCATTCCTAGATATGATTGCTGGCTGTCAAAAGCATTCATTAATTTTTCACCATTACCTTTTAATGGGTATATTGGATCTGAATAAATTTTATAAAAATTAGTATTTTGATCAGTCCAGGAGTTCTGTTCTCGCTCTGAACGAAAATCGACGACATATTTTAATCCGTATTTTTTAAGGTAATTTAAAGCTTGAGGCGTTAAATTGCTTATATCTCCTGAACGAAGGAGTTTATTATATTTAATTTGTTGGCCACTGGTGGTTTTATATCCCCCCAGTTCACGTAAGTTTATTGCACCTTCAAGATTTAAGATACGTTTCATAATTTTCCTCCCCGATAATTCGTTGCGTGTATTAGGTTTTTTGAAGTAAAATGTTATTAAGGTGATTTTATTAATGACAGAAAATAAACTTTCAATTATTGTATCAGCCTACAATGTTGCTGGCTACATTAACAAAACGATTGAATCGTTAGTCGCTCAAACTAATAAAAATTTTGAAGTGATCATTGTCGATGATTGTTCAACTGATAATACTTTAGAGGTTATCAAAAAATATGAAGCAAAGTATAACTGGATCAAAGTTGTTTGCCATGCTCAAAATGCCGGAGTTTCAGCGGCTAGAAATTCTGGATTGCAGGTAGTTAAGACTGATCTGGTTACTTTTGTTGATGGTGATGATTTTGTTGAACCAGAATACGTTGATTTTTTTCTAAGTCTATTTAATGAATATGATTTAGATATGGCAACATGTGGTTTTTTCAATGACAATGGGAAAAAAAATAAAAATACTGACCGTCAAAATAGTTTTGTTGATCGTGACGAAGCAATCAAGCAGATCATTAAAATCAATGGAACAGTCATGGGTTATACTTGGAATAAAGTTTATCGCACATCGATCATCCAAAAAAATAATCTGTCTTTTCAAACAGATTTGGATTTGATGGAAGACGAAGTTTTTAATGTTGAGTATGCAACGTTAGCACAAAAATTTTACCTCGATAATAAACCCTTGTACCATTATGTTTCTAGAAAAGACAGTGCAAGTCGTAAAGTGACGATTGAAAACGTTCGAGATGTTGGACTTGCCAATCTGCGAGTTTACAGAACTATTCACGGATTCAATGATCGTGAAGAAATGAAATAGGGTTTTTATTTAGGCCACTCGTTACTTTAAGGTAATGCTTGGCCTAATTTTTTTTGATTATAGAATAAATTATTTATAGTTGAATTAAAGGCAAAGTATCTTTATCATGACTATAAATTAAGTTAAAATAAAACTGAGTATAAATATTTTTGTAAATAATAAAATGTCAAAATAGTTATTTGAGAAATCTTAAATTTAAAGGGGGGAATTTAACTGTATGAAATTACGTAAAATAATAGTAATTGGTGCAATCATGCTTGGACTAGGCGGGTCAATAGGATTTATAAAACCTGCAACTGTGAATGCTGATTCTAGTACTATTACCATTGACGGAAAATTCTCTGATTGGAAAAACATCAATTTGATCGAGGGCTATAACGGTTATACCGGAATGGTCAGTGATGGTCAATATGTCAATGTCTACGTGAAGATGAAAAACGGACAGGTACCCGGTCACGGTGATTATATTTTTAATGTTGATGGAAAAGATTATCATGTTTGGACTAACGATATTTCGGGTGACGTTGCTGAGGGTGATGCCAAACAAATCACGTTAACTGGTGGTTCAGATTATGATGGTACTCAATATGGAACAGTAGGTAATGGTTATGTTTCTACTGTCGATGGTAAAAGTGTGGCGGAGTTCAAAATTGATTTAAGTAAGTTTGATTTACCTGATTCAGATGTTGGCAAGCAGATCTCAATGAAAAATTCTAATATTGGCAGCGACGAAGTAACCACAATAGTCAATTCTGTTGGTGGCAAAGATGCAGTTGGTACTGTTGATGGTAAGGCCGATAAGAATGAAAAAGGTGATACGCCAACGAATGCCAATGCCAATAATACGAATGATAATTTGAATATTAATATTGATGGTAAGTATCAAGATTGGAAGAATATTCAATTAACT
Source organism: Companilactobacillus keshanensis (assembly GCF_003946205.1). GTDB lineage: Bacteria > Bacillota > Bacilli > Lactobacillales > Lactobacillaceae > Companilactobacillus > Companilactobacillus keshanensis. The sequence continues at coordinate 53,400 of NZ_RHOS01000001.1, read as the reverse complement.
GAAGGCTATAACGGCTATACAGCTATGGTCAGTGACGGCCATTACGTATATGTTTATGTCAAAATGAAGTATGGTAATGTACCTGGTTATGGTGATTATAATTTTGATATTAGCGGTAAGAAAGTTTACGTTTGGACAAAAGAAATTCCGTCTACTTTAGCAGCTAATGAAACCAAGGCTGTCAGTTTTACTGCTGGTGACTATAACGAAGATAATAAGTACGGAACTGTCGGAAATGGTTATGTTACTAATGATGGAAAAAATAATATTGGTGAATTTCGAATAGATCTTAGTAAGCTAGATGTTTCAACTATGGGTGGCCAGACAATTACTATGTATAATCCCAACATTGGTAATGAGAAGGTCACAACTTCTGGTGGTTCAACAGGTCCACTCTTGATTTCTGGAGTCGGGGTTTTAATCGCCGGGTTTGGATATGTCAAACTAAAGAAAGCTGGATATTTAAAACGTGGAGCACGTAATTCTGGTAAATAGTTTGATCAATAAATTAAATAATAGGACTGATGTTAAATGAACATATACATCCTACTGGGAATTGTAGTATGGCTGTACATGTTATCAGTACTAAAAAGAGCCCAGTTATCTGCTTTCTTCTTCATTGTTGGTAGTGCTGGACTTTTCTTTATTTTGATGGCAATTAGTCGTCCATACTGGGTCTGGTTTTTTACCCATGCGGTCATTCACGGAGTTGACCTTTTAAATAAAATAACCGGTTGGGCCACAGTCATGTTGAAGACGGGATTAGTGTATATTACTAACGGCCATAATCCGGTCATTATGTCGATTGATTATGAATGTTCAGGAATTATTGAAACATGTGCATTTGTCTCGTTAGTCGTCTTTTTTCCGATGTATGAACGTAAGGAAAAAGTATTCTATGCTATTTTTGGGATGTTCTTCATATATTTGATCAACGTTTTGAGATTGATCATTGTTATAACAATTGTTCATTTTATGGGTGGGCAGTCGTTCTTTTTAGCGCACTCTGTTATTGGACGATTAGTCTTCTATGTATTAGTCATTGCACTATATTATAACGTCTTCACTTACTCTCAATTAGCACGTGGAATTTATCGAAAGTTCATAGATCGGAGGAGCAGTAAGGAGTAATGTACTGGATAAATTTAGCACTTACTAAAATGGGCTTCTGGATCACTTGGGCGCTTATTCCAATAATAGTAGAAATCATTCCTGCAATTATTTCTACTATTAAGCTGATGTACATACACACACATCAAAAAAAATTAGTAGCGCCTGGAAAATGGCCTTATGTATCGATTATTGTGCCAGTATATAATTCTGAAGATACTTTATTTGAATGTATTCGATCAATCAATAATCAGACCTATCCTAAAGATGCCATGCAGATAGTTTTGGCAAATAACCAAAGTACAGATGATAGTTTTGGAGCCTATGCTAAAGCACAAAATACCTTTCCAGAGCTAATTCTGCGTTACGTTAATACGGACAACGTTAAGGCCAAAGCTTTGAATACAGCCATTTATGAAAGCATTGGAACGTATATTATCAATATTGATAGTGATGGTATATTGGAGCCACATGCTGTAGAAAATATGGTCTTGCGTTTTGAAAATGATCCTAGTATTTCGGCCATGACAGGATCGATAATTCCTAAAGAAGAATTGGTTCAAGGTGTGAAGGGCTTTTGGCATCGCATCTTGGCAAAAAATGAATATTATGAATACGCCCAAGCTTTTATGTCTGGACGTACGATCGAGTCATCACGGGATCAATTATTTACAATGTCAGGAGCATTTTCGGCCTTTAGGCGTGAAGTCTTAATGGAAACGTTCTTGTACGATATCGACACTATCGGTGAAGATACTGATATGACATTCCAGATTAGGACTCGATTAGGTAAAAAGGTTATTGTTTGTTCAGATGCTATATTTTATGTTGAACCGATTTCAGGATTTAAGGAATTGTATACACAGCGTCAACGATGGCAACGTGGAGAATTGGAAGTTACACACAATTACATGTCACAATCGGCTGGATTAAATAAATTTTTTAATAATTTTTTGGTACGAAGAATGATGATCGATCATACTTTTAGTTTTCCAAGAATGATTTGGACTTTTGCCAGTTTTGTCTTGATAGCATTTGGGTTTTCACCATTGATCCTGTTACTATCGTACATTTTGATTTATGCTCTATATGTTTTTGTAGCAGTGATCAATTATATCAGTGTAGGGATCTTACTTAAAAAGTATCCAAAAGAACAACGTTACTATTTGCACCTTTGGTGGGTAACATTGACGTTACCACTGTATATGTTTATCTGTTCTTGGATCCGCTTGATTGGAATTATTAATAGTATGACGACCAAAGCTTCATGGAAAATGCGTGGTATTAATACTGAAATGGATCAACTTAGAAGTGTTCTAAAAGATGATATTAAAACTGTTAAAGAGCAATGTCGCAAAGATAGAAAGGGAGAATAATTCATGGTAAAGCAACGGTCATATAAGATTAAATCGTATGTTAATGCAAGTCATGCGGTTCGCTGGGAATCGGGAACTGGTAAGAAGCATAATCATACTTGGGAAATCACATGTGAATTGCATGTTGCTGAGGCGATGGTTTCTTTCTTTGATATTGAGAAATCTCTACATCGAGCTATTGACGCACTTTCAGGTAAGTATTTGAATGATTTACCTGAGTTTAAGGTTGTCAATCCAACAGTCGAAAATGTAACGGAATATCTATTTAACGAGATCGATGCAATTTTACGTACAAATGGTGCGATGTTACTTAGAATTGAAGTCAGTGACTCTCCAACACGAGCATATTGTATCGATGTGACGGATAGAAAATTACCAAAAGATCCAGAAACTAAATCGGAACAAAAATAATAGGGAAAACCAGATGCGTAGATTTTATAATTTTAGTAATTCAGTGATAAATATATTTTGGAGAGTCTTATTTTTTCTGACTCTCTTTTTTGCATTGACGTCAGTGAACATAATTATTGGAGATAATGATACATTCGGAACTAGTACAACTATGGTGACAACAGGTTTAGTTATTTTTATTATTGCGATAATTGTTATGAATTACGCATATCCGAAAATCCGTGCTTGGTTTTATAATGTTTTTATTATTCATCAAGTCTTAACTGGTAGTTTGATAATATTAGCAGTAGTAGCTGCTCAAATTTTTTTTGTGATGTATTGTCATCCAGTCAGTGGATTTGATTCAGGTATGTTACTACATGCGGCAACTAGTACTAAACATGCCCAAGAGGTTGATGTTACTAGTTACTTTAGTCTTAATCAGAATAACTTGCCTATAATGTTATTTATGCACTGGTTAGTAACTTTGAGTGGTAAGACGTCGTGGTTATTCTTTGATTACGTAACATTGTTTTCAGTTGATCTGTCGATGGTCATTAATTTATTGAGTATTATGTTGATCAAAAAAAGACTCTTAGGCACGGCACTTTATATGCATTCTGCTTGGTTAATGGTATTCCCAACGATCATCATGCCCTATACCGATGCTTGGTCGTTGCCATTAGTGTCAATGTATCTATTCTGTTATTTTGTCATGTATAAGACAGCCAAAATGGATACTGTCATCGAACAGATATCGTTTATGTTAGCGGGAGTAGTATTTGGATTTAGTGTTGTTTTAGTTTATTTTGTAAAACCATCTGCGATCATCCCCGTGATTGCAATTGTTATCATTGGGATCTTAAATTGGCTGATTAAAAAGAAACATTTAACTATACGTGGATTAGTTGTGACATTTGCAGCACTGACACTAATTGGTGCGGGAGCGGGAGCTACCTACAAAATCGCTAATGATAAAATTCAAAACCAAACATATATTGAAATTGATAAGACACGTTCGATCCCTGCAATTCATTTTATGGCGATGGGAGTTTACGGACAAGGTGGTTATGATTGGCATCAAGCGGTTGCGATGACGTTTATTCCAACTGAAAAGCAAAAGTCTGACTACTCTGTTATGATGCTTAAAAAGAGGTTAAAAAAGCTAGGAGCCTTTGGTTATTTCAAATTTTTAATCATGAAACAGCGTAACAATACGGCCGATGGAACATTCGGTTGGCTAAAGGAAGGCCATTTCTTTTTAGATAATCAAAAACCAAGTAATAAAGGTATTACAAATAAGTTGAAGAATTATATATATCTTTACGGAAGACACATTGCTGATTTCAGATTTGCAGCTCAATTGTGGTGGATAACTTTGTTAGTTATTATTGCTCTAGGATTCGGACCGCGAAATAACTTGATCCAGATATTGCGATTATCACTAGTCGGCGGTTTTATCTTCTTATTACTATTTGAAGGTGGACGTAGTCGTTATCTGATTCAATATTTACCATGTGTTTTGTTGTTAGGGGTACTTTCATTTGAGCGGGCGGTATCTAATATTAAACGCTTATTTGGTTGGTATGAATTCAAAGTAAATGAAGCTGAAAAATCTGATGAATTATCTAGAAATAGTTAAGGGATTTGTATTCTCTCAGATTAAGACTTTTGTTGATTTTTAGTAAGTGTGTATGAAATAGAACCTTCTCTGATTAGCTTTAAAATAGAGTTAGAGATGAAAATATACAAAAAGGCTATGAGAAATATCATACTTAATTGATGAATTTCTTATAGCCTTTTTTCTTATTCGTAAGTTAAAACTTTGTCTTCGAATTCTGGAGCATTTTCAATTGTGTCATGTACGGGACAATGTTTTGTTACGAAGTCGATATATTCTTTAACCTCTTCTTCAGTATTATCAGCATCTACATAAAACTTTGAAGTTAGTTTTGAAAATCCAACTTTGGCATTAGAATTTTTACCTGTATAGCCATCTGAATCGAGTACCCCTTGAACTTCAACTTTTATTCTTCTTAAAACGATACCTTGGGATTTAGCGAATGATTTAGCGACCATAGTTTCACAGGCGCCAAGAGCGGACAACAAAGTTTCAACAGGATTGATACCTTTATTAGTACCTCCAGATGATAGTGGTTCATCTAAAGTAGCATTGAAATCTCTTACTTGACTCTCAACCTCATAACCTTCTATTGAAGTTACGGTAGCTTTATATGTTTTGTTTGCCATAATTAATTCCCCCTTACTATTATAAAATAATACATATCTTAAAATTAGACAATTTGATCAAATGGAGTAAAGTTAGACTTATTATGGTAAATGTTTCTTTAGAGTAGAATTTTCATTACTTTTGAATGGATAAACGTATTGAATTTCTTAATCAAAGATAATTTTAAAAAATATTGTATTTATAAGAGGCTATCATGGAACAGATTTCCAAAACTATCGGACAAAGAATCAGACGCTTTAGAAAAAGGAAAAATATAACCTTGGTCGAGTTTGCTGAGAAAGTATATAAAAGCAAGGCAACGGTATCAAAGTATGAAAGTGGAGAAATAAATATTGATATCCCTATGTTGTACGAAATTGCGGGTGTATTAAATGTCGAAGTAGGTCAGTTATTACCTGAGTGTGCATCGGTTGTGACAAGTCCTGAAGAGAAAAATATGTGGTTAAAAAAGCAAGGCAAAAATTCACGATTATATTCTTATTTTTACGATGGAAGATCTAAATGTATCGTCAAGTGTATTTTAGAATTTCAGGCAATTGAGGATGAATCTACTAATCAAAGTATTACTATTTATATGAACATCAAAAACTATGATGAATATCAAAATTGTGAAAATATTTATCGTGGCAAAGCTGAATATTTTGATAGTTTAACTAATATTTATGCCGATAATATTGATACTGATTTAGAAAAAATACATATTAGTATTCTATCTTCATTTTTAAATACCCCCTATAAGTTCGGTTTAATGTTTGGAATATCGTTTAGACCTATTATGCCGGCAGCATTAAAAATGCTATTTTCAAGTGAACCCATTATTGATGAAAGGGAATTGGTATCTTTGCTGAAGATATCTAAAGAAGATATTAGAATCGAAAAAATGTATAACATGTTTAGTGTTATGTAAAAAAGCATTCTAATAAAAAAATGAGATCAGTAATCCAAAGTGGATTTCTGATCTCATTTCTATTAATGATTAAAAGTTGAACATATATTGTTCCACTTTTTTTGAAGGTATTACATTTGGGTTTGAATTTTGATCGTTGAACCTGATAACCAATTCATAACTTTATCATTAACATGAACATTCATTTCCTCGTGACCATATTCAGGGAGAGTGAACATTTCTTTAGCACAAGTTAACCGGTTAAACATGGCAAATTGAGTAGAAGGGAAGCAGATATTATCGTCTAATCCAGTTATTAGTTTTACAGGGTTTTGGATCCTATGGGCCATGTTTTTAACGTCAATATAAGATAAAGTATTTAGAATTTGTTCTTCAGTTTTATGAAACGGATCTGAGAACTTGAAATATCTAAATAATTCGTTATAAGGTTCATTTTGATCGCCTAATTCTAGTATTCGTTTAAAGTCGGACAAGAAGGGATAAATCACGACTGTTAAGCTAATTTTTTTGTTCAATGCGGCGGCGACAAGGGACAACGCACCGCCTTGTGATGCTCCGTAGCTGTACAGTTTATTTTCATCGACGAATGACTGTTTCGAGATAATTTCAACTGTCTGATAGACATCTAAATAGACGTCTTTGAAGAATAGATGATCTGGTCCATCGATAGCACCGCGAATGATTTGACCTTTGATCGTATTACCACGAAATCTGGTATTATCTTGTGATTGTCCTGACTGACCACGGACATCCATCATTACGACTCCAAGCCCTGCAGCTGGATATTGTAATAGGATCGACCAATCTAGTGATTGTCCCATGTAGCCATGGAAAGTAAAGACTACTGGGCATTTCTTTTGATTTTTTGGAAAAATACATTTGGCATAAATAGTGGAATTATTTGTTCCTTCAAATGTAAGTTCATAGCAATCGACATTTGGTAGATTAAAATTTTGGGGAGTTAGTTTATATTCTGGTGAGGAATTTAAATTTTTTATATTATTATCCCAAAATTTATCAAAATCCTTAGGTGTATCACGGCGTCCGCGATAAGTTTTCATTTCTTCCAATGTCATTGTATCTTGCAAAGTTATTGACTTCCTTTATTTAGAAATTATTTTTTAACATATTGTTGGTTGATAGTAGCAGCTGTTAAACCAGTAACATCTTTGTTTGCTTTTGGAGCAAATAAACTGAAGACATATCCAAGAACAAATGATGAAATAAAGGCAACACAAGCAACTAATAATGAAGAAATATTTAGTGATTGTGCATAGAATGACAAAGCAACACTGGCAATAAGTCCTAATAGCACACCAGTTGAATTTGCACGTTTTGTGAATATACCAGCGGCAAAGACACCGGCAATAGGAACACCAAAGATACCAGTAACAGTTAAGAACAAGTTCCATGTTTCAGATGCATTACCTAGTAGTAGGTAAATAGCAACGCTTAGACCTAACAATCCAGCAATGATGATAATGATACGAGCAAGTGTAACATCACTCATATTTTTTAGTTTATCACCGAAGAACCTTTGTTTAAAGTCAGTGACAGCACAAGAAGAAATAGCATTCAAACTGGAAGCAATTGTTGATTGTGCTGCGGCAAAGATACCGGCAATAACTAATCCGGCAACACCAGCGGGCATTTCTGTAATAACGAAGTAAGGGACGATGGCACTAGTATTGAATCCCTTTGGAAGTGAACCAGTATGTTGATAGAAACTGAAAAGAACAGTACCCATACCGAAGAATAAAGGAATAGTGATCAAAGCAAGTAGACCATTAGTCCAAAGTGATTTATTAGTATCTTTAACAGATCCAGTGGTTTGATAGCGTTGAACAACATCTTGACTACCAGTGTATTGGTACAAACTATTAAATATTTGACCAGCAAGGATCAAAGGTATGAATTTAGATAGGTCGCCGAATTGCCAGTCAGCGCTTGAGAAGAATTTATGATGAACTGATACGTCGTTAACGATGGTACCAAATCCACCTTTGACATAAGCAATACCTAATATACATACAAGTAAAGCTCCACCAAGTAATAAGAATCCTTGGATAACATCACTCCAGATAACACCTTCAATACCGCCAAGGAATGTATAAACGATACATAGGCCACCAACGAATACAGCTATAAGGATCGGATTAATATTTGAGACTGATGTGATAGCAATAATTGGTAAATAAATAACGATAGCAACACGTCCAATGTGATAGAGCATGAAAAGTGCACTACTGATAGCTCTCATAATAGGACTAAAACGTTCTTCAAGATATTCGTATGCTGTGGTAACTTTTAATTTTCTGAAGAATGGAACGTAGTATTTAATTAAAAGAGGAATAAGAATCAAAATTGATAAATTACCTACGGAATAGCCCCAATCATTTAAGAATGATTGTTCAGGAGTAGACATAAATGTAATAGCACTTAAAGTCGTTGCATAGATACTGAATCCAGCGGCCCAAGCAGGGATCTTACCTTCTGCAGTAAAGAAAGCGTCTGCATTTTTACTAGCCTTTTTTGTAAAATAAGCACCAACGCCAAGCATAGCTAATAAATAAACAACTAGAACAATCCAGTTTATAGTACCAAAACCGGCCTTTGTCATATTTTCACCTCATTAATTGCAGTATCTGCAATTTTATTTTCTTTTGTAGCTCTTTGAATGAATAATTTCAGGATCAACGGAGCAATGATTGTGGTAACAACTGTGACTACAATCATTGCCGTGTAATGGTTTTGATCGATTAGTTTTGCGCCAAGGGCAACGTTTGCTACAACTAAGGCCATCTCGCCACGAGAGACCATGCCGGCACCAACGATATTTGCTTCATTCCATGATAGATGGAATATCCTTGCACCAAGGGCACCACCAATTTGTTTTCCAATAATAGCGATAATAATTAGTGAAGCAATAAAAATAATGTCGTTTTGAAGTCCTTTGAAGGTAATATTTAAACCGATACTTACAAAGAACACTGGAATAAAGACGGCATATCCTATTGGTTCGATTTTTAGAGCTAGAGATTCTCTGAACTTTGTTTCTGATAAAGCTATACCGGCAAAATAAGCACCAAGAACATCACTCATGCCAAGAGAAACGGCAATGGCCGCAAAGCCAAAGCATAAGATGATGGCACCAGTAGCTTCATTTTCACTGGTATTTAATTTACTGAAGAAGGACATGAACTTAGGGACAAACCATTTGCCTAGGACAAGCATGATAACGAAGAATAATAATTTAGTACTGATCATTAACCAAACTGGTTGATCACTGCTACCACTTGAACCGAAGAAAGCAACACAGAGGCCTAGCAGAATAACACAGATAATGTCATCAGCAACGGCAGCTCCTAAGATGATGGCTCCTTCACGAGTATTCATCCGACCCATTTCCTTTAGAACTTGGACTGTGATACTGACAGAAGTGGCACTTAGTACGAGTCCAATAAAGATTGAAGTGGTCCAGGGAAAGTTGAAACCCCAAGCACAGAGAGCAGCAGCGGTTAATGTTGGGAAAATAACTCCTAGAGTTGCTACGGTCATTGCAGGTTTCCAATATTTGATAAGTAAGGAGAGGTCACCTTCCAATCCAGCAATAAACATTAAAACGATGACACCAATTTCAGAAAAATACTGAATAAAGGTCGTACCGGTCAAAATATTCAAAACTGCTGGTCCAGCGATAACACCGACTAGGAGTTCCCCAATAACGCTAGGAAAGCTTAAAACGCTGGAGAGATGTGCTCCTAGTTTGGTTAAAATCAAAATAAGTACTAATTGAAGCAAGATGCTCATTATTTACTATCCCGATCCTTTAAGGCATTGTTTACTAGTTTTATTTGTCCAGGCAATTCTTGTTCAGAAGTTTCATATTCAATAAAGACAGGGATGTTATTTGATAAGTTGTTAATGAGTGATTTCCAATTAGTAGTACCTTCATTTAACATAACTGTTTCTTTATCTTTAATATCCTTTAAGTGAAAGACTGTGATGGCTTCAGAAATTTTTTTAAAAGCATCTTCTGGATCTTCAAGAATCCAATACCAATTTCCAGAGTCAAATGTGTATCCTAAAGGAATATCTAATTCTCGTAATTTGATGATTTGTTGAACTATATTGTCCAGAACACCATTTTCATTGGGTTCATTTTCGATCGTAACTTTAACATCATAGTTATTGAGTAAATCCTTTAAACTTTCTAATTGATCAACTGAGATATCTTCAAGGTCGCCGAGGCTGATCTTCAAATGGCCAATATGATATTTTTCAGCCATTTTTAGATGATCTTCTAAATTAGGATTAACTTCAGTAGTCTTGAAGAGTTGCTCAGGTACTGAATAAAAGAAGCCCCAATTTTGTTTCTGGCATAATTCATAAATGGCTTTTAACTCTGAATCCTTTGTTTCTTCGTTGAAAAGCTCTCCACGAACCTCGATATTGTCGATAGGATAGTCGGATAATTGTTCCAGATAAGAAAGTTGGGAACCACCAGCCTGAATTTTACTTGCGAATACAGCTGTGTTAATAGATGCTTGCATTATTTATTCACCTCTCAAAATAAAAAAACCGTCACCAATATTCACCCTGTAGGGGCGTTTATTAGTAGCGGTTAGGTTGACTGAATAACTATTACGTGAAAAATATAACATGGATTTTTAATAATGTAAACGTTTTCTTTAAAATAGTTACCGAATATTTTAAAAACGGTAATTATTAACAAACCGCTTCTACTTTATAGAGTATTTTTTTTGTTTTCAGCAGTATTTAAAACAAAACTTCAAGTAAATTGGATTATTGAAATTCTGAAATTTTTTTTAACAACAAAGAAAGCCTTTACAATAATCTATTCTCGGTGAGGCGAAAATTATTACCATAATATGCTATTGAAATATTAATTATCGTATTGTACATTTATGTCAGCGGTTAACGATTGGAAAAACTATTACAAACAAAATCAAATTTAATCGAGGGTAATTATGAAAAAATTATATTCAGCATTAATGACAGCTTTTAACGATGACGGCACAGTTAATGAAGCCGGAACAAGAGAAATGATCCGTTACAACATCGACGTAAATAAAGTTGATGGTTTGTATGTTGGTGGTAGTACTGGTGAAAATTTCAATATGAGTCATGAACAAAAGGAACAAGTTTTCAAGATTGCTATTGATGAGGCCAAAAATGATGTTGATCTTATTGCTCAAGTTGGATCATTAGATTTGAACGAAGCAAAATATTTAGCCAAATTTGTTACCGATCTTGGTTATCCACATATTTCTGCTGTTACACCTTTCTATTACAACTACACATTTGAACAAATTAAGAATTATTACAATGAAATTGTTAAAGATGTTGATAATGAACTTATCATTTATTCAATTCCTGTACTAACAGGTGTTTCACTATCACTCGACCAGTTTGCTGAATTGTTTGAAAATCCAAAGATTATTGGTATCAAGTATACAAATGCCGACTTCTTCCTATTAGAAAGAGTTCGTAACAGATTCCCTGACAAATTAATCCTATCTGGATTCGATGAAATGCTACTTCCAGCACTTGCACTTGGTGTTGATGGTGCTATTGGCTCAACATATAACTTAAATGCAAAACGTGCTAAAGCTGAAATGAATGCTTTTGATGCTGGAGATATCGATAAGGCTCGTCAATTGCAAAAAGACAGTAATGATCTTATCTCAGCACTTATTGCCAATGATATTTATCCATCATTGAAACTTGTCTTCAAAGAACTTGGTGTTAATGCTGGTGTTACTAAACGACCTATGGCACAACCAACTCCAGAAATGATTGCCGGAGCAAAGAAAATTTACAATGACTACCTAAAAGAAGATTAAGAAGTGATAAGCTATGAAAAATAATTTTTTAGAAACAGTAAAAGGAAAATTAGTCGTTTCTTGTCAGGCCTTGTCCGCTGAACCATTGCACAGCTCATTTATCATGTCACGTATGGCTCGTGCTGCCAAACAGGCGGGTTCAGTAGCGATTAGATGTAATTCTGTTGTTGACATTCAAGCGATTCAAGATGAAACAAATTTACCAGTAATTGGTTTAAATAAAGTGGATTATGATGATTCTCCAGTTTATATCACACCAACAATGAAAGAAATGCGTGCTGTTGCCAGTACCGGAGCCGAAGTTGTGGCTTGTGATGTAACAGGACAAAAAAGACCACACGGTGAAAAGTTAGCCGATATTGTAAATCAAATGCGTCAGGAATTTCCTGATACATTGTTGATGGCCGATACAGCAACACTTGATAATGTTCACGAAGCTATGGACCTTGGATTTGATATTATCGGAACAACTATGCACGGTTATACTTCTGATACGGATGGAATGAATATTGCTGATGACGATTTCAGATATTTGAAGGAAGTTTTAAAAACAGCTGATCGTCCAGTAATAGCCGAAGGTAAAGTTGATACACCTGAAAAGGCACGCCGTTGTATAGATCTTGGTTGCCATGCCGTAGTAGTCGGTGGAGCAATCACTCGTCCATTGGAAATTGCTACAAAATTCATCAACGCTGTTAACGCATAGCGTACACGGTTAGTGTTTAAACATAATCTAAAATAGGGCCGTATTTGCAAAAGCAAATGCGACCCTATTTCTCAATTATATTAGTTATTACTGTGAAATTTATTTTCCATAACTAGTTCAACAGTGTGGCCGAGACGTTTATTGAAGGTTTCATTTTCCAACAACATCGTAGTGATAATATCTAAAGCATAAGTCATAGCAAATTGTGAGTTAATGAAACGAGTATTATCAACAAAGTTACTATTTTTAACTAAAATCGGATAATCACTCAATTCATATAATTTACTTTTTTCAAAACCCGTTATACCAATGACCTTGGCACCATTACCTTGGGCAATTATAGCGGCCTTATTCAAATCAGTCGTGCTACCTGAAGATGATAATGCGAGAACAACGTCATCTTTATCAATAATTCCAGAAGTTATATACATGATGTGACTTTCAGTCATAGAAAATGCAGCGATGCCCATTCGAATCAAACGTTGTGTCATTTCTTGAGCAGTATAGCCAGAACTCCCGATCCCAAAGATATAGATACGACGGCAATGTGAAATCAGGTCAACGACTTTCTTTAGTTGATCCGTGTTTAATCGTTCCCAAGTATCACTTAAAACGTTGCGATAGAAACTATATACTTCATCGGCAATCGAATTTGTAGCTATTGGCTTAGGTGCAGTTTGTTGTTCACTAGCTAATTGTAGTTTAAAGTCATAGAAATCATGACAATTCATTTTTTTAACAAATCTAGTGATAGTAGCATTACTTACGCCGACTTTTTCAGCCAGAGTTGTAATGCTCATCTTTTGAACATCACTGGGATTCTGAATGACTTGGATTGCGACTTTTCGCTCTTGTCTAGAAAGTATTGGCAATTGATCTTCAACTAGTTTTAGAATGTTCATAAAAGTTCCTCCATGGTCTATAACACAATAATAAATACCATTTTAGTAAAAATCAATAATTATTAACAAATAGGAGAGAGAATAATGGATGATAAATTATTTCTTGCTTTTGATATCGGTGGTACCACAATTAAGTATGGAGTCGTAGATACAGAATTAAATGTCAGTGATTTTGGGAAGGTGGATACTAAACATAATAAAGATGGTTATATTTTGACTGCATTGCAAGAAGTCGCTGCTGATTTTCAAAAAAAATACAGATTGAATGGAATTGGCGTAAGTACAGCCGGAATTGTTAAAGATGGCAGTATTTTATTTGCTGGACCGACAATTCCCGGTTATCAAGGTACTAAAATCCAAGAGACATTAGAAAAACAGACCGGACTATCAGTTTTCGTAGTTAATGATGTTGATGCGGCACTTTTGGGTGAACAGCTAGCCGGAGTTGCAAAAGACAGTGAAACAACTTACTGTGTTGCTTTGGGAACGGGTATTGGTGGAGCATATCTCAAAGATGGCAAATTACTTAGCGGCACACATGCATATGCTAATTCGATAGGATACATATTATATGATGAAAAAACTAAAACTTATTATGAACAACGAGCTTCAACATTAACTTTGGAACATAATTTGGAACAATACAATACGAGCGTGATCGATGCTTTTGAGTATGCCAAAAAGGGACAAGAACCATACATGCAGATCATTGAGGATTGGGCAGATGAAGTAGCCCGTGGATTAGCCGAGATCGTTCTACTATATGATCCAGAAATATTAGTTATCGGTGGAGCAGTTTCTAAACAAAGCCAATATTTGATTGATCTATTGCATCGTCATATGGATAGTAAAATTCCTGATGGATTATTTAAGACGGAGTTACGTATTGCTAGATTGACAGATAAAGCTCAAATTTATGGTGCAATTTCTCAATTCATCCACTAAAAAAGAGCACCTGTAATGGTGTTCTTAATTAAATACGTTTTTTAACATTGTATGGTACAACGCCAGTATCACTATCTTTAGCGCTGGACTTTTCATCCTTAGCAAAGTAAACGTAGAATTTCTTATTATCTGCTACATCCTCAGCCACGATCAAGGATGATTCATAAGGATCTTTTGCTTTGTAAATCTGTGCTCCTCTGACAGCTTCACCAAAATCTCTTGAATTAGCAATAGCGTCACCGGGGTTAAAAAATACCATTTCATCCATAACCAACACATCCTTTCATTGCTTCTATTATACAATTATGCTATTAATTAAGCTAAGAGAAAGAGGGATGTTATGACTAACGTTGAAGATTATATTAAAAAAAATATCTTTGGCAAGCCACAATTAAAGCCAGACGAAAAAAATAAATTTTTAGGTAATTTTGCGGAAAGAGTTGCGATTGCTTTAACAGTTGCACAGCTTAAGAATACCAGTAATATCAAGTTGGTAGAGGACATCATGAAGAAGTATCCACATTATCATCTTTATTTAAATGGAAAAATAGATTCATACATACTGGATAATTATATTCAATTAAGTGTAAAATTAGGGTATAAGTTTACCATTGTTACACAATCACCCATGAGAAAAGGTAGCCGAATCTTAACCGATGCTGATATGGCCTTGGTGATTGCGGACGAGAATAAACCCATTGGACGACCAGTACTTTTATAATTTTGGAGGACAAAAATGTCTCAGTCATTAGATAAACTTGCTTTACTTTCTTTAAATGGAAATCAACCATTAGCCAAGAGAATTTCCGAATATATGGGAATCCCATTGCTTGATGCTTCAGTTTCTCATTTTAGTGACGGGGAGATCAACATTCAGATCAACGAGAGTATTCGTGGTAAGGATGTTTATATCATTCACTCTGTATCTGATCCCGTTAATGATAATTTTATGGAATTGATGATTGCTGTTGATGCGTTAAGACGTGCAAGTACTCATAGAATTACTTGTGTTTTGCCTTACTTCGCATACACACGTTCCGATAGAAAGTCACGTTCAAGAGAACCTATTTCAGCAAAACTATTTGCTAACATGCTGGAAATGGGTAAAGTTGATCGTGTTATTGCACTTGATATGCATGCCGATCAAATTCAAGGATTCTTTGATATTCCAGTTGATCACTTACGTGCTATGCCGATTTTTGCACGCTACTTTATGGATACAATGGATAATAAAGAAGATGTTGTTTTTGTTGCTCCAGACCATAATTCAACTAAACGTGCTCGTGCTTTAGCCGAAGTATTTGGTTCACAAATTGCGATTGTTGATCAACGTTCAACAGAAGATGACGACCTTGTCTCGGATGTTATCGGTGATGTTGATGGTAAGGAATGTGTCATCGTTGATGACTTGGTTGATACTGGTACACGTATGATCAATAGTGCTAGGTCATTGATCAATGCTGGTGCAACCGGCGTTTCAGCAGCTGCAACACATCCTATTTTTTCAAAGAATGCTGCACAAAAATTACAGGATTCTGATTTGAAACAAATTGTTGTTACAGATTCGATTACTATTCCTAATGAATGTAATTTTGATAAGCTTAAGGTATTGTCAGTCACTGGTTTAGTTGGTGATGCAATTCGTATTATTGAATCGGATGATTCAACTGCACCGTTGTTTACCGTTCGTGACAACTATCGAGAAATTCAATAAGGACTCATCTGGGGGTGTCCCAGAAGAATCCTTTTTTATAACTAATTTAAAAATACAAAAGGTGGTATATATGAAAAAGAAAGGTCCCATATTTTCCTTAACGATTTTGATTATAGCTTTATTGATAGTGAGTGTGATCCTTTACATTGCTGATCAACAGAGAGCAATTTTAACCCTAATGGAAGTCATTGTGATTTCGGCAGTCTATTTGATGGGCATGGATCGAAACCACAAGGGACACGGCAAGAAACGTAAAACGGTGAAGTTTTAAGTTTCTATCATATAAAACAGGTAGGAGGACATTGTCCTTCTATTTTTTTTTATTTATTATCTCCATACTTTCGACAACAGATTGATCAGGGGCATAATTTTGGACTTTTTGTTCTTTAAATAAGAAACGTAAAAATCCATAGTTCCAGCGTCATCACTGATTGGGATTTTGATACGATCATCATCCTTAGTAGGTAGATGATTACTAGCTTTGGAAACATTGGTACTGAAATAAGGGAAGCTAGAATACTGTGTTATTTCTTTAAAGGCATCATATTGTTCTTGATATAAAAACTTGGCATCAGGAATATTATCTTGAATAATTTGTTTCCAAATACCAATATCATTGATAACAATAAAACTCATGCCCTTTAATTCTTCAAATTTTACAGAATTTTTATTAGCTAGGTAAGTGAATTTATCTAAGTTGACCGATAGATGTTCACTACCAATGAATCGAGATTCAATTGAGTCTGTCATGATTTCTTTATTGGTTAAAATTGCGGCAAAACTTCGATTTTCTAAATCCCCTATGACTGCATCTTGTTCTAATAAATTATCATTTATCACAAGATTGTCAGGGATATCATCCAGTGAATGTAGCATAAGTATAGGTCCTGGAGCCACCGAGCCGACTTTTATAGTAGTCTGGCTGGCTTCATATGCTTGGACCGTATCAATAAAATTTTGATTTTGATTCAAAACCTTTTGTGCTTCTTTAGCTGCCAGAATTCCTGTTTTGGTCAGAGAAATACGATTAGGCTGACGGTCAAATATTTTAACATTTAACTCATCCTCAAGCTTTTGCATTCCTCGAGTCACAGTTGGTTGGGTCACCATCAATTCCTCGGCAGTGGCAGCCAATGTTCCAGATTTACTAAAAGTAACTAATTCCTCAAGTAAGTAGTTATCAATCATAAGATCACCTCATTATATTGCTATACGTCCAACGTATAGTAGCATGTTTATCTGGTAATTTTCAAGTGTACGGTATCCACATATAATGAACTCATAAATCAAATGCAGAGGTAAACAAATATGGATACAGTTAAATTAAATAATGGAATTGAAATGCCACAATTAGGATTTGGTGTTTTCCAAGTAACAGACTTAGAACAATGTGAACAAGCAGTCGTTGATGCAATTGCCTCAGGTTATCGATTGATCGACACAGCCGTGGCTTATCAAAATGAGTCAGCCGTTGGGCGTGCTATCAAACGTAGTGGTGTTGACCGTAAAGAACTTTTCATCACATCAAAGCTTTGGGTATCAGATGCCAATTATGAACGAGCAAAAAAAGCTATCGAAACTTCACTTAACAATCTTGGTGTTGATTACCTCGACTTATACTTATTGCACCAACCATACGGTGATGTTGCTGGATCTTGGCGTGCTTTAGAAGAAGCCTACAAAGCGGGGAAGATTCGCGCAATCGGTGTTTCAAACTTCTATGCTGATCAATTGAAGAATTTGGAATTATCAAATGAAATTAAGCCTGTAATTAATCAGATTGAAGTTAGTCCTTGGTATCAACAAAATTCAGAAGTTAATTTTAATCAAAGTGAAGACGTTCGTGTCGAGGCTTGGGCACCTTTTGCGGAAGGTAAGCATGATATTTTTACTAATGAAACTATTAAAGAAATTGCTGATAAATATAACAAATCTAATGGTCAAGTCATTTTAAGATGGTTGCTTCAACGTGGAATTGTAGTAATTCCTAAGTCGGTTCACAAGAATCGAATGGAAGAAAATATCAACGTCTTTGATTTCAAGTTAACAGATGAAGATATGAATACTATGAATAGTCTTGATAAAGGTGAGAGTCAATTCTTTGATCACCGTGATCCAGTAACTATCGAACAGATTTTTGGAACAAGTTTGGCTCAATTAAAATAAATGGAGAGATAAAAATGAAAAAAGTATTAGTATTAGGCGCAAATGGACAAATTGCTAGAATCGTTGAAGATCGAATTTTGAAGGAACAAGCAGATGTTGAATTGACACTATTCTTACGTAATAGCAGTCGTTTATCTGAATTAAGTACAAATAAGAATGTTACCTTGATTGATGGCGATGTAACTGATTATGAAGCCGTTAATGAGGCCATGAAGGGGCAAGATATTATTTATATCGCCTTTGTTGACCACGATGGCAACAACACGATGACTAAGAATGTTGTTAAGGCTATGAAGGAAAATGGCGTTGAACGTGTTATTGAATCAAGTTTGTTAGGCCTATATAACGAAGTTCCTGGTGAATATGGTCGTTGGAACTACAGCATGGTTAAAGGCGGATTGGACGCCGCAATCAACGCTGACAAATTACTAGAAGAATCTGGTTTAACGTACACAACACTACGTTTTCCATGGTTGAATGACCGTGATGAGGTTAAATACACAATCACACATAAAGATGAACAATATCTCGGTGTTTCCGGATCTCGTCAAAGTATGGCTGATGTAATCGTCAAAATCATTGCTGATCCAGACTATTTGAAGAATGATTCGATTGGTATCGCTGATGCTGACACACAGGGTGAAGATAGACCTGTTTATTAAAAGAAGGAGTATATCTTATATGAGTAAATCAAAAGTTGTTGTAATTACCGGAGCTTCAAGCGGTATTGGTGAAGCTACTGCCAAGTTATTGGCAAAAGATGGTGCCAAGCTTGTTTTGGGGGCACGTCGAGAAAATAGATTGAAGGATATTGCTAAATCAATCGAAAAACTAGGTGGAGAAGCAGCATACCAATCAACTGATGTTACAGATGATGATCAAGTTGAGTCTCTTGCTAAATTGGCTATTGAAAAATTCGGTCGAATCGATGTTTGGCTGAATAATGCCGGTATTATGCCACAATCAATTCTTTCGGAGAAGAAGATTACCGATTGGAATAATATGATCGACATCAATATCAAGGGAACACTTTATGGTATTGGAGCTGCTATTCCTTATATGGATAAGCAAAAATCTGGTCATATTATCAACGTATCTTCAGTTGCTGGTCATACAGCACACCAAGGCAGTGCAGTTTATTCGGCAACTAAGTTTGCGGTACGAGCTATTAGTGAATCATTGCGTCAAGAAATGGTCGATGCTAAAAATAATGTTCGAGTAACCGTTATTTCACCGGGAGCTATTAATACGGAATTGTTGAGTTCTGTAACAGATCCAGATGTTAAAGCTAATATGGAGAAGTTCTATGAATCATTTGGAATTCCAGTTGATAGAGTAGCCTTAACTATCAAAGAAGCGATTGATATGGCGGCTGATGCAGCTTGGAATGAAGTAATTATTCGCCCTACTAATCAATTGGTATAATTTAAAAAACTACACACAATTATTTGGAAAATTAATTGTGTGTAGTTTTTTTGTTTTGAACTAAAAGTTGAAAGTTTGATGCATTATGCCGTTTCCAGAGCTGAAAGTATTCATATGCTGCGCGGTATGATTCGAGCCAAAAGGCGGTCTCGAATCTCGGTTGAAGCCGAACCCCGAACCGGTAAGTCTCCAACACGCCCGGTGGTGTAAGTGTAAAGTTCTAACGCCACTTTCGCGGCAAATGAATACTTTCAGCTCTTCCAACTAGTTTTTTAATAATATTTTGCGATTTGAATCTAAAGGTATATTCAGTTATTGCGTTCTAAATTTTCTCAACTGGAAGATGCATCCCTTTCCATCCTTCAAGTGCGCATGACAATTCGAATGCTTCAAATCCAGCTGACATTAATTGTAGTAATGCAACTTTGCCAAGAGTAGTTCCGGCTGTCCAGTCATAGACTACATATGTTTTTGACTTGTCCAATTCTTCAAGATGTTGAGCTAAATCTTTTGCTGGTATGGCCATGGCACCTTTGATCTGATCCTTTTTGATTGCTGCAGGTGCATTACGAACATCAAGTACCACATACTTTGAATTTGGTTTTTGCATATCAGCAAGTACGGTATTGTGATCGATGTATAAGCTAAGATAAGTTTTTAAAAAGTCAATTTTTTCATTTTGCATTATTATTATTCTCCAATTGTTGTTTTAAATGTTGTGTTCCTTGATTTACTTTTTTTAGAAGTTTGTTTAGTTGTGTCACTTCGTCAGTTGACAGTGTCCCCATAATTGTTTGGACTGCTGAAAAATTGTGGGGTAGAAACTGTGTCACGGTTCGTTGTCCTAATTCAGTCAATTGGATCATGGCTGAACGTTTGTCAGTGTCAGACGCTAGACGTTGTACCCATTTTTTTGCGACTAGTCCTTTGAGTAATTTCGTGACAGTGGCTCTGGTTGCTCCCAATTTATCAGCTATCTCCGAAGGGGATAGTTGTTTTTGATTAGCTTGTCCGAGAAACATCAAGATGATGAATTTTGATTCGGTCAAATCTGAATTTGCTAAAATTTGGTCGTATTGTCTTTGCATTTCTCTGTATGCCCATTGAAAATTTAAGAACAGCACAGATAATTCTGCCTCTCCTGATGATCCTGCAACTAGTGAGATTCGAGCTGCGTCTGGTCGATCGTTAAAATCAAAATTGGTTGAAATTATAAACACCTCCATAAAAGTAATTAGCCGGCTTACTATATTTGATAGAATAGCAGGTATTATTTTGGAAATCAAGTCATTTTTCGAAATAATAAACAAATGAATAGCAGACATTATGTTAGCTACAGTTTAGTTAAGTATGCCGTTTCCAGAACTGAGAGTATTCAATTGCTGCGCGGTACGATTCGAGCCAAAGTGCGAACTCGTTCCTCGGTTGAAGCCTCGCAAAACCCGCGAGTCTTCAACACGTCCGGTGGTGTAATTGCTAAAGCAATAACGCTACTTTCGCTGCAAATGAATACTCTCAGTTCTTCCAACTAGTTTTTTTTAATAGCGGAATAAAATGAAGATTTCCGATTATTTAAATAAATTAACTCGAAGCCTGTAATAACAATTGTTAGATTAATTTTTCACCGTTCAACCTTCAGTAAATAATAAAATTTTGCCGTTATAACCAAACTTGAGAAAGAACCGAAATATTGCAGTGAGAAACAATCTTTTTTTATCATTATTATTTTATAAACCGGCATGTATAAGCGTTATTTCAATAGCATACGATAAACGTATACTGCCATGTTTATCTAGTAATTTTTTTATCTCTGAAACGGTCATATACTATGTTCATCGCTTGAGAGATATATACAAGAATATGGAAGTGTAAATGATGAATATTGTATTAATGTTATTACCTGCCATTGCTTGGGGAATTTTACCATTAGCAGTTGCCAGGATAAATGGGAAACCTGAGGAAGTTGCTGCAGGAGCTGCATGGCTTGCATCAGATGAATCAAGTTATGTTACAGGTACAACCTTATTCATTGATGGTGGTATGACATTGTATCCAGCATTTATGAATGGCGAAGGATAATTAATTGGAGGATAGAAAAATGAACAATGAATTTCAAAATGCAACAATTGATGGACAAAAAGTCACAGTTTATCAATTAGGGAAGTCTAGTATCGAGTGGGGTAACGGAGCAGGAACCTTATCTGATGGCATGGATACTAACAAAGATAATCAACCTACTAGAAAGTTAACTGACTCTGCTGAAAGTATTATTATTTACTTTTCAAGATCAGGTAGTACAGAATTATTGGCTAGTAAAGTTGAAAGAGAAACAAATGCTGATATTTTGGAAGTCATTGTGAAGGATCCCTATCCAAGCAATTATTCTAAGACATTATCACGAGCTAATTTTGAAAGAGAAAATCAGGATTATCCAGAATTATATATGCAACTACCAAATCTTGACCAATACAAAACAATCTATTTGGGATATCAAATTTGGGCTATGACGTTATCACATCCAATGACATCGTTTCTAAATACTTATGGCAATCAATTATCAAATAAAAGAATTGCCCCTTTCATGAGCGAAGGAGGATATGGACAAGGTGATAGTGTTCAAGTGATTAAAGAAATATTGAAGCAACAAGGTTCGACTAATAATACATTTGTACCTGCACTGATAGTTGATGGTAATAAAGTCGATCGTGCTGGTAAACAAGTTAATGATTGGATTAAATACATTTAATTTCTGCAAATAAAATACAACCAGTGATCAAATTCGATTACTGGTTGTATTTGTATCTGATAATGTGTCACCTAATTTTTTTGGATAGGTTAGTGTAGATACGTTTGATTATTTACATTTCTTAGCCACTATTGCAAAGGTTAACGGGATTTTTGGGGCATCTTTTGGAAGAACGTAACCATCATCAGTTTGAATGAGATTAGACAGGGCTGGCCATTCGGCCGTAGGATATTCACCTAAAAATTCAATATTCAAACCGGCATTTAATAATGCAGTAGTGATCTCCTGGAAATCATGATTCCAATTGTGATTTTTGGTATGTGCGATTTTGGGACCGACATTATCAGTGTACGATTCGTCACTGTCATAAGTATCAACGTTGGTATTGAAGTAATCTGCTGTGATATTCATAGATTCGAAGTTTAATGCAGCCAAAAGCGGATGGTCATCACGAATCATGAAAGTTCCATCATCTTTTAACAATTCATAGATGGAATTTGCCCAGTCTTTTAAATCTGGAAGCCAGGTTATAGTTCCAATACTTGTCACAATGACGTCAAATTTGTTAGAAATTTTACTTGATGCAAATCTTGCGTCTCCTTGTACGTAAGTTATATCAGCGTTAGCTTTTGCAGCAATTTGTCGGGCATAAAGTAAAGAATTTTCAGAGAAATCTAATCCGAAGGTTTTCTTTGATCCGAGACGTTTCCAAGATAGGGTGTCTGTTCCAATGTGACATTGGAGATGTAACAAATCTAGTCCGACAACGCTTTGGTTAGGAAGAAATGGTTTGAGTACATCATAATCATGCTTAACTACTGTCGAAATTTCGGAGTTATCTTTGACTAAGTTATCAACATCATAAAATTTGGATTTAATATGTACTTCAGCACGATCATTCCAATTAGCCTGATTGTCGATCATGTCTTGATCAATGTTTTCTTTCATCTTGTAATTTCTCCCTTAGTTACTGAAATAGAATCATGTTAATTTTTTTATTTTTGTAGATAGAGGTTTATTTCCAATTTATTCTAGAGAAAACTCTTCGACCCAATACTTCACGCATAAACATGAATAACGGCCAGATGATAACAAGGGTCACGATGTAAATTATGATGTAGTTCCAATTCAGGATACTCTGAATACCGAATAATGAGGTTCCAAAAAGAAACAATATTGCAAAAATTGCAAAGGAAACACTGATCATAACTTTTTTACGAATTATTAAAGGACGACTGATCGAAAGCAATGCACAATAACCTATCAGACCGATCACAAATACCGATTGAGTGGAGGTAGTAATAAATGGAATATTCATTTTTCCACCAAAGAAGACTATTCCACAAATTAGTAAAATATTGCAGATAGCGGCCGGCAACGCAATTTCCATAACATTTCTCATGAACCTACCAGCTGGTGGCGTGTAATTAGGTTCTAACGCCAAAATGAAGGTTGGTATTCCAACTGTTAGAGCATTTATTGGTGTTAATTGCGAAGGTTGGAAAGGATAGCCGGTCCCCAAAATTATAAATATAATGGCCAGGACAACTGAATAAATAGTTTTTATAAGATATAGCGAGGCAACTCTTTCAACGTTATTGATAACTCTTCGACCCTCGTTTAGCATGAAGATCATTGAGTCAAAATTTCGATTAAGGAGTACAAAATCGGCACTGGCCTCAGCGGCATCACTTTCACCAGCAATGGCGATACTGCAATCTGATTGACGCATCGCCAAAACGTCATTAACACCGTCACCAGTCATACCAACAGTTAACCCATTATCTTGCATAGCTTTTATCAAATCTGCTTTTTGACTAGGTCTAACTCGTCCGAAAATCTTGTATTTATCAACTAGCGCAGGATAGTCGCAATCATCTTCGACTGAACTCATGTCGATGTAATTTTGGCCAGAATCAATTCCAGCCTGCTTGGCAACATTAGCAACTGTTACTGGGTTGTCACCAGATATTATTTTGAGGTCGATGCCTTGATTCTTTAAGTAACTAAAAGTTGCCGGTGCCTGTTTTCTAACTTCGTCAGCAATTTTGATCAAACCAACCAATGTGTCGTCCTTTAAAACAGCAATGACTCTAAATCCTTGCTTAGCAGCGGTTTGAATCGTATTACTTAATTCATCTGAAGGTCGTTTGATGATGAACTCAGGGGCTCCCATGATATATCTAGATCCATTTAGGTCAATGAAACCAGAATATTTAGTTTCCGATGAGAAGGGAATAACACGTTTTATTTTTATATTCAAAACAGCACTATTTAATTTTTTAATTGCTTCAGCTGTAGCATTTGTTTCTTCAGTAGCCTCGACAATTTTAGCAGCTGTTTTCTTAACGAGTTCTTCTGAAAAATTATTATATGGAAGGATTTCTTTAACATTTAAATTTCCTGTTGTGATGGTACCGGTTTTATCTAGACAAAGTGTGTCAACCCTAGCCAGTGTTTCAATTGCGCTCAATGATCTAACAAGAATATTCTTTTTAGAAAGGTTGTAAGCACCAGTAGCCAAGGCCACTGAGGTTAATAAAACCAACCCTTCAGGAATCATGCCTATAACGGAGGCTGATGTTCCCAAGATCGATGTTGCAATATTATGATTTTGAAAATATGAACGGAAAAACAAAAGAAGCCCGATTGGGACGATAGTGTATGTTAAAATTTTAATGATGTTGTTAATAATTTTCATTAGGACACTAACTGAGCGTTTGTTTTTACTGACAGCGGAGGATAATTGTGAAATAAAGCTATTCATACCGACTTTAGTCAACTGAACCTTGGCATGTCCAGCAATGATAAAGCTACCCGAGTAAACCGGTTCATCAATCTCTTTAGTAATCGTATCAGATTCACCGGTAATGCTTGATTCATTTGTTTGGAGTCCATTGGTTGAACGAACGATACCATCAGCAGGGACGGTATCTCCACGTTTTAGAATAATAATGTCGTCTTGAACTAGATCTTCGACGGCTACATCGTTTTTTACTCCATTTCTGATAGTTGGAAAGTCTTGAACATTGACCAAACTGATTTTGTCGATTGTTAATTTGGAACGGATCTCTTGAAAACTTCCGATAATGATATTGGCAATTACGGGTCCAAGAAAGAAGAGATTTCGATAGGAACCAGTCCAAAAGATTAAAAGAGCAATTACCAAGTTTAATAAGTTGAAGAGTGTAAAAAGATTACTTCCGATTATTTGGGAAATCGAACGGGATAGTTTTTTTATTTGGACATTTGTTAATCCTTGATTTATTTTAGTTTGAACGGCTTCACTTGAAAGACCAGAATCTATGTCGGTATATGAAGTGTTTTTCTTAATTTTTACCATAGATTACCTACGACTATTAGTTATTTTATAGCCAATGCTATATAATTTGCTGTACTACTTAAAATTTAACACAAAAGGATGAATTTATTTTGAATAACTTATTTTTTGACTTGGATGGGACAATTATTGACTCAGAAAAGGGAATCGTTAACGGCCTAAAGTACATGTATAAAGAAGTTTTGGGCTATGTTCCTCACGATGACGATATTTTGAGAACATATATTGGACCAACTATTAGTTATTCTTTTGAAAAGTATGATAATTTGAATAGCAGTGATCCTGAAACTCAACGTCGGGTTTCAATTTTTCATGATTATTACATGGATAAGGGATGGCAAGAATTAAGCGTCTATGATGGCGTTTACGATATGCTTAAAAATCTGAATGATAATGGTAAGAAAGTATTTATTGCCACATCAAAACCAGAAAGTGTTGCTAAGAAAATAGTTGACCATTTAGATATGAAACCTTATGTTAGACATGTATTCGGAGCAACAGACGATGAAAAAACACGTTCTCTAAAAGAAGATGTTATTTCATACGGTATAGCTAAGACTTCCGTGGAACTAGATCCTAATAATCTAGTCATGGTTGGGGATAGAAGTAGTGATATTGTGGGGGCACACAAGAATAACTTGAAAGCAATCGGTGTTACTTATGGATTTGGCAAACGACAAGAACTAGTTGATGCCAAATCAGAATGGATTGTAAACAAACCATCTGACATCACTAAAATAGCTATGGAGAAGTAATTATGAGTAAGTCATTATCATATAACAGGCACGGTTTTACCCTATTTTTATTATCAATTTGTCTTATGCTGATCGTATTTTTAGGGATAACTCTGACTACAGTTTTGAACGGGAATTACGTAAAAAAGGTCGTTTCTAGTGATGAAAATGTTTCTTTGATACGCAGTTACTCTAACCAAAAATTGAGTAGATTAGTAAATAGCTATTCGTCGGTCTCTAGTATTTCAACTAGTCTTAGCAAAAATGATGTTAAGAAAATAATAAATACTTCTGTGGACGAAATGTATGATGATGATTCTAAATTGACCGTTGGTAGCTCAATTTTGGATACTATTGGTGGTAATCTAAAGCGAGCCTCCAAAAAGCAAGGATTGAATCTTGATGCAGAGATCAATCAGACGGTTAGCGTCAATAAAGATTTAATGAACCAGATGATCGACGATGATTTGGGACCGATAAATAATCTTTCCATTGCCATAAAAAAAGTTCGTGGAATTATTAAGGCAACGATTATCGTCTTGGCTATAATTTTTGTGTTATTAGCAATTAGGTTACGAGCTAAAGTAGGTTCCAGCATGTTGTTCTTCCATCATTTGGGAACTGTTGGAATCTGTACCTCAATATTATTAGCGATTTTATTGGCATTTATTTATTTTCCTATGCAAAACCTCATTTCGAGCAATATCGAATACAATTTGCATGATGTACTTTATAATGTTCTCAATGGCATATTCCTCAGTTACATATCAATTGTTTTTATGGTATTGATCCTAAGTGTGATCGACTGGGGGAGTACCATGAAGTATAAGTACTAATAGTGAGGTGTTAGTCATGAGAATTAAGTTAACGACAGAGGCCAAGAACAAATTAGTGGCCTATGCAGAAAAAGGGAAAAAGATAATTCTTGATCTTGATGACGGCCTGGGACGCTTTTCAGGAGAAGGGGACTGCGCTTTGATCACTAAGTTTCGTGTGATAATTGTAGATAGTTGCGAGGATGTTTCGGATTATTCAATTAAATTGAATAGTTCATTGGGAGACATCTATTTTAAAGAAAGTGCGTCCGAATTCTTACAAGCTGGTCTTGAGCTTAAAGTGAATCCTAAGACACAATTGCTCGTTTTAAAGAACGACCATGAAATGATTGATAATTGCGTCAATATTATTGATTTTGGCGTAGTAAAATCTAAATAAAGTTTAAAATTGTTGAGTACTGGAAATTTTCCGGTACTCTTTTTTTATTGACCCAGTCTTGTATAATGAGTAATAGCGTTAAAATTTTAGGGGAGTATTAATAATGCAGGATAATTCAAAGATTCGAAGTAACAAGTATCTTAAATATACTTTGATAACCATTGCCACATTAATTGTTTTTGTGGTGGCGAGTATAGCATCAGTTTATTTTACTGAACTCTATCATGGCCAATTTTGGTCATATTTAGGTAGTAGTGATAATCGTTTCCATGCTATGAGGATTGAAGGATTGTATGAAGCCATCAAACATAATCAATATTATCCTTGGGTCAATATGTCATTTATTGATGGCTTTGGTTATATTTCAAATATTTTCTACTCAAATATAATGATCTATCCAGCGGCTATCTTTAGGTTGATGGGCTTTTCAATGGCTAAAACTTTTATTGCATTTTATTTTCTAATAAATGTTTTGACATTTTCAACATCGTTTTTAAGCTATTTGAAGGTAAGTAAAAAATACTGGAACAGTTTGGTATTTAGTTTTGTTTATACATTATCGACTTATCGTTTACACAATTTGTTGTTCCGTCATGACGTTGGTGAATTACTTGTGTTTGTCTTTTTGCCAATTGCCTTTTTAGGGATTTATGAGATTTTCTATGGCAAGCGTCAAAATTGGTGGTATCTAACTATCGGAATGACAGCCATTATTTATTCACATGCTCTATCACCAGTTTTGGTGGCAATTGTTATTGTTCTGATTGCGTTATGTCAATATAAAGAATTAAAGATCCATCCAAAACGTCTTTTATCATTATTATATGCAGCAATTACTTCGTTATTACTGTCATTGGCATACTTCTTACCAATGATGGAACAAATGAAACACACAGATTTTAACTTATCACATTCGGCTATCAGTCTTTCTGCAGGTGCACTGGAACTGCAAGATTTGATCGATGCCAGTTTGAATAACGTCGTTACACAACCAGTAATTGGCCTGTTAATGATGACCTTGGCAGTGATAATTTTTGCTAGTTATAAGAAAATCGACAACACTGCGGTTAAGCATTTCTCATTACTAGGTGCCGGTTTGTTAGTTATGAGTACCAGAATTTTCCCATGGGGACTAATCGATAAGACGCCGCTAAAGGTTTTACAATATCCATGGCGTTTAGATATCGTTATCTCGATCATGCTAGCAATCTTCATCGCGTATGACCCGTTACACATTCTCAGAGGTCGTTTAGGGAAAATAGGTATGATACTTGGTCGTTATGTTATTGACTGTCTCAGCTAGCAGCAGACTCGGTCATACAGACGGTGGAATCAATTCGTACTCCCAGTATAATAAACTAGAAACATATAGTATTGGGGCTGGTCAAGAATACTTACCGATTGGAACGAGTTTGGATGAACTAGAGAAAACTTCTCATAAACCAAGTGTAGAGTCTGGTAAGGCTAAATTAAATAACTTTAAGCAAGATTGGTCGACATTGACACTAGATTATAAGAATGCCAAGAATGCTAAAGTAGATATGCCAGTAATTGGTTATTACGGTTACCAAGCAACGACAAAAGGTAAAATATCTGCTGTTACTATGGATAAAAATAAGGAGAACTTGGCTCAAGTAAACTTAAATGGTAGTGGTAAATTGACAGTTGCTTACACAGAAACAAGTATTCAAGAATATAGCCGAGTACTTTCATTGTTGAGTTTTGTAGTATTGTTGGTTTGGCTCATTGCTGATAAGGCAGGATTTAAGTTTAAAAAGAATAAGTAAAAATAACTTTGTATTGAATTTTAAAGTAAACAAATAGCACGTATATATCCAATCGGATGTATGCGTGCTATTTGTTTACAGAAAAGTTACTTATTCTTTCAAATCATCAACATCAGTAAGTGATGCTAAATTATCTTGTTTAGTAACGGCTTCTTTATCAACGGAAACATTAAACCAGTTAACAAATCCGTGATCGAATTCCGCAACTTTAAAGTGGAAATTCAACATGTTAAATTCAAAATCTTGACTGATATTAGGATATTGTTCAATCATATATCCACCGATAGTAATAATATCTGATTCTTGGAATTCAGGAATATTTGTCTTAAAGAATCTCTCAAAATCGTATAAGGTAGTCTTACCAGAAATATTATAACTACCATCATCATTTTTAACGATATATTCATCAGAAACATCGTCGATCTCATCTTTAACGGTACCAAATAATTCTTCATAGATATCTTTATCGGTGACAATACCACTTGTACCACCATATTCATCGACAACTACAACGATAGGAGTTTGTTTCTTGATCATTTTAGATAAAATGTCTTGGATAGGCATTGTTTCAGGAACTGTGTTTACTGATCTAAGCACACGACTGATCCCAATGTCGCCGTCTACTTGATTTTGACGGACAATATCGTAGGCATAAACGTAACCTAGGACTTTATCTTTATCATTGTCGGCCACAACTGGAAATCTTGAAAAGCCTTGTTGCAAGTAATCTTTTAAAACATCTTTTACTTTGTCTGTAATGTCAACTACATAAAGACTTGTTCTATCAACCATGATATCTTTAGCAACTTTATCATTTAATTCAAAAGCTCTTTGCATAAAGACGACATCGTTTTGATCCATATCACCACCATGGATAGATGACTTGGATAATCTTAAAATTTCTGACTGTGAAAAGATTTCATTTTCAGAATCTGCGGGTTTTAGACCCATTAATTTGATAATTCCAGTTGCGGAGATATTTAACAGCCAAACGAAAGGATAAACTGATAAATGGAAGATACGCATTGGTGTAACAACGATCATCAACATACGCATTGGCATATCGATCGAAACGTTTTTTGGAACGATTTCAGTTAAAACAACTTCTAAGTATGTTAGTAGTAGAACACCGACAATTGAACCTACAATGTGTAATCCGCCACCACTGCTTGAAAGATGGATCAGACCGAAGAGATCGATCAAAAGATATTCGATCGTACTTTCACCAATCCAACCTAAGATAATACCAGCAATACTTGTACCGACTTGTGTAGTTGATAGGTATTCGTTTAGATTATTTACCATCATTAAAGCACGTTTTAGTTTTTTCTGATTACCTTCACCTTTTGAAATAGCATCTTCAAGTTGGCTTGGTCTAGTTTGTACTAAGGCAAACTCGGCTGCGACAAAGAAGAATGCGAAGACGAATGTTATTAGAATAATAATTAAGTTAGCTGTAATTGCAGAACTTGACAATATTGAATTTCCCCTTTTTTTCTATGTAAGTTGGATTATAACACTATAACATCAATAAAAGCCGACATTGTCGGCTTTTAATAATTAGCGTAATCATAACCTAATCCGTTAGCTGTTTCTGAGAAAGTCTTGAAGGTATAGCTGTAACTAGGAGTATTCTCAGAATTTAAATTACTTATAGTTACACGATAACTCGAATGACCGTTAATTGTAACACCCTTTGGTGGAATATAGGCAATAACATCACTTAGATAAGCATAAGATTTATCGGTCAAAGGAACTGTCATACCAACAGATCCGTCAGTTAAGTTTTCAACCTTAATTGACGTGTTGTCTGTGACCATATTTTGATTTTGATCTGCAAAAGTAATTGACCAAGGAATCGAATTACCATATTTGTTGGAAAGTTCTTCAACTGGGAAAAGACTGCTTGGGTATGTTACGACTGATTTTTCAGCTTGATTATAAATATCAGGTGGATTATTAACGAAAATATCTTCATATTGGCGACCATTGTTGGCGATGGCTATACCTACACCCACAGTAGAAAGACGAGGTGAAAGTAACCAAGCACGATGACCAGTGTCGTTACCTTCTATATTAGTATCATCTAATATTAGTTCACGAACAGGTTCTCCGATCGTTTTTGGAAAGCCAAAGTATAAGTTGCCATATCCGGTACCATAAACGGCTTGATTCCAATAATGTGATGAAATATAGCTTGCTCGTTCAGTATTAACCAAAAAATGCTGGTTGATCATTGGATCTGAATTCGATACAGCCATTACTGCAGCGGAAACTTGAGATGTGTAGTTTGAAGTCTCTTTTGAAGAAATTGGACTCAAGCCTGATAATTCACGATAATAGTTTATCCAATCAACAGTCCCGTTGATGGCGTTATTACTTAACCCTCCCGGATTGAAAGATCCATCCGTTGATAATCTTGGAACTGTAGCAAATAAATTATCCTTGTTATACAAATTACTATCCAGATTTTGATAAGTTTGTTGAAGCTCTTTGATCTGAGAAATTTCACTTGGACTGTAATAAGTTCGATAGTAATCGGAAATGTTAGTCGTTACATTACTGGCTGCTTGTACCGTTGTAGGAGCTGCAACGGAAAAGAATAACAGTAAAGACGCGCAACTGATAAGTAACCGTGACCTCTTCATTTTCATAACCCCACTTGCAATGTATTTACTACTTATAGTATACCCAATTATGATCATAAAATGTAGTTTGAGGAAAGCACCATTATGAATAAGTTGGTTTATAAGCATATTAGTGGTTGAACTCCTAAATGATTATTTTTATAATATAAGAATGAATTGATCTTGGGGGAAATACTTTTGAGTAATGTAAAGAATGAAAACTTTTTAACACCTGCACAAGCTGCAAAAGAATTGGGGATTAGTGTTGCAACGCTACGTAAGTATTCTTTGATCGTAGAACATACAACAGAAAACGCCAATTATTTTGAGCGCAATAGTCAAAATAATCGATTATATACTTCAACAAATTTGGATGGTTTTAAGAAAATGGTTGAACTGGGTCATGAACCAAAAATGACCTTGGATCTTGCTGCACAAAAAATTTATCCAACTACTGAAGAAGAAAAAACGGCGGATGATGATCATTTAGAACAATACATAGATGACTTGAAGGCTGAAAACAAGAAGCAATTAGAAACTATCGAACAATTGAAAAGCGAAGTTTCTGATTTGAAAGTAGCCAATGAAAAACTAGAATCGAATAACGAAATGCTTAAGACTGAAAATATTCAGTCAGATGAACGCACTTCAGAATTAAAAGAGCGTGTTAATGAACAAGTTCAAGATGACAAAAAGGGTCATTGGTGGAATAGATTCGTTAAATAGGTAGGGTAGACAAATTGTCATACCTGCTTTTTTTGCGTATAATTACAGGTTGGTAAAAACTTAGGAGGATTCAATTTGAAATTAGCAATGATCGGACTCGGCAAGATGGGGATCAACTTAACCGAGAACTTAATTAGAAATAATAACGAAGTAGTGGCTTTTGATCTTAATGAGGATGCAAAAAAAGATGCACAAGAATTAGGCGCAGAAGTAACTGATGACTTGCAAAGTGTCGTTGATAAATTACCACAGCCAAAAATTGTTTGGGTTATGTTGCCAGCCGGCAAACCAGCCAATACAACAATTGACACTTTGAGCAATATTTTGTCCAAAGATGACATCGTTATTGATGGTGGGAATTCGTTCTATGAAGATTCGCTGACACATAATGAAATTTTGAAGGCAAAAGGTATTATTTTCTTTGACGCTGGTACTTCTGGTGGTATGTCAGGTGCTAATCATGATGGAAACTTCATGATCGGTGGAGATAACAAGGAAGCATTTAAGATCATTGAACCTATTTTTAAGGGTATCGCGCAAAAAGATGGTTATCTTTATACTGGTAAAGCCGGTAGTGGACATTATCTAAAGATGGTTCATAACGGTATTGAATATGGTATGATGCAATCCATTGCTGAAGGTTTTGATGTTTTGGAACATAGTGAATTTGAATATGACAATGAGGCCGTTGCTAAAGTTTGGTCAAATGGTTCTGTTATCCGTGGTTGGTTAATGGAGTTGGCTGAATCGGCCTTTTCAAAAGATCCTAAATTGAATGAAATTCGTGGCGTTATGCATTCATCCGGTGAAGGCAAATGGACGCTTGAAGAAGCTCTGAAGTTACAAGTTCCCACGCCCGTTATTGCCGCATCGTTGATGATGCGTTACCGTTCGTTAGAAGACGATACCGTTACAGGAAAAGTTGTTGCCGCTTTACGTAATGAATTCGGTGGACATGATGTTGACAAAAAGTAATTAAGTTATATAAATCCGCATTTGCTTATGCAAGTGTGGTTTTTTTATAAGGAGGTAAGGATCATTAAAGAATTCAAGACTTTTACAATCATCTTTATTGGTGCTTTCATTGGTAGTAATTTGCGTTATGGTGAAAGTTTACTTTTTACTACTAGTGATAATTTTCCTTGGGGAACAGTAGTCGCTAATCTTTCTGGAGCCTTTATTTTGCCGTTTCTGATTCATTATTTACAGGATCGTTATAAGTTATCGTCGAAGACAATTTTGTCACTTAGTACAGGATTATTGGGTTCATATACAACATTTTCAACCTTTACGGCAGATGCATACCGATTATTTGAAACGGGTAATTGGATTTACTTAGCTGGATATTTATTTTTAACTATGATTGGCGGATTTCTATTTGCCATTGTAGGAAATTACTGGGCTGTTTCTAGGGCTTTTCGTGATTTGGAAAGAAGTCGCAAATGATAAACTCACTGCTAGTCGGGTTTGGCGCTGGCTTAGGCGCATATATAAGAAATTTTTTAATGCAGACCTCTAATAAAATAAAAATCGACTTCCCATTTATGACTCTGCTTATCAATATATTGGGATCATTTGCCTTGGGTTATCTAACTGC
Source organism: Companilactobacillus keshanensis (assembly GCF_003946205.1). GTDB lineage: Bacteria > Bacillota > Bacilli > Lactobacillales > Lactobacillaceae > Companilactobacillus > Companilactobacillus keshanensis. The sequence continues at coordinate 18,869 of NZ_RHOS01000001.1, read as the reverse complement.
TTCGGTAAGAGATAAAAGAATGTTATTATTTCTAGGTACTGGAATTTGTGGTGGATTTACTACTTTTGGAACTTTTAATATGGAATTGAGTCAATTATGGTTTCAACGCCGCTTTTTCAGTTGTATATTATATTTTAGTTTGACATATATTTTTGGTATATTAGGTTTTGTTATAGGAATTCAAATGTAGGAAGTAAATTAAATGAATGAATCAGTTTGGAATGAGAGTAAAAAACCAAGTTTAATCAATTCAACAAAATTATATTTCCAAGATATGTTTGTTGGTGCAAAGAGAATAGGACGTGCTGATTTTTGGTGGGGTCTTTTAGGAATGACAATTCTCTGTGCTCTTCTGATGGCCATTTTTGGATTTACAATGAACTTCTTTTCATTAAAAAGTTTCTATTGGAGCGCCGTTATGGGAGTTGCTTTTGCAATGACATTTGGATATTATTTAGTATCAATTTACACAGCTACTATTAGACGATTACATGATCGTAATATACGTGGTTGGTGGGTCTTATTATACTTAATACCGATTATTGGTGAAGTATTGTTGATTATTTTGATGTGTTTACCACAGAGAAATTATTCTAAATGGCCGAAACTCGTATAAATTTAAATAAATTAAAAAATCTCATTATACAGTATGTTTAGCTATCAATACTGTGTAATGGGGCTTTTTTTTGTCAATCGTTATTGTAAATTCATTTTGAAAGAATAATTTACAATAAATGATGCTCAGTAACATGATATTTTTTATACAATAAGTATAGGAACAGTTATAATCAAATTGAGTATTTTAAATAACTAGAAACAAAATATTTACTGAGGAGTGAATATATATGAGAAGAAGTAGATATTTGAAACCAATCATATTATCGTTCTTCTTTTTTGCGCTTTTAATCTTGGGGGTATTTGGAACGAGTCAAAACGTAAAAGCAGCGACAATAACGGGTAATGAGATTGATGATGGTATCAAAAATTGGACAACTCAGGGTAATTCTCAGGTTGGACAGAAGACTATAGGCAATGGTTTGTCTTTAGGATACACATTTGGATTAGCTAATGATGCTAATGGTAAAGTAACTAAGGGGAATGATACTACTGTAGCTACGAATAGTACGCAGCCTACCACTAATTCGTCTAACAATTTGAGTTTTTCTAAAATAAATATTTTCTTGAATGATAATGGCAATTATAAGGCGTCACAATTTCAATCAGGTGGGACATTAAATACTAATATCAAACCAGAAAATGTTTCATTAAGTTCAATTGATTTTGGTATAGTATTTTCACCTACGGCGGCGGCCTCAAACTCAACTGTTAAGGATTATGCCTTACTTTTAAATATGACCGGAAAAAAGTATTATGTTGGAACGGATGCCAATGGTAATCAAGCTTCTAAAGTAGTTGGCAATTACTCAAAAGATGGTCACACTTTTTTAATGGAGATTCTTTTGAGAGTTTCTCCGGGTAATTCGGCCTTTGTTCAAAGAGAATTATATGTAAAAAATACGTCAGGGACTCCGCAGTCATTTGGTATCTTTTATGGTGAGGATACAACTTTGAGTACATATGACACTGTTCATGTTAAAGACTTGGGTAATAAAAATGGTGTCTATATCGAAGATGGATCTTATAAACTAATGGTTTCTAATAATGTACCTGACGGGTTCACTAAATATACTGGTGTTAGATATAACAGTAATGGTATGAGCTGGCTACAAAAACTAACTAATCCTACTAATTTCTCTGGTAGTGGGGATGAAGCAAATAATAATCCTTATGGAACAGATTTAACTTTAGGATCTGATAGTGCTTACACTTTAATGTGGCCTTATACTACAAACTTACAACCCGATGAAACTGCACATTTCAATTCTGGTATGGGTGTAACGGAATCACCATACTCAGTTCCGGTAGCTCAAAAAACTTTCACGAATGAAACAAGTACCGACGGAAAAAATCGTGTTGGTGATAAATTGAAGTTTAAATTGAAAATGGGTAATTATGGTTACAAGAGTCAATGGAACTTTTCTAATATCGAAGATAAGATTCCAGATGGATTACAGATTGATCCTAATTCGATTAAAAAAATCAATCAAAGTGGAACATCAACATCAATTGATAGTTCTGCATATGATGCTACAACTAAAACTTTGAATGCACCGGTAAATTTGTCATTGACTGATGGTCAAGAAGCGTCAGTGACGTTTGAGGCCACGATAACATCTGACGCTGACGGATCAACTGTCACTAACACGGGTGATTTTCTAGGTACCGATCCGAATACAGATAATGGCGTTACAAAGACCTATTCTTCTTCAGTGGATATTCCGGTTGAGGGGAATCCATACAAAGATTCGTTTACTCAACAAATTAAGAACTCCAAAGACTCAGATTGGGGCACTACTGCTAAAGGTTCCAAGGGTGATACAATCAATTTCCAGAATACATATACTGTTAAATCTAATAGTACGGATTCATTAAAGGCGGCAACGGCATCTTTTATCAATAAATTACCTACTGGACTCACTGCAGATGGATCAGCCACATTTACGTTTAGTAACGGCACCGCTTCGTATACTTCGAGTATCGAAAATGGAACTATTATAGTTCCCTCGTTGGCACCAGGAGATTCGGTCACGGTAACATATTCAGCAACTGTGACGGGAGATGCCGGTACAACACTCTATAACGATGCTACATTGTCTGGAGGAAAAACCAGTTCAGGAGTTAGCCTGGGGACTTTGACCACTAATCAAACTGAATTAAATATTGAAAATATGATTGGATTTACCTCGATACCAACTAAAATTGACTTTGGAACTGTTCATATGGCTGGAAAAGAGAAGACCTTATCGAATGTCAGCACCGATGGTCAATTGATCGTGAACAATTCAAGTAGCGTTCCGTATAATGTTACAGTTAGCTATGATAACGCTGATTCAGAAACACAAATAAAAGATCCGTTAACTGGAACGGTCTTAGATCCTTCAGCAGATACAGGCTTATTGTTCCTTAAACAGAGAAGTAGTGCGGCAACTGATTCCGGTACATGGCAAACAGTTGATGCTACAGGCACTAAAATTAGGACTAGTTCGTTTACTGGTAATCAGGATCTAACCAACTACGTTGGTGTTGGTGATTGGCAGTTAAAGCTTAGTCCAACTACTAATCCAGGTGGCTATAGTGGAAAAATAACTTGGAATATTTCGGATAGTATCTAAAAAATCTTGAAATCTGTTTTTAAAAGCAGATTTCAAGATTTTTTTGTATATTTTTTTACTCAGGGTATTAGTTAAATTGGCCGGAGTAAGTAAGAACATTCTAAGATCTGGAGATAATTTTAAACCTTTAGTTTACGTAAGGAACGTCATCGGGTTCAACGTTCTCGCTATTTAGTAAAATAATGTTTTCACCACGTTCTTTACGTAATTCAATGTCATGTTCACCCCATAGGCAAAGTGCCTCAAGAATACGATTCAAACTATCACCATATTCCGTTAATGAATATTCAACCTTAGGAGGGACTTGACTGTATATCTTACGGCTGACGATGCCATCATCCTCTAATTCACGTAATTGCTGTGTCAGCATTTTTTGAGTAATATTTGGAATTGCCCGTCTAAGTTGTCCGGTGCGCATAGTTTGGTGTTTAAGATGGCAGAGAATAATAGGCTTCCACTTTCCACCGATGATATTCATAGTTGCTTCAACGCCAATATTATAAACTGCTTGTTTCATCTAATTCACCACTCCTTTATTTTAAATAATGATATTTTAACATTATTATTTCGTTTCACAATTTGATTGTAACTTGAGATCATCACTAGAAACAATGTTTTTGTTCCCTAATTTCATTAGGATAGCGGTCAGAATGACACTGGCTAAGATCATGCCAATTCCGATCCAAGGAGTATTGACTAATTGCCCGGCACTTACGGCTTGCCCACCAAGGGATGATCCAAAGGTTATTCCGACATTAAAAGCTGAAATATTTAAAGCTGATGCCAAAGAAATTTCGTTTGGTGTAAATTCTTCGGCCAATTGAACAATATATAGTTGTAATCCGGGGACATTCATAAAAGCGAATAGGCCCATAATTAAGACAGCAAATAATCCTAAGTAATGCATGTTCATAGTAAATAACATCAATAATAAAGCAACACCTAAACCTATAAACATCTTCAATAGTGCGCTTAAAGGATTCGTATTAGCAAATCTTCCTCCAAGCGTATTACCGACGGCAACTGCTAAACCATAGAACACTAAAATAATTACGATAGCGGCCTGTGACCAGTTCATTTGTTTGTTTAAGATAGTTGTTAGATATGTGTAGACTGGGAAAGTTGCACCATATCCTAAAGCTGTGATAATTAAGATTAATAGTAACTGTGGTTGTTTCAAAATTTTCCAAATGCCCTTGGCACTAGTTGGTCTAGGTAAAGGTAAATCGTTTGGTACGAGAATAAAATTAGTTATTAATCCAACTAATCCCAAAACTACTAAGAATAGAAATGAAGCTCTCCATCCTAAAGTCTGACCGATGAAAGTTCCGATCGGAACACCAGTAACAGTTGCAACTGTTAAACCAGTAAACATAATAGCTATGGCCGAGGCACGTTTATTTGGCTCAACAACGTCAGCGGCAATCAATGAAGCAATGGCCATGAGGATTCCGTGTGATAAAGCCGTTATAACTCGTCCAGCTAAAAGAATCCAAAATGTTGATGCAAAGGTTGCAATTAAATTGCCAATTACAAAACTTACCATAATTCCAATCAATAATTTTTTTCGATTCCAACGATTAGTTAATAAAGTTAAAATTGGGGCACCAAACATGATTCCAGTAGCATAGATAGAAACAGTCAATCCTCCAGTTGCGAGTGAAACGTTAAAGGTATTTGTCAAAAGAGGCATAATACCGACACTGATAAATTCAGTTGATCCAATAGCAAATGCGCTGATAGCAAGTGACATTAAGATCCAATTTGATGATACTTTCTTATTCATTTGTATAAACTCCTTTGTAGTGAAATATAAGCATGAGTTTCATTATATGGGGTTAGGACAAATAAACAATTACGTACTTTAAAGTACAATAGGTACTAAAAAGTGCCTATTATTTTTTATTTTTTTTAAAATGGCGACAAACACCGTTACATCAAGAACTTAATATTAGAATTTAACTCATAAACTTCTTTTATTATTAGATTATTCGTTGACAGATTAACTTGAAAATGTTTTACTAGGAAACATAATAAACAGACATGAAGGGAAAGGTAATTAACTATGATAGAAAAACAACTGAAACAATTAAATAGTCAATTTGCCTTTAGCTTTTTCTTTAGATAGCGTTTGTATTCAATCATTGGATACGAACGCACACGCAAGCGTTTGTATCTATTGATTGGCTAAAGTTATTAAGCATGTCGCTAAGCCAGATAGATGCGAGTTGAATCTATCTGGAAATAATATTCGGGCCCGATATTAAACCAGATGGATTCTCATAATCTATCTGGTTTTTTATTTTCTCTGGAGGGATAAGAATATGAAAAAATATTTAATGGGATTAGTAACAATGATGATGGCGGTATTAGTTTTGGCAGGATGTTCGTCAAATGCCAGTTCTGATAAGAAAACTTTAAATATAGGGATTTTACAAATTGTTCAACATGGATCACTTGATGCCGCAAGGCAAGGATTCAAGTCAGGATTGAACCAAGAAATAAAAAAACACGATAAAGATATCAAAGTAAAATACGATTATATGAACGCTCAAGGTGATCAATCAAATTTAAATTCAATGAGTCAACAATTAACTTCAAAGAAGCATGACTTACTGCTAGGGATCGCTACACCGGCCGCCCAAGCCCTGAGTAAGAAAACTAAAGACACACCGATTTTGGTTACGGCCGTGACAAATTTGAAATCGGCAGGTTTAGTTAAATCAAATGAAAAACCTAAGACAAATGTCTCTGGTACCAGCGATATTGGACCAGTTACGAAGCAAATTAAGTTATTAACAACCTTGACACAGTCAGACAAACCAATTGGAATTTTATATAATTCTTCTGAAGAAAATTCGGTCTTACAAGTTAAAATGGCCAAGAATTATGCTAAAAAGAACAATTTAAAATTGAATGTAGTTAGCGTTACAAGTACCAACGATGTTGCCAGTGCTGTTGACAGTCTGAAAGGTAAAGTTTCAGGAATCTATCTACCTACTGACAATTTGATGGCAAGTTCAATGAAAACAATCGGTAAAAAGGCTAAAGAAGCTAAGTTACCAGTAGTTACAGGGTCAATTGAAATGGCCGAAGATGGTGGAACAGCAACTTATGGATTGAACTACCGTGATCTTGGTAAACAAACAGGTAAGATGGCTTACAAAGTTCTAGTGGAGAACAAGAAGGTAGAAGATATGCCAGTTGAAAAAGCTAAGACATTACATCTTTACGTTAATAAGGCCTATGCCAAAGAAATTGGCTTAGATCCAGCTAAGATTCAAAAACCTTAAAAAGGAGTACCAAAAATTATGATAATATCCAGTTTAGGACAAGGATTGTTGTGGGCGCCGTTAGTGATCGGTGTATTTATTACCTTTAGAATTTTAGATATTCCGGATTTAACAACCGAGGGAAGTTTTCCATTTGGAGCAGCTATGACAATCAGTTTGATGATAAATGGTCAATCGGCCTTTACTGCTACTTTAATGGGTTTTGTGGCCGGATGTCTGGGTGGATTTGTAACTGGTATCCTCGATACCAAATTACATATTCCCTCATTGTTGGCCGGAATTTTAACAATGACTGGTTTGTATTCGGTAAACATGCATGTAATGGGAAAGTCGAACGTTCCTCTTTTGACACAAAAAGTTTTGACAGATTACTTACCTAGTTGGGCAACGACAACTCAAACAATTGTTTTGGGAATCATTATCATTGGAATCGTCATCGTGGCATTATACCTTATGTTCAAGACACGTCTAGGATTATCTTTGATGGCGACAGGTAACAATAAAAATATGAGTTCCGCCAATGGGATCAACACGGACAAAATGATCATTTTTGGTTATACAATTTCAAATGGTTTAATTGCTTTGTCAGGATCATTAATTGCTCAAAGCAATGGATATGCTGATATTGGAATGGGAATCGGCACAATTGTTATTGGTCTAGCGTCAGTTTTAGTTGGTGAAATCTTCTTACGAGGTCGAAGTATTTTAGTTAGATTATTGGCTATGTTAGTCGGTGCAATATTGTATCGTTTCTTACTTACAGTTGCGATGGGACTAGGATTCCCACCAGATGATCTGAAAATTTTATCAGCGATAATTTTGGTTATCGTTATCTGTGTACCAATTGTCAGAAATAAACTTAAAACACGTAAACAATTAAAAATTTATCTATCTCAGTTAACGGAAGGTGAACAAGATGAGCAAGTCAGAAGTATTAAACGTCCAAAATTTACAAAAGGTGTTCTTTCCGGGGACCGAGAATGAGCGACACATTTTAAAAAATGTTAGTTTGAAAGTCTACGATGGTGACTTTATTTCATTGATTGGTAATAATGGTGCAGGTAAATCAACATTATTGAATACAATTGCTGGAACTCTACCGGCTGACGCTGGATCCATTAATTTAGAAAATAAAAATGTTATCAAAAAATCCGTTTCATATCGTTCTCGTTGGATGTCACGAGTTTTTCAGGATCCTAAGATGGGAACTGCTGGAGAACTTAGTGTCGCTGAAAATTTAGTTTTAGCACAGAGTCACGTCAATACGACCAGTTTGAAATGGTATAACAAGAAGGGGCAATTGGAGAAATTCCAAGAGCTGTTGAAACCACTTGATATGGGATTAGAGAATAGATTAAAGACTCAAGTCAAATATTTATCTGGTGGTCAAAGACAAGCCTTATCTTTACTGATGGCAACGTTGAGCAAGCCTAAATTATTACTGCTTGATGAACATACAGCGGCACTTGATCCTAAGACTAGCCGTGATGTGATGAATCTTACTGATGAGATTGTTAATCGTGAAAAATTGACAACTATGATGATTACCCATAAGATGTCTGATGCTTTGAAGTATGGTAATCGTTTGATTATGGTACAGGACGGTCAGATCACTTTGGATGTTAGTGGAGAAGATAAAATGAAACTTGATTCTGAAGAGCTTGTTGGTATGTTTGATAACTAGGTCTGGATAGTTTTGTGTATATATATAGTAGAAAAATAAATTTTTAAATATTTTTAAAGTAAAAGAGCGTACCTTCAATATTTTGAAGGTACGCTCTTTTTGAATTAAATCGACGAATGTTAGAGGGGCGTTAGTTACCACCATAATTTAACTAGTGCTTGTGTCCCGTCATTACCCAAGTTTTCTTTATCTACTAATTGTTCATATAATTTTTTAGCTTGTTGTGTAGCGGGTAAATCAAGTTTCATTTTTTCGCTTTCATCTATGGCAATTCGCAAATCTTTCAAAAAATGTTTTGAAAAGAATCCAGGTTTGAAATCTCCGTCTAAAATTCTTGGTGCATAATTTTCTAAACTCCAGTTATCTCCTGATCCACCACTAACTGTCTCTATAATAGAAGGAAGATCTAGTCCAGCTGCCTTGGCATAAACTAACATTTCGGTCATTCCAGTCATGGTTCCGGCTATCATAATTTGATTGGCCATTTTAGCATTTTGTCCGGCGCCGTAGGATCCGAAGTAATGATTTGATTTTCCTATTATGTCGAAAATAGGTTTTAATTCTTCGAAAGCCTTCTTAGATCCGCCGACCATGATGGTTAATTTTCCATCTCGAGCACCAACGTCACCACCAGAAACAGGGGCATCCAATGCTAAGGCACCAATTTTTTCAGCCTTTTCACCAATTTTTTTGGCTAAAGTTGGAGTACTTGTTGTCATATCAACGATTATTTGACCAGATTTTAGATCTTTAAAGACACCTTTTTCGGAATTAAAGTAAACATCCTCAACATCTTTTGGAAAGCCTACCATTGAGAAAATAATATCTGTATTTTCAACAACATCCTTTGGTGAATTAAACCATTTTGCTCCCTTTTTTATTAGAGGTTCAGCCTTAGATTCCGTTCGAGTATAGATATATACCTGATAGTTTTTCTTCAACAGGTTGTTTATTATTCCGCTGCCCATGACACCGGTTCCAATAAATCCGATTTTTTGCATTTTACTACCTCCTGATAACTCGATTATATATAAAATATAAGCTATTTGATTCAAAATTTAAAATATTTCGTGATAAGTCAAAAGTATATTGTTTTTTAGAAATTCCTAAGCTATAGTGTGTGATGTTAGCAAAAAATTAGGAGGTGATTTCAAAATGAAATTAAAAAATTATCCAAGAGACATCTTTGCAGCAATATTCTTTGGAATAACTTCTGCTATGGGGATTCAATTACTTTTACAACCAGCCAAAATTTATACTGCTGGGGTTATGGGTGCAGGTCAGTTGATATCAAACTTATTTGCTGAGTTTGCTAAAGTTAATAGTCCAGTTTATTTATGGTATTTTCTTCTTAATATTCCAATAATTACCATAGCATGGTTCAAATTAGGCAAGAGGTTTACTATTCTGTCATTAGTAGCCGTTGCTTCGTCTACTCTTTTTATTAAATTTATTCCGTTATTCCAAATCACTAATGATCCAATGCTAGCTTCCGTTTTCGGTGGGGTCATGGTTGGTGTTGGTACGGGTTATTGTTTCCGTTGTGGTTTTTCAACCGGTGGAACTGATATAATCGCGCTATTAATTCAGAAAAGTACTGGAAAAAGCGTTGGTGAAATAGGTTTTTATGTTAATGCTATTATTCTTTCTATTGCCGGGATCGTATTCGGCTGGGAGTTGGCTTTATACAGTATGGTGTCTATTTATGTTACTTATTTATTAGTTGACAAGATGTATATTCAGCAACAAAAAATTACTGTTACTGTTTACTCACATCACATAGATGATATTGCACAAGAACTTTTGAAGACAGTTCATCGTGGAGTCACACTCGATCATAGTTTGGAAGGTGGATACTCTGGTGAACCAATTGGTTCAGCCACTATGGTTCTGACAAGATATCAATTATTCTTTGTTAGGGATGCCGTTTCTAAAGTTGATAAGGATGCATTTATCAATATTCAACCAACTATGTCAATTATGGGAAATTTCTTCGACAATTAAATTATTATATGATCAATTAATTTTTGTATAGATATTCAAATATAGTTTAAAGGCATGATTTCATATTACTGAAATCATGCCTTTAATTTTTTACATTTGAATGTACCAATCTATCACTACTAAATGCTATAAGTTTTTATTTGATTACATCAGAAATTGGTTCATCCCCACTAGCTATACTGTACTCCTTGCCTATGGTAGAAGGATTTTGCAAAATTTCGACTAATGATTTGGCAACATCGATTCTTGGAATATTATCAACTTCATTTTCTCCGAGTAATTTTATCTTGCCAATTGATTCTTCGTCAGTAAGCCCACCTGGATGGATGATCGTGTAATCAAGGTCCGTACCGCGTAAATGTACGTCCGCATAGTGCTTGGCAATCATATATGGTTTGATACCTGAGGCGTCCCACTTGTCACGATTGTCACTAAAGACGGAACTAACCATGATGTAACGCTTTATGTCTAATGCTTCAGCAATCATCATTGTCTTGATGGCACCATCGAGATCGATTTGTAGTGTGAGATCAGATCCAGCGCCACCCGCACCTGCAGAAAATAGCAAAACATCAGCCCCAGATTCTTTCACAGACTTAGTGATATCATCTAAAGATGCTGTTAAATCAATAAATTGAGTAGGAATATTGTTATCTTTGTAGGCTTTAATTTGTTCCTTACTACGTAAACCAGCAACGAAATCAATGTTCTTCGATTGTAATTCACCAATTAATAAATGCCCAACTTTACCGTGAGCTCCAATTATCAATACTTTCATTTAAGAGACCCTCCTTGTTACTCTTACCATATCAGCAAAAGATTCTTTTTACCAATGAAATGAATTTCATTATAATAGAAGAAAAGGGAGTGGTTAGATGAAAGTTCTTGGCATTTTGGCCTCGCATCAAGAGCATGGATTGAACGCTCAGATGCTTGATGAAGTCCTAAAGAACGTGGATGAGGGTGTAGAAACAGAAACAATTTATTTGGAAAATTATAAAATCACACCACATAAATATCACGAAAAAAATCAAATACTGAATGAATTGTCTGATAAATTGATGTCCAGTGATGTTTGGGTATTTGCTGCACCAACGTATTGGCGTGAATTATCCGGTGTTTTGAAGAATTTCTTTGATTGTATGCGTCCTAAACTCGTATATTTCAAAGAAAATGGCGATACTATTCCGGGAAAATTTAAAAATAAACATTATTTGAGTATTACATCTTGTTATGTCGGTCCTTTAGAAAATTTTGTAACTGGTGTTACTGATGAAAGTTTAAAGACAATTGACCGAGTAATGAGTGCTGCTGGGGTTATTAAAACTGGGGAAATAGTCCTGCCAGGTACCTTTGGTATGAAAGAAATACCTGATAATAAGAAGCAGATCGCTGCTAAGTATGGACACAAGATATCCCATAAGAAGAGAAAGGACGATTCGACCTTGAAAAGATATATTCAGCTATTCTTCATGATTGCCATTATGGCCTTAATTACGATGGGTATCCAAGTTCCTTTGCGTTATGTGATGCCAATCAATAATTTTTGGATCAATTATATAAGTTTTACGGTTATTTTCTTTGTGCTTTTAGCATGTATTTTACATTTTGTTACGTTTATGAAACATCGAAGACGTTAAAAAGAAGCAAGTATTACCTGGCCTTTTCCAAGTAATAATTGCTTCTTATTATTTTATTCGTGCATTTGATCTAATTGATCTAACACTTTGTTGTAGTTAGGTTCATTTGTTTGTACTTTAAGGATTTCTGAGTAGATGACCTGCTTATTTGTGTCGACTACCCAAACGGAACGTGCTAGGATTCCTTTGGCTTCGATCAAAAGCTTACTCTTTTCACCAAAGTCGTGGTCCACATCAGAAATCATTTGCATATTTTTAACACCTTCAGCAGCACACCAATTAGCTTGTTGCTCAACAGTATTTGTTGAGATGGTAATGAAATTGATCTCTGAATGTCCATCAATTTCTGTGTTGAAATGTTTTGTTTGAATACTGCATACACGAGTATTGATGTCTGGCACGACACTGATCAAAAGCGGTTTATCCAAGAAGTCACTCAACTTAACAGTCTTGCCATCTTTATCCAATGCTGTGAAATCTGGAAAACTCTCTCCAACTAGAGGTGGTTGCCCCAAAGTTGTTACTGTTTCTCCCTTGAAATCTAAATCCATACTGTCCACACCTTTCCTATTACAAACGTTTATAATTTAATTATAGATGATATTTTTTTAAAAACCTAGAAATACGATTATTTGGGAGGAATTATAGTTGGAAAATAGTAATTTGATCTATCAAAGAAAGTCAATTCGCTCATTTAGTGATAGAAGAATTTCTACTATTACTATAGAAGAAATAATTCAGGATGCCCAACGTGCACCTTCTTGGCAGAACTCACAACCTTGGGAAGTCTATATTGCGTCCGGTGAAAACGTCAAAAAGATCAGATCAGGATTTAAAATAACCAATGAAGCTGGTAAGACGGATTTAACAACACCTCATCGTACCAGTCGTTCTGAATTATCAATGAATAATATCAAAGAATGGTCCAAATCTGTTGAAGAAGCGGTTGGAGTTGAGGGGACAGATGATCCAGAGTGGGTAGATGCCAGAAATAATCTATTCTATGCGCCATATTTGGTATACTTAACTACTAGTAAAAAGGCCAGCGAGTTCACTATTTATGATATGGGAGCGTTTGGTCAAACATTGATGTTAAGTGCGGCAAGCCATGGTATCGGGACTATTCCTGCTTATGCATTGTCTAATCATCCGGAAATCATCAAAAAAGAATTGTCGATACCTCAAGATCAAGAAATTGTTGTTGGTATTGCAATGGGTTATGCTAATAATAGCAAGATTAATAATATTTCGACTAAACGTGCCTCAGTTAAAAAAATATTACATATGAAGGAATAGAAATGCATCTAATAGGAAGAAACGTGTCTGTTCGTAACTTTATTGATGAAGATTTTCCTGTCTTTTATCATCTGGTAAGTGATCAAGAGAATCATCAAAGATCCGGATTAGAGTACGTAACTGATAAGAAAATAGCTAAAAAGCTTTTTAAGAAGTATAAAGAGTTACCAAGTAGTTATGCAATTACACTTGTAAATAACTCAATGGTAGGGATAATTGAGTTAAACGAGCGGGGAATAACTGCTGATTTGAAAAAAACTAGAGAAATCGGCTTCATTATTGACCGCCAATTTAGGCGGAAAGGGATCGGTAGTGAGGCAATTTCTTTGTTAATTGACTATAGTTTTAATGAATTAGGACTGATTGAACTGTGGGCAGCAGTCGAAACTGACAATTTGCCCACAAAAAATCTGTTAAATAAGCTAAAATTCAAATTTATTTATCAAGTAAATCAGAATTCTCTTCTGACCGACAATCATGTACCGCTAAACTTTTATCTTTTGAAGCCTTGATTCCCACTTTTGGAAAAGATTTCTTAACTAGAACGGAAATTAAAGCGGTATCTTACATGTTAAACTTAGTCTTGGTAAGGAGATAATAGACTGATTTTTGATGAGAGGTTTTTATATGAAGAAAAAAAGAAGATCTACTAGAAGTCTCACAGTCAAAAAGCGAATGATCGGATTATTTGCGATTGTCGTTATTGTCTTTGGAGTCGTCGGTGCCTTTGGGGTAAATCAAGTCATCGCCGATTCTGCCAATAATTCTACTGGAAGCTCCGTTGATAGTGCTCAACCAGTAATCGCAGAGGATAGTGGTGATGGGCCTTCAAATGCCCACGTACTAGTAACCAGTGATAATACAGGGGATAACACAGATGGGGATTCAAGTAAGACTCAGTCATCAGATAACGTGCCATCAGTAAACATCAATAACTTATCATCGTATCCACAAACAGGGGATGCCGATGAAACAGGACTAGTTATTGTAGGTTTATCTATGTTGGTTGGTCTATTCGCTTTTTACATGAAGAGAATTAGAAAAGTTTTACAGAATTAACGGTTACAAAGAAATATCAATTTTAATAAATTTCATTTACAAAAGGTGAAGTTTACAAGAGCAATTTTATTGGTATTATCAATATGTAATCAAGTTACATCAAAAAAGTAATTCGTATATCAGGGAGGAAACAAACATGAAATTATCAAGAAACGTATTCGTAGGATCATTAGCAACAGCAGGTATCGTATTAGGAGCATTAGCACCTTCACTAACAGCACAAGCTGCTACAACATCAGCAACAGTTAATGCTGATGGTACAGTTACAGCTGTAACACCTAATAAGACTGTTAACTCATTAAATGATAAAGACAATCCAGGCCTAGCAATTGCTTATGATAATGGCTCAGGAGATCAATCAGCAATGGGTACAGCAACTGCACAATCAGATGCAAATGTAACAGTTATCAGTGGACTTCTAACATTAGACAAGGTTCCTGACTTTGGATTTGGTACAGCCGCAGCTGGATCAAAAGTTGATCTTCAAAACAACAGTTCAGCTATCGATGATGATGGTAACCAATCAGGTATTTTGCAAGTAACAGATTCACGTACAGATGCAACTACAAAGACTACAGCAGGATTTAATGTTACTGCTCAATTAGGTACATTCAATCATACTGAAAATGATGTGGATACACCCGCAACTGGTGACTTCCTTCTAGCATTGAAACCAGTACAATTGACAACATCAACAGCTCCTAAAGATGTTATTCAAGGTCAAAAATCAACAGCCGCAACATTAACTTCAGGTGATAAGACTGACCATACGGTTATGGATCTAGCAGCAGGTAATTACGCAAATGGTGCTATCATTGCTCAATTTGCAGCAGAAACTGGTTCACCTAATTCAAATGCTCAATTGACAGTTCCAGCTGAAGCTGGTAATTCATCAACAGCATCAGCTAAATCATATCAAGCACCTATCACATGGACATTAACACCAACAGCAATGACAAAAGTTGCTGGAGCTTAATTTTAAAAGGATCAATTTAGTAGTTAATAACAATTGATTTAAATAAAACCACTACTATACTTATAGTAGTGGTTTTTGTATTATATAAGAGAAGTTATTTTTAAGATTCTGTGGGAGGAATTTGTCATGAAAAGAGTATCCAAGAGAACTCTATTCGTTTTTTTTGCAATATTTGGTCTGATACTTTCGGGCTTAGCAACGATTCAAACAGCACAAGCTGCTTCAGGTGATTATGCTATTAAACCGGAGGCAAGTGTCGATGAGGTTAATACAGATAATGGTACCTATGTTGTTGAGGGTGATCCAGGACAACAAGTACAAGTTAAAATTGGTGTTATTAATAAGGCCAATAAGACACGTAGATTTGTTATTAATGCCAATACAGCATACACAACTAATGGTGGTCAACCAGGATATGATAGATCAAAGGTAAGTGATCCTAAGTTGAAGATTCAGACGCGTGATGCGATTACACCTAATCATATAATTGCTACCGTTAATCCGGGGAAAGAAATGATTATTCCAGTTACTTTGACGATTCCTAAAAAGAAATTCAGTGGATACATCATGGGTGGTTTTAACGTAAAACCATATAAGGAAAAAGCTAAGGGTACAGTTAGTGCCAATGGTACCTTGATCAAGAATAAGTTTAGTTATTCATTACCAATCCAGATCCATCAAAAATCAAGTGGAAATCAAGATCCTAAGTATTCAATAAATACTGTTAAACCAGCATTAGTAACTGGTAATAATGCACAAAGAGCTGGTGTCAACGCCAATGTTCGTAATTCTTCAAACGGTTTTGTGGCAAGCATGAATTCTAAGGCTACAGTTACCAAAAAAGGTGATAAGAGTTTTAAGGTTACCAATTCACAATCTGGTCAATCTATAGCACCAACTTCAAATTATAATTATTCTATTTCATGGGGTAAGAAACCCATGAAGGCCGGTAACTATCATTTGAAATTAGTTTATAAAACTAATGATGGTATTAAGAGCTGGACTTTAAATAAAGACTTCACAATTACCAACGCACAAGCCGCTAAGTACAATAAGTTGGCCGGTATCAAACCTAACTACATGTGGTTATATATTCTTCTTGGCATTCTATTACTCGCTATTATTCTTGGACTAGGAATCTATCTAGGAAAGAAAAATAATAATGGTGGTAATGGCAACACACCAAACAAACCAAATAAATCAACAAGAAAACGTCGTCGTTAATTTTAAAAAAAAGAAGCTGTTCCAAGACTTGGAGCAGCTTTTTTAGTATTATCATAGGTGTAGAGATTAAAGAATATGGGGCTTGAAAATGAATAAGAAATTTAAATGTCTTCTGTTATTTCTCACCTGCTTTATTCTGGGGATAATTGCTAATCCCACTAAAGTATCTGCAGATATTAAAGGTATTGCCGTAACGCCATTGATTGAAGATTCCAGCATTACTGATCGTTTTCAAATAATCAGTAAAAGTGGTGGAACTAGAGATCTAAAAGTATCTATCAGTAATTTTAATAGTAGTCCCATTGATTTAGTAGTTGCGCCAACGAATGCTACTACATCTCCTGACGGCAAAATTATCTTTACTGATATGATCAAAAAAGGTGATTTTGGTCTGCAATATGCTTTTTCTAGTATGACAAAAACTCAGAAGGTAACCGTTAAGGCAAATCAAACTAAGGATTTAACATTTAAGATAAAACTGCCCAATAATAAAGTTAAGGGATTGATTATGGGTGGTTTTAATGTTTACGAAAATACTAGTAATTTCAATAGTAGTGCCAATGTTCCAGTCTGGATAACAGGCGATAACAAGGCCGTAGGTGGTATTCTAAAGGCATACAATTTAACAATTGGTGTCCAGAACTACCAACCACACATGTATGTAAATCTTCAAAACGATCAACCAGGACTAATGAAGAATGTTATTGTACATATGACGGTCAAACGTCAGAGTTGGTTGGATCGTTTCAATCTCGGCCCAAAGAAAATGGTAGCTGACCTTCGTTATCCAAAAATTGCACCTAATTCAAAAGTCCCAATTGATTTCAATCAAAATCAAACACCGATCGCACCTGGTACCTACAAGATGAATGGTGTAGCTCGAAGTGGAAAGACTGTTTGGAATTTCCATAAAACTTATAAAATTTCTCAAAGTGATGCCAACAAGATAAATTCTAAGTCACGTAATTTGATTTACGATAAGACTTTGACATATATCCTGATTAGTGGTGTTCTAGTAACGTTAATAGCTTTCATTTTTTGGGGAATTTGGTATCAGAACAGGAGTTAAACATGAAAAAGTTCATAGTATTTTTATCAATGTTCATCTTTGCAATACCACTTTTTAATCAAACGACTAAGATAGAAGCTGCAGGGGACAAATCATACTCGATCCAATCCGTTTTGCCAGATAATCAAATTGACAAGAACGAATCTTACTTTGATTTGAAAGTGGAGCCTAATAAGGAACAGACGTTAAAAATCATTATTTTCAATACTGGTAGTAAGAGCATCAAGGTTACTGCCGAAGTAAATAACGCTTATACGGCTGATTCGGCTACTATTGGTTACGACAAGTACAACAAAAAGACATATAAGAGCAGTTTGCCTGAATTAAGCTCATTGGTAGAGGGTGCTCGTAAAAAGTCTGTCAGCCTAAAAGCAGGCGAATCCAAAGAGGTTAGTTTTAAAGTTAAATCACCTGACAAAGAATATCAGGGAATTATTTTGGGTGGTGTGACAACAATTGCTAATGTTTCACCTACTAAGTCTAAGAATTTGAATATTCAAAATCAGGTTCGTTATGTTAAGGGGATTGTTTTACGCTCTAAAGATGATGCGGTAAATCCTGATATGCATCTAACTAATGCGTATCCTAAAGCAGTTTCTGGCAGCAAGGGTATTGCATTTAAGATGGATAATACTGCGCCAATAAACATAAATAATGTAAAATTATCATCTAGGATCAAACATAATTCCAAAGTTTTAAATTATCATGCTAAGAATTTACAAATTGCACCAAATTCACAATTTGATTACTTTATTCCGATCGATAATTTTACTGCTGGAAAATACCAGGCCAAGATTACTTTAACGGGTAAGAACGGCTTTAAGAAGGTATTCACTAAGACAATTACTGTTTCTAAGACTGATGTAAAACAAGTTCAACAGCAAACTGAACCCGTCAAACAAAATAATCATCAATGGATAATTATTCTTGTTGGAATTGTTCTCTTGATCTTTGTCGCCTTGTGGATGTATCTCTACTATGCACAAATAAATAAGAATAACTCTAAACATGGCAAGTCGGATCGTCGTAGAAAGTAAATTATGAGAAAAACTAGAAATTCAAATATTGAGCTTTTGAGAATTATCAGCATGCTCTTTATTACGTTGCATCACTTTAGCCTTTGGGCTCAAGGTGGCAGAAGTGACTATTTGATCGCCCACAATCATCTGTGGTCGGCCTTTTGGTCACTTTTTTACTTACCGTTAGGTGACATTGGCGTTTATATATTTGTCATGATCACAGGCTTTTATTTGGGCGTTCAGAATGTAAGCATTAAGTATTCAATAAAAAAAACCTTGAAGATTTATGCGCAAGTGTAATGAACCCCTTGCATTGGAGAAATCCAAGCAAGGGGTTTTTATTATGCCAAAGTATTCTGTTGAAACTAAAAT